>JALUUM010000028.1 GCA_027021365.1 Spirochaetales bacterium
GGCTACGGGGCCGGATATTGCAATAAGGGCGATTGCAGGCGGCAAGTATGCCGCTAGGTCCGTGCTTCAGTACTTTTCCGGAATAAAGCCTTTCAGGAAAATCGAATTCCTTAGCAAGAAGGACGAGCTAAAAGCAGTAACATCTGAAGACCTTAAGGATAAACCGAAGATTCCCAGACATTCTATGAAAAAAATTGCACCGGAGGAGAGGAAGCGGAGTTTCGAGGAAATAGAACTTGGTTACAGTGAGGAAGAGACGGTAGAGGAGGCAAAGAGATGCCTTGAATGCGGGTGCCAGGATGTGCATGAGTGCAAGTTGAAAGAATATGCGGATGACTACGACGCCATCGCAACGAGGTTTCTCGGCGAGGTGAAACTTCACCCGATAGACTCTTCCCATCCCTTTATCGACCGTGACCCCTCCAAGTGTATCCTCTGTGCCAGGTGCATAAGAATCTGTCTGGAGGTACAGGGAATAGGGGCGCTGGGTTACATGTACAGGGGGTTTTCCTCCCTTGTTGTTCCCACCTTCGATGTTCCCTTCGGAGAAGAGCAGTCCTGCATTAGCTGCGGCCAGTGCGTATCCGCCTGTCCCGTGGGTGCACTTACGGAAAAGTTGCCTCTCGGAAAGACTGTACCTCTCGAGGAAAAAGTGGAGGAGGGTTACTGTTCCTTATGCTCTGTCGGATGTTCTGTCGAGTACCGCTACCATGGATCTCTGCTTACACGTGTTACCGAGAAACATGACTATGAGGGTAGTATAAATAATGGCAAGCTCTGCAAGAAAGGAAGGTTTCAGCAGGACTTCCTTAACATCGCTGTTCCCGATAGTCCGTTGGATGAAGGGGGAAACAGCGTAGATTACAAGAGGGCCCAGGATATCGTGCAGAATCTTCTTGTAGAAAGCAGTAGGCCGGTTATGCTTTTATCCCCTCTCCTTTCAAAGGAAGTGATAGAAGCATTCATAGATAGGGCTTATGAGAGTAACATCGAGGTTTTCCCGCTTGGAACAGAGGGGGCCTCCGCCGATTGGTTGAAGCTGGGAGATTATCACTTCTTCGACGAGGTTACCGGGAAAGAAATCCCAACCGATGTCCTTATAGTGGGTGACCTGGAACATTACAACAATGTGGCGTATACGGAGTGTCACAGGTTTAGAAAGGAGGGGCAAATCGGGAACCTCTGGGTCATCTCGGGAAAGAGTGATTCCGCCGGGAGGATCGCAGAGAGGTATGAAACTAATATGGGTAATATCGATGTTTTACTGGAAGAGGCTGTCCGGATGGCGGAGCATGGAGGTAACGGTGATTCCAGGCTTAAGCTTCTTATAAATCCCGAATCCATTGTTGCCGATTACGGGAAGGAAGCGGAGGGGAAGATACTATCCCTCCTGTTGAAATACCACGGAGAGAAGAAGCTCGATGTGACACTTTTCTGGAATGCAAGGAATACTCACTACCTTCTTGAGAGGCTTGCTGAAAAATCGGTATCCGAAGGGAAAAGTGCCTTTGAAAACGGCATCGAGAATACCCTCCCGGAAGACGCTGACCTTCTTCTTGTTGTCGGGATGAAGAAGAAGAATGACCCTGATGTTTCTTCCCTGCTTTCCCTGTTTGAGAATGATGGAAACACAAAAAGGGTAGTCTGGGGCAGGGAATCCGACGGGAAGGGACTGTTCATTCCCCTGGAAAACGCCTTCTGGTTGTCCGGGAGCTTCAAGCCTTCAGGAAGGGCACAAGTTACTGCCGGTAGTATCAGCCGTAATGCGGTGGAACGGATTCTCGTTCTATAATGCCCCGTTCTGTGATACCTCGTTCTATAATGCGGGAAACTTACGCTCCCTTTTTAGAAGCTCCAGTACTTCATCCATCGGTGGTGCCTCCGTGTACCGCCTTTCGCCTATCTCTATCACCGGTATGGAATGAATGCCTGCCCTCCTGGCAATTTTCATGTTCTTTAGAATCTCTATCTCTTCTATTTCAACATCGGGATAGCTCTTTTTGAGGTTCTTTAAAAAACGGCTTGTTGGAATACACCTCGGGCATATCACCGATTTGTAGTAAGTAATTTTCATATTGAAAAATATATATATTATTTTTTAGATTGTCCATTGCCCTGCCTGGTTTTTCACCTGATTTTTGTCCTGATTTATCATGTTGATTTTAGCCGCCCGATTGCATATCCTTGACTGGTGGAGGCTTGAGTATGAAAACGATGAAGGTGGCAGATGTTGCCCGGATGCGTGACATGGACAGGCTTGCAATGGAGAGGTATCGG
>JALUUM010000029.1 GCA_027021365.1 Spirochaetales bacterium
TGAGCCTCTTTCAAAAACAGGCTAAATCTGTATGGAACTAATTTTCATGAACAGAAATATCCAGATGTTTATTTGGAATTTATAGATGTACAAGCAAGAATAACCGTCAAAAAAGATAAAACTTGTGACAAACATAGTATTAGGGCATACCTATCCTACAAATACCCAGCGGAGTGTGGAAAAACGTGTGTTATTCCAATGCTTCGAGAGCAGGCAGAATAAAGTGTTGTAGAATCTTAATTGCCGCAAGACACACCACACCGGTCATCATACAAAAGGTGACCTTCTTATGACCACGAACCATGAGCTTTGATGGTAATAGCCAATCCTTAAGATGGGAGTTGGATCTCTCCACGGTTGATCGGATTCTAAATCGTTGTTTCATTGCCGGGTCCATCTGCTTACGGGAATCTTTGCGGCGTTTATTATGGTCAATGAGTGCCACACGCCCCCGCCCTCCTATATAATCCCGAATCTCAGGAGCATCGTAGGCAGCATCCATGAGAGAATACAGGTGTGTAACATTCCTTTCAGTGAGCTTCTCCATGGGAATGGCTGTTTGTGAGTCATGCACATTGGCTCCGGTAACCACAGCAGTTACTGGTATGCCTGCATCTGTCACATCAAGATGAAGTTTATACCCTTTCCAGAACTGAATATTGCCCTGACTGTTCTTCTTACATCCCCATGCGCAGGCTCTATCCAGTTCCTTCAAAGCTTTACCACAACTCATTGAAAGTTGCCGAAAAAGACGTTTCTTCTGCTTTGCAGGCCTACTCTCTCCTTTTCGTGGACGACCCCGTCTCCTTTTTGGCTTATTTTGGTTAACCACATTCTTTTTCTTGTTTGCCGGTTTCTCTCTGGCCTCTATTGCCGTAGAATCACGTGAAATATGCCCAACTAGTCGCCCTTCATGGTACTTTCGTACCATCTTGTAGAGTGTTTGTTCCATGATATGTTGATCTGAAAAGATTTTGAGCCGTCTGGAAAAGGTTGACGCACTGGGAACATTGGAAAAACCACAAATCCTTCTTAAGCTTGAATCGCTTCTAAGCCGTTGTAGCAAATCTGTAGTACTCTCAATAGTGAAAAATGATTTTGCCAGAAATGCACGTATAATCGGTTGAGTTTCATATGGCTTCCGCCCTCTCCCCCTGTACCTAATCCCTAATATAGGAAGATGCTCTTCTATCACACGCAACATTGCTAAAAATGCTCGGTGCTGTTCGGTAAGATATTCTTCAAAAATGTCTTGTAGATCAAAAGAAATGTCAAAGACTATCTGTGCACCACCAAGAATTTCTGTTATACTTTTCATGGATAGGGTTTCTCCTTCCTTCTGATGTTTTTTTTTGTCAATCTCATCATATAGGAAAAGAGGGACTCTATCCATTAGTTTTGTCCAAAAAGAAAACCAAACTACTGAAAGCCCAACTTCAAAAAATCAGCTATAATACGATTTTTGCAAGAGCCTCAATTGATTAGTATTTCTCTGATGTGAAACCAAGAAAGCAAACCGGTAATAAAGTGAAGTTCGTTAATAAAAATGAAACTTATAAAACGATCTATAAACCTTAATTTTATGGTAGCCAATTGGATTGACACAAAAGCGCAATGTAACAGACACAATGTTGCAATATAGAGAGAATTCCAATTTCTTAACAAAACCATTCAATAAATTTTTATTCTGCGCTTAAGATATACAATTGAAGTCAATTTGAGATATAATAACAGACAAGGAAAACACCATGAACGGGGAAAATATATATCAGGACCTTAAGGAAATATTCTTTGCAGCGGTAAACAGAGTGGATCCATACAGGATGATAAAAAGACAGCTTTCTGTTAACAATAATACGCTAAGCATTTCCACGGAAAGGGAAACCTACAACTATGACCTTTCCGATTTCGAAAGAATTATTGTCCTCGGTGCCGGAAAGGCAACCGCAAAGATGGCCCTTGCCATGGAAGAGTTACTTGGCGAGCGTCTAACCGAAGGACTTATCTCTGTCAAAGGAGGACACACGGAAGAGCTAAGCAAGATAAGAACCATAGAGGCAGGACACCCTGTTCCCGATGAGAATAGTGTTAAGGCTGCCAGGGAAATTGCAGCCCTTGCAAGAAAAGGCAATGAAAAAACCCTCTTCATAAACCTCATCTCAGGCGGAGGCTCGGCGCTCTTGAGCTATCCTCTTGAAACAGAGAAAGTAAGGCTGACACTTAAAGAAAAGCAGGAGACGACCAAACTCCTGCTTGCCTCAGGTGCTGATATAACCGAAGTAAACTGCATAAGAAAACATATATCGGGAATCAAGGGCGGAAGACTTGCAAAACTGATGTACCCGGCAGCCTCCGTAAATTTGATTCTTTCCGACGTTGTCGGGGCCAGGTTGGATTCAATAGCATCGGGACTCACGGTTGGGGACAGAACGACCTACCAGGACGCTTTCGGAATAATAGAAAAATACAATCTTACCGAAAAGGTACCACTGAATGTGAAGGAACTTCTAAAGCTCGGTCTTGAAGGCGAGATTGAAGAAACGCCGAAACCTGAAGACAAGCTTTTTGAAAAGGTCAGCAACATCCTGATCGGTACGAACCTTCATGCAATTATCGCTGCTGCGAAGAGGGCCAAAGCTTTAGGTTACAATACGGTGACACTTTCATCCATGATAACGGGAAACGTAAGAGAGGCAGCCGGCTTCTACCTCGCTATAGCCAAGGATATCTCACGGGAAGAGCTCCTTGTTAAGAAACCTGCTGCAGTTATAGCAGGCGGCGAAACTACCGTTGTCCTGAAAGGCAGTGGCCTTGGAGGGCGTAACCAGGAAATGGCACTGTGGTTTTTGAAGGGGCTCTCCGAGGATGCGGAAGATACAGAGGATGCAAGAAATTCAGGGATATACTTCCTCTCTGCGGGAACCGACGGGAACGACGGCCCAACCGATGCAGCCGGCGCCTTTGCCTCTTTTCAGGTTATGGAAAGGGCGGAAAGTATCAACCTGAATTACGAGGAGTACCTTGAAAACAACGACTCGTATCACTTCTTCGAAAAGACAGGATTCCTCTTTAGAACCGGGCCCACCAATACCAATGTTTGCGATATCCAGGTCGTTATTGTCGTATGAGAATGTTTGGCAAACAGCAGGAAGATCAGGCTTGCTCTTTCAGGGCTCGTGCAAAGTTTCTTCCGAACTCCTCGCCTTTCTTGAGGTCTTCCGAATCGGGCTTGCCCAGAAAGACGTACGAGTCCAGAAGTTCCCATTTCCCCGGTTCCACAATCCTCTTTAGCTCACGAAGCGCACCACCGCTCCAGCCATAACTTCCGAAGATGGTAAGCTTTTTGTTTAGGACACGCTTCCTTATCGCCATCGAAACTGCATGTACCATTGGCGGGAAGCAAGCCCCTTCGTAGGTTGGAGCCCCTACCATAACACCGGCCTTTGTCCAAAGTGAGGGAAGCATGTAACTCGTATGAGTGCGAGCAACGTCGAATATCTCTACAGGCACACCTTCTGAGGATATTCCCTGAGCCACGGCATTCATCATTATCTCGGTATTCCCGTACATCGAGCCGTATAGGAGCGTCACCCCTATATCTCCGCTGCCACTGGCATACTCGGCCCATTTCCTGTAAAGTGAAATAATTTCAGCGGGGAATTTTCTCCATACCAGCCCGTGTGAGGGTGCTACAACCTTTACCTCTTCTGCCGGAAGCTTCTCTATTGCCTTTAGAACAGGGCCCGAAAACTTCCCTACTATATTGACATAGTACCTAAGAGCCTCTCTCTTGTAGAAATCTATGTTCTCACACTGGTCATCGAATATACTCCCCTGTAGCGCCCCGTAACTTCCGAAGCCGTCACAGGAGAAGAGAATACCCGTTTTTTCCTCCAATGTCATCATCGTCTCGGGCCAGTGAACGAAAGGAGTGTTGAAGAATTTAAGTTGATACTTGCCGAGCGACAGGGTCTCCCCATCCTCTATTGCTCTCACGTTTTCAGTGATGCCGTAAAAATTCTTAAGCATCTCCTTCGTCTTTGCCGTTCCCAGGATTGTCACATGGGGAGCAATCTTCCTGAACATCTGAAAAACGCCGGTGTGGTCCGGCTCCATGTGATTGATAACTATGTAATCGAGCCTTGAAAGCTCAATCAGCTCGGTCACATTGTCGAAGAATACGTCACTCTTTATTGCCTTGGAAAGATCGATTATAACCTTTTTTTCGTCGTTTATGAGGTAGGAGTTGTACGTGACTCCTTCATCGGTTATCGGCCAGATACCTTCGAAAAGATCTGTCGTCCTGTCATTTACGCCTATCCAGAAGATACCCGGTTTAATCTCTACTGCTGGCATTATGCCCTCCTTCCATGCGTATGGTTCTATATTTGTTTTTCTATATATGCAATTCTCTCACCTATGGGAGGATGAGACATGAAAAGCACCTTTATCCATTTTCCGGGGTATGCATCACTCAAATTTCTGTTTGCAAGCCTTGCAAGCATACTTATAAAGGCCTCTTTTGAACCCGTGTATTTCAGAGCATATGTGTCCGCCTCTCTCTCAAAAATTCTCGATATGGCATTTGTAAGGATACCCGCAATGAACATCATAAGTGAAAAGACAAGGATAAAAGGAAAGATATTTTTGAGTATATGAACACCACCTTCGAAGAAAGAATGATAAGACTTGAGCATTACAAGGTGAACGACGAAGGATATCACCGCTGTCAAAATTAGGTTGAGGAGGAGTAATTTAATGATATGGTTTTTCTTCCTGTGTGCAGCTTCATGAGCAATCACCGCTGCTATCTCATCCACGGTGTAGTTGTCTATAAGGTTGTCATACAGAACTATCCTTCTCGTTTTGCCAAAACCTGTGAAAAACGCATTGTCGTGCCCGGTTTTTCTGGAAGAATCCTCCCTGTAGAATCCTATTACACGGATACCAGCCCTTTCCAGAATCTCCTTCAATTTCCCTGTCAGGTTCTCATCCCCTATGGGTTCATACTTATGAAAGAGGGGTAGTATCACCACGGGAAAAATCATCGCCAGTATGCCCTCGAGAAAAAAGAGAGCTCCGGCAAAAACCAACCACCACCATGGCCCGGTAAGCTTTACCACCCATCCCAGAAGAAGAAGAACGATCCAAGCGATTACTATTCCTATCAAGGTTGACTTAAGAAGGTCGGTAAGCCATCCTGTAAAACTCTGTTTCATAAAACCATACTTCTTTTCCAGCATGTATTCCGATTCGATACCAGGTATCAAAGATAACAGCTCTGCTCCCACAGCCAGTATGGTGGCCCAGAGAAGGAACTGAAATAACGGGGGTAAGCCTGCCAGGTAATTGTAAACTCTATTTCCCGCGCCGTACATAACGAGAATTACCAGAATAACAAGCTCTGTAATCGAGGTAATGACAGACCAGAATCGTTTCCGGCGATTGTATTCCTTCGCCCTTCTCTGTTTTTCTCTGTCCAAAAGCGGGTGAATCTCGATTTTTTCAGGCATATTTTTCCGGGTTTCTTATCTAGTACTCGTCCAGGTGGTTGAACTCGGCACCCTCGAGCCAGTTTTCGGGCCTCGAAACGAATTCTATAATATTCTCGAGGAGAAAGTAATGCCGCTTTTCTTCCTCTGCAAGCTTTTCAAGTATCTCTTTCTGATACTCTGCATCGACCTCTTTCGCTTTTTCGAGGTAGTAACCCCTGCTCTTCTCTTCAAGTTCCTGAGCCTTCTTGAAGAGCTCGATATTTGAAGCGGGTTTCACAAACTCGTCTATCTTTTCCCGCATTTCGGAAAAAATATTCTTGGCACTTTCAATAACCTTCGTCTCCCGCATATCGGGATTTTCGTCTTTCAATTTCTTCAAGATTTCGTAGTGCTTCTGCTCGTCATTTGCAAGCATTTCGACAATGGATTTCAAACCCTTGTTATTTGACTTGGAAGCTATCTCCAGATAGAACGCCTTACCGTCCAGTTCCATTTGCATTGCATATTCGAATATATCCATCTTTAAAACCTCCTGAAATATAAACAATTATAAAATAAAGTCAATTTTCTATCAACAGCCAGTTTTTTACCATTCATCCTATGTAAAAAAAGCTTTTCTTTTAAAAAAAGTATTGACAGTATTCGAATATTTGTATCAAATTACCGCAATTTAAGTGGGTACAAAGGCAATTATGAATATAATCTTCAGAAAAAAGCTAAAGGATAAAACCATGGGGGAAAACCCCATCCTGATCACCATCCTCCTGTTTTTAGGGAGGATTATTTTTTTAAGAGTTGAAAAGAGGCCTGAACAGAATGTTCAAGCCTCTTTTTTTGCATGGAGGAAACTATGGCTTTTGAAAGAGAAGTAAGGAACCAGGTCAAGAAATTAGGTGGTTGGTTTAATGCTCATTCTCATCTTGATAGGGCATTTGTAATGGAACCAAGATACGTGGAACATGCTGATATGGACCCATGGGAAATATCAACATATCCATTAGAGATAAAACAACATACCACAGGCACACTTCATGATGGCATTGCCTATTCCAGTGAATCATTAAAAGCCAGAATTTCAAAGGCGCTTGAAAAAAGTATTACTCTTGGCACAAGGAGAATCGACAGTTTTATCGATGTGACCGCAGATTCTGTTAAACTTAAAGCACTGAATGTCGCTCTTGAGTTAAAGGATAAGTATAGAAAGAGAATAGATTTTAGAGTCGGTGCATACCCTATTTTTGGATTTAAAGAAACAGAAAGAGAAAGATGGAAGATATTTACAGAAGGAGCAAGCAGAGCAGATTTTATTGGCACTCTCCCTGAACGTGATATAAGAAAAGGGCACATTGGTTTTAAAGAACATTTCAGGAGAGTAATAGAACTTGCCAACTCACTTGACTTTAAAGAGGTACATTTTCAAGTTGATCAAACAAACCATCCTGAAGAGAATGGGACTGAAACACTCATAGAGGCTGTCCGTTGGTTAAGACCTGATAGTTCAGCCTTCAGGGAAAAAAGAGAACCTACGATTTGGGCTGTTCATGCACTTTCAATTGCATCTTATGAAGAAGAAAGATTTCAAAAAGTATTGGAGGGGCTTAAAGAGACGAATATTGGAGTAATAGTTTGCCCTAGCGCTACATTATCAAATAAACAGAACAGAAATGTGAAGGTTCCCATGCACAACAGTATTACACGGGTTCTCGATATGTTACTCGCCGGGATTAAAGTAAGAATCGGTACGGATAATGTTGAAGATTTCTTTCTACCAACCGGAGATCTCGATTTATACAAAGAGGTAAGAGATGCAGCAAATGCTCTAAGATTTTACAATTTCACTACATGGGCAAAAATTGCTACCGGAACACAATTAAATGAGATAGACAAATTGAAGATTAAGAATGCCTTAAAAAATTAATAATGGTGTTTGAAAAAGCAATGTTCCTTGGAGGCAGTCTCTTAATGATTTTTCATCATTATCTTATTTCACAAAACCTCACCTCTTCTTTCATTGTTTCTCTGATTTGAATAAACCTATCGGGATTATAATTGCAAAGTACCGGATAATTTGATCTTTGAATATAGTATCTTTTGGCACCTTTTACCAATCTCTTTAGCGCCAAAACAGCTTTTTGCTTGCAAAGCTGAGTCACATAGGTTGTTCGAAACTCATAGTCCACACCGGAGTCCATTATTATTCTTATGCTCTCTCTTATTTTCCAAAAATCAACTTTCACTCCTGCAATCTCTGTATATTGGTTTTCAGGAGCTTTTATATCCATTGCAACATAGTGTATATGGCCTGAATTTATAAGTTTTCTTAAGCGGTTCGGGAAACTGCCATTTGTGTCTATCTTTACAAGGAATCCCATTTGTGCAATTTTTTCTGTGAAACTCTCTATATCCGGTTGCAGAAGGGGCTCTCCTCCTGAGATTGAAACCCCTTCTAACAATCCTTTCCTTTTTTCCAAAAAACTTAATACCTCTTTTTCCGGAATCAGTTCTTTGAATTTATCCGGATACACCAATTCGGGATTGTGGCAATATAAGCATCTGAAATTACATCCCTGGGTGAAAATTACAGCCACTATTTTGCCAGGATAATCAATTAGAGAAGTCTTTAGTAATCCACCTATCCTCATTTATCTATATTAAAAATTAAAAGATTTTCTTAGAGAAAACTCTGCCTGTTTTCCTTTATTCCAATTCTTGACTGTCCTGAAATATCCTACAACTCGTGAATACACCTCTGCCTCTTCACCACATTTTGGACAGGTAAAATATTCCCCCGAAATAAATCCGCAATTTGGGCATACACTAAATGTAGGGGTCAGGGTAAAATATGGAATCTTATAATTTTCACATATTTTCTTTACGACATTTTTAACGACCATTGAGTCATTAATACTTTCACCTAAGAAAAAATGGAGAACGGTACCTCCGGTATATTTTGTTTGAAGTTCTTCCTGTAGCTCCAGTACTTCAAATATATCGTCAGTGTAATTTACGGGAAGATTACTTGAATTCGTATAGAATGGTTCTTTCATCTCTTTTTTCACTTCACTATCATTTGCGAATATTATGTCCGGGTATTCTTCGGCATCGATTCTTGCCAGTCTATAGGATGTGCTTTCCGCCGGAGTAGCTTCAAGATTATACATATTCCCCGTTTCTTGCTGAAAGGAAAGGATTTTTTTCCTCATAAAGTTAAGAACTCTAACTGCAAAATCCTTACCTCGCGGTGAACCTATATCCTCGCCAAAAAGGTTAAGACATGCTTCATTCATCCCTACAAGCCCTATTGTTGAAAAATGATTTGTCCAATATTTCCCAAACCTTTTTTTAATACTCCTCAGGTAAAAATTAGAATACGGGTATAAGTTATGATCGGAGAAACCTTCCAGTACCTTTCTTTTTATCTCAAGACTCGTTCTTGCAGTCTCCATGAGCCTTTCGAGTCTCTTAAAGAACTCTTCCTCACTGGCAGATATATAGCCCAACCGAGGCATGTTAATAGTAACAACACCAATCGAACCTGTAAGAGGATTTGCACCAAAGAGGCCGCCTCCCCTGTTTCTTAATTCCCGATTGTCAATTCTTAATCTGCAACACATGCTTCTCGCATCCTCCGGACTCATATCTGAGTTTATAAAATTAGCAAAGTATGCAAAACCATACTTTCCTGTTACCTTCCAGAGCAACTCTATTATTTCACTATTCCAGTTGAAATTATCTGATATGTTGTAAGTCGGAATAGGAAAGGTAAAAATTCTTCCCTTTGCGTCACCATTGATCATTACTTCCAGAAAAGCTCTGTTGAACATATTCATTTCTTCCTGGAATTCACTATACGTATATTCTGTCGGTTCCCCTCCTATAAGTACAGGCATAGATGCAAGATAAGATGGCACAACCAGGTCCAATGTCAGATTCGTGAATGGTGTTTGAAAGCCAACTCGTGTTGGCACATTAAGATTAAATACAAATTCTTGGAGTGACTGTTTGACATCTTTATATTCTAAGCTATCAAACCTAATAAAGGGTGCTAAAAGTGTATCGAAATTTGAAAAAGCCTGTGCTCCCGCTGCCTCTCCCTGCAAGGTGTAGAAAAAGTTTACAATTTGTCCAAGAGCGCTTCTCAAATGCCTTGCAGGCTTGGATTCAACCTTTCCAACTGCCCCCTTAAAACCTTCCCTCAAAAGATCAAGGAGATCCCATCCGACACAGTACACACTTAATGACCCTAGATCATGAATATGAAAATCTCCATTTTCGTGTGCCTCCCTTACCTCTTTGGGATATATCTCATTCAGCCAGTATGATTTACTTATTTCAGAGGAGATATAATTGTTTAAGCCCTGAAGGGAATAATCCATATTACTATTTTCATTTACCTTCCAATCAGTCTTTGTTAAATAGTTTTCCACCAAGCTCGCATTGAATTTTGTTGATATCTCACGAATTTTTGAATGCTGTTCCCTGTATACGATATAAGCCCTTGCGGTTTTTTTATAAGGCGAGGTCAAAAGAATATTCTCCACTGTATCTTGAATTTCTTCGACATGTGGAGGTCTACTATTACATGTATTACGAAGGAGTCTTAAAACACCCAAGGTAAGCTTATCTGCTATTTTCTTACCAAATTCACCTGTTGCTTTGCCTGCCCTGAGTATAGCATCTGTAATTTTCAAGGCATCAAAATCCACAATCCTCCCGTCTCTCTTTACAACTTTTGAAAATGTTTGTGGGTCTGTTCTTTTATTCATTGTTCCCCTCCTGAGAATATTTAAAATTGATTCATGCCAATAAAAAAGCCCCGATCCTCTTTAAAAAGGACCGGGGCTGCACCCTGATTTCAACTTTGCCCTGGCTATATACTTATAAACAGATACACCCTTCTGCACTCTGATTTTTCAGAGTATCTGCCAGTCCTCGCTGGCTTAAAGGGTATAAATGCCTAACCTCCGTTTCAAGGCAGGTCTTCTGACTTCAGGATCATCCTACTCGATACGACTTCCCGCTCCTTTTAAAGCAGTGTCATTTCCCCATTATTCTTAACGAGTCAGTATCTTTCGTCCCCTGTTACAGCTCCGGGAGAGTTGCCGATTCTCACGGCATTCCCTTTTAAGTCCTTTTACAGACACCTTTGAAACTACTGTATGAACCCAAAGTTATTATTCATTCTATGCTTTGTCAAGAACTTGTGCATAATACTCTGCTATATAGTCAAATGTTCTTTTCTTAACTCGCACCTTATTTAACCTATCACCAATTTCATTAAGCCTGTTACTTATCTCTGATTTACTTAAATCATAAGTTGTATCACTTGGATTTAACTCATTGTATTTCTTTATGGCAAGGATCATAGATAGCTGAGCTTCAAGCATTTCTCTCTCTAAAGTGGCTAATCTTGCTAAAAGAAGTTTATACTCCGCTTCTATTCTCTTAGAGCTTTTATCATAACCATAATATTTCCTAATTTCCTGTTCAATCTTATGCATCTTACATTCAATTTGCCGATACCTCTTTTCTTCTGAAACAATATCTTCTTTTGTAATCACAGGCATAGTGGAGTACTTGGAAAAACTTACGAAGTATGTTGAAACATCTAAACTAATAATCTTATTCCTTTTCACTATTGCCGTTTCCTTACCTGGCATTCTTAATCTATCGAATATAATCTTAAGAGTAAGAATCTTCCGGGCTTCCGCTATGAACCGAACTTCCCTATCCTCGATTCTTTCAACAGCTTTCAATACAGTCTCTTTCAGGTCGGTATAGAATGCTGATATTATTCTAAAAAAAGAAGTTAACACACCTTCGATACTCTTATTACTTGGATTGTAACATCTTACAATTATACCATCTCCCTCTTCGGCTTGCTTTAACGCCGTAATCTTTAGTATATTATTTTCCGATTTAATGTTTATAAAGCTCATTTTTGGAGCAAACTCTGCCTGCTGTGATACCTTTTGCGAATCAGTTTTTACTACCAAGCAATCAGTATTAAAACGCTCTGCATATCGGTGTACTTCACCTTCAAGCCAATTGCCTCGATGGATATATATTGCATAATTAAACTCCATTTCTCTTAAACATTGCGCTTCCGGTGTTAAAATTGCAGGTCCTGCATCCCCTATTCTTGTAATCAAATCTCCCTTTGCCAGCCAACCTATAGCTCTGAAAAGGGTAAGGGCAATGGTGCTGTTTTCCTCAATTATTTCGTATTCGGTGAGTCCACTATTGATTACAGCAAATCCTGATTTTCCGTCTGAAAGATCTACAAAGGAACCCTGAGGAAAAGTTGTTATAGGTTCAGGTTCCCTGGCACCTATGAGAAGTCGTTTCAGATGCTCAGGAATATCATCATCATCGTAGGGTTCAGGCCTAATCATATGTTCCACCACATCAAAGGGCGATTCCGTATACGATTTATCTGTCCTGATACCGGTGGGAAACAGTATTCGTAATCTATGGTCTTTTACCGTATTTCTTATAAACGTCTTGAATTTGATTAAAGGAGATCGGGTATCGAGAGTAATAAAGGTTGTAATAGGAACTATTTTAAGGGCATTGGTCCTTCTTTTCCTATCCTTTGATAGTTCCTGCGGGAGAATCAGTTCGAGTTCGATTTTTATAATGGATCTTACTGAGCCTTCTTCGATTTTTTGGACTTTTGCTGCAAGATCTTCACTTGTAAACAGTGTATTATTAATAGGGGGTGAAAAATTGTATGTATCTCCCGCATCTCCTTGATCCTCGAATATCCCGATATTCTTATATGTAATATTTGTTGATCTATCCAATATGTTAATAGAACCATTGTTCTGTACCTGAATGCTATAGTATTCATTTTCTATTGTTCCAAGGTTTTTCATTGAATCTTCGGCTAATGAAGCATCACTGATTTTATAAATGTTATCAGGCACTGTATGAATCGTCCTATAGCCGAAGGAGGGAATATCCTTAAGAAGTACATGTATTATATTATCATCACCTCTTTGAATGGGAAGATCCATTCCCCTTTCATCCACTACCCTTTTTATACCTTTATCAGTCTTAATTGTAATAACCTCATCTCTTTCCGAAAGGAGAGTATTGAAAATGACAAATGTCGATTCACCTTTCAAATCCAAAGGTATTTCTATTAGACTTGTTAGCCAGTTAATTTTATCACTAATTATCTTTGTGGTTTCCCGGATTACCTGCTTGAATCTTATTTCCATGTCCGAATGAACATCATCTACACTGACGCCACATATACTGTCGTGAGGATGGTTTTTTAGCAGGAGCTTCCAGATGCCAGTGATTTCAGTGTTGTACTCATCTCCCAATATCCAGGAGAGAGATAACAGAGGTTCTGCCACCTTTTCTAGTAATGACTGGCATTTTGAATTTGCTATCTTCAGATACATCCTGCTAGAAAGCGTCCCCGGGAAAACCGAAATGAATCTCCCACTGTACAGGTACCCCTTTAATTTCTGTAACTCAGAATGAGCATTTTCTATATAATTTCCTATATAAGAGAGAAACTCCTCCGGCGTACTCTGCCTTAAGGTAAAACCTTCCAAATTCATACTTCGTATGTAAGGAATGACATCATCGGGAACAGTTTCTTGGTCGTACCCGTTCATCAACAAAAAGTTATCAGTGCTTGCAAAGGGTTTTAATTTTTCTATTTCATTCAATATCCTCTCTCGAATCATTTCCGGATACTCCGATAAACGCATAGCATTTCTATAGCTGTCTAGAAGATACACTGCAGTAAGGTAACTCCCATCCGGTGATTCCCAGTTAAATTCAAGTGAAACATTTTTCGGGTCCATCGAAACTCCACGCCAGACAAATATTCCACTGATATCAAATCCTCTATGTATTTGAGCTGCCTGTGAAATTTGTCCGAAATTATCAAGCAACCAACCGGCTTTCATGGCACCCCCAAAATCAGAGGCTAACTTTATTCCGATTAGAAGATTTCTTACAATAGTTTCTCCACTTATAAGCTGCCAATCCGGTTGAAGATAGTACGGTCCAACAAAGAGTCTTTTTTCTTTTACATACTTTTTTATTTTATTAATATATCTTTTTGTCTCGATTCCATGCTCTTCCAACGTTTCAACAAGGTCTTCTATTATCAGAGTTTGTCCATCAAGCACGAATCTATAACCAGGTTCTTTTTCAAACATATGAAAAAGTGAATTAAAAAAATAGATAAGCCATTCGTTAGTGTATTTACTATTTAAAAACCATTCTCTATCCCAATGGGTATGAGAGATAATGTGAACTATCTTATTATGCCTTGTAGTTTCTTTGCGATTATTACTTGTAATTGCACCCACAGGAGTTCCTTATAACAAGCTGTGTAGCTACACTTACCTTAACGGGCGGGGATTTAGGATTCTCTATTATTTCCAACAATCTATGGGCTGCCAATTTTCCCATCTCCTTTAAGAAGACATGAACAGTTGTAAGTTGAGGATAAGAGATAGAAGCCCAATCTATGTCATCAAAGCCGGTTACAGCAAGATTCTTGGGAACCTCTATACCCAGTTCTCGAGCCTTGTTTATAACTCCAATTGCCGTAGCATCGTTTACAGCAACAATTGCGGTGGTATCAGGATACTTCTCAAGTGCTTTTGGAAGATATTCTTCACCGTAATATATAGTAGTGTCCGGCATATAAATGGTTCTTGGTTCCATCGATAATTCTTTGAGAGCCAATTCATAACCCTCTCTTCGTGCCCTGTTACTTGACCAATCTGAAGGTCCTGAGAAAAAGACAATATTTCTGTGACCGTGTTCAAGTAAATGCTTTGTCGCCTGGTAAGAACCTTTTGTATCTTGACACACAACGCAATCAATATCAGTCTCCCGTAATTCATTACCAAAAAGGATAATCGGATAATTCATGCTTTTCAGGTATAAAATGAACCTTGGCTTTATGCTCGGTCCCCTTAGGATAAAACCATCACATCTGTGCTCTCGGATAAAGAGAAGATCAGCCGGGTTATTCATTTCATCTTCTGTCAACGAAATAGACATGATATGGTACGATTTTGCCTTTAACTCTTCTTCTACTCCCATTAGAGAACGATGATAATAATCTTCAGAACTCATTCTTGGTTCTCTTTTTTTCCCGACAGTTGCTATTATCTTCGTTTTTGAAGTTACAAGACTCCTTGCAGATGCATTCGGGATATAATTGTATTTTTTTATCGCTTCTAAAATTCTTTTTTTCGTTTCCTCACTAATGCCAGGTTTATCGTTTAAAACTTTTGATATCGTGGAGATTGAAACACCCATCTGTGAAGCAATTTCTTTTAATGTAAAATTCTTAGCCATTTCAGGTTACCTTTTAACATATTCCCTTCTTAAAATATTCTTACTCAATTGACAATATATTGACAATATATAGGTGGGAGCTGGATTTTCAATAAGGAGGCAATAATTATATTAACCACATATGAGAATTTTTTCAATAAATAGTTTTATTTTATTGACAAAAAAATTTATGATGATAATATAAGGAAAACGTTTTCGTAAAATTGTAGTGAGGATAGTAAATGGACTTGAAGTTAAAGAGATATAAAAACAATCCGATTCTTTCTCCGAATGGTGCAAACAAATGGGAATCGGGAGCTGTATTTAATTGCGGAGCTACAGTAGCCGGAGAAAACAGAATAGTTCTCCTATACAGAGCTGTAGCATCTGGTTATGAAAAGGCACCCAATAAAAAGGGCTATATAAACTACATTTCCAGAATCGGATTTGCAGAAAGCAATGATGGATACGACTTCACCACTCTCAATAGACCTGTATTAATTCCAGACGAAGATTATGATATCTTTGGTTGTGAAGACCCTCGAATCACCAGATTCATAGACAGAGATTCGGAAACTTATCTAATCACATATACAGCCATGTCGGCTCCTGCCTTTAGCGGAAAGGGTGATAGAATAGCAATAGCCACTTCACATGATCTTGTGACCTTCAAAAAAGAAGGAATTCTATTCCCTGATCTGAATGATAAAGATGCCGTCATTTTCCCTGAGAAAGTAAATAATAAAGTTGCTATGCTTCATAGGATTGAGCCTGATATCCAGATAGTTTATTTTGAGGATCTCGAACACATGATGAATGTTAAAGCAGACTTTTGGTCAAAGTATTTAAATGATTTGGAAAGATTTACAATCCTGGAAAGAAAATTCCCATGGGAAGAGAAAAAGATAGGTTCCGGACCACCACCTTTAAAAACAGACGAAGGTTGGCTACTCATTTATCACGCGGTAGATAGCAAATCAATTTACAGGACAGGTGCAGCTCTACTGGATCTCGATGATCCGTCAGTTATTATTGCAAGGAGTCCATATCCGATTCTGGAACCGGAAAAGGATTATGAAAAATATGGTGATGTAAATAATGTGGTTTTTCCCGAAGGCGCAGTGCCTGTTGGGGATAAGCTATTTGTTTACTATGGTTCTGCTGACAAGTATTGTTCCTTGGCAACTATCAATCTAAAGGATTTATTGGTCTACCTATTGGGGTTTAAACAATAAGCTATTTTAAAGTAGAAGGAGGTGAAATTATGTAAAGAAAAGAGAATTGACATCTATTTCAAACGATTGCATTTTGCAATCAATCATTCATTCAAGGAGGTAAAGGAAGAATGAAAAGGAAGATGTATCTGGTAATAATTGCTTCACTTATTTTTCTTGCTACGTCATTTATAGCTTTTGCAGGTGGGCAGGCTGAAGGTGCGAAGCAGGAAAAGATTACGATGGCATTATGGACCCAACCAAATGTCAACAGTGAAAGGTATTGGAAACCGATAGTTGATGAATGGAATGCTTCACATCCCAACATCCAGATTGACTGGAAGACGATACCGACTGGTGGTAGTTCAGAAGAGGTTATTTTAACTGCGCTGGCAACAGGAACTCAACCCGATATATGTACAAATATTTTTATCGGTTTTCTCGCCCAATTGGCAGAAAATGATGCCGTGGTACAGTTGGATAAAGAATTTCCGGATTACTGGGATGTTGCCGAGAAGGCAAAGATGAAAAACATAATAAAAAAAGGCTGGTCTATCAATGGGAAATATTATGAAATGCCGATGTATGTAAATACAATGATGGACTGGTACAATAAAGGATTACTCAAAAAAGCAGGACTTGCCAAACCACCCAGAACCTACTCAGAATTCATGAATGCCGCAGCCAAGGTTGTAGTACCCGGAAAGATACTGGGTGCAAATATTAATTATAAGACATCCTGGTGGAGCAGGTGGTTCGACCTTGAAAGCAGTTACTACGCCGCTTCAGGAGGAAAACCATATATCGATGTAAAAACAGGAAGACTGCATTTCGATGACAAGTATGGTAGAGCTTATCTTAACTTCATTGCTGATCTGTTCAAGAAGAAATATGCAATGCCAGTGGATATCAAAGACGGAGTACTAAAGGGAACGGTGTTGATGAAGCATCCTCAGGGACCATGGAGCATAAAGGGTGCCAATGAAAGATTCCCCAACAAGCCCTATGTTGTTGCGAAAACCCTGGTACCCGATTTTGTTCCTGCATCTCAGCCGGTCTACACTTTTGCCGATACCAAGGGTATGGTTATGTTTAGAAAATCTAAGTACAAGAAACAGGCTTGGGAGTTTATCAAGTGGTACTACGGTGATATCAACCATATTGCTAAATGGCTGGAAGAGACAGGTCAGGCACCCTCTCGTGAAGATTTAATGACCAATCCGATTTTCCAGGAATTCTGGAAAAAGAATCCTGAAGTAAAAGCTTACGCTGAACAAATTCCATACTCACTGCCACCCGCACCAATAGCAAATACAGTGGAGGTTCACAATTTGATTAATTCCGAACTCTGGGAACCGATAATTTTCGGAAAGAAAACAGTGGACCAGGCTTTAAACGATTTAATACCTAAGGTTCAAGCATTGTGGAAAAAATAATATAATACAGGTTATCCGACCTGCAATTCATAATTGCAGGTCGGATTGTTTTGAAAATAAAAACAATAAACATATAAAAAAGGAGATAGAAGGTGTCGGGTATAACAAGCTCCAAAAAGTTAAAAAAAGAGAGTACTGGTTGGATACTTATCTCACCCTATCTATTTCTTACAATTCTTTTCTGGCTTATTCCCGGTGTATGGTCACTAATTTTGACATTTGAAAAATGGAACATGATGTCTCCTCCCAAATTTGTTGGTTTGAACAACTTTATAAATATCTTTTCAGATAGATTATTTCTAATTACGCTGAGAAATACATTTCAATTTATTATTGTTTATATACCGGTTGCAATAGCATTCTCCCTGTTTATAGCCTGGGTTATATACAAATCAAAGTTTATGCCTACATTTTTCTTGATAGCCTTTCTGTTACCATATGTAACCTCGGGTGTTGCATACTCCGTTATCTTTAACAGGTTATTTGCCTACGATGGGGTAGTAAACGTATTTTTAAGAAAATTCGGATTAGAGATACCTTTTTTCACGGATCCTCATATAGCAATGACATCAATAGCCCTACTTGTAGTATGGAAGATAATGGGATATTACAGCCTAATTGTATATGCAGGTCTTCAGGCTATCCCAAATTCAATTTTTGAAGCAGCCAGGATCGACGGAGCCAGTGAGAGAAAGACTTTTTTCAGGATAACCCTTCCCCTATTAAATCCGGCCTTTACGACGATACTGGTTTTTGCAGCAATAATCAGTGTTAATATTTTCACAGAGCCCTATTTGATCACCGAGGGAGGACCATTCGATTCCACACGAACCTTTGTTTTCTGGACTTATAAAACTGCCTTTGAACTACTAAAAGCTGGCCAGGGAAGTGCACTTGCTTTAATAACAGCATCGATTTCTTTTGTACTGGTACTAATAATAAGGAAATTTATTGAGAAGGAGATCGAGTTTTAAAATGAAAACAACATCAAAAATTATAAACATGAAGATAATTCTAATTACAATACTTCTATTTCTTGTTGTAATATGGATTTATCCCTATCTTTGGGTTGCAATAGCATCTTTTAAGGATGCAACGGATATAACAGGAACGGGTTTATTACCCAAAAAACCCCTAACACTATCACATTACAAGTTTATTTTTGTTACTGCAAATGAAATAGGCCGAACACCCTTCTTACGCGCTCTGGTTAATTCACTATTCATATCGATATCCGTTACCTTCCTGGTAATTGCTATTTCTTCACTCGCCGGGTATGCTCTGGCAAAACACGATTTCAGGGGTAAGAAATTCTTGAATAATTTTGTAATTTTCCAGATGTTGTTCCCCTCCATCCTCTTCCTGATACCAGTTTTTCTCGTAGTCAAAACTCTTAAGATGATTGATACATATCAAGGCATGATACTTCCATTCATTGCAAGCCCTTGGGGAGTGTTTCTCTTTTATCAATTTTTTAAGGGAGTTCCCAATGATATCATTGAAAGTGTAAGAATTGATGGCGGTGGTGAACTGTTAATCATAACAAGAATTGTTATACCCCTTTCAAAATCAATAATAACAATTGTTGGGATGTTTACTTTTATGCAGAGATGGGATGAGTATCTCTGGTATATAGTGCTTAATAAGAATAACAACTACATGCCTTTGACTACTGTTCTGGCAGGATATATGAAAACATACGGGGAGAAATTAGGTGAACAGATGGCAGGAGTTGTCATTCTGACCTTCCCCATTATTGTTCTCTTTCTTATTTTCAGGAAATCGTTTACGCAGGGCATAACAATGACCGGTTTGAAAGGATAGAAATGTGATTAAACTTAAGCGAATTCTTAATACTCCAATAATGATACCTAGGAAACATCTTAAATGGGAAGCCGGTGCTGTTTTCAACTGTGCAGTCATTTATGATAATGGTCTTTTTCATATGTTGTACAGGGCTACTGACATCGCTTCTAACGGGAGTGAAGGTGATTTTATAAGCAGGATAGGTTATGCGGTAAGTATAGACGGTTTACACTTTAACAGGTTGGAAGAACCTGTTTTATCCAATAACACTGAACAGGAAAAACGAGGATGCGAGGATCCCAGAATCGTAAAAATCAATGGGATCTACTATATGATGTATACAGGCTTTGGCGGAAGATTTCCCGGAGATTACAGAATATGCCTTGCAACATCACACAATGTAATTGATTGGAAGCGACACGGGGTTGTACTGGATGAAAAAAACAAGGATGCGTCACTGTTCCCTGAATTGATTAACGGTAAATATGTAATGCTTCATAGGAGAGAACCTGATATATGGATTGCTTATTCCGATGATCTTAAGAACTGGTATGGCCATACACCTATTATGAAACCTATTCCTGAATCTGATTGGGAATGCAACAAGATTGGTATTGCAGGTCCGCCTATAAAAATGGATGATAGCTGGTTGTTAATTTATCATGGTACCAATAAAAAGAACAGATATAGTCTCGGTATAGCCATCCTTGATGGCAAAGATCCGTCAAAGGTAATTGCCAGACAGAGAGAACCAATTTTAGAACCCACTCTGGATTGGGAGGTGAAAGGCTTTGTTCCTAATGTTGTATTTTCATGCGGACAGGTTGAATTTAAGGATAGAATTATTGTCTATTATGCTGGTGCTGATACTGTGATAGGGGCAGCCGAAGTGGAAAAAAAGGATATAGTATTTTGACAATCAGAATACCTTTTAAAAATACAGTTCCTAAAATAAAATGGAAATAATACGATACGAGAACAATCCGATAATAGAGCCCAGAGGTGACGATTGGGAAGCCTGTGCTACTTTTAACCCGGCAGCAATTTATGACAACGGAAAGATTCACATACTGTACAGGGCCGTTGGGGATTATTTGCGGTATTCCTCCAAATTAGGCTATGCCATATTCGATGAAGATTTAAAATTAATAGAGAGGTATGAGCAACCCGTATTCACTCCCGAGATAGATTTGTGGGAATTTTCCATAGAAGATCCGAGATTAAGCTTTATAGGGGATAGAATATTCCTTACATATGTCGTTACGCCAACTCCCTTTTGTCCGGGTCCCGTTAGAATAAGGCTTGGAATTCCAAAACCCAAACAAGCATATGCATGTACTGCATATGCATATGGCGACAGTATTCTTAAATTAGAACGAAGAGGTGTGATAACCCCTTTTGGAACCGGTGATCGGGATACAATGTTCTTTCCTGAAAAGATACGTAATAAATTTGCAGTTCTGCACAGACCTGCAAACTGGATTGGAGCAGAATACAAGACTAAATCTCCCGGCATATGGTTCGCATTTTTCAATGATTCCTATAGGTATTTGTATGACCATAGGCTCATAATGTCCCCGAAAGAGGATTGGGAATTAAAAAAGATCGGGGCGGGATCACCCCCTGTTTTAACAGAATACGGTTGGCTTCTTCTTTATCATGGTGTCGATAATAACAGCATTTACAGAGTAGGCGCCGCACTATTGGACAAAGAGTATCCATGGAAGGTACTGGCTCGTACTCCCGAACCGCTAATGGAACCGGAAGAAGATTATGAATTACATGGGGATGTCCCAAATGTCGTCTTTCCTGAAGGCAGCTTTATTATCGGAGACAAATTGATTGTTATATACGGGGCAGCAGACAAGGTAGTTTGTGCGGCAAGCATCAAAACCAACTCTCTGATTGATTATTTACTCTCTATAAACCAGAAGGACTAGCCGTAGATTCTCTTACCCTTAATTGAGTAGGTATCAATTCTTTCCTTGGTGGTCCTGAGTATCCCCTAATACGTTCGATTAGCAATTCAGCCGATCTCTTACCGATATAGAAAGTGTTTTGTGAAACCGTCGTAAGGGGCGTTTCAAAATAAGAAGCAATATCAATATCATCAAATCCAACGATTGAAAGCTCCTCCGGCACTTTAATACCTGATAATTTAGCTGCTCTCAACGCCTGAAGTGCCACTATGTCATTCATGGCAAAAATTGCGGTTGGCCTGTCTCCCCTATTCAAATGTTCTGATATTTCCTCTATCTCCTGTTGAATATAACTATTCTCAATCTTAAGTATAACACGTGAGGCAATTTCCTTGTCTATTTTCCCGATCAACCATGGATCACTGGGAACAATTCCTTTTTCGTCCATAGCTTTTCGATATCCCCTGACACGTTCAGCTATGGGCAACAATTCCAATAGGGGTCGTGTCAAAAATACAATCTTTCTGTGACCAATATCAATTAAATATTTTGTCGCTTCATATGCTCCGGTATAATTATCACTTAATACATAATCCTTGTTGAGACCTTTTAATGTTCTATCCATCAAAACGATTGGTATAGAGTTTTGCTTTGCTATTTGATACAATCTACGTGCTTGATCAGACTTCCAGGCAGGCCAGATGAGTATCCCTTTCACTCCATCTTGCAGGAGCTGATCCAGTAACCTGTTTTCCTCTTCAACATCACCATTTGAATTACAAAACAGAATTCTATATCCTTGAGATCTCGTTACACTTTCCGCTCCGCTTAACAAATGTCTCTGAAAATCACTAAAAAAATCAAATGTAATGTATCCTATGAAATTCCTCTGTTGATTATTAGGAGAAAAAGCCTTGGCAAAGCTTCCCTTACCGGGAACACGCTCAATCAGTCCCTCTGCCTCGGCATTGCTTAAAGCCTGTCTGATAGTACTTCTGCTTATTTTTAGATGACGCTGTAATTCCGATTCGGAAGGTAGTCTGCTACCAGGGCCTATTTCACCGGAAATAATCAGGTGACGAATCTGATTCAATAACTGAGCATGAAGAGGTATTGTACTGTCATGGTCTATCGTGATGTCCACTATATCGCTCTATTTTAATTAGTCAATAGGATATTATTGTATATACATGTTATAACAATACCGAACCTATCTGTAAACGTATATCAAAAAACATATGTAATGTCAACTTGGTTAAATCTTAAACATTACCTTAATTGTCTTTATTTCGTAGGGTGTGAAATATAATTCTAAAGTATTTTCTCTAAATAATTTCAGATCTTTTATTTTGTTTTCCATGAGGTCACACTCCTCTGCCATGTCGATGTCTAAGCCGAATTGAATATTAACAAACCCTCTCTTGTTATGATTTTCATACAATCTCACCAATATTGAATCATCATCCTCTGATTTCTTAACTGTTTCAACAATGATATTTGATTTATCAAGAGAAATCATAGAAAAAACATCCGGTAATCCCTTCATCTTCGAATACTTATTGGAGTCTTCACTCCGGGTGATTAAGAAACAATTCATCGGGTAATTTAAATTATAGGCCATTTGTACCGTCCCTCCCTCCCGCCAAGAACCTGTATGCGGATACAGGGAATAGGTAAAGACATGTTTTCCCAAATCTGCTTCAGGGTTGGGTTCCACACCTGATTTGATAAGAGTGAGTCTCAATGTACTATCCTTGATATCGTACCCATACTTACAATCATTTAATAGACTCACACCATAATCATTTTCAGAAAGGTCCGCCCACTTATGGGCACAAACTTCAAATTTTGCCCTGTCCCATGATGTATTCCAATGAGTTGGACGTTCTATATTACCAAATTGTATATCATATGTGGCTTTCGTAGAATTAATATTTACGGGAAAAGACACTTTTAAAAGAAGCTGTTTTTCTCTCCATTCAATAGTATTTTCAAAATCAACTCTGGGAATATCATTATATATACAGATTTTTTGCTTGATAGTAGAATCGAGGAATTTCTTTTCTACTGAAATAGCCCCGCGAATAGGCCCGGTTTCTACAATTTCTATATTGCTGGCAGTATCAACTTCCCACATCTTGTAAATATAGTATGGATCGATATCCCATGAATCCCAATTCTGGGGCTTATCTTCGAAAACCTGCAATACATTGCCACGTCCTCCCTTAACGATGATTTCTCTTTCTGCTACTTTGTCGAAAAGAGAAATAATTTCAGCTTTTTCATTAAACGAGATTTTAAAATACCGGTTCTCCATATACGTTTTTTCAATAATCAATCCGACACGGTTGTTCTTCTCTATCTTTCTGTTAAGATGATATTTGTTGCCATTATGAGTTTTTTTAACTCTAAAAGATTTAAAACCCTTGGAAGGTACATCGCTTGCAAGAAATATTATTTCCTCCAAGCCATTTCTGCCTATTGTCTTCTGATGAGGAACCTCAATTTCTCCATCTGCTATTACAATATCAGAAAAACCTGGCATTATTGAAGAGTCGACTCTTACGATGTCTTTCCTGTTGAATGAAGTATTGTTGAATACAACAAGGGTTGGTCCGTCTACATTTAATTTTGAAGCCAAAAAATTATAAATCGAAGAAAGTATCTTTTCACATCTCGAAAAAATATGAGCATAATCCCGCCACGAATCTTCGTATACTTCTTTAATGGACGAACCAGGCAAAATGTCATGGAATTGATTCAATAACACTTTTTCCCACAGGTCTCTTAACTCTTGAGCCGGGTATTCATAACCCAAAACACTCGTCAAAGCAGCTGTAAACTCAACCTGGCTCAGCATTACTTCCGCTTTTCTATTGAAACGTTTATTCTTTGCCATTGAGGTGTAAGTGCCTCTATGAAGTTCCAAATACAATTCACCAACCCATCTTGGAACTGAATCTCTATCGCTATACAGTCTCTTTTCCAGTCTTTTAAAAAAATCTCCGGCTTTCTCCATTTTTATTTGAGGACAGCCCGGTATACCACGACTCATTCTTTTCGCATTTTCAAGCATTTCTCTCGTGGGCCCACCACCACCATCACCATATCCATAGCAAATCAAGACTTCTTGATTCAAATCTTTTTGCTGATAGCGTTTCCAGGCTCCCAAAACCTCTGATGGAGTTAATGTTGAATTATATACCGTTTGAAATGATTTTGTATTATAATCGGAAGTGGTAATAAAATGCGTAAGAACTTCTGAGCCATCTATTCCCCGCCAGAGAAAAGTATCATACGGAAATTTGTTAAATTGATTCCAACTGATCTTTGTTGTCATGAAATATCTTATTCCGCTCTTCTTAATGATCTGGGGTAATGAAGCACTAAAACCAAATGCATCGGGGAGCCATAGTATCTTACTGTCAATTCCGAATTCATCTTTAAAAAATCTCTTTCCGAAAAGGATCTGACGTATCAACGATTCACCGGAAGGAAGATTGATATCTGACTCAAGCCACATCGCACCTTCTGCTTCCCAGCGGTTCTCTCTAATACGTTCTTTTATTTTTGCATAGATGGAAGGATATTCTTCCTTAATGAACTTGTATAATACAGGCTGACTGTACATGAAAATAAAATCTTCATACTCATTCATAAGTTTAAGAGCCGTGGAAAAACTGCGAACTGCCTTTTCCTTTGTCTGTCTGATCCGCCATAACCATGCAACATCAATATGAGTATGTCCGACACAGGATACTTTTATCCCCTGATCAGAACAGTATTTGTTGTAAAATTCTTCTTCGATATAATTTATTGCCCCCTTAACAGAAAGGCTAAACATCTCTGAGTACGGTTTACGCAGATCTAGAATATCTACGGTCCTGTTTAGATGTTTCAGAATCATCAATCTTCTTATATCATCTTCAGGAAGGATATTTGCCACTTCAAGAGGTATTTTCAAATCGTAATAGAGTCTTTCAGTATCGTAATTAAAGAGACCGATTTCGCATATGAAATTCACCTGTCTGACCTTAGGCCCCGAGTAACCCCAAAAAAGAAACTCATAAGCCCCTCCCGCCTCTGCACGATCTGTGATAATAGCAAGATTGTGATTTGTATCAAAAGCCTGAGAAATGTTTCCATTGATAAAGAATAAGAACTGTGGATTTGTTGCATCCCATTCACCTTCAAGACCTGTTCGTATTCTCAAGGCAATTGTTTTACCATTCCATTCATCCGGGACTGTGTATTTCACATAGAACCATGTATGGGAATCAAATTCGCCCCAACGCGCATCCGGTTTGAAATTATTCCACTTGTCGTAATCATCATGTAATATCTTTTCAGGCCTGTCTTCTGTTACTTTAAACCTTATGTCATCAATCATCCGTATGTTTACAAAAATCAGGTCATGTAGTGTTTTGACAGTTCGTTCAATTTTTGCTTGCTTAAACATTTATTTCATTCTCCAATCAAAATTAGAAAAATAATATTTTATCACTATTGACAGTAATCCGCTACCATGCTAATCTATTATAACAGATACTAACATGTATGTACAGGTTGGTATTATATTTTTTGCAAAAACGCGTTTTATCGCGTAAAGGCTGTAGTTTACAGCCATAAAAACCTCAAACAAAAGGAGAGAGAAATGAAAAAGGCGAGAAAACTCTTAGTGACAATTGCTCTTATTCTTGGCTTGTCACTGCTTCTGACCACTCCACTAATTGCTACTGGTCAAAAGGAAGCAACAACCAAAGTAGAGGTTTCCATAGTTTATGGAACACCTTGGAAAGAATTGGTTGAACCGGCTATAGCCAAATATGAGAAGGAAACCGGAGCAAAGGTTAAACAGGTCTTGCTCCCTCCCGGAACCAACGTTGACACGAAGGTAGCCCTTGATTTGGCCGGGGGTGTAGCAGCTGATATTGTAGCTGTGGATGGGTATAGGATACCAGAGTTTGCTGAAGCAGGTTATCTTCTTTCCCTTGATTCATACTTAAAGAACTGGCCAGACTGGATGTACTATTATGATTCAATGAAAAAAATGGTAGAATTCGACGGGAAACACTATGGAGTGCCCCTGGATACCGACGTGAGGATGCTCTGGTATTGGAAACCAATTTTCAAGAAAGCAGGAATTGCAATCCCTTGGGAACCAAAAAACTGGGATGATGTTCTGAATGCTGCCAGAAAAATAAAAGCCAGTGTAGCCGGTGTAGATTATCCTATTTATCTTCCCGTCGGAAGCAAAATGGGAGAAGCAACGACAATGCAGGGTTTTTATATGATCCTCTTAGGTGCCGATTCACCGAGTAATGATCAGAACAGGCTAAGAGATTGGAAGGCAGGGAAATGGATCGGTAAGAGCCCGGCTATTCTTCGCACTCTTCAAGTGTATCAAACAGTATTTGTAAAAGATAAGTTGAGCATGAGAGATATTTACTATACACCAGATGTATGGGGAGATTGGAGAAGAGCCATGATTAACGGTAAGATTGGAATCGGTTTGGGTGGTTCCTGGGAATTCAAGGAATTTTGGACAGGAGCAGGCGTGGATTTGCCCCCTGTTGAAAAGAGAAAAGAGCTTGTTGGATGGGCACCAATGCCCGGCAGTGGGCTACCCGGAGCACCTGCCATTGTAAGTATTTCCGGAGGCTGGACTTTTGCAATTAATGCAAAGGCCAAAAACAAAGAAGCTGCATTTGAGCTTTTGAAAGTTATTTTTACCAAAGAAAATTTCGGTTCCTGGGTATCCGGGGCTGCCAAAGTATCTACTAGAGAAGATGTAAGTAATATGGCTAGCTACAAGAAAGACAGTTACATTGCAGAAATTACACCTCTTGTAAAAGCCACCACAACACGAGATACTTATCCCGGATATTCAAAGGTTTCATCTTTTGTACAGGCTGCCACAGAAGATATTCTCGACGGTAAATCGCCGGCGGAAGCAATGAACAGCTATTACAACAATCTCGTAAGTGAATTCGGTAAAGACAAGGTTACTACAAGATAAAATGCAATACCGGCTCAGAGAGACACTCTCTGAGCCGACATTTTCAAACTTATAAAAAGGCAACCATCATGGTAGTAGGCGTATCAAAAAGACCATTGATTGTAATGTTGATTCCATTTTTTCTATTTGTTGCACTATTGATTTTATGCGTGTTTTGGACACTTGGAATCAGCTTTACTGATAAAGCTCTCTTAGGACTGGCTGCCATACATCCTAAATTCGTAGGCTTTAAGAATTATTTGAGGTTGATTACTCATCCTGATTTTTTGAATTCAATGAAAGTAACCGTGATTTTTACATTCTCCTCAGCAATTGTTGGACAATGTATATTGGGGTTACTACTGGCGGTTGCTCTGAAAAACAAAAAAATTCGTTTGAAACCAATTTATGAAATCGCTATTCTGCTCGGATGGCTGTTACCGGATATGGTTGCAGCTTTTATGTGGGGAGCATTTGCCTCCGGTTCAGGCTTTCTCAATGTGGTATTGGCGCCCCTTGGAATAAAACCTGTTAATTGGATAACGACAAAACCTCTTATCACTGTTATCATAGCAAACATCTGGAAAGGTACCGCATGGTCATACCTGCTCTTTGCGGCAGCGTTAGATACAATACCAAGAGAATTGTTTGAAGCTGCAGACGTAGATGGTGCATCAGCATTGCAAAGATTATTCTATGTAAGTATTCCGATTCTATTACCAACCATTCTTGTAAATATTTTACTGGTGACAATTTGGACATTTGGATACTTTTCTCTGATCTATGGTATGACTGGAGGAGGCCCCGGCCATTCTACCGAAGTGATATCGATACTTATGTACAAGGAAGCATTCGATTCATTCCATATTGGATATGGAAGCGCAATAAGCATTTCCATGACAATCATGGTTGGTTTTATGTCCATATTCTATTTTTGGGGGCAAAGGAGAACAGAAGATGTGGTTCAATAGAGGTTTGAATAGAGAGAAAATATCCTTAGTCATAAACTATGTTCTACTTTCCATAATAGCAATATTCTGGCTAAGCCCTTTTACATGGTTAATTCTTACCTCAATTGATCCGCATGGAACGAGTGCATTTAAATTACCGGAAAATACAACACTTGAACACTATTTCTTGGTTTTTGCCGGTTCTTCATCGGCACGCTGGGTACTTAACAGCGTGCTGATTTCTGCCGGAAGTGCAACAATGGTACTGGCAGTCATAATTTTTGCTGCGTATCCTTTTTCCAGGATGCAATTTAGAGGAAAAAATGTAATTCTTTGGGGACTTGTTTTGATCAGAATAATACCACTTTCCGCTTTCTTATTACCTCTTTTTCTCTTCTGTGTAAGATTTGGTTTACTGAACCCAATGGGTGTAATTGTAGCTTTATCGATGTTAAACATTCCCTTTGGGTTGCTTTTAATAAAAAATTTTTATGACACTATCCCTTTGACATATGAAGAAGCGGCCTGGGTAGATGGTGCTGGCATTATGAAAACGATTTTCAAAGTCTTACTTCCTATCGCAGCTCCGGGAGCAGTTGTCGTATGGTTCATGACTTTCACCGGTGCATGGAATGAGTTCATGTTACCCTTTGTTCTGCTTAGAAATCCCGATTTCTGGCCAATGTCTGTTGGTCTGTATAATTCTTTCGGTCTACATGGAAGTGTGAATTTCGGTTTCTTATCGGCATTCTCAATTGTTTATGCAGTACCGTCAGTCCTGGTCTTTTTCCTGCTACGTAAGAATCTGGTTTCCGGCCTTTCCGGGGCTGGCATTAAAGGTTAAAGGTTTCTCAATGCACTTACAGCCCTATTGTAATCGGGGTGATTGTGATTCTCCTCCACAATTTCCATATAACGGATAATGTCATCCTTGTCCACAATAAAGATGGCCCTGTTCAAGAGGCGGAGTTCCTTTATCAGAACCCCATAGTTCAGACCGAAATTGGCATCCCGATGATCCGAAAGGGTCTCTACCCTATCCACTCCTGCTGCACCGCACCAGCGCTTTTGAGCAAAGGGAAGATCCATACTTATAGTAAGCACCACTACATCACCTCCGAATGAGGTAGCAAGTGCGTTGAATTTTCGTGTCTGCGCATCACAAACACCGGTATCGAGCGAGGGTACCACACTTATCAGCTTAACCTTTCCCCTGTAATCGGAAAGGCGCTTTGGCAGGAGGTCGTTATCGAGAACTGTAAACTCGGGAGCTCTGTCCCCCACCTCCACAATCATTCCTTCCAGGGTAATGACATTTCCTCCCATTTTCGTTATCTGTCTTTCCATCTTAATACCTCCTATTCTACTCTTTTCATATGTGTATGGCCCAGCCCTCAACCGCTCTCATGGCTTCCATTACCGCCTCTGAAAGAGTAGGATGGGCATGTATCATCGTTGCTATATCCTCAGGCAGGAGCTCTGCGGTTTCTGCAAGAAGGACCTCGTGGATCAATTCGGTAGCCTCTGCTCCAACTATATGAGCTCCAAGTATCTCCTTTATCTCGGGATCGTATAGAACCTTTACAAAACCATCGGGTTCCTCGATTGCTACCGATTTTCCAGCTCCCCTGTAGGGGAAAGCTGCCTTAGCATAGTTTATCCCTTCCCCTTTCAGCTTTTCCTCGGTATAACCGAAACTTGCTACCTGCGGTTCGCAGTAAACAGCGGATGGAATCTTTAACGTGTCCACCTTGGCGGGAGTACTCAACCCTGCAAGATGTTCGACGACGATTTCACCCTCTTTTGATGCGACATGTGCCAAAAGCGGGGTTTTTACTATATCACCTACTGCAAAAACACCCTTCAGGGAGGTTTCATAGTAATCACCAACCTTCACGAATCCCCCTTCAATTTCGATTCCGGCTTCTTCCAAACCTATTTCTTCGATATTTGGACTCCTCCCCACAACCACGAGAAGCTTATCCGCCTTAAGCTTCTCTTTCGAACCCTCGCTATTTTCAATGGTAAGGATAACCGAGGATTCTTTCTTCTCCAGCGATACTGCCCTGGTAGAGGTAAGAATTTTTATCCCTCTCTTCCTGAACGACTTTGCAAGCACTTTAACCGTTTCTCTGTCTTCCAGGGGAAGTATCGAATCCATCATCTCGATAAGAGTCACATCCACACCGAAAGAGTTCAGAATATGTGCAAATTCAACACCGATTGCACCGGCCCCAAGAATCAACATGCTCTTTGGAAGTTCCTCCATCATAAGGCCGCCTGTCGAGGAAAGTACCAGTCTCTCATCGAACTCGAAACCCGGAATCACCTTCGGTCTCGAACCTGTTGCAAGAAGGATATTCTTTCCAACGATATCGGTTCCGTCTACAGAAACGGTATGAGCATCCTTGAGCTTTCCCGTTCCCTCCAGCAGATCCACCTTGTTCTTCTTTAACAGGTAGCGGACCCCTCTGGAAAGGGTATCAGCTGCTTTCCTGGACTTCTCAAAGACCTTCCCATAGTCTAAATTCCCCGTATCTACGGAGATGCCCATATACTCGAGCCTGGAAATAGACCTGTATATGTTTGCCTGGTTGATAAGGCTCTTCGAAGGGATACATCCGATGTTAAGACACACCCCGCCGGGTCTATCCTTCTCTATTACACAGGCCTTGAGCCCAAGTTGTGCAGCCCTTATTCCCGCAACGTAACCCGCCGGGCCTGCACCGAGAATCACCAGATCGTAGTTTTTTTCATTGCTCATCTTTTGACTTTCCCCTTTTTAAAATAAATTATTTAACAAAATATCAGTATAGTGCCCTTATAGGTTCCTCAATAATATCCTTTAAATCCTTGAGAAATCTAGCCCCAACAGCGCCATCGATCACCCTGTGATCGCATGAAAGGGTAAGTTTCATCAATTTTCTTACAGAGGGAATACCATCGATGCTGACAACCTGCTCCGCGATACTTCCCACTGCAAGGATTGCCGAACCGGGAGGATTGATTATTGCGGTAAACTCCTCTATCCCGAAGGAGCCTAGGTTGCTTATAGTAAAGGTGGCTCCCGAATATTCATCTGGCTTCAACTTTCCGGCCTTTGCTCTCTCTATGAGCAATTCAAGCTCCCCGTCGATATCCAGTATCCCAAGTTTTTCACAGTTTTTAACCACCGGGGTAATAAGGCCGTTTTCAAGGGCGACTGCAATTCCAATATCAACGCTAGGAAAATATTCTATGTAGTCCCCGAACCAACCGGCATTCACCTGAGGATTCCGTTTCAAGGCTTCGGCAACGAACTTCAAGAGAAAAGCATTGAAGGACACTTTTTTCCCAACCGATTCATTCAGGCGCCTTCTCGCCTCCATGAGTGACTCAACTTCCACCGTGAGCTTCAGGTAGTAGTGAGGACTTTGGAACTTGGAGTTAGAGAGCCTCTCCGCTATCACCTTCCGCATACCGGTAACAGGAATTTTCCTGCCTCTTAAACCTTCTGCTTCTTTTATCTCGGTCCTCCCAAAAGCCGCACTTTTGGATCCTGCCCTTAAAAAGCCTTCTACGTCTCTCTTTACAACCCTCCCCTCGGGCCCCGTTCCCCTTACCGAAGAGATGTCGATACCTGCATCCCGGGCAATCTTTTTGGCAAGGGGAGAAGCCTTGACTCGCCCCTTACCACTGGGGATTCCACCGGCAGCAGATTCGGCAGTGGATTCAATAGCAGATTCGGTAATGGACCTGGCAGCGGATTTAGCAGTGGATTCATCAGTGGATCTGGCAGTAAAAAGTTCACCGGCTGAAACCCCGGCAGTGGCAGTAGCTTTTGCTTCTTCTGCTTCTTCCCCTGCAACTCTGCTCTCTCCTTCCCTGCTGCCCCCCTCTACCGCCATTTTCTCTTTCTCCCTTCCTCTCTCTATCTCGGCAAGCACCCCGCTAATGTCCTCGCCTTTCTCTCCAACTATGGCTATCGTATCGCCGATGGCAGCATCTTTTCCTTCTCCTACAATGATCTTCAAGATTGTTCCCTCGTTGATGGATTCATACTCCATCGTTGCTTTGTCAGTCTCCACCTCGCATATTACGTCCCCAGATGCTATCTCGTCGCCTTCTCCCTTAAGCCATTTCACAATCCTTCCCCTCTCCATCGTGGGAGAGAGGGCCAGCATTTGAATCTTTTCAGCCATAATTCAACTCTCCTTGTACAGAACCCTTTTGCATACCTCTTTAACCTTCTCCACTGAGGGTTGCACGGCAAGCTCGAGCCTGTGGTTATATGGCATTGGGACATCCTCCATAGAAACAAGCTCAACCGGTGCATCGAGGTAATCGAAGCAGTTTTTCGATATCAACCAGGCTATATGCGAACCGACACTTGCAAATGGCCATGATTCCTCTAGGACGAGACACCTGTTAGTCTTTCTTACCGATGTATAGATCGTTTCCTCATCGAGAGGCCTTATACTTCGCACATCCACTATCTCGACGGAAATTCCTTCCTTTTCCAGCTCTCCTGCTGCTTCCCGAGCTAACTTCAAGGGTTTTGAAAATGTGACTATCGTAACATCACTACCCTCTCTCTTGATATCTGCCTCGCCCAGGGGTATCAGGTACTCGCCTGCAGGGACTTCGCCCTTCCAGGCATACATCATCTCCGACTCGAGAAAGATAACCGGATTGTCGTCTCTTATCGAGGATTTCAACAGACCCTTTGCGTCGTAAGGGGTCCCGGGAGCCACTACCTTCAAACCGGGAATATGGGCATAGATTACCTCCAGGGCCTGTGAATGCTGCGCTGCAAGGTATTCTGCAGGGCCATTGGGACCCCTGAAAACCACAGGCACCTTAAGCTGACCACCGGACATGTACCTGCTCTTTGCAGCATTGCTCACCACCTGGTCGTAGGCCATGAGTGAAAAGTTGAATGTCATCCACTCAACTATCGGTCGAAGACCTGCGAGAGCTGCCCCTACTCCGACACCGGTAAAACCCTCCTCCGATATGGGTGTATCTATTACTCTCGCGGCTCCGTACTTGTCGAGAAGTCCCCTGCTCACCTTGTATGCACCGTTGTATTGGGCAACCTCTTCACCCAGTAGTATTACACTGTCATCCCTCTCCATCTCCTCGTCTATTGCTTCCCTTATTGCGTCTCTGAAAGTAATGATTGCCATTCAACCCCCTTATACACTCACTCTAACTATACATGCTTTACTTGCGTTCTCTCTGTACGTGATTTCTCACTGTGCTTGTTTTCTTATCCGCCACCAGGTGAGAAAATCCGGCTCTCCGTTATGCATAGACATCCTCGTAAAGTGCCTCTTCCTCCGGTTCCGGGCTATTCTCTGAAAAATCAACTGCCTCGATGACCTCTTTTCTCACCTCGTCGTCGATTTTCTTGAAACCTGCCTCATCGGTGAACCCCTTTTCCTCCATATACCCCTTTAAAATAAGTATAGGGTCCTGTTTCTTGTGTGCCTCGAGTTCCTCCTTCGTCCTGTATTTCGCCGGATCGCTCATTGAGTGCCCCTTGTACCTGTAGGTCTTTACCTCGAAGAAGAAAGGCGAGGGCTCCTTTCGAGCCTTTGCAACTGCACGGCTTATGCTTTCATAAACCTCCAGCACATCCATTCCATCGACCTGTTTTCCGGGGATACCGTAACCTGTTGCCATCACGGAAAAGTCTTCTACCGCAGAAACTCTTCTGAAATCCGTTCCCATGCCATACTGGTTGTTTTCACATATATAGATAACCGGCAGTTTCCATATCTTTGCAAGGTTCAGGGACTCGTGAAATGAACCCTGGTGAATGGCACCGTCTCCGAAGTAACAGAGAACGACACCGTCTTCCCTTCTGTACCTGATTTTAAGACCAACACCTGTTGCGACCGGGATCTGACTTCCAACTATTCCGTTACCACCGAGCATGTGTTTTTCTGCATCGTAGAAATGCATCGAACCACCCTTTCCCTTGGAACAGCCTGTCAACTTCCCGTAGAGCTCGGCCATTGCAACCTTCGGGTCCATTCCACATACCAGTGCATGGGCGTGATCCCTGTAACCGGTTAGAACGTAATCCTTCTGAAGGTCCAGTGCTGCAATCGAACCGGTAGCCACGGCCTCCTGACCTATGTATAAGTGAAGGAACCCGCCTATCTTTCTTAACCCGTACATCTGGGCTGCTTTCTCCTCGAACCTTCGAATGAGAAGCATGTCCCTCAACAACTTTTCAAGAAATTTTTTACTGTATTTGCCAGGCATTTCTATTTTCCTTTATTTTACTCAGATTTGGAGATTTATCTCTTCCCTTAATCCTTTCATGGGAAGGGAGAAAGTCGCATGTTTAACAATGGTCTCCAGCACAAGGAGATCCCTCTCGTCCTCGTTGTAGTTCCAGAAGACCCTCAGCTTGTTACCAATTGCCTCCAAAACTTCGGATCTTATGGATGAATTGTCTATGAGATTTATATAGCCGTTAAGTGTTATGATTCTATCCAAGGTCTTAGTCTGAAATATCCACTGAACAGATTGATTTTCCTCTATATCCTTTACCTTACCAAAAGAAGCCGAGGTAACGGCAAATACGATACCTGGCCTCTCCCTCAGTATCGCCGGCGTCATCCATCGCATATGAGGTTCACCGTCTTTTCCGACAGTGGCAAGAATCGCCGTTCCAACCTCTTCTATCATCCTGTCGATTTCAACCATCAATTCTGCCGGCGTCATCATAACACTCCTTCCAGTATCCAATAATACATTACTAATATAGTATAATATAATTTATAACAACATCAAATTAAAAATCGTCCTTCCACGAAATAAGAGCCTTTTTACTTTTACAATTTCATATTGTATATTAATTGCAAATGAAAGCCAAACAGATACAAGTCACCCGGAGAAATTTTTTGGCCTTCCTCTGGCATGCTCTGTTCCTCGCCCTGGCAATAAACTTCTCCGATGTAAACACGATAATTCCCACGATGCTTATAAGGGCAGGAGGAACTACCATTCACCTTGGAATCCTTACTGCAATCATGATAGGCGGCACCGGCTTCATGCAACTCTTCTTTGCAGCATTTCTCGCAAACAAGCCCAACAAGAAACCCTTTCTCCTCACCGGTATCTACCTTCGAGTTACAGCACTCTTGAGTCTCGGGCTTCTTCTTACTGGCGCAAAGTCGTTACCCGGTGCCCTTGTCATCGGAGCAATCTTCCTCCTTATTTCACTCTTCTCCTTCAGCGGATCTTTTGCCGGGATTTCCTACAACGACATCCTCGGTAAATCGATCGAGAGAGAGGAAAGAAAGAGATTTTTCGTGCTCAAGCAAACCATAGCAAGCAGCGGGATACTTGTATCCGCCCTTCTCGTGAGATACCTGGTAAAGTCGATTCCCTACCCTGCCAATTACAGCAGCCTCTTCATCACTGCCGGTATCCTTCTCTCCGTGGCATCACTCGGTTTCTGGGCCATAAGGGAGAGGCCCACCAGGTTGATACCAGACACGGCAAGCCCTCACCATTCAAATCCGCAGAGCAGGCGAAACGGTAAATCCATACTTTCCTCCTATATCGAGATTCTTAAGGGGGATCGCAACATGGTCTATTACCTCCTGCTCATAAATGCTGCCGGACTGGGATTGACACTCGTTCCGTTCTATATATCACTTGCTAAGTCGAACTTTCAAATTACAGGAAGAGATGTTGGCAATTATCTCCTTCTCCAGATAGTGGGAATGATACTCTCTAACTTTCTATGGCACAGGCTGGTAAAGAGGGGAAGTTACAAGCTGGTAATAGTTGTATACTCCCTATTGGCTGCGGTGATACCCTTTGTTGCCCTGTTTCTCTCCCGGTACCAGAACTATTATCCCCTCCTCTTCCTCCTTACGGGTGCAAATGCATCGGCCTACAAGATAGCCATACCGGGAATATTCCTGGAAATATCCAGAGAGCACAACCGAGTTCTCTACACTGCCCTTTCCGGAGCAGGAAGCTTGTCCAACATTATATTTCCCCTCGCAGGAGGAATTCTTATAAGCCGTTTCGGTTATCTCCCTGTGTTTGCCTTTAGTATCCTAATAATCCTCTGCGGAATCCTTCTCGTAAAACAGTTGGACTGCAGGTATCAGAGTGAGGAGGAATTTCAGGTATGATAATATTCATCACAGTTTCAACAGACGGAACAGGAAGGTGAGCAAAAACCTATATTAAAGATTCCCGGGTAAACCGTAACATTCGGCAATTTCTCTCGTTTTCGTCTTCCCCGGCACGAAGAGAAAGGTATTGATTCCCAGTTTCCTGGCACCCTCGATGTTCCTCTCGTCATCGTCGATAAACAGCACCTCTCCCGGAGAAAGAGAAACCTTTTTCAGACAGATCTCGTATATCTCCGATTCCGGTTTTACATAACCCGTCTCGAAAGAAAAGACAATGGTATCGAAGAGAGCAACAAGGTCTTTCATTCCGGAGTAGACCTCTTGTCCCAGTTCCGGAGGCATATTGGAGAGTATTGCACGTTTTATTCCACTTTCCTTGAGACTCTCAATCCACGATATCATCTCTCTGTTAAGCGAAAACCAGCTCTGCATATCCTCCTTTATCAATTCTTCTATCAAATTGTCAGTTATGGCTTCCCCTTTAGTCCCTATGACATTACTCCAGTATTCTCTCCCGATAACCTTTCCCCTGTCATAGGGCTCCCTGAACATCCTGTACCTCTCTGTAAAATCTTTCGGGTCTAGCCCTGTAATCGAAGCAAGCTTTTTCAGGGACTGACCATTCTGGATGTGAGTAAGAACCTGGCCAAAGTCGAATACCACTCCCCTTACCTTCATCTGCCCGCCCTTCCTCCTGTCATTATATCAATCGTTCTTATCCATGAAACAGCCTCTTCCTTTAAAAGAGGTTCGTGTTCAAACCTGTAGTCCTGTTTCCTCATGAACTCGGAAAGATTCTTTTCCAGTTCCTTCAGTTTTCCCGTTTCCACGGTTATGAGGTATTCCCTCTTCTCTGCTTCTGCAGTCCTTAAGAGAACCATCTCGAAGTGAGGAATACAGAGGCCTGCCGAGTCCTCAAAAGCGTTCCTCATCTGTTCATCATCCAGAAAATAGACAAATGTATCGATATATCGTTCCGTTGATTGCCTGACAAATCTGCAGGCCGGACAATCCTCATGGCTGTTCCAGCTTGCAAGTTCTGACAACATTCTTTCGTAGATCCTCGGCGGATAGCCACTCTTCATGCTTTCAAGAAGTGTAAGAAGTCGCCCTAAAAGCTCATCATAGATTATTGCCAATCCCAGAGAGCCACCAAGTTCTTTAAGCTCCCTGGCATGTTCCCTGCAGAAACCCTTTGCCTCTCTTATTTTCTTTCTCATACCCCCGTCATTCACCCTTTCATAGAGGAGAGAATCGAGATACTTGAAAGAAGCCTTCGATTCGAGGTTGCAAAAGGGACAGTGTTCTTCTCCCGACATCGTCTCCACCACTTCGAAATAGGTGGTATGTTTCTCGAACAATTTCTTTTTCACACTGCTTCTCCTAGTAACCCGGTACTTTGCTCCATATAAACAATCGTATCAAAAAAAACAAGAATATACCAAAGAGAAAGAAAAGAACAGCTACATCGAGCCATGCAGCTTGGAAACCTTTACCATTCACGGTCCTGTTAAGAAAATCCACCGTATATGTGAGGGTGGATACACGGGAGAGGCTACTAAGCAACCTGCTTATTCTGCCCATGGGAAGTATCACCTGTTCTGCAGAAGATGAAGTAAAGAAAATGGTAATTGAAATCAGCCTCACAACAGATGAATGTATCTCCATTTCTGGGGAGTGTCTATTACCTTTATCTTTCCGTTCTGGATTATGGCAACCCTGTCACATAGTTCATTTACAACATCAAGCTGATGCGTAGTAGGAAATATTGTTGTACACTCTTTGTTTCTTTTCTTTATAAGTCGCTTTATAAGACGTGCACTCTTGATATCAAGGCCTGATACCGGCTTATCGAGAAAAAACAGTTTCGGCCTGTTTATCAAACCCATTGCAATTGTGAGCCTCCTTCTCAACCCCTTGGAGAGAAATTCAGCTTTCACCTCTCTCTTCGATTCAAGTTCAAAGAAATTCAACAGGTGATCTGTTTCTTTCCTGACAGTTTTGCCAGACAGGCCAAACAATCTGCCTGTGAACAGGAGGTTCTCATAACATCTCAACTCGAGGTAAGGATTCGATATCTCGGGCACCAGTCCTATGCTGGCTTTGATGGCAAAGGGTTCCCTTCCGAGATCATGCCCCGCAATGGTCACACTTCCCGAAGTGGGAAGAAGAAGAGTGTTGAGTATTCTTACAGTTGTAGATTTTCCCGCACCGTTTGGTCCGAGAAAACCGAATATTTCTCCCTCCATGACCTTAAAAATTTATTGCATCCAGCGCAAGAAAATTCTTGTAATACTTTGTAAGACCGGTGACCTCTACTAGCGCTTGCATAACATTCTCCTTAAAAAAGGTGATTTTTATCCTTTTAAACCACATATGGCACGACACTCCGTTTGATCAATACCGTATTTACCCTGACAATCAATCTGAGATACTTGATTCAAATAACCTTGTGTACTATCATTACAGAATCTCTGGAACTGGAAAATATCAAACAAAGACATTGTTCTTCATTCTCATCATTCTTCTCTTAAGCACAGTCAATCTATACAGTGACCTTCCGGACAGCCATCGGCCGGGTAATCTTGAAAGGCAAAACATATCTCCCTATAAGCATCCGAGGGTTGCCCTTGTTTTGAGCGGAGGAAGTGCCAGGGGCTTTGCCCATATCGGGGTGATAAGTGTATTGGAAGAGTACCATATTCCCATAGACCTCATTGTCGGAGTAAGCATGGGAAGCATTGTGGGCGGATACTACGCATACGGCTATACACCACGAGAGATACTGGATAAGAGCAGGAAATTCAAGCTTTCCTCCATTATCAATATTACCCCTGGCGGAAAGGGTATCCTTAACGGCGATAAAGAACTTGCACTGCTGAAAATGGATCTAGATGATGCGAGAATAGAAAACCTCGAGATTCCGCTTGTCATAGTGGCAACAGACCTTACAGATAAAAAGGTGCTTCTTTTCGACAGGGGTCCCCTTGCATTGGCAATGAGAGCCTCTTCCGCTATCCCCGGAATATTTCCGCCGGTTTACTATAGGGCTTCCTGAAAAAGTCCACTAATTCAAAAATATAGCAGATTTTAAAGAATTATTTGAATAATTATACCTTCTGAAGCGATTAATATTACCTAAAACAACATAAACAAAAATGACAAAAAGAA
>JALUUM010000030.1 GCA_027021365.1 Spirochaetales bacterium
TTGTGTCTCTCATATTGATTCCTCCTTCAAGTTTCTATTTATCTTTGTATATTCCATAATTTTTAATATTCCTTATCATTCCCGCAATCCATAGACATAATTATTATTTTACTCCCGTTTCAAACCTCTCTTTTAGCAATTAGCACGGGAAATAAGTAACCAACCATATATTTGGATCTTTAATAAAATCCATTCTCTTTGATAAAATAAGAAGAGGCAGAGGCGAATGAACAAACAGGAAGATTCAAGAGAAATAGTGGTAGAGGGCGGAGACCTGGTACTACCGGATAGATTGATACCTAACGCCGTGATTCATGTGAGGAAAGGAAGGATAGCCTTTGCCGGTGAGAAAAAGCATTGGGTGGAATCCGGCCTGCAAGGGGAGGTTGCCGGTAAAAGAGTGAAGCACTATGTTTTCAAGGATTCCTACCTCACGCCAGCTCTTGCAGAGTTACATATACACGGTGCCGGTGGATACAGCTTCGAGGATTATTCGAACCTTGACATGAATGAATTTGCAGGTTTCATGTCGAAAAATGGGGTGGGAATATTCTTGCCGACCATTGTTTATGACAGGAGCATTGCAGAGAGTCTTGCCGGGAAGATAAGAAGTTACAAAAGGCAGAAACCTGAATATGAGAGCCGCATTCCCGGCATTTATATGGAAGGGCCTTTTATTTCAACCGTGAAGAGAGGTGGAATCCTCCCGGAGAACATAATGGACTTCACTTTTGAATCTTTCAGGGAGGTGGTTGCTGAATCAGAAGGGCTTCTCCGCATTATGACCATTGCACCGGAAGCACTGTCGTTTCTTTCAGCAGATGAACTTCCTAATGTACTGTATGAAATGAGCAATCATGGAATAATTCCCGCATTTGGCCATTCCAATGCCCACTTCGACGACCTGCGAGGCATACGGATTCGGCCGGAGCAACCTCTAAATGTCACGCATCTCTATAACGGGATGAGCGGTATTTCGCATAAAGAACCGGGTCTTGCTCTCTGGGCTCTGCTTGACGGTGAAACCTATGTGGAGCTAAATGGGGATGGAACCCATGTTCATCCCTGGGCAGTGGAACTTGCCTTGAAAGTGAAAGACCATGACAGGATTATTCTCATTTCCGATGCTGTCCCCGCCTCTTCCATGGAAGCGTCCATTGAGGCCACAAAAGGTACCTCGGCCCCGACACTTCGAGGCAGGCCTATCGAGGTGATAGGAAACGGGGTCTATGATGTGGAGAGTGGAGTTCTTGTGGGATCAAACCTCCTTGTTAAGGATATGGTTGAGAGAATGATAGAGGTACACAAGCTTCCCGTATGGGAGGCAGTGAATATGGCATCCATGAACCCCCTAAGACTTCTCCAATTAGAGGACAGAGGAACACTTAAGAGAGGGAGCTTTGCCGATATATCGGTATTCGACAGGTCCTTCGAAAGGTGCCTCCTTCAGGTTTTCGAGGGTAATGTAACACACTCTGCGGATTTGATGTGAAAATGGCTGTTCTGATTAAGTGATTTACAGGACTTGACGACCTTATTATATTTGTAAAATGGAAGGTAATAATATTGAGAGAAGGGCAATTGTAGAGAACTGGCTTCCCCGTTATACGGGAATGCCCCTCGATGAGTTTGGGAACCTTGTACTTCTGACCAATTTCTATAATTACGTGGAAAGATTCTCCGAGAGATTCGATTCGGAAATTTATGGGATAGGCGGCCCCATGCAGGCAAGTACCAACTCCAAGGGAATTACTATCGTAAACTTCGGTATAGGTTCGCCAAATGCAGCAACGATAATGGACCTTTTGAGTGCAGTAAAACCCGATGCCGTTCTTTTCCTGGGCAAGTGCGGAGGCCTGAAGAGCAGTGTCCATGTGGGTGATTTCGTCCTACCCATTGCGGCCATCAGGGGAGAGGGAACGGGCCTCGATTACTATCCCTTCGAAGTTCCCGCCCTTCCGTCCTTCAGGCTGCACAACTTCGTTGCCGAGGAAATCGTAGCGAGGAACAGGGATTACCGAACCGGGGTGGTTTATACGACCAACAGGCGTGTGTGGGAGTGGGACGAGGATTTCAAGAAGTACCTCAAGTTCATTCGTGTCATAGGGATAGACATGGAAACCGCCACATTATTTCTTGTCGGTCATTTCAACGAGATACCCAGGGGAGCCCTGCTGCTGGTTTCGGATACACCGATGTTTCCCGATGGCATAAAGACAGAAGAGAAAGACAGGGAGGTTACCAAGCAGTTTACCGATTTGCACCTGGAGATAGGCATTGCCACTATGGAGACGCTTAGCAGGAAGGGCGAAAAGGTGAAACATCTGCGTTACTAATAGGGGGGCGAGTGATATGGGCGGAAAGAATCAATATAAGAATACCAGATTGATATTTGCCATGCTTTTTGCATTCATTCTCGTTGTGGGAGTGCTCGGAGGTTGCAATAAAGGGGAAAAGCCTGTAAAGGCTACCAAAGCGGGAACAGAGAAGAAACTCGATGTCGTTGCCACTACCAACATAGCAGCTGACGTGGTCAGGCAGGTTGGGGGAGAGAGGATAAACCTCCATACCCTGATACCGGCAGGAAGTGATCCGCACAGTTACGAGCCAAAGCCCAGTGATTTTTCCAGAATGGCAGATGCCGATGTGGTATTCATGAACGGGGCTGGCCTCGAGGAGTTCATGAACAGGGCAGTAGGAAAGATAATTTCAGGAAGCAACGTTGTCTCGCTTTCCAAGGGTTTGAAACTGCGGGAAAGCCCCGTGGAGAAGGGAGAGAAGGACCCTCATGTGTGGTTCTACCCGGGAAACGTTGAACACTGGGTGGAGAAGATAGCCGAGAAGCTGGAAGTGCTGGATCCTGCAGGAAGGGACTACTATGAGAAGCGGAAGGACAGCTATCTCGGTGAGCTTGAAAAGCTCGATTCATGGGTTAGAGAAAAGGTTTCGGATATTCCGAAGGAGAGAAGGCTGCTTATTACGGATCACCTCTTTATGGGATACTTTGCAGATGCATACGGATTCGAGGTTGTAGGGGCAGTATTCAAGAGTGAGACAACGGCTTCAGAACCCTCTGCCCGAGATATATCAAAACTTGTAGATTTGATGAAGAAGAAGCGTATCGGGGCTCTCTTCGTTGGAATAAACGGTAACAAAAAGGTGGCAGAAGAGGTGGCAGTGGAAGCAGGTGCAAAAGTGGTGCCGATCTATACGGGGACGCTGGATGCTCCCGGTGGAAAGGTTGACAGCTATGTTAAACTTGTAAAATACGATGTGGAGAGAATCGTCGAAAATCTGAAATAGATAAATAACTGCCTTTTGAAGGGCTTTATCAAGGTGTTTTAGCATGTAAGGGGGCTGATATGCCGTATCAACGGAATGGCCAATCGGAGCATTCGGGGAAGAGGGAGCCCGGCTTGAAGCAATCAGGGCCGGAACATGCGAGGTCGGGAGGTTCGAGGTCGGAGCTTTCCCTGTCTAAGGAATCCAGGTTGAGGCATGCAGGGTCGAAACATTCCGGGTTTGCGGTTTCCAGGGGAGGCCATTTCTGGAAACATGACCTCTCCAGGCCACTTCTCGAACTTAAGGATGTAACGGTGGTATTCGGAGAAGAAGAGGTATTAAAGGATATCTCCTTTTCCGTGGAGAAGGGGGAAAGGCTTGCCGTAGTAGGGCCGAATGGAGCGGGAAAGAGCACCCTTTTTAGGACAATTGCAGGTACACTTACACCCACGAGCGGTGAAATCGCCATATATGGAAGGAAACCAGGTTCCCATATCTGTATTGCCTATATGCCACAGGTAAACATGATAGACTGGGATTTTCCCGTTACTGTCCTGGATGTTGTAATGATGGGCCGGATAAGGAAGATTGGCTTCGTAAAACGTCCTGGCAGGAAGGACAGGGAAATAGCATATCACAGCCTCGAACTGGTGAACATGGAGGAACTTGCAGGAAAGCAGATTGGAATGCTCTCCGGGGGCCAGAGACAGAGGGTCTTCCTTGCAAGGGCGATTGCTCAGGATGCTGAGATACTTATGATGGACGAGCCTTTTACCGGCCTGGATGTAACCTCACAGAGGGACCTCTACAGGATAATGGATAACCTTACCATAAACGGTATAACGCTGCTGGTCTCTACGCACGACCTGAATGCAGCAAAGGAATACTTTACGCGGATAATGCTCCTTAACAGAAGAATAGTAAAGATGGGAACAGGCGAGGAAGTGATGAACCCCGAGTACCTCATAGAGACCTTTGGCGGCCATTTTACCGTTGTCGAATCGGAGAAGGGAACTACCGTAATAGAAGATTCCTGCTGTTCGCACAAGGAAGAACGGGTTGGTAAAAGTCATGCATAGCCCTTCCATTGTATCTCTCCTTACGTTCATCACTGCTCCCCTTAAGTACGGATTCATGGTAAGGAGTCTCATTGCTGCCGTGATAGTGGGCATCATCTGCTCTCTCGTCGGTACCTACGTTGTGCTGAAGGGTCTTGCATTTATGGGCGATGCCCTAGCACACTCGCTTCTTCCGGGACTTGCGGTAGCCTACCTTATAGGAGGAACGGCAACGATGCCCCTTTTCTGGGGAAGCCTGATTGCCGGTCTTCTTACCGCTGCCGGAATAGGCATGATTACCCGGGGTGGCCAGCTAAAAGAGGATACGGCAATTGGAATCATCTTTGCAGGGATGTTCGCACTTGGAATAGCAATTATTTCCTCTGTAAGGAACTACAGTGTCGATCTTACACACTTTCTCTTTGGAAACATTCTCGGCGTAACGAGGGCGGACATAATTCTCTCTCTCGTCATAGGTCTTGCCGTCGTACTGCTGATTCTGCTGTTCTACAAGGAACTGCTCGTCGTCATATTCGATCCGATACTTGCAAGGACCCTGCGGCTTCCCATAATGGTTTTCCAGTTCATGCTTCTCTTTATGATAGCACTGGTGATTGTCGTTTCCCTTCAGGTTGTAGGGGTTGCATTGATGGTTGCCATGCTAATTACCCCGGCTGCAACTGCATACATGCTCACCAACAGGTTGCACTGGATGATGCTCTTGAGCGTCCTCTTCGGTGTGGCATCCAGCTCTGTCGGCTTGTATGCCTCATACTACCTTAACATTGCCTCAGGTGCGGCAATCGTTCTTGTATGTACGCTGATATTTATCTTCGTTTTCATCTTTTCTCCGAAGAGAAAACTGCTCATCAAAGTTTGAAGCTACAAGGTACAAGCTGCAAGCCTTGCCACAAAAAGTTTAAAAGTGTAACGTAGAGCCATGAAAAAGATAGTAATAATGGGCGCAGCAGGAAGAGACTTTCACAATTTCAATGTACTTTTCAGGGACAACAAAGAGGTAGAGGTAGTGGCATTTACTGCCGCTCAGATACCATACATAGAGAACAGGGTTTATCCCCCCGAACTTGCCGGCAGGCGTTACCCCGAGGGGATACCCATATTGAGTGAAAAACGGCTGGGCGAGATCTTTAAAGAACACCGGATAGACGAAATCGTCTTCTCCTATTCCGATGTTTCAAACCAGTATGTCATGGAAAAGGCAGAGATGGTACTGGGAATGGGCGCCGATTTCAGGCTGCTCGGTACGAGGGAAACCATGCTCGAGTCAAAGGTTCCAGTCGTTGCTATCTGTGCGGTAAGAACCGGATGCGGAAAGAGCCAGACTACCAGAAGGGTCGCAAAGATATTGAAGGGCATGGGTATGCGCGTTGTAGTGGTCCGACATCCCATGCCATACGGTTACCTTAAGGAACAGGCTGTTCAGCGTTTCGAAAAGCTGGAAGACATGGTGGAGCAGAAATGCACGATAGAGGAGATGGAAGAGTACGAACCACATATAAACAACGGCTTTGTCGTCTATGCGGGAGTGGATTACGAGAGGATATTGAGAGAGGCGGAGAAAGAGGCCGATATCATTCTGTGGGATGGTGGCAACAACGACCTTCCGTTTTTCAAGCCGGATGTGCATATAACGGTAACAGACCCTTTGAGGTCGGGACATGAACTTACCTATTATCCGGGAAGGATAAACCTCCTTCTGGCAGATATTGTTGTGATAAACAAGGTCGATACTGCCGTTTACGAGGATGTCCTTACCTTGCGAAAAAACATAGCAAAATTGAATCCCGATGCCTCGGTGATAGAGGCTGCTTCTCCCATTTTCGTAAATGGATGGGAGAGGATAAACGGGAAAAAGGTGCTGGTTGTGGAGGATGGACCCACGCTGACGCACGGAGGTATGAAATTCGGTGCCGGTGTGGTTGCGGCAAAGCGATTCAGGGCTTCCGAAATAATAGACCCTCGTGACTACACGGAGGGAAAGGTCAGGGAGATGTATGAGAGGTATCCGGACATAGGACCAATACTTCCCGCTGTGGGTTACGGAGAGGAACAGATAAGGGATCTCGAAAAAACGATAAACAGGGTGCCTGCAGAGCTTGTATTGATAGCTACCCCCGTTGACCTTACCAGGTTGATAAAGATAAACAAGGAGATGCTTAAGGTGGATTACGAGCTTGAAGAGATAGGCAAACCGGATCTGGAGGATTTGCTTGAGAGCTCGATTGAAAGGATGAAAAAAGGATGAAAGGAGAATAGCGATGGCTTTCAACTTGAAGGGAAGATCACTTCTTACACTTATGGATTATTCCCCGGAGGAGATTCGTTTTATTCTGGATATTTCAAGGCAGGTAAAGGAAGAGAGGAAGGCGGGAAACATCACCGGCCGTTTTGCCGGAAAGACCCTTGCGCTTCTGTTCGAAAAGCGTTCTACGAGAACGAGATGTGCCTTCGAGACGGCATTCGGAGAAGAGGGAGGTTACCCGGTATTCCTCTCGAAGGATGACATTCAGCTTGGTGCAAAGGAAACGATAGAAGATACTGCCAGGGTCCTTGGAAGGATGTTCGATGCCATTCAGTTCCGGGGCTTCAAGCATGAAACGGTGGAAAAGCTTGCAGAGTATTCAGGCGTTCCGGTGTACAACGGCCTAACGGACAGGTTCCACCCGACGCAGATACTGGCCGACCTTATGACCGTCGAGGAAAACTTCGGCAGGCTGAAAGGAGTAAAGCTCGCATTCGTCGGTGACGGAAGGAACAACGTTGCAAATTCCCTTCTTATTGGCTGTTCAAAGACAGGCGTCGATTTTACTGTCGTAGCTCCCGAAAGCCTCTTTCCGGACAGGGAACTTGTTGCCTATGCAGAGGAACAAGGGAAAAAATCAGGAAGCAGGGTAGAGGTGACGAGCAGCATAGAGGGAGTAAAGGGAGCCGATGTGATATACACCGATGTCTGGGTTTCGATGGGGGAAGAAGACAGGCAGAAGGAAAGGTACAAGCTCTTGAAGCCGTATCAGGTAAACGATGACTTGATGGCCAAGACGGGAAAGAGTGAAACCATCTTCATGCATTGCCTTCCTGCTGTAAAGGGAAACGAGGTAACCTTTGAGGTTATCGAGGGCCCGGCATCACGTGTATGGGACGAGGCAGAAAACAGAAAGCACACGATAAAAGCAATAATGCTTGCAACGATATGAGCTCACAGCGATACATATGATGGTAAAGGAGGGTGATCTGGCGTATAGTTTAGCAGCCGCACCCGTCGATAGAGATTGGTTCTGTGGAAAGTATCAATCTGCAATCTTCATAATCTTTTCTGTCAAGGTATGTTTTAACGGTTTCCGTATCGACTCTGCCAAGTTTTTTCGCCAAAGACAATAAGTGTTTTTCCAGCCATACTACACCTCCTTGGATAATTCTTTTATGTAGTTGTAGAAATCAACCTCTCTCGCATCGAGGCCATGCCTGTAAACGAAGTCGGTTGCTATCTTCGTGGCAAAAACCGCATCGAGGTAATTGACCGGCACGCGCTTAAGGATTCCCTCCAGGCCGACCAGGTCGAGCAGTGGCTTGGGTGTATAGTTTCTTATAACGACTTCTCGCAGAGAGCCGTCTCCGGGCAACGCCGAGTTGTGAACGGAATCGGTTATGTCATTGATCTTCTTGCTAATCATGTTGGTCAAAATGGTAAAGGGTATCCCTTTCTCCTCGTGCTCTCTCCACATCAGGTCGAATTCTTTCCTGGCATTCTTCTTGATTATTGCAATTATCTCCTCTATGTATGCTTTTCTAAAATCTGAAATCTTTCCGTCCCGAACACGCATGAACTCATCGTATTCCTCGTCATTCAGTGCAAGTGAAGCATAAACCTCCAGAGAAGAGGATGTGACACCTCCCTTGTTGGTCGATGCATCCTTGAAAAGCAGTACGCCATTCTCTTCCAGCCTCAACCTTGCATCCTCGGTTATGAAGAGGTTTGCCCCCTCTACTATAGCCCTGAACTTGGGCCTTCCCTGCTTGTCCAGGAGCTCCCGCCAGTTGGTGATGCTTATTGCTCCCGGCCTTCCGCCGCATGGTACGAAAATGTCAGCCTTCGCATAATCGAGAAGGTGGAACCTGTTTCTGAAATCTTCCCCGTTGCGAACTACTTGCCCGTCGGGTAGTTTTACGTCCCTGTCGTTGATAGAGACGAAAAAGCCTTTTTTCGAGAGCTTGCCTCGGTCGAACTGTTCTACCATTACCCTCTTTCTGGCAAGTGATATGAGTTCCTTCCTGTCTATGCCTTCGGGGTCGTAGAGAACACCGCTTCCGTCAACAACGGCGATTGTCCTATCTTTCGATATCAGTATCTCGTTACTGCCAAGGTCCCCGTCGGGGCCGCCTGTCTGAACCTTTGTTACTTCGCTTTCGTTTAGTCCCAGTTTTTCCAACACACCCAGGACATACTCGTGAACACCAATTGTCGTCATCCCGTACATGTCATGGGGGATACCGCCAAGTTCGGGAGCCTTTCCCGTACTGAAGGCCTTCCAGAATGGATATCCCCGCCTCTTAGCATAGAGGGCAGCCCAGTCCATAAGTCCCGCAGTGCCTTCGTCAGGCCCCATAAAGAGTATCTCTTTCTTGCCGTAGAGGTCCAGGACTTCGTCGTTTGGCATGATCACGTCTATTATTCCGTCTATGTAACTCTTGAATGCGCTTTCCGCCTCGTTCTGGTTTTCAAGATTCAAGAGTATGGTGCCCTTGGAACCTCCCTCCGGAATGTCCTTGTTCTTTTTCTGCTGTGTCGATGCAAGGTTGTAGTTTTCCAGGAATATGGTATCTATATTGTGGGAGTATGCATTCATGTTTCTCGATCTCACGATTCTTATTCCGCCCCTCGCTATGTCACGGAAGCGAACATGGAATCCTATGAACTGCCTACCGACAACGAGAAACACGCCAAATGGTTCATCCGGAAAGTCTATCCTGTTAAGAAAATCCGGTTTCAGCCTGTAGGACATACAGGTCGTATGGGCCATGAAAAAGTTTGTTTTCAGAATCTTCTTGTTGAAGGTGAGGAAGTAAGTGAGAATCGTCCTGTCGTTTCCCGATGCGACATCCCTCTCTATTCGGGCGAGTATCTCTTTTTCAAGCTTCTCCAGTTCCTTTTCTTCTTCCCGCAGGTAGAATTTCTTCTCGAAGTGGGAGAACAAGAGGGATACCACATCCTGATTTTTTACGACCGTCTGCGCAATTCGTGAGGTGGAAAAGGTGTCCTTTATCATACGCAGTTTTATGTTTTCCAGGATTCCCTTTGCCTCGAGCTGGTCTTTCAGAGCCCTTTCAAGTGTCACATATTCGTCCATCATTATGGAGAGAAATTGATGCGTGAAAGCAGCTGCGGAAATTGCATACATTACCTGCTGGGCAGAGAATACTTCTTTAAGGAACAGCCCTGTAATGGGATTATCAGGAAGCATTACGACTGCGTTGAGATCGATTGTGAATCTCTCTATCATTTCCTCGGGGAGCTTGTCGAAGTAGAAGGTATTTATCTTTTTACCATCGTAGAAGATTTCACGGTACTTTCTGTTGGAATGAATCCCATATTTGTAGAGCAGGTGAGAGAAGTTCGTAAGAAACTGCCTGTTGCCGTCACTGTGAATTCCCACCATTATACGGGTTTCCCCTGTTTCAGGTTTTTCAGATACGGCAATGTAGGGAGATTCCATGTTTTTCATCTCTTCCCATGCCTGTTTGTATCGTTGAATCGTCTCCTCCTCCGATCTTTCCAGGAAGCCTTCGTTAGCCGCTTCCTCGAAGGATAGTTCCTTCTTCCTCTCTATGCCCTTCTTGAATCTTGGTTTTGTGACTATATAGAAACGAAGCGGATACCTGCGGTCGTTCTTCCTGGTCTGGTAACTTTCTATCCTGAACATCGGATAACGGCTCTCTATTCTCTTTTCTATCTCTTCCGTTTTCGATGATATTTCTTCCACTATATATACGGCCCGGTCTTCTCTCTCGTTCATCAACTGTATTCCGACATCTTCTCCGCCAAAACGGGTTATTAGTTGTGATGCACTTAAGGCTATGAGGTGTTTTGCTATGTCTGTAACACTTGTTGTTTTAAAGTAGTAGTCGTCTATTCCCAGGTCCACTGCGAACCACTTGAGTTCGTTTCTCACCTTTTCAGGACTCATGTAACCTGTTTTGAGTATGTATTCTTCTATTTTTACAAGTTTTTCCAGGTTGAGGGGAGAATTGTCTGCTATCTCTTTTAATCCGGGCATTCGTTTTCCTCCTTGGATAATTGTATGAATAGGGTGGTAAAAGCTTAATACATGCCAATTGTAGCGTCAAGTTTCCTGTTGTAGATACCGTTCCAGATACCGTTGCAGGTGGTTGAAACCAGTCCTTATTTTTGCACCTCGAGTTTCTACCGGTTGCCCCTGCCCAGGATGCCGGAAGGCTTGCAAGGGTTTGGTTTTCATGATAAAAGCTTAAACATGATACCTGACAGGGTTAGGAAAATCTTGGCTGAAAACGGGCTTGAAGCTTTAGAGTTCGAAGAGGGAAGTACCCCGACAGCAAAAATGGCAGCGGAAAAGCTTGGCGTTTCTGTCTCGCAGATTGCAAAGTCCATTCTCCTTAAGGGTAAGGATGAAAAATACTATATGGTGATAATAGAGGGAGATGCAAAGCTATCCTCTTCCAAGGCCAAGAAGCTTACCGGTACCAAGGTAAGAATGGCTACTGCGGAAGAATCCTTTGAAGTAACAGGCTTTTACCCGGGTGGCATATGCCCCTTCGGAGTGGAAAATATCAAGATATTCATAGACAAGGGGTTGTCAAAGTATGAAACCATCTATCCTGCTGCAGGAACAGATTCATCCGGTGTACCCGTTACATTTGAAAAGCTAAAAGAGATTACAGGTGCGGTCGTGTGTGATGTAATAAAGGACGGCGATTAGATTAGAAGGTCTATTATTTTTATTGGTTTTCCTGAAGCAATAGATTTGTTGGCAGCAACCCCTATTAGAAGTGCCATGGCGCCTTCCCATGCACCTGCTATTATATTGAGTTTTTTGATTGTACCGTTCTTATTTCTAAATAACACATCCAGAAGCACTTTGTCTCCACCACCATGATTTCCATGTTCCTTTTTAACAGTAATTGTATATGGTTCTCTGAAGAGGGGATAAACCCTTATCGTATCCATTTCGGTTTTCATAAATGATTCCTGGAAAGTGATTCTCTCTATTTTATCTATGTCTATTCTTCCCTTATTACCATTTATGCTCATACGCCAGCCTTCATATGGAGCATAGGCAATGAGGCTGTATGTCAGAAAAGTATTATTCCTATACTTTACTGTAAGGCTCATATTATCATAAATATCTATCTTGTCAGAAAAAACACATGCATCTCTTATGTACCCGTCACTCTTTTCTGAATCTAAGTACATGCTACGCATCTTTTCATCTTTCGTAAGATCGAAAAAGAAATTGCAATTTTCTTTGTGCTTGCACGTAAGGCATCTTTCATTTCTTAAATCTTTCTTATTTCCGTAGAAACTGAGTTTGCCATTTGCAAAAACTGTATCCGGTTCCGAGTCGATAATCCAGTTCATTAAATCAAAGTGATGAGTTGCTTTATGAACAAGAAGACCTCCTGAATTAGCCATTTCCCTATGCCATCTTCTGAAATAATCTGCTCCGTGGATTGTATCGAGATACCAGTGAAAATCTATTGATTCAAGATCTCCTACTGTTTTCTCCATTACCATCTGTTTCAGTTTGCGCATTATAGGTATGAATCTATAGTTGAAGGTGACAATTATTGCTTTTCCTGTTTCTCGCTGAGCATTCAAAATTGCTCTACATTTGTCATTATCTATGGTCATTGGTTTTTCTACAATTACATCTTTCCCTGCACGTAAAGCGGCAATTATATATTTATGGTGTACTGAATCCTTGGTAGTAATAATGACTTTATCCGGTTTGCTCTGATTTATCATTTCTCCAAAATCAGCAAATGCTGGCACTGGTTCTTTCAAATAACTATTAAGCGCTTTTATCCTTTCAGGATTGATGTCCATAATGCCTGTCAGATCTGCAACATCTGAGTAAGTTGTCTGAATTGGTTTGCAATACATTGTTAATGCTCTGGAACTTGCCCCAATGACAGCATATCTTATTTTCCTCGACATATTAATTCCTCTTTTATTTATTCTTTAATTGAGCCAAGATAGATTCCTTTGATAAAATATTTCTGAATATATGGATAAAATAAAAGAATTGGAACCAGTGCAACAATAACACCCGCAGCTTGTGCATTGTTAGGGATCGATAAACCCGAGGTGAATGGAGATTCTGTATTTACTATTAGTACCTTTAATGCCTGCTGTAAGGTGTATCTTTCCGGGATATTTATATATAACACAGCAGAGAAAAGTGTATTCCATTTTCCAACCATTTCGATTAATGAAATAGTAGCAAGACCTGCCGTGGATAATGGTAAATAGATTTTTTTAAAAAGGGTAAAGAGACTTGCTCCGTCAATCTTTGCAGATTCTTCCAGAGATATAGGAATGCTCATAAAATAATTTCTCATAAGAAAAATGGCGAATGTGTTAGCAATGTTATTTACAATAACAGACCAGAGAGAATTTATAAGTCCAAGCTGTTTCATTACAAGGTAGCGGGGGATAATGATACTTTCCCCTGGTATCATCATTGGGATTAAAAATATGAGTACTATAAAACCTTTACCTGGAAATCTTTTCCTTGTAAGTACAAAACCTGCAAGAGCATTTACCATGACATGTAGAATTGTCCCTATTACTGTTATATAAACATTATTGATAAAGGGCAGCCATATTTTTACACTCTCGAAAAGCGTTTTATAACCAGCAAAGGAAAATTGTTTGGGCCATAGTTTCAAAGTATGCTCATATGATTCCAGGTCTGTAGTAAATGAATAGACTGTTACATTCCACAGAGGAATAAGCATTGTTAATGTTATAATTAATAGAATGAAAAAGTTAAATATTTTAAATCCGGTTGAAGGTTCATTTATTCTAAGCCTTTGCTTTTTCTTTATCATACTCTCATATCCTGTATTTCAATCCCTGTTTTGTTGCTATTGTGATTATCAGAATTGCAAGAAAAATAAGAACACTGATAGCGGATGTGTATCCAAACTGAAAACGGTCAATACCATAGAGTTTTACATATATCATGACAGTATCAATTGTTTGTGAGTTACCCGGATTCCTCAGTACCCAAATGGGGTCAAAAAGTTTGAACATCTCTGTGATCCCAAGGATAATTAATACCTTAATGGTAGGCACAAGTGATGGAATAGTAATAGATAATGCTTGTTTGAATCTACTGGCACCATCTATAACAGCTGCTTCGTAGAGCTCCGGATTAATTGTAGTAATGGAAGCTAGATAAAGAATCGAAAGATATCCTACTTCCTTCCATACAATCAGGAAAATAACAAGAGGTTTGCCAAATTTCATAGAGGACATGAATGGTATGGGGTGTAACCCGATATGTTCAAGAAAAATGTTAAGGAAACCTTTATCGAGAGCCAAAACATATATCCATATACCTGCAATTGCCACCCAACTAAACAAGTGTGCTATAAAAATAGAGGTTTGAACAAATCTCTTGAGAAGATTTCTTGTTATTTCATTAAGAAGCAGTGCAACAATAATTGGACATGCTACGTTGAGCGCTAAGGTGAAAATGCCAATGACAAATGTATTTATCAATACATTCCAAAAATTGGGTGTATTAAAAACTTTTATATAATTTTCAAAACCAATAAATTCATTCTTACTTATTAAATGAAATTTTTGGAAGCTTACAATAAATCCGAGAATGGCAGGATAATATACAAAAATTATAAACCAAATAAAGGCTGGAAAAGCCATTAAATATATTGGAAATAATTTTCTTATCTTGTAATTTGTAGTCATTATCCTCTGTCGTTGATTTTAAACAGATTAGCAGAGCCATTGCAGCCCTGCTAATCTGATGAAATTAGAATACAGATTAATAATCAACCAGGCCCATGTCTTTAAGTCTCTTTCTCATGCTTTTTAGTCCTTCTTCAACAGATACTTCTCCTCTTATAATTTTTGCAGCATCAATACCAACTATTTCTTCCCACTGGTCTCCATTTCTTCCATAGTATCTTTGGATATCCCCGGGTACTTCTGCAAGAATCTGCATGGCTTCCCGCCACTCAGGTGATATTTCCCATGGAATCTTCCAGTTCCATGCCGGTTTCATTCCATGATTCTGGCCAATTTTTTTGCCAATCTCTGTAAAAACTATTTTACCATTTACAATATTATAATCGTACCCTTCTACACCTGCTGTACCAAGCATAGCACCTTCGTCTGTAGAGAAGAACTCCAACAGTTTAAAAGCGAGATCCTTGTATTTAGAATTTCTTAATATCGCTGTATAGGAGCCGCCTCCATGTCTTAATAGCTGTTTCCCCTCTGGCCCAACTGGCGGATAAATAGCTCTTGCCCTAAAACTACTGTTAGGATTCTTGGATTTAACAATGTCATTTAGTCTTGGTACCCAGTTGTCCCAGTAACAAATCATACCAACTTTACCTGTCATAAAAAGTTCTCTGAATGTTGCCGATTTATTTGTTACAAAGTTTGGTTCCAGAATCTTTTCTCTGTAAAGTCTTTGAAAGTATTCCCAGATAGGTTTTGCTGCATCCTGAGTAACTGGAGAATATATCTTTCCATCTTTATCCTTTGCATAGTCTCGTAGCATCCCATAGGCACCAAAGAATGGATTCATTTCGTAAGTAGTATATCCAAGTGCTATGCCGTATGTATCTTTTTTACCGTTGCCGTCTGGGTCATTATAAGCAAAAGCTTTCAGCAACTCGTAGTAATCATCTAGAGTGGGTTTTTTATTCCCCTCAAATTTTGATGCGAAGCCAAGTTTTTCAACCCAGTCCCATCTTACAATTGGTAATGTACCACCTGCTGCAAGACCCACTGCGGGTTGAGTCCCATAGATATGTCCATCTTCTTGCCTGATCGTGTCCCAGGCACTTTTGGGAAATTTTTTAGTGTCTGATAAAATAGGGGATTTCTTAATTCTTTCATCGAGTGGCTCAAAAAGATCTGGATTGTCTTTGGTAAGCGTTGCAAATTGGTCTGGATCGACATAGAGCAGATCAATCTGTTCTCCCGTTGCTAGCATGGAGGCTACTTTTGTCTGATACTCTGATTCTGTTGGTTTTATTATTTTAATCCTTATTCCTGTTTTTTTGTAAAGGGCATCGATCCATACCTTATCACCCTCCGGATTAAGGCCTCCGAGATAATGGTGAACCCACACTAGAGTTGGTTCTTCCTCCTTTGCCTTTTCTTTTTCTCCTGTTGCCATAAGGGGAAAAGTTAGAATGATAAATAGTAAGCACAGGATTATGAAAAAGACAGTGGAAGTTTTTTGATTTCTTGACATTTTATCCTCCTCCCTGTTTGTATAAAGTTACATGCGTACGCATGTACGCATAACATATTATTAGAATATTTATAGATTGTCAACATAATATTTCATTTTTTTTGAAATTGTACTTGATTTTAAGGAAGTTAGATATTAAAAGTTATATGTAAGCTGCTAAAGGGGATGATTATTTCATGAATGATTCAAAGGTTACAATGGAAAGAATTGCAAAGGAATTGAATATATCAAGAACTACAGTCTATAGAGCAATTTATAATTTACCGAGAGTCAGCAAGCAGACGAGGGAGAGGGTAAAAAAGCTTGTTGAAAAGTATGATTATCATCCAAATATAACAGCAAAAAATCTTGCAAGTAGAAGAACTGGAAGGATTGGCATAGTATTAGAAAACCTTTTTGTACCAATTAGAAATATACTTTCTCAGTACCTTATAGATATGATAAATGGAAGATCTTATAAGGTTGTTCTTGAAACATTTGACTCTAATAATGTTGAAGGTTTTATGAAAAAAATTCAGGCCGATATTCTCGGTGGAAGTTATGATGGATTATTAATCGAACCTGATCTTTTTCATTTTAAAGGTGATAAATTCAAAGAAATTATAGAAAAGATACAACGTAATAAGTTTCCATTTATTTTTCTTTCAGCTTCTGCCAAATGGCCAGGAGTCGATTTCGTATCCACTAATCGCTATGAGGGAGGATATAAGGCTATAAAGTATCTTATTGAATTGGGACATAGAAGAATTGCTATTGTAAGTATTCTCGACTATCCTGAGTACAATCAGATTGAACCAAGATATGAAGCTTATAGAAAAGCATTAAAGGATAATAATCTGGAGGTGAATCCCAAATGGATTTTACCTATTGAACATGCTGGTGCATTAGAGGGATACAATGCTGGTTTAAAAATTGCAGAAATGAAGGATAAGCCAACAGCAATATTCTGTATAAATGATTTTGTTGCAATGGGTGTTTTAAAAGCTTTGAAAGAAAGTGGTATAAGGGTTCCGGATGATATTTCAGTGGTGGGTTTTGATAATATCGAACTTTCAAATTTTGCTATTGTTCCGCTTACAACTATCGCACAGCCGGTAAATGAGATATCTTTTGAAGCAATAAATCTTCTTTTTAGGAAAATTAGTAATCCGGATACACCCACTAGGCAGATATATATTGATCCAAAGTTGATAATAAGAAATTCTTGCAAATCATGCGGAAAAGATTGACATGTAATACCTGCTTAACTATAATGTGTACCCGTGTACACACTTAGAATTAAGCAAACAAAGAGAGTATGATGCAGAGAAATAATATATTTATTATTGCTCATAGAGGCTATTCGAGCAAGTACCCAGAATGTACTGAACTAGCTTTCGAAAAAGCTTTGGAAACGGATGTAGATTTTCTCGAGATTGATATTAGAGAAACAAAAGATAGAAAAATCGTCATTTTTCATGATGATGATTTGTCACCAAAAACTTCCATTAAGGGTAATGTGGGTGACTACTCTTTTGATGAACTATCCAAGGTTAGTATAGAAGCTGGCTTTGGTAATAAATATGGCTTTCAACCAATAATATTAGTCGATACTGTTTTGAATAAGATAAAGGGCAATACTGTTAGACTGTGTGTTGAGCTAAAAGATGTATCAAGAAAGTATATTGATGGTTATGAAGATTTTGTAGTAAGCAAGTTCAGAGAATACAATTTTATCGATAGATTGGTTTTTAATGTGAGAAATCTAGAGTTTATTAAAGTTTGTAGGGAGAAGTATCCACAGATACCAATTGCATTGGAATTTATGCCTGATAGTTATGATAGTTCCGGTATTGATAGTTATATAAATATAATAGTGTCTTTAGGTATTCAGATTGTTGAGTATGATTTTCAAAAAATGAGAAAAGATGTGGCATACAAGTTAAAGGCAAAGGGCATTGCTATTTGGCCTTGGACAATAAATACAGAGTCGCAGTTAATTAAAGCGCTAGATATGGGAGCAGATGCAATTTTAACGGATGATCCATGGCTTATAAAGAAACTTCTTTCTGTGAATTAGTTCTAAATAGGCAAAGCAACCATCCGGCGTGATTTTTTTCCTTGATTTTAGTGTGAAAAAAGATATCATAGTATAGGTAGGATACCAATCAGGAGGATTCTTGTATGAAAAGGGTATGCCCGATCTTATTGATAGTCTTTCTATTTGCACTAGTCTATCCGGTTTTTTCTCAGGAAAACAAGGATGATATCTATGTAAAGACCGTTCCGATAATAAAGATATACAGCCACAGGCTCGGTTACAAAATTATCTACATAAAGAGCAACCAGGAAGTGGGGGCCATATATGTCCCTATCAAGTGGTTTACCAAGGCAGGCGGAAAGGGAGAGATAGTCTGGGGAGATGATCCTGATTATCCCTACTTTTCGATTTTCTGGAGAAACGGAAAGTTCGATTTCATAAGGATCTATGTTAAGAACAACCTTTCGGATCCAAGCTGGGGCGTGCTGGAAGAGGGTCCGGATGTGGAAAAATACTTCGATATAGAGGAATTGAATCCGGATTTTTAGGAATAACTGTGGCAGATATCAAGAAAATCCTGAATGCCATCCGTCAGGAAAAGATTGACGGATGGCTCTTTTATAATGTAGAGCATAGAGATACACTATCAGACCTGATACTTGAAGTGCCGGAAGAATCCATGAACTCGAGGCCATGGATCTACCTTGTTACTGCTGAGGGAAGAGAGGTCAAGGTAGTTCATACGATAGAGCCTTCCATTCTGGATTCTCTTCCGGGAGAAAAGAGGGTATACTCGAGCTTCGGAGAATATAAACGAGAAATAGAATCGCTGCTTGAATATGGGGGAAACAGAAGTACATTTGCACTGAATTACTCAGACTGGAATCCCTTTACCTCTTTTATCGACCACGGCTTTGTCGTGTTATTAAAGAAAATTGGGTTTAAAGTCACCTCCTCCGAGGGGCTTGTAAACAGATTGCTTGGAACACTGGATGATAAGGCTATTGAGACTCATGAAAGGGCAGCATCACTGCTTTACAAGATTGTTTTTAAGACATGGGATAGTATAATCGATGCATTCGAAAGGGGTGTCCCTGTAACAGAAGGGGAAGTTCAATATTGGATAGGCGACATGTTTAATGAAAACAAACTAGTTTCACGTGAGCTTCCACTGGTGGCAACCGGGAAAAATACGGGAAACCCGCACTACTTTCCCGAGGGGGAAGGAGCGGTGCTCAAGAAGGGAGATGTCGTTCAGCTCGATATCTGGGCGAAACTCGGTAAGCCTGGCTCTGTATATGCTGATATTTCCTGGGTGGGCTATCTTGGTAATTCGGTGCCGCATGAGGTTGCAAGGGTTTTCATGGCTGTAACAAGTGCCAGAGACAGAGCGTACTCTTTTATAGAAGAGAATATTGAAAGCGGGAATGTAACGGGAAAGGCAGTGGATGCAGTTACACGGAAAACTATTGAACAGGCGGGTTTTGGGAGTTATCTCCGCCACAGAGCGGGGCATTCCATAGGAACCGAGGTACACGGATATGGGGTCAACCTGGATTCAATAGAATTCCCCGACAGAAGGAAACTCCTTGAAGGCTCATGCTTCTCCATCGAACCTGGTATATATATGGAGGATTTTGGTGTGCGAAGCGAAATCGATGTTTACATTAAAGGCGGCAGGCCGGTAATAAGCGGTTCAACCATAAGCGGTGTGAAAGGCGGCTACAAACCTCAAAAAGAAATACTTACTCTAAACAAGGATTCCTGGCAATCGCAGAGAGGAAAGAGCAATGCCTGAAGAAATCTTAACTAGAAAAGAAGATCTTACATATGCAAGCAGAGATGTAACCGATTTTCTTTCTGAGGGTAGATTCATAGTCCTGGGCCACAAGGAACCTGACGGGGATTGTGCATCGTCCCAGATAGTTATGGCCAGCTACTTGAAGCGTCTCGGAAGAGAAACGGTGCTACTCTCCCAGGGCCCCTTCGACAGGCCCGAGATAGCTGATTTCGAGAAGTATTTCTTAAAAGATTTCAAAGAGAGCGACATAAGGGAAGGTGATAAGGTAATAGTTCTCGACTGTTCCACGATAGACAGGCTTGGAAATTTTCAGTATCTCCCCGGGAAGTTGCCATCTCTCGTAATTGACCATCATTCCTCGGGGGAACCCTTCGGCAATCTAAAGATAATTGATCCGAAGGCTCCTTCTGTTACCTACATTGTGGAACGGCTGATAAGGGAACTCGGCCATACCCTGAAAAGAGAGGAGGCGGAACTTCTTCTTTTCGGTATCTGCACCGATACCGGTTTTTTCAGGCACCTGGATGATGGGGCTGTAGAGGTTCTTTCTGCTGTAATAGGGCTCGTCGAAGTAGGTGCCACTTTGAAAAAGGCTTACTACATGATGTACGGAAACAGGGAACTTTCAAAGAGAAAGATGCTTGGGAAGATGCTGGAAAGAGCAAAGAGCTATGCCGGTAACAGGCTCATCGTAACATATCAGACCATTGCCGACAGGGAGGCTGTTGAAGGAAAGTCCCGTGGAGAGGATGAACTGTATATGCTGCTTCAAACGGTAAGAAACAATGAGGTCGTGGCATTCATAAGGGAGGAGAGCAGCACGGGATGCTCGGTCGGTCTGCGCTCGAGGAACAGAATCGATGTTGGTAAGATTGCAAGGGATTTCGGAGGCGGTGGGCATAAACTTGCTTCCGGTTTCGATATGGACGGTAGCATAGAGGAAGTGGAAAGGGTCGTCGTAGAGAAGCTGCTGCCACTACTAAAGCCTCGATACTAAAGTGCCATTACTAAAGCAAGTTAGCGTGTGATTTGCAATTCAAAGTAATTCAAATCAATTTAAATTCAATATGCAAATCCAGTACCTGCAAAAATAGTTACCTTGTCGAGAGAAAAGGGGCTCAGGTACGTATCGTAAGGTGTAACAAATATGGTCGTGGATGCAATGTCTCCGTCTGAGGGAATTGTTACATGAAACCACTCTGCATGTATTGTAATGGGCAGGAAATCGAGGAGAAAGAAATCCAACCCGGCCTCGATTCCGTATCCAAAGGCCAGGTCAGAATAGCCGACCCAGGAAAGAGTCCAGTTGTAATCATTCCAGAAATCGCCTAATTCGGCATATATGACCCCACCCTTTATACCTCCGTAGACCTGCATGGAGGGGCTTACCGAGAAACCGGCTCCCGCACCAACACTGGCATCGATTACCGTGGACAGTGGTTCTGACATATCCGAGGTGAGATAATAGTTGATAGTATTGGAGGAATAGCCAGCTTCTCCCGAAACGTATACTGGTCCGAGGAGGTATTGAACAACATGCACACCCACACTAAATGCAGAGGTTGAGTAATCTATGCTGAGAGCATTTGTCCAGTAATCGGTCCAATCCGATACAGCATCGGCCAATTTACCGGAAAACATGGGAAGTCCGACAAGGAATGATATCCTGGAACGAAGCCCCTTTTTCTCTCCTGGTATCGCCGCAACCCTTGCTCCAGCCGGGGCCTTCTTTTTCTCCTCACCTCTTGCCACCGGCTTTTTAGCCGGCTCGATAACGCCTCCCACTAGCTTCTTCCCCACCCTTTCTGCAAGCAGTATGAGGTCACTGAGCTTTCCTTCCTGCTGATCCGATGTCTGGGCGGTCACTTCGCCCGTTTCCACCGAAATCATCTTGGCTGAAATGAAGTAGGTATCTCCGACCTGAGAAACCCTTGCAACGACAACAAAATCTGCACCGAGATATTCACCGGCTTTCTTTATTTCCCTGTCACTGACGAGCCCCGAAACCTGAAATTCCTTCTCTTTTAGCACCTGAGCTATGTTGCTCCTGTCCAACACGATGTACTTGTGGGAAGAGACCATCTGCTCTGCTATCTTGTCCGTTACAGGTATGATAACGGATTTGTCCATATCCTGGGGTATCACTGCATCGAGAACGGCAACTTTTGGAAGTGCTGTGAGAGAAAAAGCGGAAATTATTGCAAAGAGAAATAGTAATATGAGAAACCTACCGTATTTTTTCACGCATACCCCCCGATAATGCCAATTCTATAAAAATTAACTCAAGAGGTCAAGATATCGAGTATTTGGATTTGATAAAGTTATTCATTGAGTAAGGAAGCGAGCCCAGTCTCTACTAACATGGTGTATACCTTATCTGCCTCCTTGATTTGTAATGATTATTATTTTATCATAATTTAACTTTTTTGATTGAAAATGATTGTATTCCGGAGAAAAAAATGACGAATTACAGGTATCTCATTGTTGGCGGAGGTGTTGCCGGCATCTCTGCCCTTCATGCACTGAAAGATTTGAAAAAGGATTCGCTTCTTCTCCTGGAGGCACGGGATGAGCCCATGTACACCCTTACCTGGATGCGGCATATCCCATTTGGCCGGGACGGTTATGAGTCGACCGGTTTCGATTTCAGGAAAAGTCTGATGGCCAGGAGCAGTGGATTGATCGAAAGTGGCGATATTAGGCTGGGCACGAGGGTTTTTAATATCGACCTATCAAGCAGAACAGTCTATGCAAGGAGTCCGGAGGGCGAAAGGCTTTCCATTAAATATGATATATTGATATTTGCCGCCGGCGCAACCCAGATAGTTTACGGGGAGAGCCTCCTTCCCGGAGTGAGGCCGGGAAGGTTGTTTTCTGTCTACCAAGTGGGGGAGATGCTCGCGCATTATGATTTTCTTCCCGGTCGAAGACTTGTACTCTACGGGGCGAGTGTATATACGGCCGAGACAGCCATCTCTGCAAGCCGAAAGGGGATAAAGTGCACGGTTGTGAGCCCGGGTGATGCCAGCTGGAAAGTGTATGCGAGGGCGGAAAGTATCAATCTATATGAGAATTGCATACTGAAGCAGGTGCTGGGAGATGCAAGCTTTTCCGGTTTGCTCGTCCAGCAGGGAAGCAACGAGTTCTGCGTGAGGGGTGATTCGCTTGCCGTGGACGGCGATTATGTTCTGGAGCATGTGTGGCGCGAGCATCTTGGAGTCGAGTGGAACCTGGAGGAGTGGAGAGTCGACCTGAGGGATGAGGAGATGATGGAGAGAAAGCTAATTTTTTTAGGCGATGCGAGGAAGCCGGAGGTCGATTTCGTGAAGCAGTATGAGCAGTCGCAACAGGTAATCAGGAGGTTGCTTGGTTAGGCGGGATAGCCTGGTTGTTTGAGAGGTTTTTAACACTTGGGACTTGTGAGATAAGTTGAGAGGAGGATTCAATGTCTGGGAGCAATGTATTCGACATAGTGGTGATTGGCGGAGGAATCGTGGGGATGGGAATTGCCTATGAACTAAGCAAGAGGAAGGTGTCGGTTGCCCTTATCGAGAGAAAGTCGCAGGTCACGCAGGGTGCAAGCAAGGGAAACTCGGGGATACTTCATGCCGGTTACGACAGCCCGGAGGGGAGCCTTAGGGCGAAACTCGTTACAATCGGAAACAGGAGGTACGACGACTGGTCGAGGGAACTCGGGCTTACCGTTAGAAGGATGGGCTCCCTGGTGGTGGCTTTTGAGGATGAGGGAGATGCCGGTATGGAGCATCTTAACAGGCTGAAAGAGCGGGGAGAGAGGCGGGGCATTCCCCTTGAAATCTTAGGCCGGAAGGCCCTGCTTGAGAGTGAGCCCAACCTGAACAGGAAAGCTGTTGCTGCACTCCATGCACCTACTGCAGGAAGCATCTGTCCCATGCGGTATGTCAATTTCATGTTCAAACACTTCGTGGCCAATGGGGGTACACCCTTTCTCGATACCGAGGTAACGGGATTTGTAAAGAATGGCGGCAGGATTACGGAAATAAGGACTAACCGTGGAGATATAATTGGCGAGGTTGTGATAAATGCCGCCGGGGTGTTCGGCGATGTGGTGTCCTCGATGGCAGGTATCGACAGGTACAGGATATATCCGAGGAAGGGAGAGTATATTCTTCTGGAACCACATCCCAGCTACAACGTGAATAAAATTCTGTTTCCGCTTCCCACGGAGAAGGGGAAGGGAATCCTCGTTATACCGACGGAGACGGGAGATATCCTTTTGGGACCGACCTCGTATTCAATGGGAAAGGAGTTCAAGGAGGATACGACGACCAGCCTTTACGGCTTGAATGAGGTTCTGGAGAAGGCAAGGAAGCTGGTACCTGGTCTCAGTACGAAACTGACTGTAAAGACCTTTGCCGGCAACAGGGCACAGTCCAATACCAACGACTTTGCTATCGAGGGTTACGATGAACCGTCGAATTTCATTAATGCCATAGGGATACGCTCTCCCGGGCTGACTGCTGCCCCGGCTATAGCAGATATGGTTGTAGGGCTCGTGGAGGAGAAGGCAGGAAAGCTGGAGATGAGGAGTGATTTCAGATATATGCCGCACGTTTCCCACAACCAGCCGGAAGAAGCGCTTTCAGAGATCCGGTGGGCCGACACGATAACTCCGAATCTCGATTCACCTTCCATTCCTCTAATAGACATTGCATGGAATTTCGGGATAAGGGACAATCTGTATAATTTCAGCTGTTACACGAACAGGGGGCTCGGGGTAGATCTTGGCACTACCTTTCAGAATGAACTTATCAGGCAGCTTGCAAGGAGGGGGATGAAGGTAGAGGAAATACTGTACAGGTTAAGGGGTTCAAACCAGGTTATTTCAGAGGCTTCTTAAGAAAGATGGGCTTAAAGTATATTGTCATCATTATAAGTCCGAATAGCCCGGAGGCTGCATAAAGGTAATCGAAGGGTGCCCCGTTCACTGCAAAGGAGAGCCCCGTAATAACGGCATTGAAGCTTACAAGAATAAAGAGCGGCTTGTTAACTTTTGGAATGCTTCCTATGAAAATCCCTATAAGGCTTATGGTTGTGGGGCACTCGGCTCCGAGAAATACGATACGTGGATATTTGAAACCCAATGCCATTTCCAGAAGCGGGTAGAGAAAAATACCGGCAACAACGAAAAACAGGGAGATTACCTTTAATAAAAGTCTTTCTGAAAGACGAACCTCTGTCCAGCCAAAGATTACATCGGCTATCAGGAGGGCTGCGACTACCCACAAGGCTATTGCTCCTGTCAATGCTTGGGAGGGACCCATGAAATCCTTCCCAATAAAGATTGTGAAACCGGAAAAAATATAGATTAAGGCGTAGAAACCAAGGAGTAACCGACTGTTTTTTCTGCCAGGTTTCCTGTAACAGGAAATGAGCAGTAAAACAACTACTATGGCAAATATGAGAGGAAGTATCAGCGACCAGGTACCCATCCTTTCATTCAGCCACACTATACCTTTTAAGGTATCCTCTACCATTTTTCTGTTGAACATTTCATTTTCCCCCTGTGATTTCTTGTATTATCTTTTCCCGAATTTGTCTTAATTCGCTTACATCCCGTTCCCACTTAAGGCTTCCCGGACAGAGTTGCTTTACATATTTAAGTGTTCTGTTTCTGCCTTTCTTTTTCTCCAGTATCTTAAGGTACTCGTAATCTTCCATTCCATCGCGAAGGAGCTTTAATCTTAAAGACGGTACGGGTATGTGCCTGGATACTATTTTCGTGGCTTTTAAGGGGATGAAAGAATCTATTATCTCCGGCGTTCCCGGATAGAGAAGGTTGCCATCGCCGTTACAGTAGAACTGATACTGGCCTTTCCAGGGGTTTCTTCCTCTGTGATAGTCATACACTGTCTGGTAGTAGAGAAGCCCGGTAAAGCCGTAGCGGTAGGCAAGCCATGGGATTATCCTGTTATACATGGCTCGGGAATCAATAAAGAGGTTTGGATAATCCATGAACTGGGCTGACATACAGGTGTAGAACCATGTTGTTTCGCCAAGCTTACGCCTCTCTCGATACACGGTGGGGTATGGGTTCCACTGCCAGTCTGCAACGAGTCTCTTCCCTTTGAAGTATGCGGGAAGAAAGGGCACCGAGTCACCTATGTGTGTTATATCCGGGCACCAGATATCAATGTATCCCTCCAGTTGCCTGGTAAAGGGTTCGGTAACCAGTGTTCTTATTCCGGGAGATGCCTCTTTTATGAATGAGGCTATTGATCTTACCTGCGGGTACTGTGCCCTTAAAGGCTCGTCCGGAAGGTAGTAGAATACCCTGTCCAGCCAACCTTTCGCCTTTAGGTGCCTGCCGAGCTCTCTGTAGAATACTGCAAGTTCTGGTTTTGAGAGCCCCTTTGGCGGATGCGGAGTCCTGAAAGAAGTCTGTGACGGAACGTCGTTAAATAGTTTTCCATCTAACAGGGCACCCGTTACTGCATCGAATTCAGACCAGTCGAACCTTAGATTGCCACCTTTATCCCGCTTTACAGGTATCTGCTTCTCCATCGGGTAGTAAACGAAGATTCTGTGGCGAGCAAGGAGGTGAAGATAATCCATTTTAAGCTTGTTGAAGTCGAATGGCACGGATGAGAGCTCTTTGTGCTTGTTCCTTACAAGAGAAGCTGTGAACCCGAAGGCAGTGGTAAATGACGATTTACGAGGAAGGCTGAAGGGCAGGGGCTTGATGTCAAAGGTAAAGCTGACAGCACTTGTGCGTGTTGTGTTATCCCTTGTATTACCCCTGAAATATAGGATTACTTTTATGACTTTTTTGCCATAAGAGGGTCCTTTGGCAGGTCTTTTGGTAGGTCCTTCGGTAAGTTCTTCGACAGGTCCTTTGGCAGGTACTTCGGTCGCGAGGTTGTAAAACTCTATAAACCATAATCTGTTTTCCCGTGGAGGTATTGTCGTGCGAGAGGGAGGTATCAGAGGGTCTGGCCATCTACCCTTTATTCCAAAGATTTTGAACCACCTGGAAGATTTCCGGATATCGATGTATCTCACAGAAAAAAGATTGTATTGGATTTTACCTTTTGTTCCCGGATTTATAGTGATTTTATCTATTGTTATTTGTGATTCGCTTCCGTTAAATATCCCAAAGATGGCAGACTCGTATTCATTACCTGCGATTTCAATTGACACTTCATTACTGGCAGGTGGCTTTACGGTCGGTTTTACGGTAGGCCTGATTTTTTCGACCGGGTAGGCTATGAAGGGAAATATCTTTCCCTGGTGTCGAGTATTATTCTTGTCCGGCTTATCCAGTGAAAAAGCAAGAGAGATATGCAGGCATAGAAACAAGAGAACCAGTAGAGATACTCTGTTTTTAAATAACCATAAATTCATTTGTCGGGCCTGCTTTGCAAGTAACCTTAACTGCATGTTTTTAGCTTGCAATGCCTAAAGTATAGCATTTCAACAGGGGGTTTTATAAGTGACAAAAGACAAATAAATTAGACTGCTTTCTTTTAAAATATTTACGTTGTTGAATTATTAATGATATAAATAAACATGATTTATTATGCTCATAGTATACAAAATCAACCACCCTCGAAATGGCAGTTATTGCAAAATCATCTTGTGCAGGTAGGAAAACTGGCAGGTGATTTTGCGAAATATTTTAATTCATATAACTGGGCTTATTCAGCTGGCTTGCTTCATGATCTTGGTAAATATTCATCTGACTTTCAAAAAATGCTATATGATACCTTTCAGAATAATGCTTGTTTCAAGAAACATATTGATCACTCAACAGCGGGGGCACAGCAAGCTGTTAAGATTTACGGGGAAAAATATGGTAAGATTTTAGCCTATATCATTGCAGGCCACCATGCAGGTTTGCCAGATGGTAAATCAATAAGTTCCAGCTGTCTTGAGAAAAGGCTTTCAAAAAGGATTTCTAAGTACAGCCCTGACAATAATATTATTCAAAGGAATGAATTAGAAATATTTCCGTTTTTAGATTGTTTAGATCTCAAAAAAACAACCCAAGAAGAGTTGGGATTTAAATTATCATTTTTCATAAGAATGTTATATTCATGTTTGGTTGACTCTGATTTTCTTGATACTGAAAGATTTCTTAACCTGGAAAATGCAAAACTAAGAAAAAATGCTGAATTAGAAATGCACTTTTTAGAAAAATTAAGAAACTATATTCAAAATATTTCTAATAAAGCAGAAAAAACAGAAATTAACAAAAAGCGAAATGAAATCTTGGAGCAATGTTCTAAATCGGCAGAATATGAATCAGGATTTTTTTCTTTAACAGTGCCTACGGGTGGGGGTAAAACTCTGTCATCTCTTTACTTTGCTTTGAAACATGCACTAAAATTTCATAAGAAGAGAATAATTTATGTCATACCCTATACAAGCATTATTGAGCAAAATGCAGAAATATTTAGGAAAATATTGGGAGAAGAGTATGTATTGGAACATCATGCGAGTTTTGACTTTGACGGGTACGAAGATAAAAAATTAGCTTCAGAAAATTGGGATATTCCAATAATTGTAACAACAAACGTCCAATTTTTCGAATCTCTTTTTTCGAATAGGCCATCTAAGGTTAGAAAACTACACAATATAGCGAATAGTGTCGTAATCCTTGATGAAGCGCAGATGTTACCTGTGGCATTATTGTATCCTACCTTAGAAGCTTTAAAAGAGCTTGTTGCTACATATAATACAACCGTGCTTTTCTGCACGGCTACCCAACCTGCCCTTTCCTATAGCGAAGATTTTAAAAGAGGATTAAAAAACGTAAAAGAAATAATACCAAATAAAGAAAATTTGGCTTTAACTTTTAAAAGGACAGAGATTCAATTTATAGGCAAATTAAATGATGAAGAAATAGCTTATCGGTTAAAAAAATATAGTAAAGTCCTTTGTATAGTAAATACAAGAGCACACGCGCATCGTCTTTATTCAAAAATAGAAAATCTAGAAAATACGTTTCATTTAAGTGCCCTTATGTGTCCGGCTCATAGAAGAGATACTTTAAAAGAGATCAAACACACTCTTGAAAATAAAAATACTTGTAAAGTAATTAGCACTCAGGTTGTTGAAGCTGGAGTTGATATTGATTTTCCTGTTGTGCTAAGGGCTTTAGCAGGAGTGGATTCTATTATACAAGCATCAGGAAGATGTAACCGCGAAGGGAAACTGAATATGGGTCAAGTATTTGTTTTCGAAACAGAAACAAAAATTCCTGCAGGTTTAATGCGTCAAGGAGCTGATATAACCAGTGAGATCTTAAGAAATTTTGGTGATATTTATTCCCTTAAGGTTATTAGCGAATATTTTAAAAGACTATATTGGTTAAAAGGTGACAAACTTGATGAATATCGTATACTTGAGAATCTTAAGGATACAGTTTCGTTAAATTTTCCTTTTAAAGATATTTCTGAAAAATACAAAATTATAAAAAACGATGCAAAATCTATCATAATCCCTTATAATGATAATGCAAGAATGCTTATAGAAAAACTCCGGTACTCTAATAATCAAAGAACTTTGCTCAGAAAATTACAGCAGTATACAGTGGACATACCGCAATTTCAGCTTAAGAAGCTATATTCCACAGGAAATATTGAGATGGTTAATGATTTATACCCGGTATTGATAAACGAGAGCCTATATAATTATAAAACAGGTTTATGGATAGAGGAGCCGGAATTCCATGAGATTGAAGAACTAATAGTCTGATAATCGATATTATAAGAGGTGCTTATATGGCATTTGGAGTAGCCTTAAGAGTTTGGGGTAGTTATGCATGTTTTACAAGACCAGAGATGAAAGTAGAAAGAGTCAGTTATGATGTAATAACTCCTTCTGCATGTAGAGGAATTCTTGAAGCTATTTATTGGAAGCCTGAAATAATGTGGATTATTGATAAAATTCATGTGCTGAAACCAATTAAACATACAAATATCCGGCGGAATGAATTATCAGGGGTAGTATCTACAAGTAATGCCTCAACTGTCATGAAAGGAGGAGATAAAGAACTTCAAACAATAATAGAAAGCGAACGACAGCAACGAGCTTCGCTGGTCTTAAAAGATGTGGAATACATAATTGAGGCTCATTTCGTTCTAAGAAAGAGAAATGATGATAACACGGCAAAGCATAAAGAAATGTTTGAAAGGCGAGCTAAAAAAGGTCAATGTTATTATCAACCGTATTTAGGGGTGAGAGAGTTTAGTGCTTTTTTTGAATATGTGAACCCAAATGAAAATTTTCAAGATTCTCCTTTAAGGGGAGAGATAAATCTTGGTTGGATGCTATATGATATTGATTTTGAAAATAACATGGAAACACTTTTTTTTGAGGCTAAAATGAAAGATGGAATTATTGACCTAACAAAGTTATCCCCTGACGAGGTTAGGAGATGATCCTTCAATCTCTTTATAACTACTATAATCAATTAAGGGATTCTAATCAGCAATTATTACCCCCTTATGGTTTTGCAAAGGTTAAAATACATTTTGTTCTTGTTCTTAATGAGAATGGAGAAATTGTACAAGTACAGGATATACGTGAACAAAATAAGGGGAAATATTATCCTAAAGAACTTCTTGCACCGGAAGGGGTTATTAGGTCAAGTGGAATTTTACCAAATTTTTTATGGGATAATAGCGGATATGTCCTTGGTTTTGCCAAGGGAAAACGAACTCTGGATAAGTTTGATGCTTTTTGTGACTTTCACCATGAACTTGGGGATAATATAGAGGATAATGGGATACAAACCGTATTGAAATTTCTAGACAATTGGAAACCAGAAAATATTAGTACTTTGGAGTACCATGAAGAATTAGATGGAGCAAATTTAACTTTTCGGCTGGATGGGGAGTACGAATATGTTTTTGAAAAAGGTAAAGTAAAAGAGGCTTGGATTCGCTATAAAGAGTTAAATGTCTCCGATTTTATATCCTGTTGTTTGATTACGGGTGAAAGAAGACCCATTTCAAAACTGCATAATCCAATTAAGGGGGTTAAAGGCACCTCATCATCAGGGGGAAGGCTTGTCTCTTTCAATGCTGATGCTTTTATCTCTTATAAGAAAGAGCAGAGTTTTAATGCTCCTGTTAGTGAGAGGGCAATGTTTGCTTATACTACTGCATTGAATTACCTTTTACATCCTGCTAATAAACATAATCTTAAATTAGGAAATACTACGGTTGTCTATTGGACGGAAAAGCCCTCACCAGTGGAAGATATTTTTGGACTAGTCTTTAATCCTCCTGAAAATGAAGCATTATTAAAGGATGTATCACTATATTTTGAAGCGATTAAAGAAGGAAAAAAGCCTGAAAGGATAAATGCATCAGATAAATTTTACATTCTAGGCCTTTCCCCTAATCGGTCGAGGATATCAGTTAGGTTTTACTACGTAGACACAATAGATGCTATAAATAAAAACCTATTATTGCACTTTACAGATATGAATATAGTAAAAAGATTTAATGATGAACCTGATATCTACTCTATTGGTATATGGCGGATATTAAAAGAAATAGCTCCACAGAGGAAAATCGAAAACGTTTCACCATTATTGGAAGGTGCTTTTTTGAAATCGATTATTACGGGCTCTCGTTACCCGATATCCCTTTTAACAGCTATAATAAATAGAATACGAGCCGACCATGCTATTAGTTATTTACGAACTGCTTTGTTAAAAGCATATCTTGTGCGTAAAGCTCGTATTAATAAAGAAAAGACGGAGGTTAAAATGGCTTTAGACAATGATCTGAAAAATATTGCATATAGGCTAGGGAGATTATTTGCCGTCCTTGAAAAAGCTCAGGCAGATGCAATTGGTAATGCTAATGCTACTATAACGGATAGGTTTTACAGCACAGCCTCATCGAGTCCAAGGACAGTTTTCCCTCAACTTTTAAGACTCGCTCAACATCATTTTTCAAAGTCAAAATCCGGGAACTGGTATTCAAAATTAGTCGAAGATATATTGCTAGAAGTGGAAGAATTTCCGGCATATTTAAACCTCGAAAACCAGGGTTTATTTGCACTTGGATATTATCATCAGAAAAAAGATCTATATACAAAGAAAGAAAAGGAGGAAAATCAAAATGTCCAACGAGATTAAGAACAGATATGAGTTTGTCTACTTTTTTGATGTTGAAAATGGAAATCCAAATGGAGATCCTGATTCAGGTAACATGCCTAGAATAGATCCCGAAACAAACCATGGTATAGTAACTGATGTGTGTTTGAAAAGAAAGATAAGAAATTATATAGAGTTAACGAAAAACGGAGAAGCTGGATTTAATATCTATGTAAGAGAAAAGGCTGTCCTTAACAATGAACACAAAAAGGCATATGAAAATCTAAAGTTAGAGATTCCAAAGGAAAAGAAGCTACCAAAAAAGATAGAAGATGCAAAAAGAGTTACAGCATGGATGTGTCAAAATTTCTATGATATAAGAACCTTTGGTGCTGTAATGACAACAGAAATAAATTGCGGGCAAGTAAAAGGACCTGTTCAGTTAACGTTTGCAAAAAGTATAGATCCGGTAGTACCATTAGAAATTACAATTACAAGGATGGCTGTTACAAATGAAAAGGATCTTGAAAAGGAAAGGACAATAGGAAGAAAACATATAATCCCCTATGGCTTATATCGAATGGAAGGTTTCATTTCAGCTTATTTGGCTAATCAGACAGGGTTTTCAGAATATGATCTTGAGTTATTATGGGAAGCCCTTACTAACATGTTTGATCATGATCGTTCTGCAGCAAGGGGTAAAATGACGGCTAGAAAACTTTTTATCTTTAAGCATAATTCGATGTTAGGAAATGCGCCCGCACATAAACTATTTGCTCTAGTTAGATGTAACAGAAAATCAGAAAGTGAAAAACCAATTAGATCATTTGATGATTATGATATTATATTGAATAAGGAAAAGATACCAGAAGGAATTTCTGTCATAGAAAGAATTTAAAAATTTATTATTATTTTTATAGGAGATAGGCTAATGAGTGATTTGCAAGAAAAAATCTTAAAACTACCGGATGAAGCGAGGAAAGAAGTAAATGATTTTGTTGATTTTTTACTCTTAAAATATTCACTGAGCAGAAAAAAAAGATATAAGGATACTGAATTCTGGATTAAAGTAGCTGAACATAGTTTAAAAGAAGTATGGGATAATAAAGAGGATGATATTTATAATGAATTATACAAGGGGTGATGTTATTCTTGTTAATTATCCATTCACAAATCATAGAACTAATAAAGTGCGTCCTGCTATAGTTTTGAGTAGTTCTGGTAAATATAACGATATATTTGTAGTTCCATTGACGAGCCGGACAACAGAATTAAGTGAGGGAGAGTTTGTTTTAGATTCATGGGCAAAAGCAGGTTTAAATGTGCCTTCGGTAATAAAACGAGGGTGTTATTTAATAGAGCAAGATTTGGTTTTAAGAAAACTGAAAAAAGTTGAAAAACAAGATATGAATCGAATTAATTTCTCCCTTAAGCTTTGGTTAAATATTAAATAAATTAGATGAAAACACAAAAATGTATGATGAAGAAAATCTAATTTTAATATCTGCAATTCAACACTATAGATTTTGCCCAAGACAGTGTGCCTTAATTCATATAGAGAATATTTGGCAAGAAAATCAATATACAGCAGAGGGCTTATTGCTTCACAGAAAAGCTCACTCTATACAAAAAGAGAGCCGGCATAATGTCGTTTTTCAGTATGGCTTGCCTGTAAGATCATTAGAAATTGGAATCATTGGTAAGTGTGATCTTGTTGAATTTCGTTACAGAGATATCAATAATCATAATTTGATTAATACAATACCTATAGAGTATAAAAGAGGAAAGCCTAAAAGAGATGATTATGATGCCCTACAGTTATGTGCTCAAAGTTTGTGTTTGGAAGAAATGCTGAATATAGCGATACATTATGGATATTTATTTTATAATAAAATAAGGAAAAGGCTCAAAATTTACTTTAATGACAATATTCGCAAACAGACAATAAAGATTATATCTGAGGTTAGGACTCTATTAGACACAAAAGTAGTGCCTAAAGCAATTTATTCATCTATCTGTAAAAGATGTTCTTTATATGATCAATGCAAACCTGAAATATTTTCAAAGCAATTAAAAACGGATAATTATCTTAAAAAAAATATAGAGTTACTTAAGTTATGAAGCGTCATTTAAATACCTTATTTATTACAACGGACGGCACATATCTTTTTAAAGATGGTCAAACTATAGCCGTCAGAGTAGATAAAAAAGTTAAATTAAGAATACCAATTCATACAATCGGGAGTGTTGTGTGTTTTGGAAAAGTTTTTTGCACCCCACAGATGTTAGGGTTCTGTGCCGCAAACGGTGTTTCTGTTTCTTTTCTCTCAACATATGGACGTTTTCTTGCACGTATTGTTGGTCCGGTATCAGGGAATGTACTGCTTCGTAAAGAACAATACAGGTTATCTGATGATAAATTGGCTTCAGGCAAAATTGCAAAGTCAATTGTAATCGGTAAACTCATTAATTCACGCACTGTTATCTCAAGAGCAATTAGGGATCATTCTAATAAGATTGATATGCGATTAGCAAGAAAATCCATGGATTTATTGTATTCAATAATTAAGTTGACGGAAAAAGAAAAAGATTTAGATATAATTAGAGGTTATGAAGGAGATGGAGCAAGGATTTATTTTAATTTTTTCAATGAAATGATAACATCCCAGAAATCTGATTTTATTTTTAAGAGCAGGAATAGAAAGCCACCCCTTGATAGAGTGAATTCATTACTATCATTTATCTATACATTGCTTTTAAATGATATTCGCTCTGCACTTGAGACTGTAGGGTTAGATCCACAGGTTGGATTTTTACATAGAGACAGACCCGGACGTTTTGGATTGGCATTAGATATTATGGAGGAGTTTAGGCCATTTTTTGCAGATAGGTTGGTATTATCTCTTATAAATTTGAGACAAGTAAATAGAAAGGGATTCAGGATTTTAGAAAATGGTGCTGTTTATATAGAGGAAAATGCAAGAAAACAAATACTTGCAGCATATCAAAAAAGGAAACAGGATGTATTAATTCATCCTTTCACAAAAGAGAAAACTACCATTGGTCTATTATTTTTTATTCAAGCTTTATTAATGGCTAGATTTATTAGAAAAGATTTGGATGGTTATCCCCCATTTATCTGGCAATAGGAGATATAGAAATGATGGTTTTGATTAGCTATGATGTTTCAATTGATAATAACGGGCAACGCAGATTACATAAAGTAGCAAGGTTATGCCAAAATTATGGCCAAAGAGTGCAAAAATCAGTATTTGAATGTATTGTTGATCCTGCTCAATGGACATTACTTAAAGCGGGTTTGATAAAACTTATTGATAAGGAACAAGATAGTTTACGCTTTTATTTTCTAGGTTCAAATTGGCGTAGGAGAATAGAACATATTGGTGTTGATATTTCTTTAGATCAAGAAGGTCCGTTAATTGTATGATTGTGAACCTGAAGCAAACATATAATTACAGAGAATTTCGCACCTTTCTATTTACTTACCGTTTAAATAATTATCTTTTTATGCAATTTCTCGTATCGGTTTCTACCCACTTAATTATTATATTTCGCTTTTTCTATATCATATTTATTTATTATGTAATAAGTTGTTTTGGATACTGTCGCCCCCTTCACGGGGGCGTGGATTGAAACTGTTGTCTATCAGGCGGACAATCCTGCGCCGGTATGTCGCCCCCTTCACGGGGGCGTGGATTGAAACACGCCACCGCTCGTTGCTATTGCTACTAATCTACTGTCGCCCCCTTCACGGGGGCGTGGATTGAAACGATTGATCGGCAACACTATGGACCATACATGGACCAATTGTCGCCCCCTTCACGGGGGCGTGGATTGAAACGATTGTGTCAATTACGGAATACGACAAATATGAAGGTCGCCCCCTTCACGGGGGCGTGGATTGAAACGGTGAAAGCTATACTCGATCCGATGTCAACGATATTGTCGCCCCCTTCACGGGGGCGTGGATTGAAACTTGTTTAACTCTTTCAATTCAGCGTTTTCTGCCCTGTCGCCCCCTTCACGGGGGCGTGGATTGAAACCACAAATAAGTTGTATATATATTCAACGCACTCCCGTCGCCCCCTTCACGGGGGCGTGGATTGAAACTTTCCTACTGAACCGATAAGCCCGATATTAACACGTCGCCCCCTTCACGGGGGCGTGGATTGAAACGGAACGAGCGCAAGAATCTATGGTCATTTCTACCCGTCGCCCCCTTCACGGGGGCGTGGATTGAAACCGATAACTTAAAGTGTCATAGAGATCACTATTATCGTCGCCCCCTTCACGGGGGCGTGGATTGAAACATGGGATTATTTGACTTTCTAAAAACAAATCCTGTAGTCGCCCCCTTCACGGGGGCGTGGATTGAAACATTGCTACTCGTACTTATCTAATAAGGGTATCAACGTCGCCCCCTTCACGGGGGCGTGGATTGAAACAAGCTGGTGGCGTTGATTTGTTACCGAACAGAACAGTCGCCCCCTTCACGGGGGCGTGGATTGAAACCGGAAATTAAAAGAGATGGGTGGTAAGCTTTATTACAGTCGCCCCCTTCACGGGGGCGTGGATTGAAACTCGCTACCTTGAATGTGATAGATAAAGATGGAGATGGTCGCCCCCTTCACGGGGGCGTGGATTGAAACGTATTTATGCCTGTCAATGATACCTACAATCTTCGTCGCCCCCTTCACGGGGGCGTGGATTGAAACCTGGTAACGTCCGGAATAGTCGTCTATCATTTCGAGTCGCCCCCTTCACGGGGGCGTGGATTGAAACAAAGATGCTCTTCTTCGATACAGAGACTAACTGGGGTCGCCCCCTTCACGGGGGCGTGGATTGAAACTTTCGAGATCACACCACGGTGAAGCATTTCGAAACGTCGCCCCCTTCATGGGGGCGTGGATTGAAACTTTACTTCTACCATTGCTTACACCTCACTTTGAAAGTCGCCCCCTTCACGGGGGCGTGGATTGAAACCTAAAAAAAGGTCGGCAGGCCTTGCAAGTCTTTCTTGTCGCCCCCTTCACGGGGGCGTGGATTGAAACGGAAAGGAACCCTATTGGAAAAGTCAAGTAGAATTCACATACCTGTGGAAAATAGTTTTCACATAGGAGTGGAAAGTGATTTTCACATACCGATGGAAAATAAAATTCACACCCCTACGGAAAATAAAATTCCCATAGTA
>JALUUM010000031.1 GCA_027021365.1 Spirochaetales bacterium
GGAATGGAAGGTGACCTGGAAATACTGCTTCTCCTGCTATCCTCTTTGAAGTTACTGGGTCTGGAGGATGCGAGGTTACATATTGGTACACGGAAACTTTTCGATACCGTTTTTAAAGGATACGGTGATGGAGAGAAGAAGAAGCTTCAGAGTTTGATTCTTTTGAGAAATTGGGATGTACTTACGGAATACCTCGAGGAGAGGGGTAATGATAGCGAGTGGATAGTCGAGGTGGTGAATATCTTTTCTTCTATCCTGGAAGGAGAAGACTTGAAGAGCCTGAAAATAGGAAGCCTGAATGGAAATATTGAAAAAGAGATTGACTACATGAAGGAGTTGTATGATAAGATTGATACCCTCGGTTTCAAGGATTACCTTAGGATAGATTTCTCCGAAGTAGGCACCCAGCCCTACTACACGGGTATCGTGTTCGAGGTCTATGTTCCCGGTGTGGATTCGGCAGTCGCCTCTGGGGGGAGATACAACAGGCTTCTCGAGAGGTTTGGCTTCGATAGCCCTGCAGTTGGTTTTTCCATCCTTCTCAGAAAGATAGAGGCAAGCATGAAGAGGCTGGACGATTTTATGCCGCTCAGGAACATAGTGAAACTGAAGGAGGGTAACTTCCTTGAAAGGTTCAAAAAGGCTGAAAGATTGCGGGAGAGGGGAAAGATCGTAGTACTATGAGCATGGATTTTTCAGATACGATAACCGTTGCCATTCCAAAGGGAAGACTTCTGGATGAAATCACTGGTTTTCTCCGAGAGGCTGGTTTTAAGGTCTCTTTTTCCGGAAGGGAGCTCATTGCCATGGACAGGGCCAATGACTTGAGGTTCATGCTTGTCAAGAATGCTGATCTTCCGATTTATGTTTCCAGGGGCATTGCAGGTCTCGGCATCTGCGGAGACGATGTGCTCTTTGAAACGAAATCCCCCGTTTACAGGCTATTCAAGTTTCCCTTCGGGAGGACCAAGATGTGTATCGCCGCAAGAAGGGGTGAAAAGGATGTGCTCGAAAGGGGAACTCAACCGCTAAAGATAGCAACGAAGTTTCCGAGGTTCACGGAAAGCTACTTTCACTCCATAGGCATACCGGTGGAAATCATTAAGCTATCCGGGTCGATTGAACTTGCACCCGTCCTCGGGCTGACAGACCTGATTGTAGACCTCGTTCAGACTGGAAGAACACTGGCTGAGAACAATTTGGAAATAATAGAGGAGCTGGCAAGTATCAATGTTTATTTAATTTCAAATCCGGCGTACTATAAACTTAACTACAAAAGAGTCGAAGATTTTGTTAAGGGGTTGAAGAGTGTCGAATACAGAAAGGCGTATCGAGGTTGAAAGAAAGACAAAGGAAACAGAGGTAAGGGTTGAACTGGATTTCGATTCCGGGGAACCGGTAGATATCGATACGGGTTTGGCCTTTCTCGACCATATGCTTCATGCAATGGCTTTCCATGGGGGTTTCAGCCTTGTAGTGAAGGCAAAAGGGGATATCGATGTTGATGCTCACCACACCGTCGAGGACATAGGACTTGTAATGGGCGATGCTCTTAAAGGGGCGCTGGAGAGATCGGCGGGTATCATGCGGTACGGGCATGCAGTCATTCCCATGGATGATTCGCTCTTCGAGGTTGTGGTCGATGTATCAGGAAGGCCATATCTCCGGTATATTGCATCGTACAACCAGGAACGTGTCGGTGATTTCGATGTAAATCTCGTGCGTGAGTTTTTGTACGGGCTTTCTTCGAGGGGAAAAATTAATCTTCATGCTATTCAGCGTTACGGAATAAATGCCCACCATTCAATAGAAGCTCTCTTCAAAGCCCTCGGCAGGGCTCTAGCCGGTGCGTTTTCATTTTCCGCTCACTCGGGCGGGAATAAGGGGATGTCGACAAAGGGATTGCTTTGAGGGAGGTAATTTTTGGGAAAGAAGGAAAAGATTGAAAGGGCACTAAAGAATATTCCAGGCGAGGGATTCCTGAAAGTTACCGGCGAGGGGAAGGTCCGGCTGGATTCCAGCAAGCGGGCTGCGCTTATCAGGAAGGGGAATGAGCTCTTCAACAGGGGGGAGATCGAGCTTGCCAAGAAGATATTCCTAACAACGGGGTATGCCGACGGGCTTATCAGGATTGGGGACCTCTACATGAAACAGAACCTCCCGCTGGAAGCCTTTCGAATGTATTACCTGGCACCTTACCCAAAGAAGGTGGAAGAGATGATGGAAAAGATGGTTGCCATCATAAGGAAGTGGCTTACGGAAGATGGCAAATAAGTGAAATGGTATGAAAGGATAGAGATATGAGTGATGAAAAAAGTAAGATTTCCGAACTTTCAAAGCATGGCTATGCTTTGATAAAGGAGGCAAAATTCGATGAGGCTGCCTCACTCTTTAATGAGATAATGACATACGATGAAGAAAACAACTACGCCCTGGTAGGTCTCGGGGATATCGAGAGGAAAAGGAAGAACTATGAGGGGGCAATAGAGTATTACAAGCGGTGCATTGCTTTTCACCCTGGGAACAAGTACGCCCTTATCGGCCTGGCCGACTGCTACAGGGCCTTAAGGCAGTATAGGAAGGCGATAGATATCTGGGAGAAGTATCTCAACCAGGACGAACAGGATGTAACGATACTCACAAGGGTTGCCGATGCCTTCAGGAAGGTCAAGGAGTTCGATAAGTCCAGGGAGATATACCTGAAGGTGCTGGAACTTGATAAGGACAACCCCTATGCACTTACCGGGTTGGGCTACCTCTACTTCGACCTCAAGGATTACAGGTCAGCCCTGGAATACTGGGAGAGGATGTACAGGAGAGACCCCGGAAATATCAAGGTACTCACCTCTCTGGGAAACTGTCACAGAAAGTTGAAGACCTTCGACCAGGGTCTTGAGTATTTCAAGAAGGCTCTGGAGATAGAGCCTGACAACTTCTATGCCCTCTTTGGTATGGCCGACTGCTACAGGGGCCTGAACGAGCATGAGAAATCGCTTAAGTACTGGCTGAGGATTCTCGAGCTCGATCCGAAGAATAAGGTGATAATGACACGTGTCGGAGATGCATACAGGAACTTGGGGGACTATGAAAGGGCAGAAGAGTATTACAGGAGAGCTCTCAATATAGAATTCGACATGTATGCCGTTCTCGGTCTTGCATTGATAAACAAGGAGAACAAGGATTACCTCAAAGCGATCGAGTCCCTATCGGGACTCCTTGCGAATGACCCGAAGAATCCAAGGCTTTACCTGGAAATAGCCGAATGTTACCTTGCGCTGGATCAGAAGGAGAAGGCCAGGGAAACCCTTGCCCGGTATATGAGGCTGGGTATAAAGAACACTGCGATTTCCAGAATGTATGACGAGATAAAATAGACAGGTGAAAACTGACAAGATACCCATCGCATCCCTCACCCCCGAAGAGCTTACGGAGGCACTGAAGCTGGCGCCTTCCTTCAGGGGAAAGCAGATCTTCAGGTGGCTCTGGAGGGGAGTTCTCGATTTCGAGAAAATGACGAATCTCCCGCTTACAGAGAGGGAGGAACTGGCCGGAAAGGCGGGCCTGACCACCCTGATTACCGAAACCCATATCGATGAGGATTCTACGGTAAAACTGAAGATTCGACTGGCTGATGGTCTCTTTATCGAGACAGTTCTCCTCGTTGATGAGAGGGGAAGGAAAACGGCATGTCTATCCGTGCAGGTCGGTTGCGGGATGAGATGTGCTTTCTGCAGAACGGGTCTTATGGGCTTGAAGAGGAATCTGAAGGATTATGAGATCGCTGAGCAATTACTGCATCTTCTTTCGCTGTATGGGAGGATCGACAATATCGTTTTGATGGGAATGGGAGAACCGCTGGAAAACCTGGATGCTGTGAGAGGTGCTGTGGGAATTTTTCATCATCCCGAGGGGCTGGGAATGAGTCTCAGGCGGATAACCATTTCTACCTGTGGTATTGTCAGTGGTATAGAAGAGCTCGCCGGGCGGGGCCCCCATGTAAGGCTTGCATTGTCACTGGTTACGGCAGACCCCTCCCTGAGAGAAAAACTTATGCCCGTTACCAGACAGAATCCTCTGGACAGGGTGAAGGATGCCCTTATCAGTTATCAGAGGAAAACGGGGAGAAGAATTACCCTGGAGATTGTTCTTCTTGCCGGTGTCAATGACAGGCCCCGTGATGCAGAGTACCTTGTCTCTTTTGCCAGGGGATTGAAGGTGGTGGTGAATCTTATTCCCTGGAACCCTGCCAGTGATCTGGATTTCAGCTCTCCCTCGGGGGAGGAAGTTGCCAGGTTCAAGAGGATGCTCGAAGAGGCAGGCTTCAATGTTACTGAGCGCTACAGAAGGGGGAGGGGGATAAACGGGGCCTGTGGCCAGCTGATGGTTATCCAGCCCGATCTTCGGAATCTTCGTCTTGAAGCACGGCACGAATCCTTCTGACCCCTGCCGATGAGGACTGTTCCTTTACGATTCTGAATCTGCCCAATACACCGGTATGCGTTACATGGGGTCCCCCGCAGACCTCCTTTGAAAAATCTCCTATCGAGTAGACTTTCACCTTTTCACCGTACTTTTCCCCGAAAAGTGCTATGGCCCCCGATTTTTTTGCCTCTTCCAGGCTCATGACCTCGAAGGTTACGGGCAGGTCTCTCTTTATCTGTTCGTTCACGATTTCTTCCACCCTTTTGATTTCTTCTGGAGTCATCTTCTGGGGGTGTGAAAAATCGAAACGAAGCCTTTCACTCGTTATGTTGCTTCCCTTCTGTGCCACATGGTCACCGAGTACCATTCGAAGAGCCTTGTGAAGGAGATGGGTTGCCGTGTGCAGCCTTGTTACAGCCTCCGTATGGTCTGCAAGACCTCCCTTAAAGGTCTTTTCGGCTCCCTTCTTTGACAACTCCTGATGTTTCCTGAAGGCCTTGTCGAAACCCTCGTGATCCACGGATAACCCGTGCTCTCCTGCAAGTTCCTCGGTTATTTCGATGGGAAATCCGTAGGTATCGTACAATTTGAAGGCCAGCCTGCCGGGTATTACCTTTCTCGGGTTTTTCAGGAGATTGGGAAGCATCTTTTCGAACTCATGCTCTCCCTTTTTCAAGGTGAACAGAAAACGGTCTGTCTCTGCATTTATTTCGTCTACAATGAAACCTGTCTTTTCGGCCAGTTCCGGGTAGACTTCACTGTATATATCGATCACCTTTCTTGCCGCCTCTGCAAGAAGGGACCCCTCTGCTGATATTTTCCTTGCATGCCTTATGGAACGTCTTATGAGCCTCCTTAAAATGTATCCCTGGCCAAGGTTGGAAGGTTTCACTCCGCGCTCGTCACCCAAAATGAATACCGAGGCCCTGATATGGTCGGTTATTATTCTTATCGAATGGTCTGTCTCGCTTTCACTGCCGTACTTTTTCCCCGAAGCATCCTCTATTATCTCGATGATGGGGCTGAAGAGTTCTATCTCGTAAACGGAACTTTTCCCCTGAAGCATCGCTGCCGTCCTTTCGATTCCCATGCCGGTATCTACGGTTTTCTGTTTGAGCGGTTCATACTTTCCCTCTTCAGTCTTGTTGTACTGCATGAAGACATCATTCCATATCTCAAAGTATTTACCGCAGGAGCAACCCGGCTTGCAGGTATCGGAACAGGGAGGTTTGCCCGTATCTATGAACATCTCCGAATCGGGGCCGCATGGTCCCGTTGTACCGGCAGGGCCCCACCAGTTGTCCTCCCTCGGAAGAAAGTAAACCCTCTCCTCGGGGATACCGAGGGAACGCCATATCCGGGCAGCCTCGTTGTCAGGTGGTACCTCTTCGTCTCCGGCAAAAACAGTAATGTGAAGGACTTCCGGCGAGAATCCAAGCCATTTGCGGGAGGTTAGAAACTCGTAGCTGTAGGTTATTGCCTCCTCTTTGAAGTAGTCACCAAGTGACCAGTTGCCAAGCATCTCGAAAAAGGTGAGGTGGCTCGGATCTCCCACAGAGTCAATGTCGACTGTCCTTATACACTTCTGATAGTTTACCAGTCTCTTTCCTGCAGGATGCGGTTCTCCCAGGATATAGGGAACGAGCGGATGCATTCCAGCAGTGGTAAACAGAACGGTGGGATCATTCTCGGGGATCAGGGATTTACCCGATATCTCCACATGTCCCTTGCTCTTGAAGAATTCAATGTATTTCTTTCGTAATTCATTTGCTGTCATGGGTATGAATACTATTTTGCTATTCGATAAGTGTCAATGAGTGGTGCCTGCTTATACATCGGGAGTAATGAATGGTTATATGCTCGCATCAATGTCCGGTTACCTGACTGAAGCTTCAGAAATCCTCCAGTTCATTTCGTCTTCTCTCGGAGAGAAACTCTGGGAAAACATAGACGATCATACCAGTCTTTTTGACCCTGATATCGGCGTAACCTTCTTTCACCAGCTTTTCCAGGTATGATTTTGCCTCATCCAGTGAAATATCACTTCTAAGTGCAACCTCGCCGGGAGATACTATACCCTCATTCTCCTTTGCTGTTTTGAGTATCACCTTTTCTATCGATTCACGCGGCCTGGTTCCGAAGGCTTCGGCGAAGCCCCCGCTGAAGATGTTTTCCCAGGGGGTTCTCATCGTATCATGATCCTCATATATGGCACCGCGGTACTGAAGCCTTAAATTTTCATCCCGTACCATCGTTGGTATGTAGAAGAGGTCGAATATGCCTCCTATCCCGAAAAGGCCACCCGTAAGGAGGTAGAGGAGTCCCGTACCGAACCTCCCCAGGTAGAACCTGTGCAGGCCAAGGGCTCCGAAGCCGGATAGCAGCCAGAGCAGATATGCAATTCCTGTCGAATACAATTTATTGTCCTCTAATGAAATCCTTCCTCATCTTTTTCAGAAATGAATATACAATCTTTTCTTTCAAACTTCAATCGCATGAAGCTATAATGAGCGGATGATGTACCCTCTGATGTGCAACCGGGATACCATCTGGATAATGGTATCAGGGATAGAGGCGAGATATTGTTCTCGGAAAGGGAATTGCCTCCCTTATATGCCTGTTACCCGTTATCCAGGTTATGGTTCTCTCCAAGCCCAGGCCGAAACCTGAATGCGGAACAGATCCAAACTTACGAAGATCGAGGTACCAGGCGTATGCCTCTTCGGGAAGTTTTTCTTCCCTTATCCTTGAAAGCAGCTTGTGGTAGTCATCCTCACGTTGTGAACCGCCGATTATCTCGCCGTATCCTTCCGGTGCAAGAAGGTCGGCACAGAGGACTGTCCTCGTATCCTCCGGGTTCTCCTTCATGTAGAAGGCCTTTGCTTCTTTGGGGTAATTCACGATAAAGATTGGTTTTTCAAATTGCTCCGTGAGAACCGTTTCCTCATCCCCTCCAAGGTCATCACCCCATTGAATCGGCTTTCCGAGCTTCTCCAGAAGTTTGACAGCTTCGCTGTAGGTGATTCTCGGAAATGGCGGTTTTACCTTCTTAAGGGGCTCGGTATCCCTTCCCAGAAGCTCGAGCTCTTTCTCGTTGGAAGCGAGTATCCCTTCTACTAGATAGGAAACCATCTCTTCCTGCAGCTTCATGTTTCCCTCGTTATCGAGAAAGGCTACCTCCGATTCGAGCATCCAGAACTCCGTTAAGTGTCTCCTCGTCTTGGATTTTTCGGCTCTGAAGGTGGGGCCAAAGTTGTAGACTCTGCCGAATGCCATGCACGCAGCCTCCAGGTAAAGCTGACCCGTCTGGGCCAGGTATGCCTTGCCGAGGTCGAAGTAGTCTACGGAGAATAGGGTACTGGCACTTTCACCAATGGAACCTGTCAGAATGGGGGTGTCTATGAGGATGAATCCCCTCTCGTTGAAGAATCTTCTTAGTATGCTGACTGCGTTGCTTCTGATTTTCAGTATCGCCTCGGGCCTGGAGGAACGCAGCCAGAGATGCCTGTGTTCCAGTAGGAAATCTATTCCGTGCTCCTTCTTGGAGATAGGGTAATCTTCCTCCGGGTTCTGGACAACCTTTATATCTGTAACGGTTAACTCCACTCCCGATGGTGCCCTCCTGTCTTCCCTTACCATTCCCGTAACATTGATACTTGCCTCCATCTTCAGTGATTCACAACTGGCAAAGCATTCCTCTGTGCACTGGCCCTTTACGACAACCCCCTGCACCCTGCCGCTTCCGTCCCGTAACTGCAGAAAGAGTATCTTTCCCTTGGAACGTATGTTGTAGAGCCATCCGCAGATGGTAACGGTTTCCCCTATGTGATCCTGCAGCTGAGAAATATAGATTCGCTTATCTTTCATTTGGTTAATCCTTAAACGTATTCTTCGTCCTGTTTCTTTATGGTAATGGAACCCCTTGCATCTTCCAGCTTTATATAATCGAGAAAATCATCTATCACCTTCTCTATCTCGGAGCGTAGAAGCGGCCTCAAAGAAATCATCTCCTCCTCTATCATCTCTCTTCTTCTCTGAGACACATTCTTTAGTATCTTTTCCTTTAGTGTTTCATCTATTCCTTTAAGGATCATGGCAAGTTCCCTCTCCGAGTAATCTCTTAGAATCTTTTGCATGTCCTTGTCACTGATAAAATTGATGATATCGATGGTAAATATCTTCTTTTCGATTTCCCTGGCGAGTTCAGGATTTTCCTCCTGCAGCTCGGAGAGTATCTTCTTTTCATCGCTGCTCTTCATGTGTTTCAGTATCTCAGCAAGTGAGCTCTTGCCATCCACCTCTTCTGTTACGATTTCACCCTGCATCCTTATCTTGTTTTTCAAAGCCTCCTCCACTCTCCTCAAGACTTCGGGATCTATGTGCTTCATCTTGGATATCCTTAGGACGACCTCTTTCTGAAGCTCCCTGTCCAATGAGGAGAGGAGTCTGGATGCCAGTTCGGGCTTTAAGTGCGGAAGTATCACGGCAATAACGGGGGCCGACTCATCCTTTAACAGCATCTTGACCTGCTCCATGTCCAGGTCCATGAGAAATGAGAAGGGGTGTGGTACCGTTTTCATTTCGATTTTTTTGTATAGCTGATTACCCTTTTCCTCTCCGAAG
>JALUUM010000032.1 GCA_027021365.1 Spirochaetales bacterium
GCGAGGGAGACTTTGATGATGTGTGGCACTTAGTACAGTCAGACATGATGCTTTCACTCGGCTGAATTTCAACCCCGGAGCTTATAGAATCAGGTCCTGCTCCCGATCCACATCCCGTTATTAAAACCAGAAAAAAAACTGGGAAAAAAAGGATGGAAAAACTGGTTAAATATTTCAATTTTGGCCTCTTGAAAATGAGATTTTTTATTTGAAAAAAATCCACATTAAAAATCCTTTATTATTCCCCCGTAGGATTAAATATATAATTGTTATTATCGATTGTCGAGCTATGGCACTCTGAGAGCCCGCAGTACATCGGGCTGTTGACAATATTCTCTCTGGCAGTCCCCATAAAACCGGTAGTTTCCCCGGTATCGTGAGTAATTTTAAGCTCATCATAGACCATATCGAGAAAATTGCTGCCGTGTACGTTGTGGCATGCCGTGCACGTAGCTTTCTTACCCGCTGGAGCCGGATTTGAATGGCAACCCGTACACCCTGAGGAATTTCCCTGTCCTCGGTAAAGCCATACGTCATTGTTTCCGTGTATTCTCATGCTGAGATGAAACCAATGGAGCTGGTATTTTTTGGATGTGCCGCTGTCGTGAATGTACGCGTCCGAATCGACAAACTTTGTAGCTATACCTTCGGTATAATAGGGAGGTGTACCGAAAACAAGCTCTCCTCCAAACGCCGGAGTTATAATTAGCTCGTAGTCGTAATTTCCACCTTTTTTTACACCGAGAATATCTTCCTTTGTAATACCGCTGTAATTTGCATGGCATGAAAAACACAGCTTGTAGTCGTTCTCGTTGTAGGAAGCATTTGCTTCTATCTGAAAGTTCATGTATCCAGATAATAGCCCGTAATTGGAGGATCCGTGCATATTTATCGTTCCGTTGTCTCCGTGGCAACCCGATCCCGGTTCACCTGTCCCAGCACATGTAAGACCATTCGTTCTATGTACATTATTGGTGCTATTCCAGTATCCCGCAATCTTGTTTCCCGCTTCATTTGGTATAACACCCAATGTGTTACTGTCAGAGAAAGGTGAAAGAGCATCAGCCCCTTCAATAGTCGCTCCATCCGCATCATGACAGCTCAGACAGAAAGGTTCAAGACTTGAAGGATTTGAAGGATCATAAACTATAACATTGCCGTCGTTGTCTTCGTCATTGAGCCTTATCTGTCCACTCATGTGTTTTTCCATATTATGGCAGACCTTACAATCATTGCTTGTTATTATTTCATTTGCCCTGTTGCTGTAATCAATAACATGATGTGATTCTTTGCTAAAATCCCCTCCTGCTCCAACCACCTGTCTCCTGTTTCCAATTGATGAAGCATGACAGGTTGAACAATCCGAAGGAAGTGTCCATGTTTCTGTTGTGTACCACGATAGAGTCTTCCCTCCGTGGCAGTCCAGGGATGCACAACTTCCTGTACCTTTCCCTGTATCATCAATCCACGTCCCAGAGGGATTCGTATTGTCAAAATTGACAATAACAACCGAGGAGTCCCCCGTTTCAAAGCTCCCGTCCATGTGGGTTGCGCTGTCCTGGTAGCCGTAGTGACATTTCTCACACCCAATCCCCATGGTCTTCACATGTATATCATGTTTCCCGGATGTCTCATCTCCATTGGTTACAAGCGGATCAAGCGAGGGAGACTTTGATGATGTGTGGCACTTAGTACAGTCAGACATGATGCTTTCACTCGGCTGAATTTCAACCCCGGAGCTTATAGAATCAGGTCCTGCTCCCGATCCACATCCCGTTATTAAAACAACAATCGATAGTTGGATAAATAATAAAACAATTGATACTTTCACAACTAACCCCTTAACTTAATAATAACACAACTCACAATTAACTGATGAGTTTACAGGATGCGGTGCTGATGAGTGAGCTGCCTGTTTATGACAAACGATATACCTATCGGTAAGAACAAAACTCGAGCTAAAATGGTACTGTGAACAGTATAAAATATTCCAGTTACCTATATGGCTTCCAGGTTCTGTTTTATTACGACACCTGACGCAGTAATCTCTTTTTTGACAGACTATGATGAGCTCACGATTACCCTCGGCCTTAAATCTGTGTCCCAACGTATGCCAGCTATTTATATGAACAAGAGGTTTTTCTGCAGTGTGGCATTGAATACAGTCATTTCGTTTGTGGCAGGTTAGACACGACCTTTTATCCTTTGTCGAGGCACTTAAATCGATATCTGCAAACATACCATGGGACTCGATCTCGTTACTGTTATACGATTCAGGTTTGGGAAAGGGGATCTTCTTTTCTTCTGTTTGAGAGTTATTATTAATTTCATTACTCTTTTCTATAAAATTTCCAGCCCCCGGAGCAAATTTACCCTTATTATTCAATACATGGTATAATAAAAACGTAATGATAAAAGTAAAATATTTCCAGTAATAATGATTAGAAGTCATAATGTACTGAAACCTTTAAAGCTTGATATTTCTCCGAGCATTCCTCATACTCGTACCTCGCTGTTACATAAAAATGCATCCTAAATGGGATTTTACCTCTTAATATAGTAGGTATGCACATTCTGCGATTCCTTGATTATGCCACCAGCTAAAAAATTATACTTATTGAATTATAGTAAAAACCTGTGGAAATCTGAAGAGCTGTTTGGTTTTTGTACATGACATCAAAACCAAAAGAATAATATCCATTTTCACCTGTCTCCCAGTATTCACCCGTTATTCCGTATGTCATTCCTTTTGCAATTGTATCTTTTACTTTGAATGAAAAAAGCCTTTCATATTGGTGGTTAAAAATATCCTCCTCACTTTTTTCAATAAAAGCTCGATTAAAATAACCAAGCAAAATTGAATAGTCTATCCCGAAGAATTTTCTGAATTTAATATTAAAACTTTGAAATGAGTTTAATTCACAAAATAATTGATAGTACGGGGAGAATTCAGTGGCCAGTTCTTTCTGAGCATGGAACTGTCTGCAGTAATTAAAACTAAAGTCTGCGCTTTGTTCGGGAAATAATCCTAGAAGTTCGATTGTCATATCATAAACAGTATAATTCATGTATCTCAGTTTTACCATAGCCTTCCATAATAAAGAAAAATATTGGCGAAGGCTAAATTACAGTGGCTGATTCTTCTGGACATTTGGAAATATTTTCTCATCATCTTTTGTATAAAGAAAATTCATGTTGGGTTGTGTGTTCATAAAAGGGTCTAAACGACATTAAAGAGGACAACATGACATTCCTTATTTAATAGTCTGCCGTAAGAACAAAGGCTTTTACGACTTGTTAAGAAATTATAAGCACACCCACGATCTTGGTCTACTGCATAATATTTCGAAAATAATTCTTAAAGGTTCCAGAGAAATAATACTTTCTGGTACCGAGAAGTAGGTTCTGAAATTCAAATCCATAGTTAAAAAAATAAATGTTTATCCCTCCGGTGCTCTTGTACATCTTATAGATGATCTTTATGAAAAAATCAAAAAGGTACTCAGTTAAGGGATTTGTAATAGTTGAAACTGTAGATTTTATAATATTCTTTATAAGTTAATTCAGAGGTACATGTACCTTAGTATGGCACATCAGACACAAATTATGGGAGGCACCCTGCTGGTTTGGAAAGAGCAGCTGTCGACTAGAGCTATGCGGATTATGACAGCTGATACACGTGAGGGGCTCATCCGTCTGCGCTGGATTAATCTTTCCCTGGACCGGATGAATATTACCTGTCCCGTATTCCGCAAGAACATGTCTTCCCGAACTTTCAGCTTTATGACAGGCAGTGCACAGTTCGTTTACCGGCTTTTTCATCATCATAAAATAATTCGATGAATGGGGATTATGGCAGGTAAGACATTTTCCTTCTTCGGCAGGCGGGTGTTTTACTTTCTGAGACAGTATTCCATTACCATGGCAGGTAAAGCAGAGGTCGGGAGGTTTCTTAAGCAGCAGATAGGTATTTCTGCTCGAATGGGGACTGTGGCATGTTGTGCACTTTCCCTCAGCTACGGGAACATGTTTATACTTTTCGGTAAAAACTTTTTTACCATGGCAGGTAAAACAGAGGCTGGGAGGTTTCTTAAGTAGCAGATAGGTATTTCTGCTCGAATGGGGACTGTGGCATGTTGTGCACTTTCCCTCAGCTACGGGAACATGTTTATCTTTTTCGGTAAAAACTTTTTTATCATGGCAGGTAAAACAGAGGCTGGGGGGCTTCTTAAGTAGCAGATAGGTATTTCTGCTCGAATGGGGACTGTGGCATGTTGTGCACTTTCCCTCAGCTACGGGAACATGTTTATCTTTTTCGGTAAAAACTTTTTTATCATGGCACATAAAACAGAGATCGGGAGGTTTCATCACCAGGGAAAGCTCCGGAGTTTTTTTTGCATGAGGTGCAATGTGACATACGGAACAGCCGAATTGAACCGCCGGATGCATAACTTTTTCTTTTTCGATGGAATCGTGGCAGTCGGTACATGATTTCTTATCAGCAAAAACAACAGCGGGCGTTAAAAAAAGAAAATAAAAAATAATATATAGTACCAGCCGGACAACTGCAGTATAAGTATTCTTGATCATTTTTATAGCGATTATATCAGAATCGATACCTATAATCAATGAGAATTAATATTTTACGGATAAACTTTGCTCGATCCGGAATTACAGCCAGCCCTGCGTTATACATCCTGTTATATTTTTTCCTATTTAGGATTTCCCGAAAAAAGTAACAATGCTTTACTAAATAAAGACTTTACTAAATAAAGAGAAGTACAAGCCTCTTTCAAAAATTCACACATGCGGTATTTTTAAAACACAGTCTGCAAGTCTAATAACAATTATATAACCAAAGATAGTGGATAGAAGGCCCTATATACCGTATGATGGACTTTCCAAAACAACATCAGGAGGAGAGAAAGCCCTCTAATGGCTACCATGCTTTTCTTGCCATGCTGCGAGTGATAGAAGAACTCAAACCAGCAGTAGAAAGGATTTACAAGGGGCGGGGAGGTGTAGCACTCATTGATCATAATAAAGGTCGCAAAGATTCCTGTTAGCCAATGGACCCGGCAATGAAACAACGATTTGGAATCCGATCAACCGTGGAAAGACTCAACTCCCATCTTAAGGATTGGCTCTTATCATCGAAGCCCATGGTTCGTGGTCATAAGAAGGTTACCTTTTGTATGATGACCAGTATAATTTGTCTCGCGGCAATTAAGATTCAACAGAACTTTATTCTGTTATATGGAAATAATATCAATTATATGTTATGGTTAAAAAGATAAACAAATGTTGAAAAAAGTTTCTTTCGGGTTTTTAATAGTCAATTTTGCCACTTTCCGCCTAAAATTTTTATCGATTTTTTTGTTGATATTTTCCGCCTTGATACTTCCGTTGTATCCGGAAACAGTCATTAGAAACGCCCATTCTTCATGGGTAAATGATGTTACTTTCAGTCCCGATGGAAAGATAATAGCAAGTTGTGCGGGAAACCTTGTAAAGCTCTGGAACAGGGAAGGACGGTTGCTTCATACCCTTAGGGGGCACCTGGATACTGTTGAATGTATTGCCTTCAGTCCCGATGGAACTGTACTTGCAAGTGGGTCATCAGACAGAACAGTGCGGCTCTGGACACGAGACGGCAAGTTTTTAAAAGAGCTTACCGGTCATAACGGGAGGGTTTTTTCCGTATTTTTCAGTCCGGATGGCAAAATGATTGCCAGTGCAAGCGAGAATGATCTGCTGGTAATACAGTTAAAGATATGGAACCATGATGGAAAACTTTTAAACACCATTGAAAATTTTAAGAGTAATCCCTTTGATTTTGCTTTTACTCCCGATAGTAAACTGATTGTAGCTTCTTATGGATTCATAATGCCGGGGGGTGTGAATTTCTGGGAACTTTCCGGGGAGCAAGAGAAATCAATAAGAAAGGATAAGCAACTTTCATATAAACTGGTAAAGGACCCGCTTGACAGATTTACTTTTTTCATCTCGATAGATAGCGACAGAAAGATGAACCTGTGGGATAGCAATGGAAATCCAATCTCCACCTTCGGGGAACTGCCAAATGAAGTGATTGTGGAGGCCAGGATTAGCAAGGATGGCAAAATGCTGGCAATCGCCACTCTCTATGATTATACAATATGGTTATGGTCGAAGAATGGTGAATTGATTGAAACACTTAAAGGAGGCGGGGATCGAGTTACTGGTATTGCCATTAGCCCGGATGGGGAATTGTTAGTAAGCGGGCATGGATCGGGTAGTTTGAGGGTATGGAATATAAAAGCCGGGAAGAGAGAGGCGACCAGAACGGTTGATATACCGGAGGTAATTCCTGTCGGGGGATTGTCCTTCAGTCATGATTTGAAATACCTTGCAGGTGGTTCCTGGGATAACACGGTTTATCTCTGGGCTCTTGAAGGGGGGATTTCGAAAGGGGGTTTTCTCTGGAAAAAATCCGGCTCTAACGATTATACCGAAGTGCAGACGAGGGTTCTCTTTGGCAAAAAGGGAAGTTACATTGCAAGTTCCCATAATGGCAATCCTATCAGGCTCTGGAATGTTAGCGGAAAACTGATTCACATATTTTTCGGGCAGAAAAAGTATATAACCGATTATACATTCAGCAACGATGACAGGTTCATTGCAGTGAGTTACATGGGAGAAGATGGAACAAATGGTATACAGCTCTGGACTGTTGAGGGAGATATGGTTGATACCTTCGTAACCGGAGGGGAGGAGATATACAGCATAGCCTTCAGTAAGGATAACCGCATGCTGGCCGGAGGGGGATTCGGAAAGGTATGGCTCTTTTCTCTTGAAGGTAGGATGAAACTTTTACCTCCCTTGAAAACAGATTCTAAAGACGAGGTACACAGTACGGTCTTTAACGAAGACGGTAGCATAGTAAGCATTGGATATCCGCCTGAGTACAGAAGGGGATCCGTTAAATGCAGGATATGGAATAGGGAAGGGAAACTTGTAAGGGAATTTGTTGTTCTGCCTCCCGTGAAAGGTGGTATGGAGTACCTCTATGTAAGTGCTGTGAGTAACGATGGAAAATATATAGCTGTCCCGACAGTTGACAGGGCTTTGCTTGTGTGGTCCTCCGATGATAAACTTGTCAGATCGCTTGAAGGATGTACAGATGTTATTTCCGGTTTGGCCTTTAGTGAAGATGGCGGATTTCTGGCTGCCGGAAGCAAGAACGGTGAAATCAGGATATTCAATATTTCAACGGGTGATAGTATAAGGTTGATGGCCTTTGCTTCCGGTAACTGGCTTGTAGTTCATGATAAGAGCGGAAGATACGACGGCTCTTCCGGTTCGGAAAATCTTATCTCCTATATTTTGGATTCCAAAGGCTCTGTAAAAGCAAGATTAACCCCCGGCCTGCTTTCGAAATTCATGAAGGGTTATGCGGATAAACCATGAATCAGAGTAAAAAGCCCGTTATAGAAGTGAATGATGTCTACAAGTACTTTGGCAGCGTGAAGGCTGTGGACGGGGTAAGCTTCTCGGTGGATGCCGGTGAAATCTTCGGCATAATAGGGCCGAATGGTGCGGGGAAAACGACCCTCCTCCGAATGATAATGAATATCATCGGCCCGGACAAGGGAAGGATACTCTTTAATGGTGGACGCCTCGAGGAGAGGGACAAGGAGAAAATCGGCTACCTCCCGGAGGAACGGGGCCTCTACAAGAAGGTCAAGGTACTGGACATGCTCGTGTACCTCGCCGAACTGAAAGGCCTGGAGAGGCAGGTTGCAAGAAAGGCTGCACACCTATGGCTTAAGCGTTTCGGGCTCCAGGGCTGGGCCTTGCGAAAGGTGGAAACACTTTCAAAGGGGATGGCACAGAAGGTTCAGTTCATAGCCTCGGTGATACATAATCCCCTTCTGTTGATTCTGGACGAGCCATTTGCCGGTCTCGATCCAGTGAGTACCGATGTCTTAAGGGACTACATCCAGGAGATAAGGAACAGTGGCGGTACTGTGCTCTTCTCCACCCACAACATGGAGCAGGCCGAAAAGATATGCAGCCGGATACTCATGGTAAACAACGGGAGGGAGGTTCTAAAGGGAAGGCTCGATGAAATCAAGGAACGCTTTGGAAGAAAGACAGTCACTCTCGAGTTCGAGGGCTCTCTGGAGTTTTTAAAGAAATCCGAACTCGTGGCAGGTATCAGTATGTATCCCCGTTATGCTGAGGTTGAGTTAACAGAAGATGCCGATCCCGATTTACTCTTTAAATTGATAGCTACCAACGCAGACAGCCTTTCTGTAAAGAGGTACGAGCTTATGACTCCTTCACTTCACAAGATATTTGTGGACCAGGTTGCCTTAAAAAAAGAACGAGAGGGGAGGCAGTAAGTGAAACTCTGGAAGGTCATAAAGATGGAGTTCAAAATGATAGCTGCCAACCGCGCATTTATAATTTTAACAATTATAGGGCCATTTCTCATTCTGGCCGTAACGGTTCTTCCGAGCTATCTTGCCATGAAGAGCAGCCCTGAGGAAAAGACGGTTGCCATTGCCGGGGGAGACAGAGAACTTGTCACCCTGATTAAGGAAAGTGCTTTGCATTCAGGAATCGAAATTGTCGAATTACCGGATAATCCGGAGATTTTAAAGTCAAGGCTTTTAAACGAAGAGATAGACGGCTATGTAATACTTCCCGGTGAGATAAAGAGTGCCACAACAGTAAATTATGTGACATCCACCGGTGCTGACTGGGCAACCATCGAAAAGCTTCAGGGGATAATAGGAAGTGCTGTGACCATGCTAAAGCTTAGGGAGGCCGGTGTTCCTACGGACAGGGTAGGTGAAATAATGACAAGGCCCAGGCTCGTCCCGAAGAAGCTTTCAAAGAGCGGAGAGGAAAGGTCGGAGGATTACCTTACCGGATTTTTTACGGTACTGGCTTTTACCGTGCTTCTCTATATGACGATTCTTCTATACGGTCAGAGCATTGGAAGGTCTGTCGTTATGGAAAAGACACAGAAAACGGTAGAGATACTCTTATCCTCGGTCAGAACGGATGAACTTCTCTTTGGGAAAATTCTTGGAAGTGCCTTCGCAAGTATACTTCAGTATGTATTCTGGATAGGAGTCACTGTTTTTTCAATCAAAGTGTTCGGGCCCATGCTGGGTTTAACCCTTAACATTCCGCTGGAATCAAGGCTCCTAGGCTATCTTGTGCTTTACTTTCTCTTGGCATTCTTTCTCTATTCGTCGATCTATGCAGCATTAGGAGCGGCGAGCAGTGACGAGCAAAACCTGGGGCAGCTTTCCTGGCCACTTATTATCTTTCTCGTTCTTCCAATGGTATCGATAAGTGTCATAACTTCCAATCCAGATGGAAACTTTTCAGTTTTTCTCTCGCTCTTCCCACTTACCTCGCCTATAGTGATGTTCCAGCGCATTGCAATCGGTAATCCCCCCGTCTCGAGTGTTTTGTTGAGTATAGGAATTATTCTTGTTACCACGGCATTCACCGTAGTACTCTCTGCAAGGATTTTCAAGGTCGGAATACTTTTAACGGGAAAGAGACACACCATAAGGGAGATTCTGCGGTGGCTCCATTACAGGTAGAAAACAGGCAAAAAATAGGCTAAATTGTATGCCTGAAATTAAACTTCCCTATGGGAAAAAGTATTTAAGTGTAAATCTTCCGGACAACCTGAACCTGGAAATCATAAAAACAAAATATGTAGAAGGATTACCCGATGAAGAGAGGGCTGTATCCGATGCACTTAAAGCTCCCATTGGGTATCCTCCTCTCTCTGAGATTGTAAAATCATCCGACAGGGTGGGAATCATATTCAGTGATATAACGAGGGCTACCCCTTACAGGCGTATCCTTCCGCCTCTGCTCAATGAATTGAAAAAGATACCGGATGAACAGGTTGTCCTGTTCTGTGCAACAGGAACTCACAGGCCGAATACAAAGGAAGAACTGTTCGGCATTATCGGGAAAGAAGTGGTAAATCGTTTTAAGATAATCCAGAATGATGCTCTGGATGAGTTTTCTCATGCCTCTCTTGGAACAACCTCACTGGGTACACCTGTTAATATTCTAAAGAGTTTTTTGGATTGTGATATTGGGATTGCCACCGGTTTTATAGAACCTCACTTCTTTGCCGGCTTTTCAGGGGGAGGGAAAGCGGTAATGCCGGGACTGGCATCGATAGAGACGGTGCTTTCGAATCATAGTGTAAAGAATATCGACAATCCAGGTGCAACATGGGCAGTAACGGAAGGCAATCCCATATACAAAGATATTATGGAATCTGCAGAGATATGCGAAGGTCAATTTCGTGTATCCCTCTTTCTTTTAAACGTAGCCTTAAACCGTGACAAGGCTATTACCGGTGTATTTGCCGGGGATTTACGGATAGCTCACAGGAAAGGGTGTGCCTTTGTAAAGGATGCGTCGATGCGTCCCGTTGAGAAAGCCTTTGATATCGTTATTACCAGTAATTCAGGTTACCCGCTGGATTTAAACCTTTACCAGACGGTTAAGGGAATGAGTGCCGCAGCGCAGATTGTAAGGAAGGGAGGAAGTATAATTGTTGCATCCAGTTGCTGGGATGGTATCCCTGAACACGGAAGGTATGGGGAGCTTCTCAAAACTTCAAGGAGTCCCGGTGAACTGCTTGACAGGATAAGGAAACCGGGCTTTGCTTCGATAGATTCCTGGCAGGCTCAGATTCATGCCTCCATCTGTAAGAAGGCGCATGTCTACCTTTACAGTGAACAATTGAGTGACAAGCAGATTGAAGGTGCTTTTTTAAAAGTGTCACGTTCTATCGAGGAAACTTTGATGAGCCTTCTCGAGGTTTATGGAAGAGACGCCTCTGTCTGTGTCCTTCCTGAGGGGCCAATGACGATACCTTATATTTCGGGCTGAGAAGTTGTTACAATTCGCTACAATACTATAAACCTGCAGGAAAGGAACGGCAGGAGGTAATCCCTCCTGCCGAGTGTTCCATTTATTGGCTTATTGTTGTTGAGCCACATGTTAGAACTCTTACATGGTACCGTTACTTATTGTTGTGGCACCTTTGGAAGTTCCGCCTCTGCCTTTTTAACTTCCTCTTCCGGATAGTCGTAGTCAGTAAGCTTGCCGGAGATATAGGCTTCGTATGCCGCCATATCAAAATGGCCATGGCCGGAGAGGTTAAATAGAATGACCTTTTCCTCTCCCGTTTCCTTACACTGCCTTGCAACCCTGATTGCCGAAGCTATCGCATGGGCGGATTCCGGAGCTGGGATGATCCCTTCCGTCTTTGCAAATAGTACTGCAGCCTCGAATGTTTCGAGCTGATGCAAGGCCTCGGCACGTATCAATTTTTCATCGTTTAGAAGTGAAATTATTGGAGCAGCCCCATGGTACCTCAAGCCGCCGGCATGGACCTCCGGAGGCACGAAACTGTGGCCAAGGGTGTACATCTTTGTGAGAGGAATATACTTTCCGCTGTCACCGTAGTCATAGGCATACAATCCCTTGCTCAGTGTCGGGCAGGCCATCGGCTCCGAAGCAATGAAATCCACATTCCTCTTACCCTCTATCTTGTCTTCGAGGAAGGGAATCATGATTCCGCCAAAGTTGCTTCCACCCCCGTGGCACCCAATTACGACATCAGGAAGAAGTCCGATTTCTTCCAGTACCGCCCTTGCCTCGAGACCGATTACAGTCTGATGGAGGAGGACATGGTTGAGTACCGAGCCCAGGGCATAGTGAGTTTTCTCGTCACTTACTGCCAGTTCCACTGCTTCGCTGATTGCCATACCAAGGGAGCCGGGTTTATTTGCAGGGTCCTCCAGAAACTGCCTTCCTATCTTTGTCTGGTCCGATGGACTGGGATAAACATCGGCACCGTAACTCTGCATCATCACTCTTCTGTATGGTTTCTGTTCGTAGGATACCCTTACCATGAATACCTTGACATTTATTCCGAAATGCGCCCCTGCAAAGGAGAGTGCGCTTCCCCACTGACCGGCTCCCGTTTCGGTTGTAAGCCTTGTCGTTCCCTCCTTGGCATTGTAGTATGCCTGAGCAATAGCCGTATTGGGTTTATGGCTGCCAGTCGGTGAGACTCCCTCGTTCTTGAAGAAGATCTTGGCAGGTGTTCCGATGGCTTCCTCGAGAAACTTTGCCCTTATCAGGGGTGTGGGCCTGTAGAGTGAGTACACCTTTAGTATTTCCTCCGGGATTGTGATAAGCCGCTCCGATGAAACCTCCTGTTCGAGAAGAGACTCTGCGAAGAGCGGTTTCATGGCATCCAGGGGCACCGGCGAGCCGTCCTGTGGGTTCCTTAAAGGCTCCAGCGGCCGGGGCAGTGCAGGGAGGATATTCAACCATTTTTTGGGTATCTCCCTTGTTGAAAGTTGATAGATTCTTTCCGTCATTTTATGACCTCCTGTTAAAAATTTTTTTCATAAAAGTCCACAAAAAAACCCAGGTTGTTAGCCTGGGTATATAAAAAACCGCAGGCAATCTCTCTTTTCTAACGAAGAGAAACCGCCTGCGGTCTCTTTCTAAAAAACTATAATCTCAGACAGACCGCGGTCTCTCCCCGTCGATCTGCCACCACCAGAGTAATTTGGATGCTGCATTATAATTTTTATTCACAACGTAATCTTTCATGATGTTGAAAGAAGAATGGTAAGTTTTAAAGAAATTGTCAAGAGAAAAACAAAAAAAATGAAAAATATTTGAAATCATATATTGCATTTAATTTATAATAATTGTATATTTATTCGAAAATTTCAGGGAGGCTGCAGAGAGGTTACCGAAAACCTGATAACTTGAATGAAATGTTTTAATCGATAGTTCAAGAGCAATTCATCGGAGGAAAAGGTGAGAAAAAAGGCAGAGAGATACTCGATAATAAGGAGAATTATTCAGTCACAGAAGGTTGGCAGTCAGGAAGAGCTCCTCGAACTGCTCCAGAATGAGGGTTACTCTGTTACTCAAGCCACCCTCTCCCGTGATCTGAAGTTTCTCAAGGTGGGAAAGGTTCCCGATGGCAGGGGCGGATATATCTATGTCTTTCCGGATGATGTCAGCAAGTCCGGTTCGGAAGAGAGTCTTGTAAACGATTTTATCCGGGGATTCCTCTCTCTCGATTTTTCCGGTAACCTGGCACTCATCAAGACGATATCAGGACATGCAAACAGCGTAGCCTTTGCAATAGACCATCTCGAGATTCCGGAGGTTTTGGGAACGGTAGCCGGCGATGATACGATAATACTGGTTCCGAGGGATGGAGTTTCGAGGAAAAAACTGCTGGAAGGGTTAATAACAAAGCTTCCAATCTTGAAGGAGAAAGGGTACAGGGTATGAAGGTAGCGGTACTGGGAACGAGCGGATATACGGGTCAATTACTGATAAGAATGCTTCTGGATCACAGGGAGGTTAGAGAGATCATCCCGGTTTCATCTTCCCATGCAGGTGAAATGCTTTCAGAGGTGGACAGGGGTATGGGAAAGAGATACATGAATGGTGAAAAATTCGGGCTTACAGCAGGAAAGCTTGTGAGCCTGGAAAAGGCGGTCGAATACTCGCCGGATGTCGTGATTGCAGCACTGCCCCACCTGAAGTCCGCCGAACTATGTCAGCCATTTTTTGGTAAATCGGTTGTAATAGACCTTTCGGCTGATTTCAGAATAAAGGACCCCTCAGTATTCGAGGCTGCCTATGGAAAGAGACCACCAAGAGAAGACCTTTTAAAAGAAGCAGTCTATGGCCTGTGTGAATGGAACAGGGATGAGATAAAGAAGGCCGATATAATTGCAAATCCGGGATGCTATCCCACCGCCACCTTACTCCCCCTTCTACCTTTATTGAAGGAAGGAATCATAGGCGGACGGATAGTGACAAATGCCATTTCGGGTATTTCGGGAGGCGGGCGGAAGGCAAATATCAATCTGTTATTCGTGGAACGCTCAGAGAATGCCGGTGCCTATGCACCGGGAACGAGCCACAGGCACTTGCCTGAGATTGCAGAGGAGCTTAAGAAGGTTTCAGACGATGTAAGGGTGCTATTTACACCTCACCTTGCTCCCTTAAGGAGAGGCATCGTGGCAACTACCTGGGCGACTCTTTCCAGGGAGATTGTCCGCAGAGAGAGCAGGGAGAGGGAGAAAAAGGGTAGAGCGACTTCCGGGAATCCGGTTGACGACGAGAGAATTGCTGATGTATACGAGAAGTATTATGGCAGATGCCCCTTTATAAATATCAGAGGAAATGAAATCCCACAGACGAAGGATGTTCTCGGTTCCAACAGGTGTGATATCGGTTGGAAGAGAGAGGGTGATTCGATGCTTCTCTTCTCTGCGATAGACAACCTGGTAAAGGGGGCTTCGGGACAGGCCGTGCAAAATATGAATATTCGGTTCGGTTTCAATGAGGATGAAGGATTAAGGTACTACGGAGAGGTGTGATCGCAGATGTACAGAAGAATGAGTGAGAGCAGGAGTATGGTGGCTGTAAAGATTGGCGGACGTTTTTTCGCCAATAGGAAACTGCTGGGAAACTTTGCAGACGAACTCCACCGGTTATCAAAGGAATTTCAGTTCCTCGTCATACATGGCGGAGGTAACGAGGTGACGGAGCTTTCCGATAAGCTCGGCCTGGAGCCCGTTTTCAAGGACGGGGTTAGGATAACTACCCCGGAGGAAATGGACATAGTGGAAGCTGTGCTGTCGGGAGGGGTAAACAAAAGGCTGGTGCGCCTCTTTCGTTCCAAGGGAATAGACGCGGTAGGACTGTGCGGAGCAGACGGAAGTATCTTTGTCGGGAAATCACTCGGTGTGGTGGAAGGAATCAATACGAGAACGGGAAAGATTGTTAAAGTCAATCCCCGGCTTATCGAGATACTCTTCGACAATGGTTACATGCCGGTAATTTCATCCACGAGCACGGAACTCGACGGAAAGGCCCTGAATATAAATGCCGATACGGTTGCCTTCCACCTGGCAGAGTCTCTGGTAGTGGAAAGGCTGATATTCATATCCGACGTGCCGGGAATAAACAGGAATGGCGAAATAATGGATGTTTTGAAAACCTCAGAGATCGAGAGAGAGATATCGGAAGGTGTTATAACGGGCGGTATGATACCGAAGGTGAGGGCATCTCTCGATGCGTTGAAAGGGGGAATATCGGGGATAGTGATAGGTGATTACAGAGTGAGAGGAGACCTTGAAAGGCTTATTAAAGGTAAACGGGGGACCTTGATCGAATAGGTTCTTTGAAGCAGGTTTTAAGGTAAGTTAACACAAGCGACTTTGGGAGAAGAGCAGATGGAAAAGAAAAATGCAATTGTTTCTAAGACACCCCTTGCCGGGAATTACGGACCTGAATTTCTCGAAATAAAATCGGGAAACGGTAGCTGGCTGGAGGATATTACGGGAAAACGATACCTTGACTTTACGGCAGGTATCGCCGTGAATGCGCTGGGCTACGGGCGGGAAGACTTAGCCCGTGCTGCCTATGAACAGATGCGTAGGGTAATTCATACCTCCAATCTGTACACGACGGAACCGGTTCTTAAGCTTGCAGAGAGAATGGTGGCAAGCGGGGATTTTGCTGCGGTCCACTTTTCCAACAGCGGAAGCGAGGCGAACGAAACCGCCCTCAAGTACGCAAGGCTCTACTCCCTGCGTAAAAAGGGGCCGGGCCATCACAGAATTCTAACCTTTACCAATGCCTTTCACGGGAGGAGTCTCGGCGCGCTTTCCTGTACTCCGAATGAAAAGTACCAGAAGCCCTTCGAACCCCTGATCCCGGGAGTGGAGGTGGCGCCCTACAACGACGTTGTCGCCCTGAAGGAGAAGCTCGATGAAAGTTTTGCTGCCGTAATAGTGGAAGTGATACAGGGAGAGGGCGGCCTGGAAATAATGGAAGCTTCCTTCGCAGGAGAGCTTCAGGATGCTGCAAGGAAAAATGATGTGATATTGATAGTTGACGAGGTTCAGACCGGCCTTTCACGTACAGGGCGTTTCTATGCATCTCAGTGGGTCGGATTGAAACCCGATATCCTGACACTGGCAAAGCCGCTTGCGGCAGGTCTTCCCCTCTCTGCCACACTTATTCCCGAGAAGGTAAACAGTTTGATCCATGTGGGTGAGCACGGTTCCACATTCGGAGGAGGTCCCGTTACCACTGCCGTTGCTCTGAAGGTCTGGGAGATACTTTCTAATGAGCATTTTATCAGTGAAACTGCCCAAAAGGGAGATTATTTCAAAACACTGTTGGAAGAACTCAGTACCAGATACGATTTCCTCGGCAAGGTGAAGGGAAAGGGTCTCTTGAGGGGTTTGGAGTACAGAGGGGAGGAGAAGGGCGACGAACTGGCCGACAGGATAAAAGGGTTGATTGGAGATGCAAGGGAGAAAGGGCTTCTCATTTTGAGATCGGGAAAGAACATTCTTCGATTTGCACCACCTCTCACCATAACGAAGGAAGAACTTGAAAAAGGCATTGATATACTAAATGAAGTATTCAAAGAGATGAAAGAGATATAGGAGGAAAAAATGAAAGTAAAGAAGATAGCACTGGCCTATTCAGGAGGGCTCGATACCTCGATAATTATTCCCTGGCTGAAGGAGCACTACCTAGGGGCTGAGGTCATAGCCGTCTGTACCAATGTGGGCCAGAACGATGACCTATCCAATCTCGAGGCCAAGGCAAAGGCCTCAGGCGCATCGAAACTCTACCTGCTCGACATCAGGGAGGAATTCGTAAGGGACTACCTCTTTCCCATGGTAAGGGCCGGAGCAATCTACGAGGGTAAGTACCTGCTGGGAACATCCATAGCGAGGCCCCTTCAGGCAAAGCACCAGGTAGAGGTAGCCCTAAAAGAGGGAGCAGATGCCGTTGCTCACGGGTGCACGGGAAAGGGTAACGATCAGGTGAGGTTTGAACTGGCATACAAGGCTTTGGCACCACACCTAAAGGTTATTGCTCCCTGGCGCGAATGGGATATCAGGTCGCGAGAGGATGCGATAGACTATGCGGAAAAGCACGGGATACCGCTTGGTAAGATATCCAAGAAGAATATCTACTCCCGTGATGCCAACCTGTGGCATATGAGCCATGAAGGAGGAGAGCTGGAGGATGCCTGGAACAGGCCAAAGGAAGAGGTCTTCCAGCTTACAAAATCCCCCAAGGATGCCCCTGACAGGGAGACAGAGGTGGAAATAGAATTTGAAAAGGCCTTTCCCGTTGCGGTAGACGGGCAAAAACTCGGTCCTGTGGAACTTGTGGAAAAATTGAATGCTCTTGGTGCCGAAAACGGAATCGGACGAAGTGACGTTGTAGAAACAAGGCTAGTCGGTATGAAGAGCAGGGGTGTTTACGAAACACCCGGGGGCACGATTCTCTTTAAGGCACTTCGTGAGCTGGAGATGCTCACCCTGGACAGTGATGCCCTGCACTTCAAGCACCTCATGGCTCAGAGGTATGCGGAACTCGTCTATGGCGGCAAGTGGTTCACAACATTAAGGGAATCCCTGGAGGCTTTCATGGAGAAGATCTCCGAATACATTACGGGAAAGGTTCGACTGGCCCTCTACAAGGGAAATATTATCATTACAGGAAGAACTTCTCCCTATTCGCTCTACATAAAGGATCTCGCATCCTTCGGTGAGTCCGGTTACAGGCATAGCGATGCAACGGGTTTCATAAACCTCTACGGCCTTTCAACAGGTGTTGCTGCCCTGGTACACAGGCGTGCTAAGGACAATACCGGGCAGGCTCCCTCTATTCTTGAAATGGCGAGTTTTCATGAGAAATGAGGGGTAAAGGTACAAAGGAAGGCATAAAGATTCGAAAACCCACTGTAAAAGATGTCGAAGCAATTTTCAAGCTTAACAACGACATGGCAGACAGGGGCTTGATGCTTCACAGGAGCAAGTACAAGATTATTGAAATGCTCGGCAACTTCCTTGTTGCCGAAAACGACGATGGAAAAGTTGTGGGATGTGGTGCCTTTTCCCTTTTGTGGACAGACCTCGGTGAGATAAATGCCCTTGCAGTGGACAGAGCGTATCAAGGGAAGGGGATAGGTACCGCTCTTGTCAGGGCACTTCTCGAGAAGGGACGGGAACTGAAGGTGCCTGAGGTGATAACCCTGACCTACAGGAAGGAATTTTTCGAAAAACTGGGTTTCAAGGAAACGGACAAGAATAAATTTCCCAAAAAGATATGGCGTGAGTGCCTAGAATGCCCGAAACTTGAAAATTGTGATGAGATTGCCCTGCATCTCTACCTGTAAGGCATCTTTGCGCATTGTGTGTTGACTTTTACCACCCAAAACCCTTAACTTAACTGATGTAAGATGATGCACGGACATAGACGAAGGGATTACAGGGATCATTACTCCGGAAAGCGGTACGAAAAACATTACAAGAAACAGAAATCGGCGGAAGCGTCACTCACTTCCGGAATTGTGTTTACACTGGTTTTCGGTGTAGTCTGGTTTACCACCAAGCAATGGTTCTGGGTTTTTCCGCTTGCCTTTGCCGGGTTAATGCCCGCTGCCGAGGGACTTAGAAAGTTGCTTTCCGGGAGAAAGCGGACTGCCAACAGTGCGGGGGATGACAATGCGGAAGCTGAAAAGGAAATCCTTAGGATTGCACAGAGAGAGAAGGGGCGCATCACGCCTGCACTCGTTGCATTGAACAGTTTTCTCTCCATAGAGAGGGCAGAATCTATTCTTGAAAACCTTGCAAAGAAGGGTTATGCATCCATGCATGTTACGGAGGACGGAAGGATAGAGTACGAGTTTCCCGAGTTTCTTCCTCCCGCTTAACGGTGCTTCTTGACAATTGACATTCTTGATACTAAGTGTTAAGAATATATTCGATCGGGCTGTAGCGCAGTTGGTTAGCGTACACGTCTGGGGGGCGTGGGGTCGGCGGTTCAAATCCGCCCAGCCCGAAAAATCAATGTTAAAGATAATATTTAAATAGAATACGGTATACACCTCCCGAGGTGTATACCGTATAATAGCGCCTTTTCAAGGGATTCTATCAGTTTGAAAAAATTAATCGTAATTTAGGATTCTTCTTTCACCCTCCAGTGATCTCTTTTCGGTAAGGTCTTCCGTCACTTCAAGTGTACCGAGGTACTCTCCCGATTTATCACGCATTGCGATGTACTCTATGTATACGAACCTTCCCTTTACATTAAGCCAGAATCGAGCTCTATCCTTCTTTCCGGACTTGAAGTCGGAGAGAATTTTTTCGACTATGTGTACACTGGAGGGCGGATGGCAGAGTTGTACCTTGCGTCCGAGGATGGCCCTGTTTCTGTCGAATATACGTTCTCTCCCCTGGCTGAAGTACCTTACATAGTCATCCTTGTCGACGAAGGTTATATCGACCGGAAGAGTATTGAAAAGGGTAATAAGCTCTTCCACGGAGAGAACTCCGGAGGGAAGTGTAATTCTGCCGTTTCTGTAATCTATCTCCTCTCTCTCGACTTCCTGAATGTTGGAGGGTTTCCATTCATCTTTTGGATCATAGAGGCAGAAACCAATCTCCGGACTCTGTTTCACTATTGAATACCATTCTTCCTCGCTCAGGACATCGAGGCAAGTGGGAAATAGTATTTCTTCTTCCTTGTATATCATTTCATCTATCGCATCGAGTGTCTTAACGACTGAGCTTTCCAAAAAGTTTTTCAGCTCGTTCCTGTCGATTTTTTCCTGTTCCTCCAACTGGATTATCTTCGAAATTGCCTCTTTCATGTAGGCTCTCGCTTCATCGTGTTTTCCCCACATCACCTTGGGCGGACCTGTTATACCGTGCTTCTCGAGATAGGGAAAGAGGAGGTTTTCCTTCCTCCTGTAGTGCTTGTCCACATCGGAAAGGCTGTTCAATAGGAGGCGTAATTCACGAATGATCTCGTGAAGTTCGTCGTCCTTTGCCCTGTTTGCCAGATAGTCGATTACATTCCTCGTCCTGGAGATAAGATTGGAAAGCATCCTGTTTTCCATCTTAAAGGTATGAACAGGATGGCCCTCGGGTGTACTCTTTGCATCCTTAAGGCTTATCATTCCCTTCAAAGCCTGCCCGTGAATGTCACAGAGCTGAAGTACCTCTTCTGCAGGAAGGCCCTCCTGAATCAGTTCCTGTTCCACACCAACTACTATTCCGTACGGAACCTCTCCGAGGAGTTTTGCCAGCTTCGTTCTAACCACGTCGACAGCCTCGCCGCTGTGGAGCCTTAAAATCATTTCCTTTAGCAGTTCACGCTTCTTGTGCATGTCTGTTATCAATTCACTCATCTTAACGAGATCTCCTTGTCTTTTAATTTGTTATCATGAAAAACCTATAAATATTTATTAAAAAAGTCAACATTATCTTGTAATTATTTTTTTAATATGATTTCTACCCGCCTGTTAAGGTACTGTTTTTTCGGGTCCCGAGTAACGGGTTTTGTTCCCCCAAGGCCGGCTACCTTTACACGTGAAGAAGGTTCCCAACCCTGCTCTTTGAGGTATCGGAAAACATTTATTGCCCTTTTTCTTGAAAGAGAGATTCTTCCCCTCTCTGTCCCATACAGTGCGCAATGACCGTATATTTGAACTGTGTAATCCTTGGTATTCCCAGGCGGCAGATTTTTTAGGGTCAGAGCGATTTTGTTGAGTTTCTCTTCTGCCTGCCTGGTAAGTAGCGGGCTGTCGGGAAGAAAATAAACTGTAAACCGGGTTTCTTTGGGAATGGCCTTTACCGCCGGAGGCTGATTCTCTCCGGATGAAGTTTTAGGATTGGCCTCAGGGGTAACGGGAATCGTGGGAATCGGGGGATTGGCTGAAGTTGAAGGTGCAGTAGAAGCCGTGGGAATCGTTGGGGTAGCCTCCTTACTCGAGGTTCGGGTTGTGTTCTGATTTGTGGCCTGGTTGATGGTTCGGCCATCCTTGCGAAAGTTGACGATACCGGTAATGGCTGTCACCAAAAAGATAACGATAAAAAGACCTAACAGCATAATGTCCAGGTTAGACAGCAAGTATCTGTACCGAAGCTTCCTTATGTAGGGAAGGAGATCTATCCTTATGTTCCTCTGAATCTTACCAGATATGTAGATCTCTATATTGAGCGTACTCCAATCTTCTACCTTGAAAAAAAGCATCACCTCCGAGTCCGTCCTTTCTTCTTCCTGCTCCGGGACCATATCTCCCGGTGAGATCGATGTGACATGGATTCGCCTCTCTCCCGTTACGGGGCTGCCGGAAGATTCCTTGCCTCTTTCCAAGTGGATTGTCATTTTTTCCGAGGAGAGGGATGGTGATACATACCCGAGAGACAACTTTTTTACATAACCGGGCATCAATGGTAACTCAAGGGAAGCCTTTCTCTTGGAAAATTCGATTTTTACAGTATTCATCTCTTTCTCTTCTATAATAACATGTATATGATAGGTGATACCAGATTGAAATGGAAACCATGGAAAAGCTTAAAAAACAAAAGGCACGTACCAGGAAACTGATAAGTGAAAAGCTCGGTAAGTATCAGGATAAAAGATTAAGAGAGGTTTCCCTCCTTATCACGAACAGGATAACGGTAAGCGGGTGGTGGAAAGATGCGGAGGCCATATTTACCTATCTTTCCTTCAAGGGAGAGGTTGAAACCCGCCCACTGATCGAACAGGCATTACACGAGGGAAAAACAGTGGCCATCCCGCGCATAACGGGTGATGAGCTGATCTTTTACAGGGTCACATCTGTAGAGTCGGGCCTGGTTGAAAATGACTATGGAATACTGGAACCACCGCATGATGCCCCGGCGGCTGACCCGTGCGCATACGGTAAGACCCTTGTAATAGTTCCCGGGCTTGCCTTCGATGAGGATTGTAACAGGTTGGGGAGGGGTAAGGGTTTCTACGACAGATACATGGCATCTGCCAGGTCCAGATGCAGTGAAAGGTTGATGTTTATCGCCCCTGCCTTCTCGTTTCAGGTAATCGAGAGGGTTCCTGCGGGTCCCGGGGACGAGAGGATAGATGCAATTATTACCGAGTCAGGGGCGATCCGATGCTTCTATCGAAAATCACCGGATGCTTGATAGTTACAGTTTCTATGGTTAAATTATAGGACAGAAAAAACAACAGGAGTGTGTGGTATGGGAGAGATAAAATCTGCTTTCGAAATAGCAATGGAGAATGTCAAGGATGTAGTAGGAGACAAAGAGAGTGTTAAGGAGAAGAAATTCACGGATATGGGCAAGAAGATTGCCTCTGAATATCTAAATGATTCGATGGATAATATCAAGGATGAAATAGCAAAGTACAAGGGAAAAGAAAAGGAATGGGTGCTAAAGGGGATGGTAGATACACTCCTTGCAAACCTCGTACTTCCATCGGATGAGTATGGTCTTGGAAGAAATAGAAAGGTGGGTGAGGCGCTTTTTGTTGTATTGAAGAAGCCTGAAAGGCTTGGGAATATTATGAGCGAGCTGGAGCATTTTTTCAAGGAGTACCTCGAGGAGAGAAAGAGGCTCATGGATGCAATAGAGAGGCAGTATGCGCCAAAATTGAGGCAGAAGGAAGAGGAACTCTCACGCCAGATGGGAGCGCCGGTTAAGATAGACCCGTCATCGGATCCCGAGTATACTGCCTTTGTGAGAAGGAATATGGGCCAACTGGAAGAGCGTTACAGAGAGGTCCTTAATCGGGTCAAGGAAGAGGTCAGGTCGTATCTCAATTGAAGTTCTATGCCGATCTTCATGTTCATTCCAGGTATTCGATTGCAACGGGAAAGAATGCAACGCTGGAATGGTACTACTACTGGGCAAGGGTAAAGGGAATAAGTATCATCGCAACGGGAGACTTTACCCATCCACAGTGGTTTGGGGAGATAAATGAAAAACTCAAGGAAGACGGAAGGGGTTTTTTAGTATTCAAGGAGGAACCTGCCTTCGAAGGTGAGGCGGAAACATGGCTGCAAGGAACAAGAGAGATAGGGGTAAGGTTCTGTCTCTCCTCTGAGATAAGCAGTATATACTCCGAAGGGGGAAAGACCTACAGAATCCACTCCCTGATTTATGCTCCGACTATCGAGGTTGCAGAAAGGATAAGGAGAAAGCTTGAAGATGTGGGGAATCTCTCCTCTGACGGAAGGCCAATCCTGAAACTCTCTCCGGTCGAGATATTACGGATAGTAAGAGAGACCTCCGAGGATGCATATCTCATTCCTGCCCATGTCTGGACGCCCTGGTTCTCTCTCTTTGGTGCGCGTTCGGGATACGACAGTTTCGAAGTTGCATTCAGGGGATACGAGGATGAGATATTCGCTCTGGAGACAGGCCTTTCTTCGGATCCTGCAATGAACCGCCTTTTGAGCAGTTTAGATCGGTTTACCCTTGTTTCGAATTCCGATGCACATTCACCGTCGAAAATCGGGAGGGAGGCAAATATTTTCGATTCCGATGTTTCTTACTATGAAATGTTCGATGCAATGAAAAAGCACAATAATTCATCGAAAATGAAAGGCTCTGCGGGCACTTTTATTGGTACAATAGAGATATTTCCCGAAATGGGTAAATACCATTTCGATGGCCATAGATCGTGTAATGTCTCACTTTCACCGGAAGAGGCTGAAAGGGCAGGTGGCAGATGCCCCGTTTGCGGAAGAAGCCTCACTATGGGTGTCCTTCACAGGGTGAAGGAACTTGCAGACAGGGATACTCCTCTGTCTCGTGAAGGTACAGCCGGATTTGTAAGGAGGCTTCCCCTTGTCACCTTGATCTCTCTTGTGGAGGGGAGGGGGGAGAACACGAAAGGCGTACGAATCAAGTATGAGAGCTTCATTTCTTTTTTTGGAAATGAATTTGATATCCTCAATGAAGTGGATTTGAGGGATATAGAGAGGAATTTCGGAGAAGTCTATGCAAAACTTATCGGAAAAATGAGGAAGGAGGAGCTGAAGGTTGTTCCGGGATATGACGGAATATATGGAAAGATACGGAATATGTGAAAAGGATGCAATTCTCTGTGCCATGAGCGGTGGTGTGGACTCTACCATAGCCGCCTACATGCTTAAGGAGAGCTTTGATGTTCCTATAATCGGGGCTACTCATTATATATGGCCGGATTCACGTTGTTGTTCACTGGATGTCACAGACAGGGCAAGGGCAACCTGTGAAAAGCTCGGAATTCCCTACCATGTAATTGATCTGCAGGAAGAGTTCAGGAGATATGTGGTTGACAACTTCGTAGAGACTTACCTGGAGGGAAAGACTCCGAATCCGTGTATTCTCTGCAATGAAAAGATAAGGTTTGACATTTTCTACAATACGGTATTGGGGATGCTCAAGAAGGATGGAATCCTGAAAGAGGGTGGCAGGCTTTTCATGGCAACGGGTCACTATGCAAGGACCGGAATTATCAACGGAAAGGTTTTCCTTAAGAGGGGGGTGGATCCTGTAAAGGATCAGAGCTATATGCTCTACAGGTTGTCCGGGGCAATTCTTTCCAGATTGATCCTTCCATTGGGGGGCTACAGGAAATCTGAGATATTTGCCATTGCCGAGAAGCTCGGTCTGGCTGTGAGGCATGTCGCTGAAAGTCAGGATGCCTGTTTTGTCGGTGAGAGCTACAGTGACTTCATCCTGAAAGAGGCCCGTGATAAGATAGGAGAAAGGGTAAAAGAACTCTCATCTCCCGGACCCATAGTAACGGTAGATGGAAAGGTTCTCGGCCATCATACCGGTTACCTGAATTATACAATTGGTCAGAGGAGGGGGTTGAACCTGGGAAACGGCCCCTGGTATGTAGAGCGGATAGACAGCAGAAGCAATACCGTGGTAGTAGCAAGACGCGAAGATACTGTCAAGAAGAGTTTTACCGTGGAAAGAATCAACTGGTTCATCGAGAGGCCTGACGGGCCAATCGATTGTACGGTGAAGGTGAGGTATCAATCGGAGTTGATACCCTGCAGGGTATTCCCCGAGAGAAATGACAGTGGCGATGATTCCGGCGAAGATAATGTTCTTTCCAATGACATGGTAAGAGTGGAGATGGAGAGGGGGGAATTCGTTACTCCGGGACAATCTGCAGTATTCTACAGTGATGATCTGGTGATCGGGGGAGGGTTTATCACCTCTCCAACAGGCTCTCGGTGATGAAGTAGAAGGTTTCCTTCCCTTTGAGCCATGAAGCGGGAAGCGTATCGTCGTTCTTTTTCAGCCTCATGAAGGCACTTCTTTTTTCACTTCCGTGTATAAGAAATATCATCGTTTCGGCCCTGTTAGGAATTCTGGGGGTCATAGTGAGTCTCCATTCATCTTCCTCGGGTTTGTGAATGGCTACTGCGTTTCTATCCAGATTCAATACATCCCTGGAAACCGGGACTTTTCCTTGCGGGTTTTCGGAAAATACGATGTTAGCATCCGGAAAGAGTGACAGGGTGTGCCCGTCCGGACCCATCCCCATGATTGCAATGTCCGGTGAAAGAGAATCTCTGTCGAAGTACTCCGCCAACACCCTGTCATACTCGGTCGCCCTTTCTACCGGATGTCCTTTACCGGCATGCCAGGAATGAATCTTGTCCTCGGGTGCATTGATGGCAGAAAGGAGCGCTTTCCTTGCCATTCCCTCATTGCTCATTGGGTGGGCGGCCTCCACCCATCTCTCGTCTCCGAAGAACCAATCGGTCCCCTCGGCAATGGCTTTCCCCTCTGCGCCGTTAGAATAGTAGTAACGGTGTATCATATCCGCCAGTATTTCGTAGCATCGCTTTGGTGTATTGCCCCCTGCCAGAATAACACTTGCCCTGGATCTCTTCTTTACTGCGGAGCGCAGTATGGAATGGATGACAAGGGCCGCTTTTTCCGATAGCTGTTCCGTATCCCGTGAAAGGGAAACATTGTGCAGCCTGTTTGTTTCTCTCTGCCTGTCCATTTTTTCATTAAACCCTTCTTATACTTTTTGAATATTCTATAGTATCATAGTAAATGCTATCATGCTGTAGTGAGTCAACCTCTCTTAAAAGAATATTTCCGTCATGGGGCATCTTGAAGTAGAGGATACCATTATTGATTCCCGTTGAAAGCTCGGCGCATCCGTTTTCACTGCAGGAGAGTAACAATTCATCGGTATCATGAAAGGAAATCTCTATTTTCACTTCCTTTCTCGTTTCCTTTCTTGCGGTTTCTTTCTCCGCCGTTGTTGAACCAGTAAGGTTGATTTCTCTGCCCTTTCTGTCCCTGAAGAAAAATTTTCTTTTCCCTGTTCCGTTTTCTATTTCGAGTCTGCCATTTGTCCAACCCAATCGTGTGGCAAGCCATAGAAACAGCAATGTTGTTTCCGCTCTTGCTGCTCCCTGAACCTTAACCCCGGAAATATCCCATAGTTTCTCCAGGTATTCATCCCTGTCAAAAACTTTTGCGATAAAACGTCTTAGGGGCAGGATTTTTCCCCATGCAAAATCGGACACTGGAATCTGGATGCTTCCGGTCGAGATCATCTCTGAAAGTCCAGTATATATCGATAAGGGCTCTTCGGAAAAGGTAACGCCATTGAAAGATGAGTGTATCAGCAGTTTATCTCCCAGTTCGAATGATTGGATAAGGTAATTCGATGGTGGTACCAGTTTATCCAGCCACCAGAGGTATGTTGGTAGATCATGAATGAGTAGAGAAGACCAGGTTCCCGGGTCGATGCCCCTGTTGTCCTCACCGTTACTTATCAATATTTCTTCAAAGCAGACGGAACGATCCTTTCTGTCAGGATAGCATCTTGCGAACACAGATGCACGGGTTTTATCTTTATATCCGCTGTCGATGTGAATTATGCGTGCCGGTCTCTTTCCAAGGAGAAAATCGAGAGCTTCATCGGAAGGATTTGGTGTGAAGGCCCTTTTGAAGATAACGAGGTTGAAAAGGCTCGTCTTTGTACCGGAAGATTCCACACCACTCTGTCTTTCCAGGGTGATCTTGAGTTCTCTTTCTATTTGAGAGGGGTTTATTGTTCCAGTCACAGTTTTCTCCACCTCCTCCCGTCACGTGCGAGGAGTAACTTGGCTTCTTCAGGTCCCGATGAGCCTGCTCTGTAATGGTGAAGTTCCTTGGCTCCTAGTCTCTTCCACCCTTCTATAATCTCAGTTATGAAACTCCATGCACTCTCTATTTCATCGCGTCGAGTAAATAGCGTGGAATCGCCACTCATCACGTCGAGGAGTAGCCTCTCGTATGCTTCCGGTGGTTCTTCCCCGAAGGTGGAACCGTAGGTAAAGGTCATGTTCACAGGTCGCATTTCGGTGCTATAGCCGGGGACTTTGGAGTTGAAATGAAGGGTAATTGCCTCATCCGGCTGAATGCGCATTATGAGATTATTGGGTACGGGACTGGAAGCAGTCCAGTTCTTAAAGAGAAGATGTGGAGGATTCTTGAATTGAATTGCAATTTCAGTGAGTCTTCTTGTGAGTCTTTTTCCTGTCCTCAGGTAGAAAGGTATTCCTGCCCACCTCCACGAATCTATGAATAACCTCATTGCCACGTAGGTTTCTGTCGTGGAATCCTCCGAAACATTGGCTTCTTCCTTGTAACCGGGTACCTCCACGCCATCCACTATTCCTCTCGAGTACTGAGCCCTGACAGTTTCAGCCTCGAGCTTTTCATAGGGTATTGGTTTTATGGATTTTAACACTTTGACCTTTTCATCACGGATTGAATCCGGATCGAGGTCTATTGGTGGTTCCATTGCCACAAGACAGAGTAGCTGCATCATATGGTTCTGTACGATATCCCTTATTGCACCTGATTTTTCATAGTAATTCCCCCGCGTACCAACTCCCTCTGTCTCTGCAACGGTTATCTGGATGTTGTCTATGAATCTGTTGTTCCACACGGGTTCATAGATACCATTGCCGAACCTGAAAACCATTATATTCTGAACTGTTTCCTTGCCCAGGTAATGGTCGATTCTGTATATCTGTTGTTCGTCGAAGTGCCTGGAGAGAACTCTGTTCAACTCATGGGCAGACTGCAGGTCCCTACCGAAGGGCTTTTCGACTATGATGCGTGAAAAACCGGTATCCCTTTCCTTTGAAAGCCCCGTTTCTCCCAGTTTTTCAATGATTGTGGTATAGGCTGTAGGTGGTGTTGCAAGATAATAGATCCTGTTTAAGGGTTTTTGAAAGCGATTTTCTATTTCAGCATAGCCCCCTGTAGATTCAAAATTGGATGAAATAAAAAAGACCTTTCTAAGGAACTCTTTCTTGAGATTCTCATTGGTCTTTGAAAGAAGAGAATTGTTTATTATCCCCAGGACAATTTTCCTGAAATCTTCATCGTCCCACTTTCTCCTTGCAAATCCTACGATATTGAAATTGGAAATGCTTTCGTTCAAAAAGAGGGAGTACAGGGCAGGAATGAGTTTTTTCCTTGTAAGGTCACCGCTCGCTCCGAATATTACGATTGTAAACGGATGGGGTTCTCTAGCTATCTGTAATCCGGCAGCCAACGGGTTTTGATTCATCCACATAAATATGGTATAGATTATGATATCAGTCAAGGATTACAAAGGTTGACCATGTTGAATTGGAAGAATCCCTTTCAAGATGCCTATACGAGATATTTTGAAAGGACGACTTCGACGATGGATGAGGCGAGGAGAAGTATTACCGTGGAAAGCCCTGAGGACGGAACAGTTTTCATTGCAGGATATCAGTGGAAGGGCCGCGGAAGGTTTCCCGAAAGAAGATGGGTTTCCGAAGCGGGAAAGGATCTCCTCTTTACCGTTATTTTTAGAAAAAACTCCCTTGCCTTTCCCTTTACCCGGTTGCCGGTGATATCCGGCTATGTTGTGGCCAAAACCCTGGAAAATTATTATGACCTTGAGATTCTCTTGAAATGGCCAAACGATATTCTTGCCTTTTTCCCTTCCGTGGAATGGAGAATTCCCGGAAAACTGGGAGGTATTCTCTGCGAGGCTTACAGGGAATATCTCCTGGTAGGTGTGGGTATCAATTGTAATGGTGATACTTCTGCCTTCAATAAGGGGGCTAATAATGAATCTGACAATGAAACGAGGAGGAAGATAGGGGCGATTTCACTTAAAGAACTGACCGGTAAGACAATAGAAATCGAGGTTCTTCTCTATCGAGTACTGAAAGCCTTCAAAGACACGATTCTGCCACTCGGTGAAGCCAAAGGCTGGAAGGAGGAGATAACCAAAAGGCTCTATCTCCGTGAAACGGTTACGAAAGTTAGATTGGGGGGTTCTTCCGGGGAAATTGTGGAAGGTATCATAAGGGGAATAGGGGATGACGGAGAATTGCTATTTGATGTGAGTGGCAGGGGAATTGTCAGGGTGTATTCCGGAGAGATTATTTTTTAAAGTTGATTATCTTCCAGTTGTTTTTTCTTGCAACTCTTTTCAGCCTTGGATCTGGGTTCACTGCAACCGGATTCCCTACCGATTGAAGAAGGGGAAGGTCGTGTATGCTGTCGGAATAGAAGGAACACTCCGAGGGTGAAGAACCCATCTCATCTATGTACTTAAGAACCTTTCTTTTCTTTTCAGTGGCAAAAATCGGTGCATCGGTAAGTGCACCCGTGCAAAGGCCGTTTTCCGTTTCCAGTGCCGTGGCAATTATACCGTCTATTTCCAGGAAATCGGCTAAAGGTTTTACGATTATATCGAGGGAGGAGGTTGCAAGAACAATTTTTCGGTTCTCTTCCTTTAGTCTTTTTATAAGGGAAACAGCATCACTGTATATGTCGTTTTTCAGCTTCATGGCGAAACTTTCCCTGGAGAGGGCTTCGAGCTTGGATATTGGAATGCCCTTCAATATGGGATAACCCTGTTTTATGGATTCCAGCTTGAGGTTGCCGAACCTGTAGTAAAAGTAATAGTAGGGAAGAGATACCAGCACCTTGGGCGGGAATATCTTCTTTTTTACCCCCAGTAGTATGAAATGGCGACCGGAGGATCTCTTTGTCAATGTATGGTCAACGTCGAAGAAATCAATACCCTTTTCTTGCATGTGCCGTTAGATTAAGAAAAATTATACTTTTAGTCAAATATAAAGACATATAAAGATATTGGGATAAAAAGGAGAGTGAGAAAAAAATTAAAATTTTTGTTGATGATAAGAAAATCTATTTGTATCTTTTTTTTGAAGCGTATAACGCTGATTCCATTCTCATAAAAATAAAAAAATCTAATTAAGGAAGGGTAGGAGTATGGCGAAACAATTACAGTTTAACGAAGAAGCCAGACAGGCACTGCTAAAAGGCGTCGAAAAGATGTCGAATGCTGTCAAGGTTACCCTCGGACCCAAAGGAAGGAATGTAGTTCTTGACAAGAAGTTCGGAGCGCCTACGGTAACCAACGATGGAGTGACTATTGCAAAGGAGATTGAACTCGAGGACCCCTATGAAAACATGGGTGCTCAGCTTCTTAAGGAGGTTGCAACCAAAACCAACGATGTAGCGGGAGATGGAACAACAACAGCCACAGTCCTTGCATATTCGATCATCAAAGAGGGTCTGCGAAGCGTGGCAGCCGGTATCAATCCCATGGAAATCAAGAGGGGGATTGCCAGGGCTGTAGACGTTGCTGTGGCCGAGATAAAGAAGACGGCAAAGACTATCAAGGAAAAGGAAGAAATTGCACAGGTTGCCGCTATTTCTGCAAACAACGACAGGGAGATAGGTGAGCTCATTGCAGAAGCCATGGAAAAGGTTGGCAAGGATGGTGTAATAACCGTCGAAGAGTCCAAATCCATGGAGACTCACCTGGAAGTAGTGGAAGGTATGCAGTTCGACCGCGGATACCTTTCCCCGTACTTTGTTACAAACAGGGATACCATGACCACTGTGCTGGAAAATCCCTATGTTTTGATTCATGACAAGAAGATTTCGAATATGAAAGACCTTCTCCCGGTTCTTGAGAAGGTTGCTCAGTCGGGCAAGCCCCTACTTCTCATTGCAGAAGATGTCGAAGGCGAGGCGCTTGCAACTCTGGTTGTTAACAACTTAAGGGGAACTTTGAATGTTTGTGCCGTAAAGGCCCCCGGTTTCGGCGACAGAAGAAAGGCGATGCTCGAGGATATAGCAATCCTCACCGGTGGCCAGGTGATTTCCGAGGAGCTTGGCCTTAAGCTGGAGAATACCGAGGTGAATCAGCTTGGTAAAGCCAAGATGGTGAAGGTTGACAAGGAAAACACCACCATTATAGAGGGAGCCGGCAAGGAAAAGGATATCAAAGACAGGATTGCCCAGATCAAGGTTCAGATAGAAGAAACGACATCCGACTACGACAGGGAGAAGCTGCAGGAAAGGCTTGCCAAACTGGCAGGCGGTGTTGCAGTTATCAACGTGGGAGCTGCTACCGAGGTTGAGCTTAAGGAAAAGAAGCACAGGGTGGAAGATGCCTTGTCTGCTACAAGGGCTGCCATAGAAGAGGGAATCATTCCCGGTGGTGGAGTTACCTTGATCCAGGCAGTAAAAGCCATGAAGAAGGCAGATGTAGAAGACCTGACAACCGATGAGAAGGTCGGCTTCAACATTGTAACAAGGGCACTGGAAGAGCCTATTCGCCAGATTGCAGAGAATGCAGGGCTGGATGGTGCTGTGATTGCCGAGAAGGCAAAGAATGAAAAGAAGGGTATTGGTTTCAATGCCCAGAAGATGGAATGGGTTGATATGTTGAAGGATGGAATAATCGACCCTGCAAAGGTAACAAGATCAGCTCTGCAGAATGCGGCATCCATAGCTGGGCTGTTACTCACTACCGAATGCACTATTACGGACATACCGGAGAAGGAACCTCCTCAGCCTGCACCAGGAGCAGGCGGAATGCCTCCATATTAAGATCCATGATTCAAATAAAAGGGGATGCTTCTACAAGCTTCCCCTTTTTTATTTCCGAATTATTTCCGCATTATTCTGATTCGAGGTTGGCAAGGAGGGGAGAGTATCTCTCCACCGGTTCTATGAATCTTAGAAAGTCGGGATTCCTGGCAAGAGGTCCTATATAGGAGAGAGTTTTTTTCAGTGTTTTCATGGGATCGTAATTTTTCCTCTTGTAGGTTTCCCTGATATACGGGAAGAAATCTCTGAGCATGTTATTTATTTTATACCACATCGAAAAAGTTTGTGGCAGAGCATCCGGGCCATTGTCTATGAGATGCATAAAGAAAATGGTACTAAGGGCAGTCTCTGTTTCTCCTTCACAACCCCGGATATTGCTCACATCTAAACCGGTTCCTTCGGACCATTGATCGAGCAACTCTTCCTTCCCTTGAAAGCAGCAGAGGAGGTACAACATTGAACCTCCTGTGAGTCGTAGATCGTTTGGCCTTAAAACTCTTCCGTTGTTATCGCCCACACCTGCTTCAGAGGAAAGCCCATGTCCCGATATCAGTACTCTTTCAGGTTTTTCGTTTTTTCGAATTACCTTCGAGTTTTCAGGCCGAGAGTCCCAGTTAATCAGAGAGACAGCATCTGTGAAAACACCTGCCCCAGCATCTCTGAGAGTCTCTCTGAGACTCCATTTGTGGGAAATGATCTCCAGAGCTTTCCTTATTCCGTCGAACTGCCTGTCTTCTCCTGAAAAGCATGTTATGAAAAGATAGCTCCGTGCCTGGTCTCTGCTCATCTGTTGTTTTCGTCTCTTGCAGAGGTTCTCTCGGTATTCCCGTCGCGCTTTTTCCCGGAATAGGTAAGTATGAAGCCTATTATTCTGTCCCTTAGAGACTCCCTGATAGGTTCAAAATTAAGATGAATCAGCTCATCGTTTTTCGAGGTTCGTATCACTTCTCCGAGAATATCGAGTCTCTCATTCCGGTTTATGAAAAATATCACTTCGACGTGATCCCCCATTTTGAATCGCTTTCCCGGATTGGTTATACTGGCACCGCCGCCGCCCAGATCGTAAAAATTAGTTCTGACGGGCTTTTCGCTTGACCCGGCCACCCTGACGTAAACAGGGACACTGATCTTCTTTCTGTAATATTTTCTCTTCTGTGAAGTCTTTATCTTTTCAGAATGGGCAAGATGAATGGTGGAATTTTCTGCCTTCTGAACATGTGTGGAAAAGGAAAATATACCGTTAGCCCTTTGAAAATAAACATTAAGAACAGTTCCCGCAGAAGGGGCAATCACTCCCTTTTCAAGTTCCACTACCAGGGATTGCGAAGTTACCGCTTTTATCCTACCGTGAAATTTTCTTATCTTTCCCTGAGCGATAAAGAGGTGAATTCCTTGGGATAGTTCTCCGGTAGAATGTATCGGACTTTCACGATTCTTCAATGTCAAGCCGAGTTTCACCCTGAGAGCGGATATTGAACTTTCCGGAACATTTCCAAGGGATTTTTCTTTTTGAGCGCAGCTGTTGAAAATATGTGCCTTGGTAAAGAGGAGGTGTTTCTGTGTCTCAGGCGATTTTAAGTGTCTTGCCATGAGATTGAGGATTTCAACTTCTGACGGATTCAACTTGAGTTTTTCAATGTAATGTTTGAATTTTTCATTTGCAAGCTCGATCTTCAATTTTAGTTGCTTTTTATTCTGGATAATGTATATTAAGACTAAAATACCAAAGAAAGAAAAGACAAATATAAGAGCAAGGGCAATCTGAAGAGGGCTTTGAATAAGTCCCTTGGAAACATTGCTGAGAAAGGATGAAAGTTTACGTTCGTCAAGTACCCACATCTGTTATTGACCGTGATACGGTAATTTATACAATATACGACAACGGGGGTACAATCAAGGAGCAGTAGGATGATAAGCAGGGAGAATTTCATTTTCACTATCGGGTATAAGAGAGATACCGCCGTTGTGAGCGGGGAGTTGAAAAGAAAGTATGCAAGATACAGCCTGGAAGAGCTTTTAAAGGAAGGGCTCTTCAAACCTGCTGTGAGTTTTGCTCTGTATGATGGTAGTGAGGAAGAGTTGAAGATGGTACTAGACAGTTACAACAGGATGACAGACTATCCTGTTTCATCTGTCGAAGAATTGAAGAGAATATTTGGTGTAACAAGGGTTCCTGAAGAAGTGGAGAAGGTTCTAGTTCTTTGAATTGAATGGGATTCCCTTGACTCACTGTAAAAAATTATGATAATTTACGTGAAATCTTTAATAGAAAAGGAATTGTTATGATACAAGAATTTATCTCGAATTTGCCAACGATGCAGACATCGGCGAGTGCAGGCGGACAGATGGTTACAATGCTAATAACCTTCGGCCTTATCATTCTAATTTTCTACTTCCTGGTAATTAGGCCTCAGAATAAGAAACAGAAAGAAACACAGAAGATGCTGGCTGCTTTGAAAAAAGGAGACAAGGTTGTTACTGTGGGAGGTATTAGAGGAACTGTTACCGCTGTAAAAGATCAGACAGTTACGATAAAAGTTGATGACAATACGAAAATCGAATTCAACAAGAGTGCTGTTTCTTCGGTCTTAGAGAGAAAGGAAGTTTCTACAGAATAAGCAGAATGCTGTGGCAACTGAATAATCCCTGCTAAAGAACAGCTAAAGTTAGAAAATCATCTAAACAAACGGAGTGTTCTAAATGAGTAAAAGATGGAGATTCCTTCTCATACTGGTGCTTTTGGGAATATCGTACTGGTTTATATACCCTACAATAGAGTGGTACCTGTGGATACCTCAGGAAAAGAAAGACATTGCAGCGGGTTCTGCCGAGCAGATTAAAAAGTACTCTCAAAGAAAGGCAGACGAAGCACTGAACAAGCTTCTCTCCATGAACCTTAAAGACCCTATACCGAAGGAGTTCTATTTCCTTACGGCAAAGGCGAAGGAGAGATACAAGATCGAAAAGAAGCCCATTCCGAAGGTATGGAAAATAGAAGAGGTTTTAAGCAGTTACCCCAGCAGGGAAGACCTCTTTGCTGAACTAGAAGACCACTACAGACAGGAGATCCTCTCGATAAAGGAATTGAGGGACAGAACACTACAGCTTGGTTTGGATTTGAAGGGTGGAATGTATGTAGTTATTGAGGCCGATATAGATGCGTTACAGAAGAGAGAGGGCAAGACTCTGACTCCTGAAGAAAGGGAAGATATCATGAAGCGTGCCCTGGAAATCCTTAACAACAGGATAGACCAGTTCGGTGTGACTGAACCCCAGATAAGGAGGCAGGGACAGAACAGGATAGTGGTGGAGCTGCCCGGTGCTGCTGACAGGGAGAGGATGAACAAGTTCATCCTGGGTAAGGGTAAACTCGAATTTCATATAGTGGACGACGAAGGCTTGAAAAGTTTCAAAGAGTACTATGCAAAACACCCCAATGATTTTCTCGATGAGAACGGGAATCTCCGTGATCCCTCGGTACTTCCAAAGGGAGACGAATTACTGAAAGTCGTGGAAAAAGACAAGTACGGAATACTTCAAACCAAGGGTTACACTGTCGTAAAAAAAGAGGTGGGACTGTCAGGAAACTATATCCGTGATGCCAGGGTCAGCAGGGATCCGCTTTCGAATCAACCGGTGGTCAATTTTTTCCTCACCGCAGAAGGCGGTGACATCTTTTACAAACTGACCAGTGAGAATGTGAATAAAACCCTAGCCGTTGTTCTGGATGACAAGGTAAGAGCACAGGCAAGAATTGCAGAGCCCATTCGTGATGCAGTCCGTGTAACGGGATTTTCCGCCGAGGAGGCAAGTAACCTCGCACTGGTCTTAAGAACAGGAGCATTACCGGTACCACTGGTCATAATAAACTCCACAGCGATCGGTGCGTCACTTGGTGAGGATGCAATCAGACAGGGAATCAGGGCGATAATACTAGGGTTTATTCTTGTAATAGTTTTCATGCTCATCTATTACCTCGGTTCCGGACTGATTGCTGATTTTGCCCTTATTCTTAACCTATACTTCATGGTCTCCATACTCTCTGTTTTCAACTTTACATTGACATTAACCAGTATAGCCGGTGTCATACTTACCGTTGGTATGGCGGTGGATGCAAATGTAATAGTATTCGAGAGGATAAAGGAAGAATACCGGATAGGTAAGCAGAGGCAGGCAGCGATAAAGGCGGGATTTGCAAAGGCCTTCTGGACTGTCATGGATGCAAATATCACAACCTTCATTGCAGCTCTTGCCCTTTCCCAGATAGCAAAGGGCCCAATACAGGGTTTTGCGGTGACATTGGCTGTAGGAATCGTATCATCCATGTTCACCGCCCTCTTTGTATCGAGGTTGATATTTGATTTCAGCACCGATGTCTTGAAACGAAAGGGAATCAGTATTAGTTGGAGGGCGGTAAAATGAGAAGAGTAATCAGGTTCACCAGGCTGAGATATGTAATGATAACGATTTCGCTGCTTGTCATAGTTTCAGGCTATGTGGGACTTTACTTGAGGGGCGGCTTTAACCTTGGAATCGATTTCAAAGGCGGTTTGACTGAACAATTCCAGATAGCACCGGTGGCACTTACTCTCTCCTATACCGGCGAGGGGAAGGCAACCCTTCTGATAAGCAAGGGAGAGACGGTAGGTCAGGCATCAGGAACCCTGGATATCACTCTAAGCAGAAACAGAAAGATAGAAAAAAAGAGTTTTCCTTTCAAACAGTATGCCACGCTGGGGAAGCTGGTTGAAGCTCTTGGCAGCATAGACGGATTGAATGTAGAGATGAAGGCCAATGAAACTACTCCCAGCACCAGTTTGATTTCTCTCGACTACCCTGTAGATCTTTCAAAGGAACCATTTACCATTAACAGGCTCCTGCAGGGAAATGACGAGGTATATGTTACGATTACCGAGCTGCGAAAGGTATTCACCACACTAGGCAAGTACAGCCTTCAGCAGGTGGGAAATCCGGTAGCTCAGGAGTTCATTGTAAGGATAGAGGCAAATGAAACGGATAAAGAGTTCCGGCAGAAAACGGAAAAGAAGATTTATGACCTCTTGAGTGCAAAGTATGGAAGTAACCAGATCATCATAAAGAAGACCGATTTTGTGGGGCCGAGATTTTCCAGGGACCTCACAACCCAGGCAATTTCACTCGTAACCGTAGCCCTTACATTGATACTTATTTACGTAAGTTTCCGGTTCAAGTTCATTTATGCTATCGCTGCAATTCTTGCACTGGTACATGACGTTTCGGTGATGCTCGGTGTCATAGGTACATTCCAGTTGGAGGTAACCACCGCAACGATAGCCGCGGTTTTGACCATAATAGGATACTCGTTGAACGATACAATAGTCATCTTTGACAGGATAAGAGAAAACGTTAATCTCATGAGAGATGAGAAGCTGAGTAATATAATAGATACAAGTATTACCCAGTCCCTCAGCAGAACATTGATAACATCTCTTACAACGTTGCTTGCAGTACTTGCAATCTACATCTTCGGAACCGGATCGATAAAACTCTTTGCCCTGAACCTCATCGTCGGAATAGTTGTTGGTACATACTCTTCGATATTCATTGCCTCCCCCATTGTACTGGAGTGGTACAATGCAGCGGATAGAAGAAAACTGCGGAGGGATACGGAGAAGTACGGCAAGAGGGAGAATCTTGCACCTGCCGGGGGGGGTGAAAGAGAGAAAAAGAAGACCCTGACAGCCGGTAAGGAAACGATTAAGGAAAAGGTCGATTCGGAAAAGGTTTCGAAAAAGGCAACACCTGTTCCTGTTATTCAAGAGAGAAGACCAAAGAAGAAGAAAAAAAAGAAGAAAAAGACAAAGTAAGTGATGCGATTGCTCTGCCTTTCTGATATTCACGGAAAAAGAATTGTAATAGAAGAATTGCTTAAAGAAGCGGGAAGGGTAGATACAATTGTAATCTCGGGTGATATCACCCATGCCGGTAATTACGACAGGGCCAGGGAGATTCTGGAGCCTCTTTTCGATCTTGGCCTGGAGGTAATTGCGATACCCGGTAATATGGATACGGAAAGCGTATCTCAGTATCTGAAGGATATAAGGGCAAACATAGAGGGGCATGGAAAGGTTATCGGCGGAGTTGGTTTTTTTGGTGTTGGAGGGAGTAATCATTCTATTTTCAGGACTCCCAATGAAAAACCGGGAGAAATGCTAAGCAAACTACTTGAAACAGGGTATGGCGAGATTGAATATAGAGAAGTGAAGGTTTTAGTTTCTCATGCACCACCCAGGAATACCAAGCTGGACAGGAGTTTTGCAGGGACTCATGTCGGTTCGGATGAGATAAGAAGATTCCTGGAGACAAAGGAGATTGACCTTTGCATATGCGGCCATATTCACGAGTCGAGCGGGGAAGATACGATAAAAGGTACAAAATGTGTTAATGTCGGACCATACAAGAGCGGATACTATTGCATTATAGATATTGAGTTCGGAAAAGAGGATAGAGAAAAAGAAAAGGAAATTACCATAGAGCGGAGGAGATTATGAACAGGAAAGCATTGGAAGCGATTGCACTTTCAGTGAGAAGTCTGACAGTAGATGCCGTGCAGAAGGCTAATTCGGGACACCCCGGATTACCGATGGGTTGTGCCGAGTTGGGCGCATTGATATATGCGGAGATATTGAAACACAATCCGTCGGATCCCAAATGGGTAAACAGGGACAGATTTGTCCTTTCTGCCGGTCATGGCGTTGTGCTTCAGTATGCTCTTCTCTATATGTCCGGTTACGATCTTTCACTGGAAGACTTAAAGGCCTTCAGGCAGCTTGGTTCTAAAACTCCCGGACATCCCGAGTATGGTGTTACTCCCGGTCTGGAAACGACTACGGGACCTCTCGGCCAGGGTTTCGGAAATGCAGTCGGTATGGCAATTGCCGAAACAGCATTGGCTGAAAGGTTCAACACGGAGAAACAAAAGATAATTGATCATTATACCTATGTGCTGGCTGGTGACGGTGACCTGATGGAAGGAGTCAGTGCGGAAGCCGCGGCCCTTGCAGGCCATCTGGGGCTTGGAAAGCTCATAGTGTTCTACGACTCGAACAGGGTTACCATAGAAGGATCCACGGATATTACCTGGAGCGAAGATGTCCTAAAGAGATTCGAGGCTTACGGGTGGCATGTGTCCTCCGGTGACATGTACGATTTTGAAGGAACTATGAAGCTGGTAGAAGAGGCAAGGAATGAAAAGAACAAGCCTTCCATAATAATGCTAAAATCAATTATAGCAAAGGGTTCACCTCACCTAGAGGGGAATCCTAAGTCACATGGTGCTCCACTGGGAGAAGAAGAAGTGAAAGCGGTAAAAAAGGCTCTGGGTATTCCGGAGGATGCAGATTTCTACGTATCGGAGGATGCACTGTCCTATTTTAGGGAGAAGAGGAGCCAGTGGCAGCGGGAATACGAAAACTGGAAGAAACTTTTCGAAGAATGGAAGCGTGAAAACGGTGAGCTGTACACTCAGTGGAAAGAATATTTTGCGGAAAGAATCAATACGGATTCCATAGAGCTTCCCCGGTTCAATGCCGGTGAAAAGGTAGCAACGAGGGCGGCTAGTGGAAAGGTGCTGAATGCAGTGGCAAAGGCTGTCCCGAATCTGATAGGTGGTTCTGCCGACCTCGGGCCCTCGAACAAGACGAAGCTCGAGGGAATGGGTGACTTCAGTAGGGATGACAGGAAAGGGAGGAACCTTCACTTCGGGGTGCGTGAACACGGCATGGGAGCGATAACAAACGGAATTGCGCTGCATGGAGGTTTCAGGCCCTTCTGTGCCACTTTCCTCGTGTTTTCAGATTACATGCGACCGCCCATAAGGCTTGCAAGCATGATGAAACTGCCGGTAATTTATGTTTTCACACATGATTCTGTCTTTGTCGGTGAAGATGGGCCAACTCACCAGCCGGTTGAACACCTGGCGGCACTTAGGACGATTCCGGGGCTGGTAACACTGCGGCCTGGTGATGCACAGGAAACAGGTGAAGCATGGCTGATGGCACTGGAAAGAACCGATGGCCCTACGGCTCTCGCCCTCTCCAGGCAGGGTCTGCTTGTCTACGAAAAGAGCGACAGTGATTGGAAGAAAAATATTCGAAGAGGCGCATACATCGTGTTCGAGGGCGGCTCCGAGAGTAACGGAGGCTCAGCAGGTAACTCTTCAGGTAACTCCCTAAGTAACTCTCCGGATGGGAGACCGGATGTAGTCGTCATAGCAACCGGTTCAGAGGTTTCTCTTGCAGTCTCTGCAGCTAAGAAGATTTCGGGAAAGAAGATACGTGTGGTATCGATGATATCACCGGAGCTGTTTCTGCAGAATGACCGGGAATACATCGATAATATTTTACCGCCGGGTATCCGAAGAGTAGTAATAGAGGCGGGAATTTCTTTGGGATGGGAGAGATTTACAGAGGGGGAGGATGATATAATCTCTATCGACCGTTTCGGTGAATCAGGGCCCGGGAGTGAAGTTGCAAGACATCTCGGGATTTCTGAAGAGGCATTGATAGAGAAGCTTAAAAAAGCAGATTGATGAAGAAAAAAGATTCGAAAGATGGAAACTACCATAACGGTAAAGCAGACAAGAGCTCAGTCGAAATCGTAGATGATGTTGTAAAGCTTACATTCTTCTCCGACCTCGTCCGTGACATAGCTGCATCCAGAACCATAAACGAGATAATGAATCATGTCATGGACAAAATAGGTACGATTTTCGTTCCGCTGAACTGGTCGCTCCTCTTAAAGAAGAGGAAAACGGGGCAGCTCTACTTCAGAGTTGTTGTGGGGGTGCATGCCGATAAGCTTCGGGGAAAGGTTGTTCCAAAGGGGAAAGGCATTGCAAACTGGATCGCAGAGACCGGCCAGTCCGTTATAGTCGAAGATGTTTCCAAGGACAGCAGATTCAACGATTATTTCGACAGGATTACCGGATTCAAGACCAAGTCGATAATTGGTGTTCCCCTTGCAAACAACGGGAGGGTTTTCGGGGTCATAGAGCTGATAAACAAACTGAACGGTGAATCATTTACTCCCCTGGAACTGAAGATCCTGACAACCATAGCGGATTTCGCCGCAATAGCAATAGGAAAGGTTTACTACTTCAGGGCTCTGAAGAAGATTGCAACGATAGACCCCTTAACAGGAATCTCCAACAGGAGAATATTCGAAAAGATATTCAGCAGAGAAGCTGCCCGTTGCAAGCGTTACGGTGGTCAGCTCTCCATGATAATGATAGATATAAACGACTTCAAAAAGATAAACGATCAATTCGGACACCCTGCCGGCGATAAGGTTCTAAAAAACCTTGCAAGGATTTTAAGGAGAAGCGTAAGGAAGGTCGATACCGTTGCCCGTTACGGTGGTGATGAGTTCGTTGTACTTATGCCCAATACCCCAAGGGAGAAAGCCGAGGTTGTGAGAAAACGTATCGAAGAACACCTGACCAACCTCAACATGATGGGGGAGGAACTACCCTTTCGGATAAGCATGGGTCTCCACTCTGCAAGCGGGGATGCTGTGGATGAACTTATCATAGATGCCGATATGGACCTCTACAGGCAGAAATCGAAAAAAGAGGACGAAAATTACGAAAACCTGGGTGACTATCTGGAAGATTTCATGAACGAGGAAGAGTAGGGGAAGACTAAGGGTCGGTTACCGCGTTTAAAGACTTGTGCCTTAAAGACCTATTCCTAAAAGACTTGTGCCTTAAAGACTTGTTCCTTAAAGATTTATGCCTTTAAGGCTTGTTCCCGTACTGTTGCAGGCCTCAAAACTCCCTGCCGTGCACCTTTAAAAGGTTAAACTTTCCCACATGACTTATGAGCATCACAGCCATGACACCAGCCTCTAGCGGGTCTGATACCACTATGTCCGAAACCCTGTTTATCGACCCGGCCATTTTAAGTGAAATCACCGGTATGCCGTAGTTTTCCTTCAACTCGATAACAGCGTCGCTGATTTCACCTCCCATAAGTGCACCTGCCAGTACCAGTATCGCTGCTCTGTGCAGCCTTCCGACGGCACGGACGGCCCCTGCAATTTCACTCTCTCCCACGATGGCTATGGTATCAACGGATATTCTTTCCCCGCGTATGTTGTGCCTGTCCGCCTCTGCAATTGCACCTGCGGCAACCTGAGCAACCTGAGCTCCGCCGCCCATCACGATAACACGTTTTCCGTAGGTCTTGCTGTAGGTGGGTCTCACCTTGACGTCTCCAAGCGACGGAATTGCCCTAATTCCCTCCAGCAGTTTTTCCCTGTTTACAGTATCTTCCACCTGGACGAGTATGTGCGTCTCTCCGTCGTGCTCTATCCAGGACTGAACATAGGTAAGGTTCCCGTTCAACGAAGAGATGAAGGAGGCAATATCGGCTATCAAACCCTTTCTGTCGGATGCTCGAATCTCGATGGCAAAACCGCCGGTTTCCGATGAAGCGGAATGATTCTTTATCCACAGGTAACGGTTCTTAAGTTTTTCAGGTAGTTTATCACTCATGGCGTCTAACCCTTTTTCGTTTATTTCTCTGAATATTCCTCTGAATATTAATATTCCTGCAGAGCGAGAGGAGAAATTTCACTATATCTTCGCTCCCCGATCGATAGCCAAGTTTTCTTAGGTTTTCCGTATATCTCTCGATTTCACTTCTGTCATCGATGCTCCTTTCTATGAAGCGGGTAAATCCTCCCACGGTCCTTTTGACCCATCCGTATTGATGCTTAACGACCCACTCCTTGGTGGATCTTTCGTTTTCCATGAAGCTCACTATTAAAGGCGGGCGTCCCACTACAATCGATTCCATGATAGAGTTGGGGCCGGCTTTTCCGATTACGAAATCGGAGGCACAGATGTAATCCTCCATGTTGTCAACGAAACCCCTTATCACAAACCTTGTCTTTCCTGAAAACTTATCCGCCCAGCGCTCCAGTTCTCCTTTCAGTTTCGTGTTACGGCCACATATTATGAGCACCTGAAGTGGAAGATTCCTATCCACGATATCTTTCATGTATTTCTTTACGGGTCCCACTCCTTCTGCTCCAAAATTGAGGAGGCATGTAAGCATATTATCCGAAAGGCCAAGCTTTCTGCGAGCCTCCTCCTTGAAACACGATTTCTCCGAGAATTCAGGCCTGATCGGATAGTTGAATATAAGCACTTTCTTGGGATCTGCACCCTTTTCTATCATTTCATCGCGTGCCTTTTTTGAAAAAACTATACTGTAGTCAAGTTTTCCCGCTACCCATATGGAGTGGCTTTGAAAGGGCTCGGGGTTGATACCTATGCTAAGGAATCTCTTCTTCTTCCAGTGGGCGAGCCGCTCCAAGTAATGATGAGGTGTGAAGTAAGTTGACATAACGATATCGGGCTTTTCTCTCTCCAGGTACCTCTTGAGCCTTGGTATCAGGACAACTCCGAAGAATGCATCTATGCTCCGGGTGAGAATCGGATTGTCTGCTGTACCGAAGAATGCGCTGATGATTGGCGGATACCTTAATGCTATGCGAATCCAGAAGTTCCTGTAGAGAGAGTACAGTATCTTCGATTTTACAGCCTCTCCGAAATCTACTATATCCACCTTAGCAGGGAGGGGATCCTTCACTTTTTCACCTGCCACTAGCCTTTCGAACTGTTTTTTCAGGGCAAGGGCAGGAGCCTTGTGCCCACCACCGACATCTACGGTAAAAATGATGATTTTCTTCTCTCTTTCGATTTTGACTCCTCTCCTGAAGCAAGAAATTCCAGAGGAATGGTAAAACCTTGGATTGAATTTGTCAATGAAATTGGCGCACTATCACTTGCTAAGATATTTGATTCCGAGTTATCCTCTTTACCATGTCAGACATCGATAAAAAGGAGAAAAAACTCTTCGGAACCTTTTCCGGCGTGTTTGTTCCCTCATTCGAGGCGATACTGGGCGCCGTACTCTTTCTTATCCTGCCCATGCTGACCGGTGTAATGGGCCTGGGAAAGATGGCTATGATTATCCTCTTGTCCAACACGGTTACACTTGCCACGGCTTTCTCTATTTCGGACTGTGCTACCAATATCGAGAGGATAGGTGCTGGTGGCATGTATGCAGTGGCAAGACGTTCCCTCGGCCGGGCTTTCGGTGGTTCGATAGGAATACAGCTCTTCCTTGCCCAATCTGCCTCCATTGGTTTCTATGCGATAGGTTTTGCAGAACCTCTTCAGAACATCCTTATTAAGCTTCCGGTGGTCAGCAGGTATCTCTCATCCTTCGATGTACTTACACAGAAACAGTTCATTGCAACGATAATAGCCCTGATAGCCTTCATCTCTGCAATAATAGGGGCGAATTTCGTCTCCAAGATACAGATGGTGATATTTGCCGTGCTGATAATCTCGGTAGGTTCCATATTGATAACCCCCCTTCTCGGAGAACCGCCCGGGGGAAGCGCTACGAGGATTTTTACAGGAAGTATCAATTTGGAAGGTATTACCGGATTCATGGGCTTCTGGGCTGCATTTGCCGCATTCTTTCCCGCTGTCACGGGAATAGATGCGGGTGTTGGAATGAGTGGTAACCTTAAAGATCCGCGCAGCTCGCTTTCCAGGGGAACATTCATCTCTATCGGTGTTACCTTTGTCGTATATCTGGCGGTAGCCTTCGTATTCTCACTGATAAATCCCGAGCTGTTGAAGACAAGGCCGGACGGGGTTGTTCCCTCTGTTGTGGATATATTTTCTTCCTACCCGATTATTCCCGTTCTCCTTCTTACCGGTATTCTCGTTGCAACAGGTTCTTCTGCTCTTGCATATTTCCTTACCGCACCGAGAACGGCACAGGCACTGGCGCAGGACAAGATTCTGCCGAAGCAGCTCTACTTTCTGGCAAAGGACATGAAGAGAGGGGGAAAGGAACCGCGCCTTGCTACGATAGCTGCCCTCCTGGTGATTCTGCCCGTGATATGGTCGGGCAACGTCACCCAGGCTTCCACCGTGGTAGGTATCAGTTTTCTCATCGTCTACGGATGGGTCAATTTTGCCGCCTTCCTCGAGAGGATAAGCGGAAATCCGAGTTTCAGGCCCACCTCTCACGGACACTGGGCCATTTCCCTGTACGGATTTATCGTATGTATGGGAATAATTGCCCTCTTCAATATCTGGGTAGGTCTGGGGGTCATAGTTTCCCAGTCCCTGATCTTTTATCTCCTCCTGCGGTACAAGTCGCAGAACAAGCTCGAAGGAGTCTGGTGGGGGGTGATCTTTACCGCTCTGACAAAGGTGCTCGACAGGATGAAGAGAATTGCTCAGGGAAGCAAGAACTGGAGGCCTATTGTTGCCGTTTTCAGTTTTTTCGACAAACCGGAAGAAACTTTTTCGACTGTGAGGATGGGTGAGAGAATTGCCCATTATCAGGGCCTTACCATGTACAATATAATAAAGCCGGAAAAGGTCGAAGATACCGATGTAAAGTACCCCGAAGAGGCAAAGATTATCGAGGTGAGGGACGAAGATTACGACGATGTCATACTGTCCATCCTTCAAGCAGCACTGCCGGGAGGATTGCATATAAATACCGCTCTTTTTCCCATAGATTCGAGATTGAATTACATAGAGTTGATTGAAAGGATGATACGTGCCGAGATAAATATTCTTCTCTACATGCATGGTATTCCCAAGGCAGAGAGTGACGGGAGAATCGATGTCTGGTGGAAGGGCGAGGAGAACGGAAACCTAATGGCCCTGTTAGCGTACATAATAAACCGGACAGATATTCGTGAGGGAAAGGGAGAGAAGAAAATACGACTTATAAGAAAATTGAATAATAACGAGGATTTGCATGCTGCCAGGGCAGAGATGGAGAACCTCTTGGTGCGTGCACGATTGACAGGCGAGGTGCTTATACTTCAAAATGATGAGAAACCGATAAACGAGAATATAAGGGACTACTCCAGGGATTCGATTTTGATACTAATGGGCATTCCGGGAGAGAAGAAGGAGGGAATTGCAAAGCTCTTTTCACTGGATAGGATATTCTTCACCAGGGAAATAGAGAGATTTACCGGATTACCTCCCGTTTTGTTCGTAAAGGCATCGAAGATAATAGACCTATTCGAGGAATAGTTATGCAAGATGAAGAGATAAAACAGTTCATAGAGGAAAAGGAAAGAATAAGAAAACTGGTGGGAAGGATAGGCGGCAAACCCACAAGGGGAGAAAAGACGATAAATATCCTCTTTATAATTTTCGTCATTGCCGCCTTTATCCTCGCACTGATATACGAAGGCTTTCCCCGCCTTATCTCCATAGAGGTTGGAATCTTTCTCGTTTCATTGAAGATAGCCTATTTTCTAAATAACGAGGCAAAGGTGAATCACTTCGAGTTCTGGGTTTTGTCCTCTCTGGAGTGGAGGATGAACGATGTGGTCAAGAGGCTGGATAACCTGGAAAAGATGATAAAAGCACTCGATGCGGGCAAATCCGGCGAAGCAGATGGCATAGAGAGAAAGGTTGAATCCAATGTGGAGGAGAGCAGGTAATGTCGAAAGTCGTTCTAGTAAGATGCTCATCTTATGACAGAACCGAAGTTTTCGAGGCTCTTTCCAGGGGATTTGAACTTTTCGGAGATATGGAGCTTTCCCTTCCTGATGATGGTGATATCCTTCTGAAACCGAACCTTCTGGCACCGGATCCGCCTGAAAAGGGTTCTACCACTCACCCCGTGCTTTTTCATGCAGTTGGAAGGTACCTCAAAGAGCGGGGATATAAAAGACTGTCCTACGGTGATTCCCCCGTGGTGGGAACGGGACTTCTAGTTGCAAAGAAGAACGGAATACAGAGAGAGGCCCTTGAACTCGGTATAGATTATACGGAGCTTGGCGAAGGGAGAGAGGTGCACGTTGAGGGTGCAAGGCAGAACCCCCGCTTTACCGTTGCAAACCAGGTACTCGATGCCAGTGCTCTCGTCAACCTTCCCAAACTTAAAACCCATGGCCTTACGAGGATTACCGGCGCACTTAAGAATGTCTTTGGTACGATACCGGGTCTGTTGAAGCCTGAACTTCATGTGAAACTGAAGGACCCCGTCCTGTTTGCCCGCATGATTATAGATTTGAATATGGTGGTAAAGAGTAACCTCGTGGTGATGGATGCGATAGAATCGATGGAGGGTAACGGGCCAAGAAACGGCCGCATAGTGAAGACGGGATTTATTCTGATTTCAGACGACCCGGTGGCAGCGGATGCCGTAGGTGCCAGGGTTATGGGTGTGGAACCCTACAGCATTCCGTTGCTCAAGGAAGCAGAGGAAGCAGGCCTCGGCACAGTTTCCGATGAGAAAATAGAGCTCATCGGTGATCCAATCGATGAGTTCAAGGTAAAGGTATTCGAGCTTTCACCCGATTCAAGACAGAGCTGGGAGTTCTCTCCCCTTGCAGGGTGGATAAGGAATGCCATAATACCCCGGCCTGTGATAGATGCCGGGATGTGCACGAAATGTGGAATCTGTGTGACAGCCTGTCCCGTAAAACCCAAGGCCCTTGTTCAGGAGAAAAATAACGACGGGAAAAAGGGTGTGCCCGTTTTCGATTACAATCTTTGTATAAGGTGTTACTGTTGCCAGGAGAGTTGCCCCGAAGGTGCCATCTCGATAATGGTTCCCCTTACGGGGAGGTTTCTCTATGGCTTCAAGGCAAGGCTGAAATAGACTTAAGCAGGAAGATTATGGGAATCATTCCTCAGAATATATTTGTAAATATAGCCGTTGCTCTTGCCAGTTTTTACGTGCTAACAAAGAGTGCGGATTATCTGGTAGATGGCTCTGTAGGTATTGCATACAAGCTCCGCGTGCCAACTATCATTATAGGAATAGTCCTTGTAAGTCTTGCTACCACTTCACCGGAGTTCACCGTATCGGTACTATCCTCATTCAGGGGAAAACCGGAGATAGCCCTGGGCAATGCCCTTGGTTCGGTGATTGCCGACAACCTCCTTGCACTTGCCCTGGGAGCTGTAGTTGCCCCTGTTGCGATAAAAGTGCATTCAGGAGTTTTGAAGACAGCGGGCATCTTCCTTGTAGGAGCATCCGTGCTTGCCTTCCTCATGAGCATTAATGGGACCATATCCCGAATAGAGGGGGGAATTCTTCTTCTTCTGATGGCCGGTTATCTTGGCCTCGTAGTCGTAACTGAAAAGAGAAGAAAAAAGGCCGCGCTCATCTTGAAAAGTGAAGAGGATGTGGAAGAAGAGGTAAAGGAGCATGTCAAGCCCGGTTCTCTGGGAATGCAGTTCTTGAGGTTCTTTGCGGGAGTAGCCGGTGTAATAATTGCCAGTGAATTTTTAATTGATTCTGCCGTATTCATTGCCCGTTATGCAGGTATTTCAGAGGCGATAATCGGTCTAACCATGATTGCGATAGGCACCTCACTTCCCGAGATAGTCACCTGCATAGTTTCTGCAAAGAAGGGCTACGGAGACATTGCCGTAGGGGACATCATAGGTGCCGATATCATGAACATACTGTGGATAGTGGGAACGGCATCTGTTGTTAAGCCGATTACCGTGGAGAAAAAGATAATATACTTTGCCTTTCCCTGGTCGATACTGGCCATTCTGGTGATGCTCCTCTTCATGAGAATGGGCTACAAGCTGGAGAAGTGGAAGGGAGTGGTTTTTCTTGCCCTCTATGGAGTTTACATAGCACTTGCGATTCATCTGTTCTATTTTCCTGCCTGATTGACAACCGATTGATGCCGGTTGACAAATACCTGTGAAAAAACTTGACGGCTGTCAAATTGACTTATTATCTTATGAACAAAAGAAAAACAGAGAGGAACAGGTAACGATGTCTTCCGGTAATGGTAATGGAAAAGAGGGGAAATTGTTAAATTCTCTCTACTCAAAAGAAAGCGAAGAAAATGCCAGAGAAAAAGACATCAAGAGGAATGATATGAAAGAGACTGGAAAGGAAAAAACGGAGAGAAATACTGAATCCAAAGGTACGACTCACAGAAAGAAAGAAAGCCATGAGCACAGGAAGCTCAAGGAGGAAATAGAAAAACTGAAAGAAGAAAATGCATCATTAAAGGATCAGCTACTGCGGAAGCAGGCTGATTTCGAGAATTTCAGGAAGAGGATGTTCAGAGAGAGGGAGGAGGCAATAAAGTACGCCAACTCCAAGTTGCTTCTTGATCTTACGGCTGTAATAGATGACTTCGAGAGGGCAATACAGTCAGCCGAAACATCGAGGGATTTCGATTCTTTCTTGAAAGGAGTGAGCCTCATAGAGAAGCAGATGACGAATATGCTTGAAAAGAGGTGGGGTCTTAAAAGGTTTACCTCGCTGGGTGAAACCTTCGATCCCGAAAAACACGAGGCAATAGCAACGGAAGAATCGGAGGATTACGAACAACCTGTTGTGCTGGAGGACTACCAGAAGGGTTACCTTCTCCATGACAGGTTGCTGAGACCTGCAAAGGTAAAAGTGGCAAAACCTGTTGCCGTAATAGATAATACTGCTCCCGGTGAGGGTGGCAGAGAAGAAAGAGAAGATAATGAGGAAAATAAAGATAAGAATAATTGAAGGAGAAAAAAATGGGCAAGATAATTGGAATCGATTTAGGAACGACTAACTCGTGCGTTGCTGTGATGGAAGGAGGTGAACCTGTCGTTATTCAGAATTCGGAGGGACAGAGAACTACTCCTTCAATAGTGGCTTTTACGAACAAGGGTGAGAGGCTCGTAGGACAGCCCGCCAAAAACCAGATGATAACGAACCCGGAGAATACTATCTATTCGATAAAGCGTTTCATGGGAAGAAGATTCAATGAGGTAGCAGAAGAAATAAGAATGGTACCTTACAAGGTGGTAGATGCAGGTAATGATGTCCGGGTAGAAGTAATGGGAAAACAGTATTCGCCTCCTGAAATATCTGCTGCAATACTCCAGAAGATGAAAAAGACAGCCGAGGATTACCTGGGAGAGACGGTTACCGATGCGGTTATCACTGTTCCGGCATATTTCAACGATGCTCAGAGGCAGGCTACAAAGGATGCCGGAAGGATCGCCGGGCTCAATGTGAAGAGGATAGTTAATGAACCAACGGCAGCAGCCCTTGCATACGGACTTGGGAAGAACGGCAAGGATGAAAAGATTGCAGTGTATGACCTCGGCGGAGGCACATTCGATATTTCAATTCTCGAGCTCGGTGACGGCGTGTTCGAGGTAAAATCAACCAATGGTGATACCCATCTCGGAGGAGACAACTTCGACCAGAGGATAATAGACTGGCTCGTGGAGAGTTTCAAGAAGGATTACGGAATTGATCTCTCCAAGGACAGGATGGCGCTCCAGAGGCTTAAGGAAGCTGCGGAGAAGGCGAAGATCGAGCTTTCCAGCACCCAGTCCACGGACATCAATCTCCCCTTCATAACAGCCGACGCATCGGGGCCCAAGCATCTAAACTACTCTCTTACAAGGGCTAAATTCGAGCAGATGATAAGCGACCTTCTCGAAAAGACGAAACAGCCCTGTTACCAGGCCCTGGAGGATGCAAAGCTGAAGGCTGCTGACATCGACCAGGTGATTCTCGTAGGAGGTTCTACTAGGATTCCCGCAGTACAGCAGCTTGTCAAAGAGATATTCGGAAGGGAGCCGAGCAAAGGGGTCAATCCCGATGAAGTGGTTGCAATGGGAGCCGCAATTCAGGGAGGAATCCTTGGCGGCGATGTAAAGGATGTTCTCTTGCTCGATGTCACGCCGCTTTCTCTCGGTATAGAGACACTTGGTGGCGTTTTTACCAAGTTGATAGAGAGAAATACGACGATTCCAACGAGGAAAAGTCAGATATTCTCTACGGCTGCGGACAACCAGACTGCGGTCTCCATTCATGTGCTCCAGGGGGAGAGGGAGCTTGCCAGCCAGAACAGGACTCTGGGAAGGTTCGACCTCGTGGGGATACCTCCCGCACCGAGGGGAGTGCCCCAGATAGAGGTTACCTTCGATATCGATGCAAATGGTATAGTGCATGTATCTGCAAAGGACCTTGGTACCGGAAAAGAGCAGAAGATAAGGATAGAATCATCCTCCGGTTTGACGGAAGAAGAGATTCAGAAAATGATAAAGGATGCCGAACTCCATGCAGAGGAAGACAGGAAAGAAAAGGAGAGGGTAGAGGCAAGGAACGAGGCCGACAACCTGATATACTCTACCGAAAAATCGCTTAAGGAGTTCGGAAACAAGATAAGCGAGGCCGAAAGGAAACAGATTCAGGATGCGATAGAGGAACTTCGCAAAGTACTGGATTCGAAGGATACGGCACTCATCCGGGAGAAGATGGAGGCTTTGAAACAGGCTTCCTTCAAGCTGGCAGAAGAAGTCTACAAGAATGCAGGTGCCCAGGCCGGAGGGGCAGGTGGTGCCGGAGCTGCTGGCGCAGCCGGTTCGGCGGGAGCCGGAGCAGGGGCTGCAGGAGGAGCCGGTGCAGGGAATTCATCCGGTGACGGTTCCGGAGGAAGCGGAAAGGCTTCCGGAAATGTAGAGGATGTCGACTACGAGGTAGTTGACGACGACGACACAAAAAAGTAAACATAGGTAACATACCACATCAAAAATAAGCAGGTGCATCATTGGCTAAGAGAGATTATTACGAAGTCCTTGGAGTCCCCAAGGGGGCTTCCAAGGACGAGATTAAAAAGGCATATAGAAAACTTGCAATAAAGTATCATCCCGACAAGAATCCTGGTGACAAAGAAGCCGAAGAGAAGTTCAAAGAGGCGACGGAAGCTTACGAGGTGCTTGCCGATGACAAGAAGCGGCAGGCATACGACCAGTTCGGTTTTGCCGGTGTAGAGGGGATGGGCGGCGGAAGTTACCAGGACTACACAAATATATTCAGAGACTTCGAGGATATTTTCGGGGATTTCAGCGGATTCTTCGATTCCTTCTTCGGCGGAGGAAGGAGAAGGCGTTCCTCGTATACTCGAAGTTCAGCACAGCGTGGTTCCGATTTAAGGTACGATCTCGAGATTCCCTTTCTCGATGCGGTTTTCGGTACTCAGGTAGAGATATCCTTCACCCGTAACGAGGCATGCCCGGCATGTCACGGGACCGGCACGGAATCGGGAAGCGGAAGAAAGATTTGTCCCACCTGTGGTGGAAGCGGCCAGGTAAGGAGGAGCTCCGGTTTCTTCTCCATAGCTACAACCTGTCCTACCTGTAACGGCGAGGGAGAAATAATAGAAAATCCCTGCAAGGTATGCGGCGGCACTGGCCTCGTAAGGAAGAAGAAAAAACTAAAGGTAAAGATTCCTGCGGGAATCGAGAACGGAAAGAGGATAAGTATCCCCGGCCAGGGTGACAGCGGTGTAAACGGCGGGCCTCCGGGAGACCTGTATGTTTACATACATGTTCTGCCACACGACTATTTCGAGCGTGACGGGTACGATGTTTACTGTGCAATACCTGTTTCGATAACTCAGGCTGCCCTGGGATCAGAGATTCTCGTTCCCACGCTCGAGGGAAAGAGGGCACGCGTAAAGATTCCTCCCGGGACACAGACGGGAAAGATGCTCAGGCTAAAGAATGAGGGGATTCCCCATCTTCATAATAGTCACAGGCGCGGAGATATGTACATAAAATTGATAGTACAGGTACCAACGAAACTTTCTTCCCGCGCAAAAGAACTACTAAAAGAATTGGCCAGTGTGAATGGCGAGAATCATTCTCCCAATCCCATAAAGTTGTCCGATTTGAGGTAAAGAAAGAAACAATAAAATCTTCAACTCTCTTCAAAATATTGAAATAATATATTAAAATATCTATGTGATTGTTGATATTTTTAACACGCTTGCACTGTTGGCCATTACACTGGTAATCTTGCGGTTTTTCGGAAGCGTTTCCAGGAAGGAGCATCTGTGGTTTGGGGTCCTACTGCTTGCCTTCTTTTTCCGGATTCTCTTTGAAAATTCATATCCCCTGCGTTTTTCCTTTTCCATCGTCTTTGTCTGGGCAGGGGGCTGCTACATCTCGTTCATACTCGGCGCAAAAAGAACATGGTTATGGCATCTTTCCACCTTGGGAGTTTTCATAACGATATTGATATTCTCCGCACTGGGCTATCATCTTAAACCTGCATTCAATGTTTTTTACATTGCCGCTTTTGGCATGCTATCCGCTTATCCTATATGGCTGATCTTTCTGTATTTCAGACAGACACAGGACTATCTCTTTATGTATTTCTTTATTGTCTCCATTGTCTGGCTGCTATCATCCTTCTACGAACTCATTATAAGCCTGTACGGTATACCGGACTATCAGCTCCTCTACTGGACTTCAATTCTCTTTATAGGTGGTATTCTGTACCTTCTTATTGAGGGAGGCTACCTTAAAGGCGAGAGTATGAACGGTTACTCGGCAAAGATAGACATGAAAAACCGCCTGGTGAGCAGTGCCTACTCGCAGCTCGTGCAGACGGAAAATACTTTGCGGCTTCAGGACAGGCTGGCTGCCATGGGTTTGCTTGCATCGGGTTCCTTGCACGAAATTAAAAACCTGTTGAATACAATCGGGAACTCGGCACAGTTTGGGAGGAGGGAGAAGAGCGTTAAAAGCAAGGACAGGGCACTGGAACTTATTGCGGAACATGTAAAGCTCGGAAATGAAACTGTTTCTCACTTGCTGGAAAAGATTGTTTTCGAGGGAAGGGAAGAGCCGAAGATGGTAAAGCCAAGGGAGGACTTGAAGCTTCTTTACAGGATGCTCAGGGTAACCTATCGGGTCCATGACATAAGGGTTATCATGGATTTTCCGTCAGACTTTACTATCTATGTCAGGCGGGGTGAGCTCGAGCAGGTACTGTTGAACATGGTACGAAATGCCGTGGAATCTTTTGAAAGAAATGGAATAGTGGAGGAAAAAATCATACGTATATCCGGGCATGTCGGTGAGGGAACGGCAATTATCGATGTCGAGGACAATGCGGGAGGAATACCGGAGGATCTCGTTCCGAGGATTTTCGAGCCGGCATTCAGTACCTCGGAAGGCTCCGGAAGTAGAGGCCTTGGCCTCTTTCTTTCGAGAACGCTGGTAGAGAGAAACGGGGGGAGTATTGAATATATCCCCGGGGATAACGGAAGTTGCTTCAGGCTGGTTTTCCTTGAACGATGAAGCCATTTTATATGAGTTTTTCCCAAAAAAAAGCAAGAAATATTTGAAAAATTTGTGCAGGGCTATATAATTTATTTTGTACAAATACTTTTATCGGAATAGAATAATACATGTAAGGAGGAAAATTATGAAGAAACTGACGATCCTGATAGTTATAGCTATCATGATCACCTTTGTTGCTCCTGCTTTCGCAGCAGACCAGTGGGAGCTGGGGTTGTCAATAACACCTCTTCCCGGTGCACCGGAAGGAGATGACAATGTAACCCCAGGTTTCCACTTTGCTTACAACTGGTGGTACATTGCCTATGCAACATGGGACTCTATTGTGCTGCCACCATGGGTGATACAGGACTGGACAGGCTATCTAAGGCCAGGTTTTCTAAACCTGTTCGACTTGGGTGCCAGGATTACCATTGGACCGTTCCTGGGTTATGCGGAGATGGGTATAAATTACCTTTACCTGTACAAGCAGTTTGAACAGGAATTGGATATTCCCAAGGCCGGTGCCAATATAAGAGTAGGTGCCGGAGTAAAGATGGGCTGGTGGGGTGCCAATGTTTCGCTTACATCGGTATTTCCCTCTTTTGCCGATGTAAAGAAGGTAATTGGAGGCCTCTTTCACGAAAAGACGAGAAGCCTCGCTTTCGATGCCTTCATGAAGCAGGCGGTCCCGTCGATAAACCTGGTAATGTATTTCTAAGGGGAGGTGATGAAGATGAAGAAAAGATATTTTATTACTATAGGTTTGGTTCTTGTTTTCTCCGCTCTCCTGGTACTATCGGGTTGTGATGCGATACTCGAGGCAATGTTCCCCGAGTTTGGAGATAAACAGACAGGAGGCAACGAGGTATGGATAGAGGTGGATATAGACCCTCAGCTTGCAGACTGGAGTGGGGAAGTCTGGGGTAAAATCGAAAGTGCAAATCTGGGGCCAGGAGATCCGGATTATTATATGTATACTTTGAGCGCACCGATAGACTACCAGTATGATCCTCAGGGTAACCCCGTACCGAAGGCGTACCTGGACTTTTGGGGAGTCCCGGGGAGCCAGGACAGGCCAAGACAGTACAAGGTTGTTGTCTGGATAGATCAGAACGGAAACCAGTGGCCAGACTGGGATGAGCCCCAGGCGCCTGCAACATGGAATAATTTCGATGAAAACGATCCAAACAACACATGGATGGACGATACATTCTATTTTCCAAACGAGCATGACTGGAATACAATTGGCGGTTATGCGTATCTCGGCGCAAAGGCCATGAACCTGAACTTCAATATAAAAGGCGGATTCTTTGCTATTGAAGCTGGTACACCGGGCCAGATATCTACATACTGGTTTCAGACAGAGGATCCGGATCGTCGGGTATCGCATGTGTATTACGAGATCGATGATATGACCGGGGGTTATTGGAGTGCCCAGGATATAAACGTAGACCCACCATCATCTTCTTTCAGCATGGACGTTGATTACAGTAACCTTCCTGCGGGAGATTACTGGTTGTATGTAAATGTAGATTTTGAAGATGGCAGTTTCTCGGGAAGGAGATACCTTGTCAGGTCAGGTACGGAAGCAGTTGAGGGAATCTACTATGACTTAACAATCGATGTAAACCAGCTGACTACGGGACCTACGGGTATTCCGGCAAATACGGATAAGCTTTTCTGGGTTGAAATATGGCCCAATGACTTAAGCGGATGGGTGAGCCAAGATTCTCAGACCATGTTTGTGGATGATACCGGATATGTCACAATAACCGGCTTAAACGGCAATTGGCCATCACTGCAATCACTCTACTACCACAGCTATTTAGGCAGCGGTCAGGACTGGGTGAGGATAGTTATCGATATGAATGACACCGGTAGTATCGACCCCGGTGACATGGAAGCATGGATGCCTATAAGCCTGATGTCAGGTGATACAGAATCTGTTATCGGAATCGATTCCTGGGATTTCTACCCGATATTCTAGGAATTCATGCAACGAAGCATGATAACAGAGGCGCTCGGACTTATGCCCGGGCGCCTCTTTTTTATCTTCCGTGTTTTAAGTTGAAAAAGAAGGCCGCTTGGAATAGAATGATGCCAGAAGGAAGAGAAGGAGGCGGTTCGTGGAAAAGCTTTTCACCGTTCTGGCAATAAACCCCGGTTCAACTTCGACAAAGCTTGCAATCTACTCGGAAAGCGGAGAAATCTGGCGGAAGTCCATATCCCACGATACGACACTTCTCTCCCGTTACAGGGAGGTAGCAGACCAGCTCGAGTTCCGTAAGAGGGCGGTACTGGAAAGCATAGAAGAGGTGGAAGGCTTTTCCTTGAAGGACCTGAAAGCTGTGGTAGCAAGGGGCGGGCTTTTAAGGCCGCTTAAGGGCGGTGTTTACAGGGTAAACGAGTACATGAAGAACGATCTCCGTACGGCACGTTACGGAAGCCATGCTTCCAACTTAGGAGCATTGATCGCCGATGAAATTGCAAAGACAGTCGGTGTCGAGGCTTTCATTGTAGACCCCGTGGTAGTGGATGAACTTAGTCCCCTCGCCAGGTATTCGGGAATACCAGAGATCCCGAGAAAGTCGATATTTCACGCCTTAAACCAGAAGGCGAGTGCCAAGAAGGCTGCAAGGGAACTGGGAAAGAGCTATGGCGAATGCAACCTGATAGTTGCTCACATGGGGGGAGGGACATCGATAGGCATACATCACAACGGAAGGGTTGTCGATGTCAACAATGCACTGGATGGTGACGGTCCCTTCTCCATAGAGAGGGCAGGAACTGTTCCTGCCGGCGACTGGATGCGATACGTTCTATCACACTCGCACGATGCCGCTGCACTTCAGAAGAAGCTAACCGGAAGGGGCGGGGTCGTTGCCTACCTTGGTACCAATGATGCACAGAGAATCGAAGCTGCGATAGCTGCCTACAGAAGAGGCGAAGAGGCAAACAACTCCGATGGCCTCGACGGAAAGAGATGCCTCGAGGTAATGCAGGCTCTCTGTTATCAGATTTCGAGGGAAATAGCATCCCTTGCGGCTGTTGTGAATGGTAAGGTGGATGCCGTTGTATTGACGGGCGGTCTTGCAAGGTCTGATTTCGTGGTATCAGAGATAAAGAATCGGGTCTCTTTTCTCGGAAGGGTTATAGTTTATCCGGGAGAGAATGAACTTCAGGCCCTCTCCGAGGGTGTTATTGAGGCCCTCAAGGGAAACGAGGAAATCCAGGAGTACTGCCCTTCATAGGTAAAGGGATACACAGATACGCAGGCAGAGAGGAAGTTAAAATGGAAAATGTGATTTACAAGAGAAAAATCCATGTGGTAAACAAGAAGCTGCAGTACAGGCTTATAGCATTTGTGCTGTTCATGATTCTCTTCTCGCTCGTCGTTTTTACGGGAGGTCTGCTGTTGTATTACTGGGTTGAGTACATGTACGGCGACAACCTCTTTAAAGAGGTTATAACGATTCACAAACAGGTAACAGAGGTGAGGGTTGTAGAGGAAAACGGAGTTAAAAAGACAGTTCGGGTAACCACCACGAGGGATATCCCGGGAGTGAACAGGTTGGAGATAATACTACCCCCCTTACTGATAAACAACCTCGTGATAATGGTTCTCCTTGCAATTTTCGGAATTTACTATACAAACAGGATAGCCGGTCCTGTTTACAGAATGGAAAAGGATATTGAAAAGATGTTGAGAGGCGAGAGGGGTGTAAGGGTACGTTTGAGAAAGGGAGATCATTTTACAAGCCTTTCAGAAAAACTCAATATACTTCTCGATGAGTTTGAAAAAACAAAAAATGGGTGAGATTTTTATAGATTTTTTGGCATAACCTGTCGATTTTTTATCTATGAAGAGCATAATTTTTTTCATCGCAATAATCATTATAATAATCCTTGCCGTGCCTGCATTTGCAGAGAGTCCTGCAATCTATACTGCCGATTCCAATGCCGACGGCAAGCCTGACCAGTGGTATGACATGGAAAACAACGAGATAAGGCACATGGAAATGGACAGGAATTTCGACGGAAAGGTCGATTACCTTGCAGACTACAGCAAGGATGGGAAGTTGAAGCGCGAGGAGATGGACTACAACTACGACGGTAGGATGGATGATTTCTATTTCTACGACGATGAGGGGGTTCTTGTCCGGGAGGAAATAGATTCCAATTTCGACGGAAAGACTGATATATGGATATACCTCTACAAGGGAATCTACATAAAAAAATACGAAAAGGATACGGACTTCGACGGTAAGCCAGATGTTATAAAGGATTACGAGAAGTAGGTAATTCTGATTTGAACATATACGGTTACCATTCGATAGAGGAACGCCTTAAGCTTGGAAGGATTTCAGGGATACTCAAAATTTCAAGGGAGAATTCAAGGATACACCGTCTAATCGGGCTTGCCAGGAGAATCGAGCTACCGGTGGAAAGGGTATCAGAAAATGAGTTGACAAGGCTTGCCGGGGGTGAAAACCACAGGGGGGCTCTTCTGGTTCTCTTCGAGGATAGAGGGACAGTCAAGGGAAAAACCAAGTATCGATCTTTGAAGGAGAAGCTCAAGGAGATTGAAAGTGACAATTCCCTGGTAATCCTCCTCGATGGCATAACTGATCCTCAGAACCTCGGCTCCATTCTCCGCAGCGCGGATCAGTTTGCAGTGGATATGGTAATCCTCCCCTCCAGGAGAAGTGCGGAGGATGGCCCAACGGTATCGAAGGTCTCATCCGGTGCAGACAGTTACGTGGATATGGTAGTTGCGGTAAACCTGAATCGTGCCATGGAGGAACTGAAAAGTGAAGGATACTGGGTCTATGGTGCAGACATGGATGGCAAGCCGATTGACAGGGTCGATTTACGTGGCAGGGTTGCAATTGTCATGGGAAGCGAGGGAAGGGGACTTCACAGGCTGGTACGGGAGAGGTGTGATGAAATAGTTGCCATTCCTGCAAGGGGACACGTGGATTCCTTTAATGTGGGAGTTGCAGCAGGGATAATCATGTACGAGGTAAGAAGGCAACAGGGCTTTGAAATGTAGGTGCCCGTAGGGATGGCTGTAAGGATGATTTTAACTGTCCGCTTGCTCGGTCAACACTCAAGCCTCTTTCATTTTAAGGATTCTTTCTGCAAGCAAAACGGCATTCAAGAGGCCCTGTTTCCCTATTCCCATGGTGGCAACAGGAACGCCCTTCGGAAGCTGGCTTATGGAGAGAAGCGCATCTATCCCCGATAGCTCACCTGCAACCAGGGGAACCCCGATTACCGGTAACCTGGTTTTGGCGGCAACTATTCCCGGGAGAGCAGCAGAGAGGCCGGCAGCAGCTATTACCAACCTGAAATCACCTTCTCTCGATTCAAGGAAACTTAAGAGGTCATCGAGGTTCCTGTGGGCAGAGAAAACATGAAGCTCGTAACTCAATTTCCTCTCCTCCAGGAGTTCAAGAGCCGGAAGCACCCTCTCTCTGTCCGAATTCGAGCCTATAAGAAAAAGAAGGTCAGTCATTTCCTTGATCCATCTCCTTGATCAAATTCTTTAATCGACAAAAAATTTCTTTCCTATGTCTCTTCTGTACCAGGCACCCTGGAATTTCACCTCTTCTACTGCCTGGTAGGCCGTAGCTGCGGCAGTAATAGTGTCCCTTCCAAGCCCGACCACGGTAAAACACCTCCCACCGCCTGTGAGTATCCTTCCGCTCTCGTCCCTCACCGTTGAGGAGTGGAAGACAAGGACCTCTTCCCCTCCGGTCCGAGGGCACCTTGGCAAAGATTCCACCTCTATTCCCTTTCTGTAACTACCCGGATACCCATCGGCAGCTACAACGACTCCCAGTGCCGAACTGTCCTTTACCTTCACCGTAATCGTATCGAGGTTTCCATTTATAATGGCATCGGACAGGTTCCCAATGTCATTCTCTATCAGAGGAAGCAGTACCTGGGTCTCCGGGTCACCAAGCCTAACGTTGAACTCGAGTACCTTCGGTCCATCCTCCGTTATCATGAGGCCAAAGTAGAGAATACCGGTATATGTAATGCCTTCCTCTTCCAGGGCCCGGAAAACCGGTTTCACGATTCTGTCTGTTATGTTCTTCCTGAGCTTCGTATCCACCCAGGGCACGGGACAAATGGAACCCATTCCTCCCGTATTCGGCCCCTTATCGCCATCATGGGCCTTCTTGAAATCGGAACATGGTGGGAGAATAGATTGATGCTTGCCGTCGGAGAGAACAAAAATCGAAACCTCGAAGCCTTCGAGGTACTCCTCCACAATCAGCCTGTCATCCGAAAGGATGTTAAGCCCGAAGTCGATTGCCTCTCTCCTGCTGTCTGTAACCAAAACGCCCTTTCCCCCGGCAAGCCCACTCTTCTTTATCACGAAGACTTCCTTGCCGTCGTTTTCTTCGATATATCCCTTGAATTCTTCGGGATCATCGAATTCGACTGACAAGGCGGTAGGGATACCGTGTCTGTGAAGAAAGTCCTTTGCATAGGCCTTGCTCGATTCGAGCATTGCAGCCCGTTTTTTCGGCCCGATCACCGGAATTCCTGCATTCTCGAGGAAGTCTGCGATTCCTTTAGCAAGCGGAGTCTCGGGGCCAACGAAGACGGTGTTTATCCTGTTTTTCCTGCATGCATCTAGAATCCCGTCAAAGTCATCCGTTGAAATTCCGCCGATATTTACGGCGATTTCTTGCGTTCCGGCATTCCCGGGCAGCGCAAAGAGGCCTGCGATTCTCCTGCTCTGCGAGAACTTCCAGGCAATAGCGTGCTCCCTTGCTCCGGAACCTATTACTAGTACTCTCAAAAACTGTTCTCCTCCCCTTTTTAATATATTCTAAATATCATTACAACCAGCAATCAATCAGCAATCAATGCCTGAAGTGCCTCGTTCCCGTAAAGACCATGGCCATGCCATGCTTTTCTGCCTCTTCGATGCTCTCTGAGTCTCGAATGGAACCTCCCGGTTGAATAATGGCTGTACATCCGTTTTCTGCGGCAATCCTTACCGAATCGGAGAATGGGAAGAATCCGTCCGATGCCAAAACGAAATTGGCCGGGGGATTCTTCATGTTATTCCTGTAGTTCAAAGCAATTTCCAGTGCACCAACCCTGTTGGGCTGGCCGGATCCGATTCCCGCCGTTGCCCCGTTACGGGCAAGTACGATACCGTTCGATTTGACCATTCTGCATACATTGTAGGCAAAGAGAAGGTCATGTAGCTCCCCTTCCGTTGGCTTTCGTGAGGTGACTGCCTCTGTCTTAACTGCACTCTCAAGCTTGTCGCTCTCCTGAAGGAGGATCAGAGGCCCGGCACTTCTAAAATCCCACTTTGCAGAAACATCCGGTTTGCCGGTAAGTATCCTTAAGTTTTTCTTTTTTCCCAGAATCTCAAGGGCTTCTTCAGAGACAGACGGGGCAATAAGCACCTCGAAGAAGAAATCTGCAAGCTCTTTTGCAAGCTCTACCGTAACCTCCCTGTTGAAGGCAAAGATACCCCCGAAGGGAGAAACGGGGTCCGAGGCAAGTGCCCTTCGGTAGTTGTCGGTGAGGTTGTCTCCTATTGCCACTCCGCAGGGTATCTGGTGTTTCAGAAGAACGGCTGCCGGTTCACCGAAGGAGTCTGCAAGTTCCGCCGCAACCTGCGAGTCGAGGATGTTGTTGTACGAAAGCTGCTTCCCTTGAAGCTGTTTCAGCCCGAGAATCCCTCTCCCGGCCGAGTTGCCCGGGCCTTCCAGTGAAGAGGCGGCCTTCCTGTAAACGAAGGCCCTCTGGTGCGGGTTTTCGCCGTACCTCGGTACGAAAATATTTTCAAGAAAAAGGTTGATACTTTCCACCGCCTCCTCTGTGTCCTCACCTGCAGAGGCGATCGCACTCAAAGCGGAAGAAATCAATGTGTCGTATCGGGCCGTGGCAGTGAAAGCCTTGACGGCAAGCCTGAAACGTTCTTCCTCCGAAATATCATGGCCGGCATCCAGCTTTTCTGCCATTACCTTATAATCGGCAGGGTCGGTAATCGTTACCACTGAGGCGTAGTTCTTTGAGGCGGCCCTCAAGATCGCTACCCCGCCGATGTCTATATTCTCTATGAGTTCGGAAAGCTCTTCCCTGTCAGATAGTGAGAGCCGTGGTTTTTTGGCTAATGTTTTTTCAAGAACATCTCCGAATGGGTAGAGGTTACAGATAACGAAGTCGATCGGGCCGATATTCTTACCTGCAAGCTGGTCCATGTGTTTGGGATTCTTTCTGTCGGCAAGTATTCCCGCATGGATAACGGGATGAAGTGTCTTTACCCGTCCATCGAGGACCTCGGGGAAACCTGTCACATCCTCTACCATAGTCACTTCGATTCCCCTGGAGGAGAGGTACCTGGCCGTTCCTCCGGTGGAAAGGATCTGGTAGCCCCTGCTTGCAAGGGCGGAGGCAATGGTTTCCAGGCCGGTTTTGTTCCAGACACTTATCAGGGCATAGGCCCCCGATTTTTTCTCATTCATTTGAATCTCCTATATCATCGAGCAGTTTTTTGACGACCTCAGGATAGTATAAATGTTCCATTCTGTGAATATGTTCTTCCACCTCAGTAAGAGTTTCTTTTCCGTTTCTTTGGAATGATTTCTGAAGTATTATGGGGCCGGTATCCACACCCGAGTCCACGAAGTGAATCGTTATCCCGAGTTCCATGTCTCCCGCCCGGTAGCTTCTCTCTATTGCATTGGTTCCGGGATATTTTGGAAGGAGTGCCGGGTGGATATTTAGTATCCTCTTTCTGTAACGTTCGGTAAAATGTGGTGTAAGTATCTTCATCCAGCCTGCAAGCACTATGAGATCTATTCTATGTTTTTCCACGAGGCCGATTATTTCTTCTTCAACCTTTTCTCTCTCTGCTTTCCTGTAATCCACAGTATAGACCGGTATCCCAAACTTCTTTGCCCTCTCTATCACCCTTGCTCCCCTCTTGTTGCAAAGGAGAAACTCGATCCTGTGGAGGGTGCCCTGAAGTTTCGATGCAATGGCCTCGAAGTTGGAACCGTTGCCAGAGGCAAAGACTGCTATCTTAGCCATCGGAGAGCTCTCCCATGTGGACGATATCTACCTCCCTGGCGTGGCAAAAATCAACAATGGATTTCTTATCCTTCCGTGAAACAACGAAGCACATCCCGATACCCATGTTGAAGACCCTGTACATCTCATCGATTTCTATTTTTCCTTCCCTGCGGATGATTTCAAAAATCTCAGGTATCTTCCATGAGAAGTCGAGAAGGGGTTTCAGCCCCTTGGGAATGACCCGGGAGAGGTTGGATACTATTCCGCCTCCTGTAACATGGGCTGCAGCAAGAACCTTTCCCGTTGAGAGGAGTGCCTTCATTTCTTCGGAGTAGATTCTGGTGGGAATTAGAAGCATCTCTCTTGCCTCTTTCATGGTTGGAGGGATCACCTTCCTTGCTAGGGAAAGGCCGTTGGAATGTATGCCGGAGGAGGGGAGGCCAAAGACCTGGTCTCCTCTGTGGATGCTGTCGAGCCTGGGTAGCAGGTGGTTCTTCTCTGCGATACCGACGGCAAAGCCCGCAAGGTCGAAGTCGTCCTCCCCGTACATGTCGGGAAGTTCGGCAGTTTCCCCGCCGGAGAGTGTGCAGCCCGCTATCTCACAGCCCCTTACAATGCCCGTTATTATCTCTCTTATCGTGTTTTCTTCTATTTTTCCGCAGGCGATGTAGTCGAGGAAGGAAAGAGGAAGGGCACCGGAGGCCAGGAGGTCGTTCACACACATGGCAACCAGGTCTATTCCTATTGTATCCAGCCTGCCGAGCTCCCTTGCAACGAGTATCTTGGTGCCTACACCGTCGGTTGTGGAGAGGATTACGGGATTCTTGTAGTGTGATGTATCGATTTCAAAACCTGCGGAGAAGGCGCCTATTTGCCTGCCTACCGAAGGTGACTTCAAACCCCTGATAAATGATGTTATGTTTTCGCCTCTCTCTATATCGACACCGGCATCTCTGTATGTTTTTATAACGTGTTTTTCGGCTGCATTCTCTTTCAAAGTTCCCCTCCCGTTGCCCTTCAAGGGCAGTTACCCGTTTCAGGGTCTCTTTCAGAGTCACTTTCAGGGTTTTTATCTAAGTTTCTACCAGGGTCACTTTCGGACTTTCTATCAGGGTCTCCCGCCCCGATGGGATAATTCCCGTCCCCGGTGGGATAATTCCCGTCGAAACATGCGTAACAGAAATCTTCAGGATTACTTACGCAACTCTTTAGGTCCTCGATAGAGAGAAACATTACCGAATCCGCCCCTATCTCTCTTGCTATCCCCTCGGGTGTCAGCCTGTTGGAAATAAGTTCCTCCTTCGTAGGAATATCGATTCCGAAGAAACAGGGGTATTTTATTTCCGGTGAGGAGAGCCTCATGTGAACCTCCCTTGCACCTGCATCCTTAAGGAGTTTTACCAGTGTCTTGCTGGTGGTTCCCCTTACGAGGGAGTCATCCACAACGGTAAGCCTCTTTCCCTCTATTGCATCTCTTACCGGGTGAAGTTTCATTCGTACACCGAACTCCCTCATCGATTTGGTGGGCTGTATGAAACTCCTTCCCGTGTAATGGTTACGTGTCAATCCCTGTTCGTATGGGATGCCGGAGGCATTTGCATAGCCCTGGGCAGCGCTGTTACCCGAATCCGGGACCGAGATAACGGTATCACCGGGTCTTTCATCCCTTTCGAACAGGCAAGCGCCCATCTTCTTTCTTATGGAATGCACGGTGTATCCGAAAATTGTGGAATCGGGCCTGGCAAAGTAGATCAGTTCGAATATGCACTGACTCCTTTTCATTTTGGTTTTCATCGCGCTGTTGGCGTTCTCATTATTCGAGACCCGGTTTCCAAATGAAGATGTGGTGTGAATACTGAATTGCGGGGAACCGAATTGCAGTGAAGTGATGCCGCTCTTTCCCACGGTAACAATCTCACCCGGTTCCACCTCCCTCACCTCATCCGGCTTGAACATGTCCAGCGCGCAGGTCTCGGATGCAAAGAGGGTGATTTCATCCTCGCCGCTCATGTTTTTTCTTCCCATTACAAGGGGCCTGAAACCCCTGGGGTCTCTTACGGCAATAAGGGTATCGTCGTTAATCATTACGAGGCTGTATGCCCCCTCCACCTGCGTAAGGACTTCGAGGAGAGCAGCGTCGAAATCTTTCTCCCTTGACTTAGCCAGGAGGTGAAGGATCAGTTCGGTGTCCGTTGTCGTCTGAAATATGGAACCTTCGGCAAAGAGTCGTTCCTGGAGTTCCGCAGAGTTGGAGAGGTTGCCATTATGTGCGAGTGCGATGTTACCCTTGTTGCATGAAACCACAATGGGCTGGGCGTTTTCTATTTTGTTGGCACCGTGAGTGGAATACCTGACATGGCCTATACCCAGGTGTGAGGGATGTTCCTCCTTTAGGTAATGGGAGAGAACATTGTAAACCATTCCGAGGTCCTTGTAGGATGTTATCCTCCCGTGCCGCCTGTAGGCTATGCCTGCGCTTTCCTGGCCCCTGTGCTGGAGGGAGTAGAGGGCATAGAAAAGTTTTTCCGGAATGTTGGAACTTTTCTTCGAGTAGATGGCGGCTATTCCGCAGTGGTGTTTGAGTTTACCCCTTTCCACAGGTCTATATAACATGCTAAAACATCCACAGTCAATAGCGGGGAGGATACGGAGGATGAAGAAAAAGGAAAATAATGAGAACCCCGAGCAGGGCTTTCTCGAAGGCATAGCAGGCGATATAGAAAAGCCAACCCTTGAACAAGGAGAGGGCAGGAAGCCGCTTGCAGAGAGAATGCGCCCACGAAACCTCGATGAGTTCATCGGACAGAGGCACCTTCTTGGCGAGGGTAAGGCGCTGGATATCATAATCAAATCCGGTCACCTTCCATCGCTGATCCTGTGGGGTCCGCCCGGATGCGGAAAAACATCACTTGCCTATATCCTTGCGAAGATATTCGGTTACAGCTTTCATCCGTTTTCCGCCGTCGTCTCCGGAATAAGGGAACTGAAGAACCTCTTTAAGGAATTGGAAAGCAGGACAACGGGGAAAAACCTCGTTTTCATAGACGAAATTCACAGGTTCAACAAGGCCCAGCAGGATGCTTTCCTGCTCTATGTGGAGAGAGGGGTGATAACACTAATAGGAACCACGACTCTGAATCCCTCCTTTTCCATAGTATCCCCTCTCCTCTCTCGTATGAGAGTACTGATTCTCGAGCCACTGGACGAAGGTGAGATTCTTGAACTTATGAAAAAGGCCCTGGAGGATAAGGAAAGGGGATACAGAACTCTGGATATTCGCTGCGAGGAAGATCTTCTTAAGGTGATTGCAGAGTATGTCGAAGGAGATGCAAGGGCTGCTCTTAATATTCTGGAGCTTATGGTAGAGGCAGAGAAACACGGAGAGGCAGCCGCATCTGAGCCAGCTGGCAGACCGGTTGAAACTTCTCAGGCAAAAGGGCCGGGGGAAAGACCTGTGGTCAAGTTGACCTTCAAGAGGCTGAATGAGGTTCTGCAGGGTAAAATACCTGAGTATGACAGGGACGGGGAGGGCCACTACAATTTGATTTCAGCCCTGCACAAGAGTATAAGAGGTTCCGATCCTGATGCAGCTCTCTATTGGCTTGCAAGGATGCTGGAAGGAGGTGAGGATCCGTTGTACATTGCAAGAAGACTGATTCGTGTTGCAACTGAGGATGTTGGGCTTGCAGACCCCAATGCCCTGGAGATTACCGTAAGGGCAAAGGATGCAGTACATTTTCTTGGAATGCCGGAGGGTGACCTTGCACTAGCAGAGGCAGTTGTTTACCTTGCAACTGCACCAAAGAGCAATTCGATTTATACTGCCTATGGCAGAGCAAAAGAAGATGCTCATGAATTTTCAAGGGCACCGGTTCCCATGTATTTAAGAAATCCGGTAACATCGCTTATGAGAAAGGCAGGGTACGGGAAAGGTTACAAGTATCCCCATGATTATCCTGGCAGGGTTGTCAACCAGGATTATTTCCCTAAGGTAATGGGGAAGAGAAAGTATTACGAACCCAGTGGTTTTGGATTCGAGAAAGTGATAGGGAAGAGAATCGAGTGGTGGATTGATAAGAGGAATAAATCCTCGAAAAAAGCCTAGAGAGAATCTTTTTCAGCCGCTTGTCCCTCTCCGGCGGCTGCAACAACCTTTTTCTGTTTTGCCTTGGCTTCCTCGATGGATGGTTTTATTATGGTGAAATTTTTCATTATCCTTATCAGTTTTATGATGTCGTTGTAATCATTGAGTAGCTGACCCATGTATTCCCTGTTCTTGACTCCTCCTATGACCTTGAGATTGGAGATATAGGTGGGGGTACTCTGCCTGTAATCGTTCAGGACTTCACGGAGAAGTGAGGCAAGTTTGTAGAATCCTCCTATTATCTCCTCGAGAAATTCCAACACCTCACCATCAAGAGACTCGATCATCCTCGTGATAGTGGCCTCGACCTTTCTGCCGGTAGAGTAAACTTTAAGATACTTATTAAGGTTTGTTATCGAAAACTTGGAGTTTTCATTGATTTGATCCTCGAATTCCGACATTTTTTCCAGAAACTGTGAACAGGTATGGTATACATTGGAAAGAGAATCCTGAAAGAACTTGTTTTCGAAGTAACCCTCAACGAGGAGCTTGTTTACATCTTCCCTAATGTTCTTTTCGAATTTTGCAACGATAAAGCTCTTTACTATCCTTAAGGGTTTGATGAATTTGAAACCGGGAAAATTTTCGAGCATAAGAATCTCGGACTGTTTTTCATTATACCCCTTTATGGCAAGTAACTCCGCTTTTCCAAAAAGTGCCTCTATATCCTGGGCAATTGCATTTTCTCGTCTCTCCCTAAGGATTCTGTCCCTTATCTGTATATATCTGTCCGTGAGTGTTCTCTTGTAATATTCAATGAAGGTATGAAATTCCTTATCCCTTTCCGGTGTAAAGAAGGGGTCCTGTTTTATTGCCCTGATAAGAAGAAGGATAGTACTCTGAGAGAGGTGTTTCTTTAACAGTTGTTTCAACCTGTTTATGAGCTTGTGCAGTTTGATTTTGCCTTCTTCCGTATTCACCCTGCTCAACCTTTCCATGAGCATCGAGAGATTGTTCTCTACACCAAGCTCCGGATTGAAATTCCATAGGATAAAGTAGATATCGAGCAGTTCATTTATAACCTGTTCTCCCATGACAGGTGTGAAATTGGGCTTTTGCTTGGAATCTAACCTTATCTTCATGTCGAAGAGCTTGAGGATCTTTTCCATATCGAACTTGCAGAGTGCAATGAGCTTGTTCAACTGGTTGTATTCAAGGTCGAAGTTGTTGAATTGAGGGGAGGAAAGGTTCTTTATGATTTCCTGTATTTCATTTCCCACTATCTTGAGCTCGGTTTCCGGAGAGGGGCTCTTTAAGATTCTGTCTTTCACATTTTCATAGGTGAGCATCCTTATTCTTTCCGATTCTTTCTCGGGGAGCCTCTTCTCGATAAGGTATTGTTTGTAGAGAAAAGAAACCTTGGGTTCTGCATTGGCCAGGGTCTTCCCCAAAAGCTCACATATCGGGCGAAGGATTCGTGCGAAATCGAGAAGTATAACTGCAAAACCCGGCAGAACCTCACCAGAGGATTGCTTGTAGTAGGAAGGTTTCAGGTTTTTCAGATAATCATGGATTTTCCTCAACTCTCTCCGTCTCTGAAGTTCCTTGGGGTCACGAATGAGTAAGGTATCGAAAATACTTTTTATTCTTTCTATCAAACCTGCCATTTGTTCCTGCTTATCAGACATTTTATTATCACTTCACTAAAAATTCAACAAATTATTTGAATTGTCATGAATAACAACGGAATGCTGTCGAATAAATCCTAAAATCAAGTGGTTTTGCTGCAATGCGCGGATAGATATTCGGATATTATTTTTTGATACTCGCCGTAGGAGGAAGCCCTTATCAGGTTATTCCTCAGCCTTGAAGAGTCAGGTAGCCCTTTGGAATATGCGGCGATATGCTTTCGCATGTCCTTGCATGCCCTTTTCTCTCCCTTGTATCTAATGGCAATCTTTAGCTGCTCCATTGCGGTGAGCAGTTTTTCCCTGCAGCCAGGCAGCCTGCCTGCAAAGATAAAGGGATTACCGATTGCTCCCCTCGCCAACATTACTGCATCGCAACCGGTAAAGTCGAGTATCCTTTTGATGTCTTCCGTGGTAAAGAGATCGCCCGAGCCCGTAACTGGCACCTTCAAGGCCTTTTTAAGTTGTGCTATATGTTTCCACTCTGCCTTACCTGAGAAACCCTGTGCCCTTGTCCTCGGATGAAGTGTAACCATACTTGCACCGGCTTCCTCCGCTGCTTTCCCAATTTCGATGAAATTGATCGAATTAGCGTCCCATCCCGACCTTATCTTTATCGATATGGGAAGGGAGGTGGACTCCTTCATCGAAAGGACTATCCTGTAAAGTTTCTCGGGATCTTTTAGCAGGGCAGCGCCGGAACCTGTCTTTAGTACCTTTGGCACCGAGCAGCCGCAGTTCAAATCGATTATGAAGGGTGAGTGAGAGGAAACGATCCTTACCGCCCTTGAAATGGTAAGGGCATCACTTCCGAATAACTGGAAACCGAGAGGACCTTCTTCTTCTCCCCTTGCCAGGAGATCGAAAGTCTTTCTGCTTCCTCGGACAAGTGCCTCACATGACACCATCTCGGTAAAGGCGAGGGCTGCCCCGAACCTGAAGCACACAGTTCTGAAGGCTATATCGGTATAGCCTGCCATCGGAGCAAGAAATATATTTCCCTTGAGTTTCTTATCGGCAATAATCACTTCATACGGACTACAGTTTATCAGGATCCAGGCCGAAGAGCCTTGCACCGTTCTGAAAGAGTATTTCAGAGAGTTCTTCCACCTCCATGTCCCGTAGCCTTGCAATGAATTTAGCCGTTTCACTGATGTATGATGGCTTGTTCCGCTTTCCGCGGTACACGGAGGGTACCATGAAAGGTGCTTCTGACTCTATGACCATCCTTTCCAGAGGAATATTCTTCGCAGTATCGTGAAGATTCCTTGCATTCCTATAGGTTACATTGCCTGCAAAGGATATGTAGAGGTTCAGTTCCAGTGCCTTTTTTGCATACTCGTAATCCTCCGAGTAACAGTGCAGTACGCCTCCTCGAGAGGGAAGTTCATCTCTTAAAATGTCCAGTACATCCTGCCCGGCATCCCTGTTGTGGATGACCACCGGGAGGTTCAATTTCTCCGCCATTTCGAGCTGTTTGATGAAAAGTTCTATCTGTGAATTTCTGTCACCGTACTTCCTGTAGTAGTCCAGGCCTATCTCTCCTATGGCAATAACCCTATCGAGTTTAACCCCATCCTCTATCTGAGTTTCCCAATCTTTACCCGGATTGGTAACTTCTGATGGTGAAACGCCGATACTATGATAGACATGTGTTGCCGTTTTCAAATTTTCATAGATTTGGAAGAAGTCCCTAAGATTATTGGAAATGGACACTATTACCTCGACGTTATCCTGTTTGGCCTCTTTTACGATGAGAAGCTGTTCAATGGGGTCTTCGTTTATAAGTCCAATATGTGCATGTGTGTCAAAAAATCTCATATAGTACCACTTTTATTGAGAATAAGTATGGAAAGTATATTACAATACTTTTGGTAGATAAGAGAATAACATTACATAGGAGGATAGTCAACATTATATTTGACAAATATTACATCACATGATATTCTCATTAACAAAAGTTCTCAAAATTGTCTCATATCGAGATAGTAAAAGGAAGAGGCAGCCGTGTCACCCGTGAACAAATACAAGCAGTTTGAGGCTGAACTTGTCACACATATAGAGAAAAAATCACACAAGGTCAAGAGTAAAGTATTCCTCTTCTTTCAGAAGATTTTTCAGAAGGGAAAACAGAAATTTACCGTCATGTTCATTCCCCATTCTGAAAAAAATATCTTCAACTTCCAGATATCTGTTTTCACCCTTGTTTTTTTCATTTTTCTACTCACCGTACTGCTTGTCTCTTTTTTCTGGCTTACCACTCATTTTACGGGTACCAACAGACAGATAACAAGGATAGATTCCAACCTGCATCAGAGTGAAGCCACCCTGGAGGGTTTCAAAGAGGAGATTGCTTCACTTAGAAAATCTATCAAGGAATTCAAGACAAGCCTTAACAGTGTTCTGGAAGTAATGAACTCCGGTAAATCAAAGAATTATTTCCTCGACGGGGAGGGAGGTGACCTCTCTTCTTTTATCAGTCTTGGAAATGTTTCGGAGAGTAGCTTAAGAGAGCTCAGCGAGCTCAAGAGCCTTCGTACATATCTTGACAATGCGGTGAAACCTCTTAACGAGATAAGCAAAGTTCTTCTCTCACAAAAGGAACTGCTTGTTGATATTCCCACCCTTTGGCCTTTGAAAGATGTCAGGGGGAATATTACCCAGTATTTTGGACCGAGTATTCATCCCTTTACCGGGCAGTGGTACCTGCACAAGGGTATCGACATAGCATGGGGATATGGAGTTCCCATTGTAGCCACGGCAAACGGGACGGTAGAAACCATAGGAAATGATGTGCATGGTTTCGGGATATATATCATTCTAAGGCACAAGTATGGCTTTTACACGAGATATGCACACCTTCAAAAGGTGACTGTTCAAAAGGGGCAGTATGTAAGGAGGGGACAGGTAATAGCATTTATGGGCAACTCCGGTCTTTCGACCGGCCCGCATCTGCACTATGAGGTAAGAATTGGAACTCAGGTTGTAAATCCGATTAAATTCCTTAACATAGAAAGTCCTCTGGTAGAAAAATACGTAAGAAAATCCAGGTAAATTATGAGCAGCAATCAGTTTCAGGAAGATTCCTTTATAAACTCCATAATAGGAGAAGGCACCCATTTAAGGGGTGACTTTGAATTAAACGGCTTACTTCGTGTAGATGGTGATTTCTCCGGGACTGTAAAGACAAAGGGTAAGGTGTTAATCGGAAGCAATGGCCGTGCAGAATGCACGATATACGGGGGAACTATCGTTGTTGGTGGGGTTGTCAAAGGAAACATCTATGCCACTGAGAAGGTTATCATTTTATCCACAGGTATGATGATTGGAAATATAAGGGCACCGAGGTTGATAATAGAGGAAGGGGTGCTCTTTGACGGTACATGCAGAATAGAGAAGACGGCTGTCAGTCACGGAGAGATGAGGGAGGAAGAGGAGAAGAGTATTGATGCTTCACGGGAAAAGGCAGAAACCGCTGTTGCCTTCGCCATTGATGAAAACATTTCCGGAGGAGAAAATCAAAAGGGCCGTATTTTCAAACGCAAAGAAAAATCAATCTCATTCAAATAAATAAGAATGGATAGAATAGAATCTGTAGGTGATTCCTCCCTGTTCAAGAGGCCGGAGAGGAAGAGAAAGGATAAGAAGCAATTAAAGGGAATCTCTGTTTTTTCCGATATCGTCGGCCGGGTTGAGGAGGCGGAAGGGGGAAGTGGTGTCAGCTACAGAAGGTACTACTCCGAGGAAGATAGCAGAAACCTGGAAGAGCTGCTCGATGAGGTGAGCGCAATGGGGGAAAAACTGGCAGAAAATCCGACAATCGATAATATAAAGGAATACAAGAAGAGAGTTGGTGACTTCATAAACTATATAGTGAACAAGGCTGTTATTCTCGAGGAAAGAGTTTCCGGATTAGATATTCTTAAGAGAAAACGCTTTACATTGGTTAAAATAATAGATAGAAAGTTGGAACAGCTTGCTGCTGAAGTATTGAGGAATCAGAGAGACCAGTTGATGATCCTTGAAAAGGTGGAAGAGATAAACGGAATGCTGGTTGACCTATTGTCCTGATTTTATTTTCAAATGAGTTTTATCTGGGAGTATTGTTCATATGAGAGAATTGATACAGGAAAAGATAAAGAAGGGAGAATATATAAGAGTCAAGATTATCTATTCCAATGCTACGGAAGTGATAAAGCTTGAAGGTGATACCGAAGTAAATCAGAATGACCTCCTGGTTGTTTCGACTCGTTATGGAAATGATCTGGCCAGGGTCCTTGGAGCGGTACGTCATTTTGAGGACATAGAGGCTGATGAGGAAAAATGGCTGATTGTGAGGAAGGCTACCGAAGAGGACATATTACGGTATGAAGAAAACAAGAAAAGGGAAGAGAAAGCCTTCCGTATATGCAGGGAAAAGATAGATGAACTTGGCCTGGAGATGAAACTTGTTCAGGCACATTATCTCCTCGATGAGCCGAAGATACTTTTCTTTTTTACCGCAGAGTCACGTGTGGATTTCAGAGAGTTGGTAAAGGTACTCGTTTCGGAGTTTAAAATGAGAATTGAGCTAAGGCAAATCGGTGTGCGAGACGAGGCTCGTGTAATAGGAGGTGTCGGAGTATGCGGGAGAGCTCTCTGCTGCAATTCTGTAACCGATAAGCTCGTGCCGGTTTCAATCAAAATGGCAAAGGAACAGAACCTTACGCTTAATTCGATGAAAATTTCCGGGCCCTGTGGGAGGTTGCTCTGTTGCCTAGCATACGAGTATGACACTTACTGTGTTCTCAAGAAAGGATTTCCCTCTGTTGGAGCCAATGTGAGGGTAGGAGAGGAACTCTTTAAGGTATCTGAAATCAATATAGTAAAGGATGAGATAAAGATTATTCATGGTGACGGAAGAATTATTGTTGCCAGTAAGAATGTCATGAGATTCATAGATTCAAGGAATGAATGGATCCTGGAGAGGTAGTTTAACCATCCCCGTTTTTCTTTTCCCTCTCTATTCTCTCGAGTACAGCCGACTCAGTGCCCTGAAATGGACCAGGAGTTTCCATTTTAGTGCTGGTAAGTGCGGCCGCATAATTCAGGGCTTCCGCGATACCATGAGATATTCTGTAGGCAAGGTATGATGCAAAGCATGTATCACCCCTTCCCGTTCTTCCCGATAAGTTTTCTGATGTAAATGGTGCCCTGTAGATTCTTTTCCCGTCGAAGAGTATCACTTCGGATGAGTGGGTGACCATTACTTCGCGTGCCCCCATTTCGTAGAGTAGTTTTGCAGCCTGCTCCCTGTCCGTTATTCCCGTTATTATCTCTGCCTCCGCGGTATCCGTTTTTAGATATGTAATTTTTGGTAACAGTTTTTCTTTCTTTTCCCAGTCTTTGAAAAGAAGTTTGCCCTCTTCACTACAGCGCAGTATTCCCTGAACATCGAGAGCGATAGCACCTCTCTCTGAAAGTGGTTCTATAAGGGTGTCGGGTATTTCTCCCCTGAAAAGTCCTGCAAGATGAATAACATTTGCTCTTACATTTGGTATATCATCCAGCGTGAATGGTTCTGCCCGGGATATCAACCTTACCTTCCTTCTATCCATGTCTTCCGTATAGTAAATATTTTCGATGGAGGTTGTATGTCTAGATGGTATTGGTACCGTATCTATTCCTTCTTTCTCAAAATACGCGAGCAGTGAAAAATCCTTCTCGGAAAGTTTAGTCACTACAAGGACATCGACTCCCGATCGTTTCGCCGCAATAGAGGAGTAGAATACGGCTCCTCCGAGGGTCTCGGTTCTTCTGTTTTTGACAATGATTATATCTTTAGAGATATGACCGACAAGAATTATATCGTATTTTTCTTTCATGCTGAAAATATAAAGATTGTGAGAATAATGTTCAATACCGAATGATCCTGTATTTCTTGACTTCGTTTTCACTTTTCTTCTATACTTAGAGTTCAATTTGGAAGAAGAACCTCCGAGCTTCGATTCCTAAGGACAAACGAACAAGGGTCTATGGATACGAAGCCGTGAAGCATGACTTGACAATGCTTCTTAGGGTGATACCGGAAACGGTTTCGCCTCCCGTGTTTGGAAAGGAGGATAACACGCTTGGAGTCTGTTAAAAAAATCATTTCATTACTGTTTATCATCGGTTTTTCTGTTGGAATAGCCCATGGTCTCGGAAAAGGCGAATCTATGCACAGACTTCGCCTGGCCACCACTACCAGCACGGATAACAGTGGTTTGCTCGATGTATTGATACCTGCCTTTGAAGCTGAAACGGGAATACAGGTGGAAGTGATAGCTGTCGGTACCGGTAAGGCAATGACATTGGGTGAGAGGGGTGATGTCGATGTACTTATGGTACATGCGAGGAGGAAAGAGGATGAATTCATAAGAGAAGGATACGGAGTAGCCAGGCAGGGTTTCATGCACAACGATTTTGTCATACTTGGCCCTGAAACGGACCCTGCGGGAATAAGGGGAGCAAAGAGTGCAGCCGGCGCCTTTAGAAAAATAGTAGAAAGTGGTTCGGGTTTCATTTCCAGGGGCGATGAATCGGGTACCAACATCAAAGAGAAAGAGATATGGAGACAGGCGGATATCAAACCGGTAGGCAACTGGTATAAAGAAGCTGGACAGGGTATGGGTGCCGTGATTGTCATGGCAGATGATTTGAATGCATATACCCTGTCAGACAGGGGAACCTATCTCTCATTGAAGGATAAAGTTGACATATTGATTCTATTCGAGGGAGATCCCATTCTGTACAACCCGTACGGTGTGATTGCAGTGAATCCTGCCAGGTATCCCAATGTCAATTACAGCGGTGCAATGGCTTTCATCGATTTCGTAACATCGAGGGAGGGTCAGGACATAATCAGAAATTTCAGAAAAGCTGGCCAGCAGCTCTTCTACCCTGATGTTTACAAATAGTTTACAAATAAAGGATGATATTGAGACATGATCTTTGCAGGGGAAAATGAATAGTTCTTTTTTCAGGGCAATACAGCTTATTGTTTCGGGTAATAGCGAGGTATATTTTATTGCCTTTACCTCTCTGAAATTCGCCTTTTCTTCCACCGTGATTGCAACACTTATATCGCTTCCCCTCGGAATGATCCTGGCATTCAAACACTTTACAGGGAAGGCCATTGTAGTGGTAGTGTTAAACAGCCTTATGGCACTTCCTACGGTGGTAATTGGGCTGATTCTCTATTCTCTTCTCTCCCGTTCAGGTCCGCTTGGTGGTTTCAGATTGCTTTTTACTCCCGTTGCAATCGTAATGGGTCAGAGTATTCTTGCCCTTCCGATAGTTGCCTCCCTGGTTTACAGTGCTTTCTCCGGGATATCGAAAGAATTACCCGAGACTCTCGAAACACTGGGTGCCCGTGGTTTTTCCAGGAACCTGATGATCATGCGAGAATCCGGCACGGCGGTACTTTCTGCTGTCCTCTCCGGTTTTGGCAGGGTGATAGGTGAGGTGGGTGTTTCCATGATGCTTGGCGGAAATATAAGGTGGTATACGAGAACGATTACAACAACCATTGCACTGGAGACGAGTAAGGGAGAATTCGAACTGGCATTGGCCCTGGGGCTTATTCTCATAGCAATTTCTTTCCTTGTCAATTTCTCTCTTCACATGGGGATGAGATATGCAGAATAATTTTCTATCCCTCAAAGGAGTAACATTTTCCTACGACGCAAGGTTGAGTAATGTGTTGTTCATAGAAGACTTAGAGCTAGAGCGGGGTGGTACAACGGTAATAGTGGGACCCAATGGTTCGGGAAAGACAACGCTACTTAAGATTCTAAGCGGTTTGTTGAAAGAATCGGGTGGTGAACTGAAGTTGTATGGAAGAGCTGTTACAAATGGAGCAAGGGAAAAATTATGCAGGATGAGTGTATTCGTTCATCAAAATCCCTACATATTTTCAGGTTCCGTAAGGCACAATATCGAATATGGGTTGAAGCTGAAAAGACTGCCCAGGAATGAGAGGAACGGAATTGTCGCGAAGGTGCTGAATAAAGTAGGATTGAAGGGTTTAGAACATAGAAATGCCCTTAGTCTGTCCGGTGGAGAAAAACAGAAACTGGCCATGGCTCGTGCAATGGCGGTGGAACCCGATGTTCTTGTTCTGGATGAACCTGACGCTCATATGGATGCTGACTCGAGAAGATCGATAGAGGGGATACTGCAAGAACTTTCTGCCGGTGGAAAGACCCTGATTATAAGCACTCACAATGAGGCATTTGCCTACCGGATTGCAGACAGGATAGTTAGGTTGGAGGATGGGAGGCTTGTAAGTCCCTCTGTCAATATCCTGCGGGGAAGGCTCTCAGGAGGAGATGAACATTTTTCATACTTTGAATCCTCCGGTACAACGATACTATGCCCACCGGTTACGGGGGATTTCAATTCGGCGGTGATTCCCTGCGAGGATATTATACTCTCTGCTTCAGGTATCGATGCCAGCACGCAGAACCAGCTTTTCGGGCGGGTTTCAAATATAGAGAAAGAATCGTATCTTTTCCTTGTTACTGTGGATTGCGGAGTGCCCCTAAGGGCACTGGTTACGAAGAAATCGGTTGAAATCCTTGAAATAAGAGAGGGAAAGAAACTCTTTGTAAGTTTCAAGGCCTCTGCCGTGAAATTGTACTGATGGGTGAAAGGAGTTGGAATGATAGGTGTCGACAGGGCCCTGGAAATAATAAAAAGTCAGGAAACGGAACTTAAAACAGAGAGGGTAAGGATAGAGAATGCACTGGGGAGACTCCTGGTTACGGAGATAGAGAGCCCTATTGATTCACCTCCCTTCGCAAAAGCAGCTATGGATGGCTATGCGGTAGATTCTTCTGATACCTCCGGTTCCTTTGAGGTAATTGAGGTGGTAGCTGCCGGCGAAGTACCAACAGGTGTTGTTACCAGGGGTAAGTGCGTAAGGATAATGACGGGAGCAATGATGCCCGAGGGTGCCGATAAGGTGATTCCGGTTGAATATACGAAAGAAGAGGATGGCATAATGTATCCCATAAGGGAGGAAACCAGGTACAACGTGATAGGGAAAGCGGAAAATCTAAAAAAAGGAAGCAAGGTTCTTTCTCCTCGCGTGCTGAACCCAAAGGAAATCGGAATAATAGCTTCCATGGGCATCGATTCGGTAGAGGTTGCAAAAAAGCCGGTAGTAGGAGTAATCATTACCGGTTCAGAGTTGAAGGATCCCGGGGAACGGTTGAAACCCGGCCAGATTTACAATAGCAACGGTGTTCAGCTCTGTGCCCAGATAGGGGCTTTGGCCTGTAAACCGAGGTATTATGGCATCGTAGAGGACAACAGGGATACCTTGAATAAAATGATTTCCAGGGCCTCGGCGGAATGTGATATAGTGCTTTTTTCAGGGGGGGTATCCAAGGGTGACTATGATTTCGTTCCGGGTATTCTGGAGGAGAGTGGCTTCGATATTCTGTTTCATAGAGTTGCAATGAAACCAGGGAGACCGACTCTCTTCGGAAGAAGGGGGAATCTCTTTGTCTTCGGGCTTCCCGGTAATCCCGTAACGAGCTTTGTGATTTTTGAGGTTATGGTTAAGGCTCTAATCTTTCGCATGGCAGGGTTGAAATACGAACCATTTCTCATTCGGGGAAGGTTAAAGAGGGATATTAGAAGAAAAAAGATAGACAGAACAGATTTTCGTCCGGTAAAAATCGATAGGGAAGATATTTACCCGGTTGAATATCACGGTTCTTCACACATCAATGTTATGGCAGAGTCAAATGCGCTGTTGATGATACGGGAAGGAATAAGAGAATTGAAAGAGGGAGATTACGTAGATGTTAGACCGATATGAGAGGGATATCACTTACCTGAGAATTTCGGTAACGAACCGGTGCAATCTGCGATGTACATACTGTGTGCCGGAAGACTACGTGAATGCTGGCAGTGATGATATGGAATTTTACGAAATCGTCAGGGTGGCCGAGGCTGCCGTATCCCTCGGAATAAGAAAGATAAGGTTGACGGGTGGCGAGCCTCTGGTAAGGAGGGGTATAACGGAGCTTGTTTCGATGCTTAAATCGGTAAGAGGCATCGACCATTTGGCAATGACGACGAATGGCCTCCTCCTCGACCGCTTTGCAGGACCACTGAAGGAGGCGGGTCTTGACAGTATCAATATCTCTCTTGATACTCTGAATGCGGAGCGGTACAGGAAACTGACCCGAACGGGAGATTTGCATAGAGTCCTAAAGGGGATTCGTGCCATCGAGAAAGAGGGGTTTAGCGCGGTAAAAATCAATATGGTGGTTATGGATGATACAGCCGATGAAGAGATAGAGAAAATGCAGGATTTTTGTTCCGGAAGGGGTTTCACGCTTCAGCTTATCAACCATTACGAGCTCTCCGGGGAAAAAAGGGAAAACTACCGCTTCGACAGGCCGCCAAAGTGTGAATTGTGCAACAGAATAAGGCTGACAGCGGATGGTTACTTGAAACCGTGTCTTCATTCCAACAGGGAAATCCCTTTGAACAGGAATGACCTCGTAGCTTCCCTGCGGAAAACGATACTTTCCAAGCCGGCAAGGGGCAGGGCCTGCACCAACCGAAGTATGATAGAAATAGGAGGCTGAAATGGATTTTTCCCATCTCGATTCAAAGGGAAACGCGGTGATGGTGGATATCTCCGGAAAACCGGTGGTAAAGAGAATGGCGAGAGCCACCGGAAAGGTACGCATGCATCCCCGCACGATTGAAATGATAAAGGAGAAGCTTATAAAGAAGGGGGACGTTTTGACAGTGGCGAAGATTGCGGGAATTATGGGAGGGAAGAGAACTCATGAGCTTATTCCTCTCTGCCATAACATTACCATAGACCAGATTACCGTGGAATGTGAGTTGCACGAGGACTACATAGAAATCACCGGTAATGCAATTTGTACGGATAAGACTGGGATAGAGATGGAAGCTCTTACTGCTGTTTCTGTTGCAGCTTTGACTATCTACGATATGTGCAAAGCCGTCGATAAAAAAATGGAGATTTCGGAAATTCGGCTTCTCGAGAAGAAGAAAGAAGCCATTGCATCCTGAAATTAGAGGGAGAGAGTTGCAGCATGAAGAGAGAATTCAAGGTACTGTCTATCAATATTTCTGAAAAAAAGGGGGAACAGAAAAAGCCCGTGGAGAGAGCGATTCTTCGCCAGGATCACGGGATAGTAGGAGATGCTCATGCGGGGAAATGGCACAGGCAGGTATCATTGCTTGCCATGGAGGATATCGATTCAATGAGGTCGAAGGGTATCGAGCTTGATTACGGTGATTTTGCAGAGAATATTACGACAGAGGGAATCGAATTGCACAGGCTTCCCGTTGGTACGAGGTTGCATATAGGCGAAGTAATTCTTGAAATCACTCAAATAGGGAAGAAATGTCATCACGGATGCGTCATATACAAGGCAGTGGGTGACTGCGTTATGCCGAGAAGGGGGATCTTTGCAAGAGTTGTCAGAGGAGGTGAAATAAGTTGTGAGAGTAGCGGTTATTACAATATCTGACCGGGCTTCCCGTGGAATATACGAGGACAAGTCCGGGCCGGAAATCCAATCGATTCTCGAAGAGATGATACCGGATGTGGTCATAAGTAAGTCTATCGTCCCTGATGACGAGAAAGCAATTCTCGCTGCTTTCAAGGAGTACGAAGGCTATGATTTCATCCTGACCACGGGGGGAACCGGAATAGGACCAAGGGATATCACTCCCGATGTGACGAGAAAGTACTGCCAGAAGGAACTTCCCGGTATTTCCGAGACACTCAGGGCTCTCTCTTTCCGTGAAACTCCATCGGCTATGCTGTCTCGCGGTTTTTCGGGTATGAGGGAAAAAACCATTATTGTTAATTTTCCCGGTTCCCTGAAGGCTGTTCAATTATGTACTAAAACTATTGCCACTGTAATGGAACATGCAATCGATATGATAGAGGGAAAGGGCCATGGGCACCACTTGCATCCTTCATGATTTTTTGAATGAAGGTAAGAAACTGTTAAGCAGAACCACGCTGACAGATGCAACCATTGCAGCCATTGCCCATGAAGGATTCAAGAGTCCGGTCGCTGCAGCCGGAATACCAATGCCATTAAAGAGAAAGGCAAGCAGCAGGTTCTGCTTGGTCTTCCTGTAACTTCCCTTTGCAATTTCAAATGACTCTATGACACTTTTCAGAGACCTACCTGTAATAATGATATCACTGGATTCAATTGCAATGTCGGTGCCAGTACCAATGGCAATTCCTACATCCGCCTGCATCAATGCAGGGGCATCGTTTATGCCATCACCTACCATCGCAACCCTGTTTCCCTCTGCCTGTAACTCTCTTATCTTTCCCGCTTTTTCTTCGGGAAGTACCTCTGCGTAGTATTCGGTGATCCCGACCCTGGCCGCAACAGAGGAAGCCGTTTTCCTGTTGTCTCCCGTTATCATAACCGGCGTTATTCCGTATCGCTTTAATGCCTCTATCGTTTCACGAGCGTCATCCTTTATGGAGTCGGAGATTCCGATTATGCCAAAAAGTTTCTTCTCCTTCGCAACCCCGATAACAGTTTTTCCCTTTTCTGCCAAGTCTTCTGCGGTTGCGAACATTTCTTCTGTTATCCCTATCCCTTCCTTATTCAAAAAGGAGAGATTGCCTGCTATTATGCTGTGACCTTCAATTATTGCTTTGATCCCATTACCTGGCAGAACCTTGAATCTCTCCGGTTTGGTGTAACTTTCGCCACTTGACACGGCATACCTGACAATTGCTCTGGCAATTGGATGTTCACTCAAAACCTCAGCGGATGCTGCCAGGGAAATCAATTCGGTCTTATCTAGCTTGGTCTTATCTAGCACATAACTAATGAGATCTGTGATTTCCAGATCTCCCTTTGTAATGGTTCCCGTCTTATCCAGTATCATCTTTTTAATCCCGGGAAAAAGCTGAAAAGCCTCTCCCGAACGAAGTAGAATGCCTCTCTCTGCTGCCTTTCCTCCTCCGCTGATCAGGGCAAGGGGCATTGCCATACCCAGGGCGCAGGGATACCCCATTACCAGAACGGCAAGCATTGCGAATATCGCCCTGTCTATATCCCAGGTATCAAAGAGAAGGTAGCTTCCAAGACTCCAGAAAAGAAAGGCTCCTGCCGAAGTAATCAGGACCCCGGGTACGAAATATTTCAGTACTCTATCAACTATTATAAGAATACTTGGCTTGAGGGCTCGTGCCTCCTCCACGTGCCTTACTATTTGACTTAAAAAGGAATCTTTACCGGTTCTGGTTACGGAGATATCGAAAGAACCGAACATGTTGATAGAACCGCCTACCACTTCGTTCCCGGGAGATTTTTCAACCGGTAACGATTCGCCTGTAACGATGGATTCATCGATTGTGGAGTAGCCTCTCACAATCCTTCCGTCTGCTGGAATTCGTTCACCTGGACGCACCCTCACGATATCACCGATTTTCAACTCTTCGACATTCCTCGTAGTTTCCCTTCCGTTTTCTACAACAGTGGCAGTTTTTGGCTGCAAATCAAGTAATCTTTCAATGGCCTGTGATGCACGGGTGCGTACAATAAGGCTCACATATTCACTTAAGATATGGTAGGAGGTTATAAAGACGGACACAACGAGAAAATCGGCAATCGGAAAAGAGGAAACGAAGAAACCGGTAATCCCACCCGCAAGCCCGGCAAACGCACCGAATTCCAGCAAGTTATGCTGATTCAAGATTCCCCTCTTAAGTGCATACCACGCCTTTTTCTTTATGTGTCCTCCCGGCCCCAACATCGTTGCCAGGGCAAGAGTGAGTAAGAACCATTTGAATGCGGCGAATGTAAAACCAGTCCACATTAAAAGCATCATTGTGAAGGCACCAAGGGCAAGTACCGATGTTGTCAGGAGATACTTTTTTGCTAGTCTCAATTCGGCCTTCTGTTCCTCGAATGCTTTTACTTTTTTGGGATCTCGGATGGTATAGCCCAGATTCTTGAGTACTCCCTTCAATTCGTCATCCGATACCACAGAGGGATCATATTTCACCAATGCCTCTTCATGGGAGAGACTCACGTTCACATCCATTACTCCCTTTTGTTTGCTGTAAGCGTGCGTAATAGTCGATACACAGAAGGAACAGGACATGCCACCTATCTTCATCTGGAGTTTTGCCATTTTGTTACTGTTTTCGCTTTCCATGATTTCCATAATCACGAATGTAAGCGTTGTACCTGGGTACAGGGTCAAGAAAAATATATGGACAGTATTCTGTTACATGTGCTTAGTTTATAGTGTATAGTGTTACATGTGCTTCGTTTACGATTTAGGGTAGGCCTTATCTTAGTGTGCCTTATTTAGAGAGTGATGGCACCTTGTCGCTTAGTTTGACGATACAGTTGGTCGGACACTTTTCCAAAGGTTTTTCCCAGTTATCATATTCCTTGAGGTTTGGTGTGTTAAAACGTGCCAGATTGTTTTCTACCTTGAACAGTTCCGGTGATAGTTTTTCACAAATCTTGCATGCTATACAACCAACAGGGCATATTTTTCTTACATCCTTTCCCTTGTCAAGAGAGTTGCAGGCTACCGTAACGAGAGGGTGACTGCCGTCCCAGGGTTCCAGTGAAATTATATCACGGGGGCATGCAATCACACATTTACCGCAGCCTGTGCACTTGATTAAATCTATTCTCGGCAGGCCATCTATCATTCTGATGGCGTCGAAAGGACATACGTCGAAGCAATCGCCATATCCAAGGCAACCGTAGATGCATGCCAATTCACCCCCGGCAATCATGTTGGCTGCACTGCAAGTTTCAACACCCTGATACCTTGCTCGGAGTTTCCTCACATTTGCATCTGCACCGCAATGAACAACAGCTACCTTTTTTTCAGGCATTTCACTTTCCACACCGAGCAAGGCCGAAAGTTTTTCGGCTACCTCTGCCCCTCCCGGTATACATCCGTTTATCGGAACTTTATTCGCAAGGAGGCTTTCTGCAAAGAGATGACAACTGGCAACTCCGCATGCCCCACAGTTTACACCCGGTAATATTGCCAGGATTTCCTCTACTCTCGGATCATCCTGAACGGCAAACTTCTTACTAAAGAAAGCCAGAATCAAAGCAAAAAAAGTCCCAAGGCCAGCCATTGTCAAAACAGCTACCAGTATTATTGTATTCATCCTTGTACCTCGACCAAGTAGTTTTCAAAAGTAATGTTCAAGCAGAGGGCATTCCGGCAAAACCCATAAAGGCAAGAGCCATGAGTCCGGCTACCAGAAGTGTAATAGCCGCTCCCTTGAAAGGTTTGGGAACATCTGCATATTCGAGTTCCTCCCTTATGCCTGCCATAATTACAATGGCGAGGGTAAAACCGATTCCGGAACCAAAACCAAATATTATGCTCTGTATGAAATTATAATTTCTCAATACAAGAAACAATGCACTAAACAGGATTGCACAGTTAGTGGTTATCAACGGAAGGTAAATGCCAAGTGTATTGTAAAGTCCTCGGCTGTATTTCTTAATGAACATTTCTACAAGTTGAACGAGTGAGGCGATAACAATTATATCAGTAACATATTCGAGGAAGGGAAGATTGAATCTTGCCAGAATGTACGTATTAATAAGCCATACGAAGGGAGCTGTCAATGTCATTACAAAAGTAACGGCCATTCCCATGTTTAAACTGGCAGTTACCTCATCTGATACTCCAATAAATGGGCAGATTCCAAGAAAATACTTGAGTACGAAATTGTTTACCAGGATGGCACTTATAAAGATTAAAAGGAACTCACTCAATGTTGTCTCCTTTCTTCAACAACGCTCCTGTTTTTTGAGTTTTTTTCCGATAGTATATTGATAATACCTATCATTGTGCCAAGGGTAAGGAAGGCACCGGCGGGAAGAAGCATTATCCCCCAGGGGCGAAACCATCCTCCCTTTGCAATAAGGCTTAATATCCTAAATCCAAATACTGTTCCCGAACCGAGAAGTTCCCTTATGCTGCCCAGCATAATAAGAGCAATGGTAAATCCTATTCCCATACCAAGAGCATCTGCTATGGCTCTCAAAACAGGTTTTTTGGAAGCAAAGGCCTCCTGACGTGCCAGGATGAGGCAGTTTACTACGATGAGAGGTATATAGGGTCCCAGAGCCTTGCTGATTTCAGGGTAATTTCCCTTTAAGAATAGATCCACTATTGTTACAAATGTTGCAATGATAACAACGAAGGAGGCAGTTCTCACTTCATGAAGAAAAACCTTCCTGAAAATTGAAATAATGAAACTGCTGCAGAGGAGAACGAATGAAGTGGCAAGGCCCATGCTTAAGCCGAAAATGGCGGCATTGGTTACAGCAAGGGTGGGGCACATACCCAACAGTTGCCTGAATACCGGATTCTCATCCCATAAGCCTTTCAAAGTATCCTTTACAAGAACATTTTCTTTCATTCCTATTCTTACCATCCTTAAAAAATACTCTAGTCTCTCAATTCTGTTTCAATACTTTTGTAATTAGGCTGATTTTGTTATTTAACATGTTAACTACTGACTTTGAACTTATAGTGGCACCGGTAATGGCATCTATTTGTCCGGGTTTTTTGGGAGTGGAAGGATTTCGGTTTTTGACATAGGTAATCTTTTGTTTTATGGAAAGGCCTTTGAATTGATCCTTGAACTCCTTGCTTGTAATTTTTCCACCCAAACCCGGAGTTTCAACGCTTTCCAGAACTTCCATTCCCAGTAATTTGCTTAGGCTATTATCCACTCCTACCATCAGGACTATGGGGCCTTGAAAACCAGGTCCCTTTACCTCAAATGCTATTCCGGCCGGCTTATTTTTACTGTTCAATCCTCTGTATATTGTTATGCCGTCTTTTATTTCTTTGCGGTAATCCTTTGCTTCCGGAAGTACTGTAAAAATAGCCCTCTTCAATCTTTTCAATTGCTGAAATCGTATAAGGGGATCTGCAAACCTGTAGACTAAGGCCAGGCTTAATCCCGATACAATTCCGATAATTGTCAAAACAAGTACCATTTTAAGCGTACGTTGCATATTTCATTTTCTCCCGCGGTATCCAAATGGTTTGGGTCGAGTGAAACGATTTATAAGAGGAACTGTCATATTCATTAGTAGAATAGAATACATTACTCCCTCGGGTAACCCGCCCCAGATTCTGATAAAGATCAAAAGGATTCCTCCGCCAATGCCGAAAATCCATCTGCCCTTTTTTGTAATCGGAGATGTTACCGGATCGGTGGCCATGAAAAAGGCTCCAAAAAGAAGGCCACCTGCAAAAATCTGGAAAAGGGGGGAAGGAAAACGAGCAGGATTCAGGATATGTATCAACTCTCCAATTACAAAAACTGTGGAAATATATCCGACAGGAATTCTCCAGTCTATGTAACCTTTCCATAGTAAGAATATCCCGCCCAACAGAATGGCTATGGCAGATGTCTCTCCCAGGGATCCTGCTGTTTGCCCCAAAATGAGGTTTATAACCGGTGTTGATACTCCCTGAAACTTCATAAGGCCAAGCGGAGTTGCCTGTGTAACAGCATCCAGGGTAATCGGATTTATCCAGGTTGTAAGAATTACGGGGAATGAGGCCATAAGGAAGGCTCGTCCTACGAGGGCGGGGTTAAATATGTTGTAACCGAGACCACCGAATATTTGTTTACCAAGGGCAATGGCAATTATGGCTCCCAAAGCGGCAGTACCAAGTGGAATACCCGGCGGAAGAATAAGGGCAAGAAGAAGACCGGTTACCAGAGCACTACCATCGAGGATACTGATTTTTTTATGTCGAAGTTTCTGAAAAACGATTTCTGTTAACAGGGAGCTTACTACGCATACAAGAATGAGAATTACTGCTTTGATCCTGAAAAGATAGATTGCAGCAATAGTAGTAGGGATCAGCGCATATAGAACGCCTCTCATCATGGAGCCAACAGTCATCCCGCTTTTTACATGTGGCGAAGCACTTATAATAAAACCCTCTTTCATAACCGTTCTATCCTTCGTATCTCCGATTTCCCAAGTTTGAAGAGTTGTACTAGTGGAATATTTGCCGGACATGAAAATTCACAGCATCCACATTCTATGCAGTCCAACAGGTTATATTCCTTTAGAGTTTCCCAATGGCCAGCCCTTATTTCTTTTCTCATTTCCGTTGGTAGTAATCCCATCGGGCACACATCCACGCAACGGGCGCAGTGAATGCATGGGAGCTCCCCTTCTTTTTCAGCTTCTTTCTCACTCAAACATAGGATTCCCGTTGTGGATTTGATAACAGGTACATCGAGTGTGTGTTGGGCAAAACCCATCATTGGACCACCGACTATTATTTTGCCCGCTTTTTCTGTCAATCCACCGCATTGATCAATCAGTTCACCTATCCTTGTTCCAATTCGTACTATCAGGTTTCCTGGATTCCTTACAATTGAACCTGTAACGGTCACTACCCTCTGGTAAAGTGGTTTCCCATGCCTGATCGCCTCGTATACAGAAAGCGCGGTACCGACATTATTGACAATACAACCGACGTCAACAGGTAAACCCCCGCTGGGTACCTCTCTGTTAAGAATGGTTTTTATTAATTGTTTTTCGCCGCCCTGTGGATATTTTACCTTTAAGGGAACTACTTCTATATTTTCTTCATTATCCAGTAATTCTCTGAAACGTCTGATAGCTTCTGGTTTGTCCTTTTCTATCCCAATGTAGCTTCTTTCAGCATTCAGAAGCTTTTTGATTATTTTTAGTCCCCCGATTATTTCTTCTGTCTTTTCTACCATTATTCTATAATCACCGGTGAGGTATGGTTCACATTCAGCACCATTTAAAATGAAGGTGTCTACCTTTTTCCCCTTTGGTAGTGTCAACTTGGCGTGTGTTGGAAAAGTTGCCCCTCCGAGGCCTACTATTCCTTTCTGTTTCAGAATATCAAGTATTTCATCGGCGGAAAGGCTCTCTGGATTATTTGTTGAAACAGCTTCATATTCGTCTTTTCCATCTCCCTCGATGATTATAGCAGGGGCGCTACCGAGTACGGGGTGAGGCTGATTTTCAATTGCACTCACAACACCGGATATGGAAGAATGAATGGAAGTTGAAATAAACTTTGTACCCCGGGCGATCATAGTCCCGACTTTTACATAATCTCCACGTTTGACGACGGGCTCTGCTGGTATACCGATATGCTGGCTTAGGGGGATAGATACTTTTTCCGGGAGACTCGCGATCATCAAGGACCTGTTGCGTGTTAGATAACGAAAATACTTGGGATGTACTCCACCTTTGAAAGTATGTAGCATCAATTTTCCCGTGCAAAATTGTAAATTATGTCAATATGGTAAACTACCATTTTGATTATCCTTATTGATTATAACCTTTCTTCCTTAATTGTTTATACCATCGTTTATACCATACCCCCGACTAGTATTTCAATAACAAATTAGATTATTCTGCGATTAATTCAATCTTTATTCCTTGACTTTTTTATTCCATAATAAGAATTTATAAATTATGAGTCAATTAGTAAATAATATCAATGATTTCAGTGACGAATCAAAAGAAGAAGCAACAGGGCGGAAAATTGTTCTGGAGGTGAATCATATAGTAAAATCCTACAGACGTCGTTTTAGTCGTAAGAAAAATGTTGTTCTTATTGATGCAAACCTAACGATTAGTGCCGGAGAAATCGTGGGCCTTGTCGGTGAAAATGGATCCGGTAAATCGACTCTAATGAAGATAATAGTTGGTGCAATAGGTGCGGATAAAGGATCTGTAGGTATCAATGGCAGTTTTGGATACTGTCCGCAGGAACCTCTCTTGTATGAAAGGCTTACCTGTGATGAGCATTTCGAACTTTTCGGGGATGCGTACAGCCTTGATCATTCCACAATCGAAAGAAATCGTAATGAGCTATATGAGGTTTTGGATTTTATCAATTACAGAGAAAACCGTGTTGAAGAATTGTCCGGTGGTACAAAAGCCAAGTTAAACCTTGGACTGGCATTATTACACAAGCCAGATGTACTTTTACTGGATGAACCATACGCTGGTTTTGATTGGGATACTTACCTTAGATTTTGGGAGTTAACCGGTAAACAGCGTGCAGAGGGCCGTGCAATACTTATTATAAGCCATTTTGTGGCAGACGAAGAGAGGTTTGATAGAATTATAAAACTTCATGAAGGGAAAACCCTGTCATGATAACTGTTTTACGTCTCACCAGGCGATATATCCTGGAGTATGTTCGCCGTCCCGTAAATATTGTTCTGTTGATATTTGTTCCATTAATTTTTGTTATTCTTTCTGCTGGGGCTATCATTGATTTCGCTAAAGCTGTGGGGTTTGTGGGTGCCGCAGGTAAACTTTCTGCACCTACTGCAGGGTGGGCCGCATCGTTTCTTGCAGGCATTGCAGGATTTTACCAGATTTTAAATTCACGAGATGCGGATAAAAGGCTTGCTTTATCAGGAATGGGTGTGCACCGAATTGTAATTAGCCGCATTTTTTCGGGACTCCTCCTCTCTTTGCTTGCTGCTTTGGCTTCTATTTCTGCACTTGCTATAAAATCCGAGATTGTCGACCCTTTAAGAATCATAACCGGAACTCTCCTGTCTGTGATTATCTATCTTGGAATAGGAGTAGCTGTAGGTTCAGTTGCCAAGAGGGAGATAAACGGGTCGCTGATAGTAATTTTTATATGGATGTTTGATGTCTTCCTTGGTCCGGCAATGGCAGGAGGAAAGATATGGATAACAAGATTATTCCCATCACATTTTGTTACATTGTTAATGTTGAACAGGGGCTCAGGCCATAAGGATTTTATCGGTAATTTCGGATGGTCGATGGTCTGGGCTGTTGGTGCATTGCTATTAGCGGTGGTTATTTTTAGTGCTAATAATGCAAGTAAAAAGAATCAGAATTTGGTAAAACGGGAATGGGCCGTCTGGCATCGTCTGTGTTCAGGATTTAAATATGGATTACGTGATTATCGACGTAACGTGATCCTATGGGTACTTTTATTGTTGCTTCCCATTGCTTTTATCACACTAAGCTTCTATGTCACACCTGCCAAACCAGTACCGGTAGAGCTCTTGGAGAATGGGATTACCAAAATGAAAATTATAACCCTCGACAAGATACATGGAGCCATTATGGTCCCGATAACCCTCGCATTTCTGGCGGGGCTTTCAGGCCTGTTTATTGTTCAGGGCTCCATGGAGGCCGATGCACGGCTTGTTTTGGCAGGTTTCCGTCCATTTGAAATACTTTTCTCCAGAATTGGAACAATAGTTATGGCAGCATTGTTGACCACAGTTGTTTCAATCGGTATCACTGCTATAAATTTTACTCCCGAGAATTGGGGATGGTTCATCGGTGGCAATTTACTTGTTGCCTTTACCTATGGTATGATCGGTGTTTTAATCGGTGTTATTTTCGGAAGGATTGGAGGCCTCTATATGATGTTCCTTCTTCCGTTTATTGATGTGGGGATAGCCCAAAATATTATGTTTTCAATTTCTCCTCCGAAGTGGGGCAGTGTTCTCCCCAGCCGGGGCGGAGTGCGTATTCTTGTCGATGCGGCATTTACAAAAGAATTCGACTATCCCGGTTCACTTATTCTTGCCCTGGTATGGCTGGTATGCCTGATTGTCGTAACATCAATTATTTTCAGGCAAATAGCAAAACCAAAGAATGCATGATTAGTTTGGATATCCATTTTCCTCGAGCTTAACTCGAGCTTAAAATGAAGAGGGTAGGGCTACAGTTGATTTAAAATCACTGTAGATCCCTACCCCTGGATTAGAAATGTGACACGAGATTCGCTAGCAACAGCCGTGGCTCTTCTTTTCTTTCTTTTCCTTCGTCATGTAATGCATGGGATTCATTTCAAATGCCTCTTTGCAATTCTCCGAACAGAAGTAGAATGATTTTCCCATATGTTCGCTTGATAGAGTAGCTTTGTCCGCATCGACTTCCATCCCGCATACAGGATCCTTTACTTTGACACTCATTTTTATTACCTCCTGATAATAAATAATTTTTTCTATGCCCTGATATATGATTCAACGAACATACATGCAGGGTTATAGATTCCTCGGGAATATATTGCTTACCCTGCGTAGTGAGTTGGCATTCCCAACCACAGTTACGGAGCTGGTTGCCATGGCAATCTCCGCCAGTACAGGGTGCATCCAACCGATTACGGCTACTGGGACCATTACTGTATTGTAAAAGAATGCCCAAAATAGATTCTGTCTTATCTTTCGAAAGGTTGCTTTGCTCAATTTTATGGCACTGACAACTCCACTTAAGTTACCGCTGACCAGTGTTACATCGGAAGCTTCTATGGCTATATCCGTTCCGGTACCAATAGCGATACCTACATTTGCCTGAGTAAGTGCCGGTGCATCATTCATGCCGTCTCCAACCATTGCCACTATTTCAAACTCTCGTTGTAATTTTTGTATCTCCTCCATCTTTCTATCTGGCAAAACTTCTGCGAGCACGTAGTCTATTCCGACTTTGTTTGCAATAGTTTCAGCGGTACGCCTGTTGTCTCCTGTAATCATTGCTGTCTTGATACCCATGGCATGGAGTTCATTGATAGTATCTATAGAGTCTTCTTTTATCGTATCCGCAACAGCTACCAATCCGACAATGGTGTTGTCCATTGCTACAAGCATCGCTGTTTTTGCTTCTCTCTCCAAACGTTGTATCTCCGGTTCCAATGGCATGGGATCCAATCCGTTCTCTTTCATTAAGCGTCTGGAACCAACAAGAACCTTTCTCCCGCTTAATTTAGCTATCACGCCCTTTCCCCTTATAGCCTGGAATTCCTTGATATCCGCACCATCAACGGATTCCTCTTCGGCTTTTACTGCAATGGCTTTCCCCAAAGGATGTTCACTCCCCCTTTCCACTGCACCGGCAACTCGGAGAACCTCTTTTTCATCGAATCCATTGATTGCCACTATATCGGTAACCTCTGGTTTTCCTTTTGTGATAGTCCCTGTCTTGTCAAATACAACCATCCTTACGTCTTTCAGAGTCTGAATTGCACTCCCGGAACGAATAAGAATACCATGTTCGGCTCCCATTCCGCTTCCCACCATAAGAGCGGTTGGCGTGGCTAGACCAAGTGCGCATGGACAGGCAATTACGAGAACAGCGACTGTGGATATGATACCTAGCGTAATTATGCTGAGATTGGAATTTACCCATGGCAGGAATGAGCCAATTTGCACCAGTGGTTTCATTAGATCCGGAAAAAGTATCCAGGACAGAAAAGTAGCAATGGCTACTCCCAATACTACCGGAACAAAGATACCTGTTACCTTGTCCGCGAATTCCTGAATGGGTACCTTTGAACCCTGACATTCCTCTACCATTTTAATTACCTGTGAGAGAAATGTATCCTTTCCTATTTTCGTTGCTTTAACTTTCAACAGGCCTTCTTGGTTTACTGTAGCTCCAATCGTTTCGTCCCCCGGTTTCTTGTTTACTGGCATGGATTCTCCAGTTGCCATTGATTCATCTACTGCACTTTCACCTTCCAATACGATGCCATCGGTAGGTATTTTTTCACCTGGTCTTATAACCATAACATCGCCAAGTTGTACTTTTTCAATCGGAACCTCTACCTCCTTGCCTTCCACAATGATACGAGCCGTCTTAGCTCCAAGCTCTAATAATTTTTTTATAGCCTGTGAGGCACGGCCTTTGGCTTTTTCCTCCACATAACGACCTGTCAGGTGAAAAGCCATTATCATGGCAGAAACACCAGCGTAATTTGCAACAGGAAAGAAAAAGAATAAAGGTCCGGTAAGGAAAGATACACCTGTTCCCAGTGCAATAAGTGTATCCATGTTAGCATGCCCGTGTCGCACTGCAATAATAGCACTTCTGTAGGTTCGGCGTCCTAACCATAGAAGAACCGGAATTGAAAGTAATATTAAACCTGCATTGTAGATCGTTGAATTAGGCCATATTACCCCAAAGAACATGTCCGAAAACATCCAGAGGATTATTGGTACGGTAAATCCCCATGCAGCCCACATTCGAAAGCTGGCAGCTTTCATTTTCTTTTCATCTCCCTCTTCCGATTTCTCTTCGGAAATCTCTTCACTGCCAGCCAACAGTTCGTATCCAACATTGGATACGGCTTTCTGTAATTCCGTTATAATGGAATCTTCAGGGACATATGTAATTGTAGCTTTCTCCGTTGCAAGGTTCACATTTGCAGAAAGGACTCCATTCACCTTTTTAAGTGCCCCTTCCACTGTACTTGCACAACTGGCGCAGGTCATTCCTCTTACTGAAAGAGAAATTGTTTCTGAAGGAACTTCATAACCGGTTTCTTTTACTGCGGAAATAAGTTGATTAAGATCGATCTTATCCGGTATAACTTCTACTGTAGCTTTTTCTGTAGCCAGGTTGACATTGGCATATTCGACTCCGTCGATCTTTTTAAGTGCCCCCTCCACTGTACTTGCACAACTCGCACAACTCATACCGCTTACCGGTATGGAGATTCTAACATTCGTCATGGCAAATCACCTCCGATAAAAATACTATACCCCCCAGGGGTATATAAGGTAATATATATCCTCCCGGTAAAATGGTCAACATTTCTGAAAAATAAATCAGAAAAAATTGACATAAAAAAATTGTATAAATATATTACATGCATTACAGCCATGTTAAATATACCCCTGGATAGTGGGGTTTGTTTGATATGAGAGCAGGATCTTGAATAAACAGAATTATCTTCGTAATGGGTATCGATTTGAAAAGTAATAATAGCAACACAAACAGTTCGGAAATGGTTATAGAGGGTGATATACTCGCTCCAGGAATTTCTTTTGGAAAAGCCTATTATTTTGATACAAGATTTACTTCATCAGAGATTATAGAAGGAAAGGTCTATTCAAATATTGAAAATGAAATGGAAAGATTGGACAGGGAGATTGAAAGGCTAAAAAATGACCTGGAAGCTGCTGTTAAAATATTACAGATGGATTCGTTATATGAAGCAGCTGAGATTATAAAGACTCATGTATTAATTCTCGAGGATAGGAGCATTATTGGGAAGATACATGAAAAAATACAGAAAATGCATATCTCGGCCGAGATGGCACTCGACAAAGTTTTAAAAGAAATAGTCAAGGTTTTAGAATCTTCTGAAAATGAATTCGTAACGAGGCATACTGCAGATATTCGGGATATAATGTTTCGATTGAAGATGAATCTGAAAAACGAGGCTAACGATCTTCTGAGGAATACATTGGGTAATGTACAATCGCCTGTTATCATATTGAGGGAGCTTTTCCCTTCTCTTGTCTTGGAAGCAAGGGAATTAAAATTATCGGGAATAATAGTTATCGAGGGGACTTCTCTTTCGCATGCTGCAATCCTTGCAAAATCCTTTGGAATACCGGTATTAAGGATTCCCAATATAAGACAATTCGTAAAGAATGATGGAAGGTATGTCGTAATAGATGCATTTAAAGGTAGGCTTGTGCTCGATCCGGAGAAAGACACTGTTGCAATGGTAGGAAGAAAAAGAAAAAATACCGTTGCAAGATATTATAATTTACCTATTGGAATTTGGGCTAATATCCTTAACCCGGAACAGGTTACTGAGGAACTGTTATCCAATACAGAGGGTATTGGCTTGTACAGAACCGAGTTTCTCTTTATTAATCATAAGAAAGGATTTCCGGATGAAGAGACACAATTTTCAGTATATGCATCTTTGCTTGAAAAATGCAGTAATTCGACTGTAACGATAAGAACATTAGATATCGGAGGCGATAAGAAACTTCCCTATTTTTCTTTTGGGCCTCAGGAAAATCCTTTTCTTGGATTAAGGGCACATAGAATCTACAGATTTCACCCTGATATATTAGTAACACAGATAAGAGCAATCTTGCGAGCCGGAGTAGTGGGAAGTAAATTGCGAATTCTTTTTCCAATGATAGAAAGTGTCGATGAATTTCTTTTTGTTAAGAATATTTTTTTACAGGCTGTTGAGTCTCTTAATGGTAGTGGCCTCCAATACAGGAAAGACTATGAGTTGGGAATTCTTATAGAGGTTCCTTCTGCAGTGTGGAGTTTTAAGGATCTTTTACAACTTGTTGATTTTGCTAGTATTGGGACAAATGATCTGTTCCAATATTTTTATGCTGTAGATAGAAACAATGCCAATATCAAGTACTCTTATCAACCAGAAAACCCCGCTGCGTTGAGGATGTTGAAATACCTTATTGATATTGCCGGTGAAATGAAAAAACCACTTAGCATATGCGGCGAAATAGCGTCTGATTTATATTACCTTCCTTTGCTGGTTGGTCTCGGCGTAAAGAATATCAGTATCGATTTTCACATGTTCAACCCTGTCAGTGAATTTTTGAAAGATATGAATGTATCCAGGTTAAAAAAAGTAGTTGAAGAGTGTCTGCATTCCACTACAGTTCATGAGGTGCAGGAAAGCCTTGAGAAAGCAGGTTATCCGTCAAGGCCACAATTACATTTGAATGTTCCAAAGGAAGAAATAATCGATCCTGTGTGTCACATGGCAGTCCACAAGGAAGGTAATCCTTATGTTGTTAAAAAGAATGGGAATACGTATTATTTCTGTTCAAAAGATTGTATGGTTAAATTTACAACTCGATGATATTGAATATGCACGTACCCGGGGTAATTAAATATTTTATGAGCTTTTGTCGGTTTTTCTAGCAATAATCAAACGTATTACGTCTAAAAACAAGTACCGTACATGAATTAGAGAAAAGCCTGTTTTTTCTATATTCTCCTGTGTCTTTCGAACCATGGATGTACCAAGAAAGCTTGTGCTGAAAATGTTCATAAAATAGAGAAACAGATTAATAAGTGGATTCTTGCTTAGCATGTGCTCCAAGAAAATTGCTTTTCCGTCGGGCTTAAGGACCCTGTGAAGTTCAGACAATCCTTTTGTAGGATTTGGCACAGTGCAAAATACGAATGTACTTATCACTGTATCAAAAGTGTTACTATCAAATGCAAGATTTTCAATATCCATTTTTTTTAATTCTACATTATGCATACCAAGTTTCTCTTTTCTATCGTTAGCTTTACTCAGCATTCCTGTACTGAAGTCTATGCCGACAAGATTAATCTCAGAATTGTAGTGAGGAAGGTTTTTACCGGTACCAATGCCAACTTCCAGGACTTTTCCCCTGGCAAGGGAGACAGCCAGATGTCTGTATTTTCTGAAAAAAAGCTTTTCTATTAATTCTTCCATGCGATCATAATTATCCGAAACACGGTCGTATTTTTCGCTGGTGGATTTTTTCATAATAATCTTTTCTCCTCAAATATATATCATATAAATATAGTAGGATAATATTAACAAGTCAAATTAATTCTTTACTTTTCAGATAATCATGTTTATATTTATATTAAACATATACCCTGCGGGGGTGGGGTAGTATAATATTAAATTGGAGGAATGTTATGAAACATAAACTTACTGTATTGATTTTTGCTATTGTCGCAGGATTCTTTGCTTTAAACGTGTATGCTTCCGGGGAAAAGGAGAAGGCAAGTGAATCGGGCAAGAAAACAATTGGTGTAGTTCATATAACTTTCAATTCGGTTTTTTCCTATAATTCCATTATCTATCAGAGTTTTGATGCAAGTTATAGAAAAGAATGGAAAAGATTGTCAAATGAGCATGATTTTAACCTCATAGAGGTAGAGGGGGGGGTAGCTTTTAATTCAACATCCATGGCTATCAGGCGCCTTATTGCATTAAATGTGGATGGTATACTGCTGTTTCAGCATGAACCTGCAATTACAAGAGCTGCCGTGAAGGAGGCTCAGGAAGCCGGTATTCCTGTTGTAGTTCATGGAATAAGAGAATCTGATGGAGTTTCAGCACCTTACGTTGGTTTTGATGAGTATGGAGATAGTTATAAGCTTGGAAAGAATTTTGCTGAATATTTCAAAAAAAAGAATCCGAACAGTAATGCAAATGTACTCGTATTGAACTCGCGAACAGTCAAATCGGATATCGATAGGGAGAAAGGTTTTACAGATGGGTTCAAATCATTGATTCCTGGAGCTGACTTTATTCATAAATATGAAGATACAGGTTCTGCAACAAGTGCAAGAGAAGTTGCTGAAGCTACTCTACGTGAAAGAAAGGATATTAATGTAATTTTTGCTACTAGTGATCTGAGAGCTCAGGGGGCTCTTATTGCCCTCCGGAGATACCCTGCATTATCAGGAAATAAAATAATAGTTGCAGCCATAGGGGGTTCTCTTAATGCCTTGAAAGAGGTTACTGATCCCAATAGCCCCTGGAAAGGCGAAGTGGCACTGTCGATAAAAGAAGTGGCCGATAAGTCATATGAGATTCTTAAAAGAGCCATAGACGGTGATATTCCCTTGAAATCAAATGAAGAATTCCTTGTAAAATCTATCGTATTTGTTGATCCGCCTGTTATAACTGTTGAAAGATATCTCAAGGAAAATCATGGTGTGAGCCTTGATCAAAACGATGCAACTAGGTAATGAAGATTGCAAACAAGAAATTACTATCAATATAGGATCAACCATGAGAAGGTAAATGTTTGTACCTCCTCTTGGTCAAGAAAATAGGTACTTTGTTGGACAAAGGGTTGCCTGCTTTCCCCGTAGTTTTTGTTAAGAAAATGCGAGGAAAAGCAGGCACCTGTCTAGATAACGATAATTACAAATCAAACTACCGAATAATGGAATTGTTCAATCATAATGAACATATAATGACATTACCGGAGGGTCTCTTCTGCTTTGGCCAATAAAGGCCTTGTGTGTATTCCGCATTCTCCGCCGCACTTACTGGTACCGATCCATCTTCCTGCTCTTTCGTTATCTTCAGTGGTGATTTGTGTACATGGAGCGCAACCAAGGGATCTGTAACCTTCCTTATAGAGGGGATTAACCTTAACTTCATATAAGGCAAGATACTGCCATACTTCCCGTTCTTTCCATATAAGGATAGGATTTAGCTTTATCAAGCCACTGTCTCTCTCCTCAATTTCTTTGAAATCGGTTCGAGTTCTGCCTTCGGTGCACCTTAATCCTGTGACCCAGCATTTTACCTTCATTTCTTCAATCGCACGGCGAGTGGGTTTGACCTTTAAAATCTCACAACATCTATCAGGATCAGTTTTATAGAGTTCATCTGGAATCTCTTCATTATTTTCGTATATTTTCAATTCAGGATACCTTCTTACCGTCTCATACATGAACTGTTTTGTCTCTAATGGCTTGTATCGTGTTGTAATGATGAATCCTCTTATTGTCGTACTAACTCTCTTTACAAGATCCCATACGGCAACAGAATCCTTTCCCAGGCTATTGGCAACAACAAGGGAATCTCCGTACTCATTGTATGCTTCCTCTATTAGAGTCAGAGATCTCTCTACCTTTTCCTTGAAGGTTAGCTTGTCTACCAGTCTCTTCAGGTCATCATCGCTTTTAGTAAAATTTTTCATTATTCTCCCCCTTTAATTATTAATACTCTCCAATAATCAGAAACTTTTTCTTTTTCAACTATTCTATGCCCCTCCTGCTCCAGGGAAGCTGGTACATTATCTATTGGTTCTCCGTCATCGATTAGAATTTCCATTGCTTCGCCAGGATTAAGGGTTTCGAGTACAAGTTTTGTCTTTACAAAATTAAGTGGACATCCTACACCACGGAAATCATGAACATTATGAGTCTTATCTCCTTTTTCGGACTGTGTTCTTTCCGTTTCAGTCAAATCAGGAAAACGAAGTGAATCATCCATCGATTCATAGAGCTTTTTAACCGCGTTGTATAAGCCTTCTACCTCATCGATAACAGGAGTTTCACCCTTTAGGTATTTGTCAACAACGGCTTTCCATTTCCCATCTACATGTATTCCTATGAAATGTTCTCTGAAAAGAGAAACTGCCTTGCGATCTTCCTCCGGTTCAAAACCCTTTGTAATTAGTAATGCCCGGCATGTAGAGAGAATCGCTTTCCTTAGCAATTCATTCAAAGCTAATGGGTTATATTCATTATAGGCTGCATCAATCTCCTGTCTTGCTGTCTGAAGATCCAGCTCGATAAGATCAAAAAGGCCAGCTGCACACTCACCGGAAGATCTATCTGCCAATGAAAAGGGCTTATCCGAATAGAGATCGTAGTAAAAAGAACTGTCCTCGTTGTATGAAGGTACCTGTACATACTGGTCGAATAGCCGAAAAATCCAATCTTTACCCGTTCTGGCCAAAAAATCGGTAAAAGATTCATTATCATTACGTGTTTCCGTTATATATTTTAGTACCTCATAGAGAAAAGACGGAATGTTTCTTGCCGGAATAGGGCCGATAACTTCCGCTAATTTTGTATTTCCTTCTCTAACAACACCTCCTATCAGGAATTGGTAGAAGGGAACGAGTCTGCCAGAGTTCCTTTTTGCCATTCCGTAGAATCCGATATCAGCTATTAAATGTTGCCCGCAGGAATTTGAACAACCTGATATCTTCAACCTCAGGTCTGAGATTCTGTCATAATTGAAATGATTCTCCTCCAGTTTCTTTCTTATTGCTTTAAGAAGATTTCGCGAAAGGCATATTCCCAACCTACATGTTGCAGCTCCGGCGCAGGCTACAGAATTACCTAAAAAGCGGGGAATATCAAAAAGAATGTTCATTCTTTTTAATTCCGAGATTAAATCAGAAACCTTTTCACTATTAATGTTTCGTATAAGAATATTCTGGTTTGTCATTATCCTGATTGTATTATCACCGTATCCCTTTAATATGCTGGCAAGGGCAAGAGCTCTTTCCGGATCTATTAATCCCATGAAAAGCGGAATCTCTAATATGCTTTCCTCAGAATCTGAATGTGGTGCTAGTTCAAGGGGCGGATAATGTTTCTTCTTAACCTCTTGATATTCACTCTCAAAAAGCTCTCTAAATTTTTCTCTTCCATATTTTTCAACAAGAAAACGTAACCTGGCCTGATACTTATTCTTTCTATTTCCATATTTGTCGAATAAATTTTTTACTGCACGGGTAATGTTGTAAACCTCATCAGCATTCACATATTTATACAATAAGAAACTAACTCTTGGTTTCCTTCCCATTCCGCCACCGATATAGACGGCGAACCCCCTGTTACCTTGGTTATCCTTTTTCGCTATAAAACCAAGATCATTGACCGTTGCAAGACCTTTGTCCTTCGAACTGGATGAAAATGCTATTTTTAGTTTTCTGGGTAGTGTCCATGAGTCGGATTCTGCTATCAATCTAGAGGTTAATGCCTGCACATAGGGAGATACATCGAATACTTCCTCGTCATCGATGGTAGAATCGACACTGGCTATGATATTTCTGACAGTGTTTCCTCCCCCCCCTCTACTGGAAAGTCCTAGCTTTCTAAGTTCCTTCATTATTTTCAGAGTATCAATAAGTGTCAGATCATGGATTTGTACATCTTGCCTTGTCGTGAAATGAAGAGGTGAACCACTGTATCGCTTTGCTATTTCAGCTACACCAGCCAATTGAGAAGGTGTTATTGCCCCTCCCGGTAATCTGATTCGCATCATGTATCTATCATTTTGTCTCTGTTCGTAAACGCCATAAGGCACGCGAATCGATTTGAATTTGTCCTTTGTTAATAAACCTTGCATGTATTGGGTAAGGGATCTTTCATATTTATTAATATCATTTTCGATTGTTTTTGGTAGTTCATAGAAATTCATATAAAACTCCTCTTTCATTTCAAATCCCTAAGGATGTAGTATCCATGAATAGATTCTATAATCTATTATATCGATAACATTAGTAGATTATAAGTATGTTATAATTAAAGTCAAGACCTTCTCCAAAAAAAGTTGACTTTTTTTATTTTTTCTCTAACATAAAAGCTATCAAAATAGTAGAATAAAGGAATGTTACAGATATCCACAAAGATTCAATATGCAACAAGGGCTTTAATCTACATAGCTTTGAATCATACCGGTAAGCCTTTGTCTCTCAATGAGATTTCGAGACATGAACATATTTCCATGAAATATCTTGGAAATATATTCGTCACACTAAAAGCTGCCGGGATAATTCAAAGTTCAAAGGGAAAATATGGAGGTTATATGTTGGCTAAAGCTCCTGATAGAATCAATCTTTATGATATCATAATGGCTTTTGAATCTGGTATACTACTGAACAAAGATATGAATTGGAAAGAGACATATAGTGATTACTATGTATGGCAAGAAATAGAATTCTATCTTGAAAACAAGCTGAAGGAATTAACTATTGATTCTATAATCAGAAAATTAAAGAGAAACGAACAGAACTTATACTATCAGATATAATTATTAGAAGGAAATAACCGTGGCTGTTGCAGAAGATATTACAGGATTGATAGGTAACACCCCTATGGTCAAGCTGAAACGGTTGACCGAAGGATTGGAAGCTGAATTATGGGTTAAGCTGGAATTTTTCAATCCAATGTCAAGCGTAAAGGATAGAATTGGGCTTTCGATGATCGAATCTGCTGAAGAACAAGGTTTGCTTTCTAAGGATTCTGTTATCATTGAACCTACAAGTGGGAATACAGGTATAGCCTTGTCTTATATTGCAGCAGCCAAAGGGTATCGTGTAATCTTGACAATGCCTGATACGATGAGTTTCGAGAGAAGAAAATTATTGAAGATTTTTGGAGCGGAATTAGTATTGACACCTGGACACGAAGGGATGATCGGGGCTGTAAAACGCGCAGAGGAACTTGTGAAAGAGATACCGAATGCTTTCATGCCCCAACAATTCATGAATCCTGCAAATCCCAGGATTCATGAATTAACGACTGCAAGAGAAATCTGGAATGACACGAAAGGGATGATAGATGTCTTTGTCGCAGGTGTTGGCACGGGAGGTACAATTACGGGAGTTGCAAGGTTCTTGAAGCGAAAGAAAAGAGAAATTCAAATTGTTGCTGTGGAGCCCGACGAATCTCCCGTACTATCCGGAGGTGAATGTGGTCCCCATAGAATTCAAGGTATTGGGGCAGGTTTTATTCCCAAAGTACTTCAAGTTGAATTGATCGATGAAATAATAAGATTGAAATCGGAAGAAGCTGAAACAATGTTAAAAAGACTCGCTCGTGAAGAAGGTATACTGGGTGGTATTTCTGCTGGAGCGAATGTCTCTGCAGCTTTAAAGATAGCTCAAAGGGAAGAAAGCAAAGGAAAGACAATAGTAACAATATTACCCGATACTGGTGAGCGGTATCTGAGTACATGGATATTCGATGAGTATAAATAAGAAGTAAAAAGTATTACATAATCTTGCAGAGTAATTCGTTATTGTAATTTAAAAATGATTTAAGAAGTGCCTTAAGAAAAATCAGGAGCGAAATCTTTTAATTCTCTTAAGTCATAAACAGAGTAATCGGGTTTTATTGAATCAGATGTCGACGCTTCTCTCTCTGTTTTGCTTATATAGAGGCATGTAGCAAATCCTGCCATCCTACCTCCCTTTATGTCTGATGTAAGGCTGTCACCCACTACCAATATTTCATGAGGAGGAAGGTTGAATTTTTCCCTGACGATATCAAAAAAAGCGGGTTCAGGTTTTGATACTCCTATCTCCTCTGAAATTACGATATCCTTGAAAAATATCTCAATTTCAGAACGAGCTATTCGACTTCGCTGCACCGTCGAAATACCATTGGTTCCAAGAATTAAGTCCGCCCGCGATGAGAGATATGAGAGCGTTTCAATTGCATGGGGGAGGGTATAGGTTTTGAGGGAGAGATTTTTCAGGTAAACCTCGGAGAAGTCAACGGGATCCTCTTCGAGTTCAATTCTTTCCAGAAATCTCCTGAAACGCTCTACCTTGAGCTCGTCCCATCTTATCACTCCTTCTTCTAATTCTTTCCATATCTTATCGTTAATCTCACTGTAGATGAAATGGTACTGCTCCAAGTTATTCTTGATCTTGAATTGGAACAAAGTATCATAGAAAGCTTCTTTTTCTGATCTGTCGAAATCAAATATTGTGTTATCGGCATCTATCAGAAAACCATGAAATCTACGCATCCTTCAATTTTACATGTTCTTGCTGTTTTTTAAAGTCCCTTGAGCTTTTAATTAAAAATAATTAGGATTGTCTTATGATAGTAAAGGGAAAACATTACAGAACTGTCTGGATGCGGGACGGAGTTGTGTATCTGATAAACCAGAGTCTTCTGCCTCATAACTTCGAAATTCATCGCTGTGAAAATCATATAGACACTGCAAGGGCAATTTCCACAATGATAGTAAGGGGAGCCGGAGCTATCGGAGCGACAGCAGGCTATGGCATGGCCCAGGTATACCTGGAAGCTCCCGCTGATGATCCTAGTACTTTTAGGGATTTTGTCCGGAAAGGAAGGCAGTTACTCGAATCCACAAGGCCTACTGCACAGAATCTCTTCTATGCAATAGAAAGGGTATCAATCAGGGCGGGAGAATACAGTGACCCCGACGAAGCAAGAAAAGCGGCACTTGCTGAGGCCGAGAGGATTGCAGAAGAGGATGTCGAATCATGTAAAAAAATAGGCGAATTCGGCTCTTCCCTGCTCCACAATGGCACCAGAATATTAACTCATTGTAATGCTGGCTGGCTTGGCTTTGCAGACTGGGGAACGGCACTTTCCCCGTTATTCTATGCCAAGAGGCAGGGTAAGAAGCTCTTTGTCTGGGTAGATGAGACAAGACCAAGGCTACAGGGAGCAAGGCTTACCGCATGGGAGCTGAAAGAAGAGGGAATAGACTACATGATAATAGCCGACAATGCTTCCGGCTATTACATGAAGAGGGGGCATGTTGATATCGTGATAGTCGGGAGTGACCGGATTGCTCTGAATGGAGACATAGCAAACAAGATTGGCACTTACGAAAAAGCGGTTCTAGCGAAGGAAAATGGAATTCCCTTCTATGTAGCTGCCCCGACATCTACGGTGGATTGGAAATGCAAATCGGGTGATGATATTCCCATCGAAGAGAGAAGCATGGACGAAGTGTTGTACGTTAGGGGTAAGAGCGAGGATAACGGAGTTCTGTCTGTAAGTATTGCACCGGAAGGTTCGAAGGCGGGAAATCCTGCTTTCGATGTCACTCCGGCTGAATACATAGCAGGGATAATCACGGAGAAAGGTATTGTGAAACCTGAAGAACTATACAAATTAAAACCTGAAAAATAAAAAACCAACATTAACCGGCTGTTGGTTTAGGAGGGACTGCATTGTTTTCAATCGGAATCGATTACGGTACAAACTCAGTAAGAGCCATTATTGTGAATATCGAGGATGGTGAAGAGTTTGGAACAGCAGTGAGTAATTATAAACATGGGGAAGATGGTATCGTAATTGATCCTAAGGATCCTCACTGTGCACGACAGGAACCTGCCGATTACTTGGAGAGTCTCGAGAGGGCTGTAAAAGGTGCATTGCGGGAGGCAGAGAGAAGAAAGGATTTCAACAAAGAAAAAATTGTGGGAATTGGCCTCGACGCAACAGCATCGACACCGATACCCGTATCGCAAGAGATGAAACCCCTCTCTTACTATGAAGAATTCAGGGGAAACCTGAATGCAATGGCATGGTTGTGGAAAGATCACACATCCAGTTCAGAAGCAGAGGAAATAACAGAGCTGGCTGCAGGAGAATATTCCGATTGGCTGGCACGCTGCGGAGGAAAATATTCATCGGAATGGTACTTTGCAAAGATTCTTCACTGTTACAGGACGGACAGAAGGGTATTCGATGCTGCATATACATGGCTGGAGCTTTCAGACTATATTCCGGCTGTACTATGTAACATTGAGAATGCTGCAGAAGTGAAACGAAATGTCTGTGCTGCAGGTCATAAGGCGATGTTTGCCGAAGATCTCGGAGGGTTTCCTCCGGAAAGCTTCTTTGAAAAACTGGAACCGGATATGGTGCGTGTAAGAAAAAGCCTTCCTTCAACTGTATATCCTTCCAGTGTAAGTGCCGGTAAGCTTGGAAGAGAATGGGCTGAAAGGCTGGAGCTTTCGGAAGGTCTCCCCGTTGCCGTTGGTAGTATAGATGCACACCTGGGAGCCGTTGGTGCGGGTGTAGCTCCCGGTGTGTTGGTAAAGGTTCTCGGAACATCGAGTTGTGATATGATGGTACAGAAAGATGAAGTTCCCATACCAGTTATCAAAGGTGTTGCCGGTGTGGTACACAACTCGATCCTCCCGGGATACTACGGAATAGAAGCAGGTCAATCGGCAGTTGGTGATATTTTCAGGTGGTTTTCAAATATAGTACTGGGGGGAGATGACAGTACCCAGGCAGAATTGACTAAAAAGGCAAAAAGACTGAAACCGGGGGAGTCGGGTCTTTTGGCTTTGGACTGGAACAACGGAAACAGAAATATCATAGGAGACGACAGGCTAACCGGTTTACTTATAGGTCAAACCCTGCGTACAAAACCGGAAGAGATTTACAGAGCATTAATCGAAGCTACGGCCTTTGGTGCTTTAAAGATAATAGAGCGATTGGAAGAGTACGGTGTCAAAATTGAAAAAATTATCAATTGTGGTGGAATTGCAGAAAAAAACCCGATGTTGATGCAGATATACGCCGATGTGACAGGAAGATCCATGCTGATAGCACGTTCTTCCCAGGCTGCAGCTCTGGGTGCTGCAATTTTCGGATCAGTGGCAGCGGGAAGCTCTGGTGGCGGATGGTCGTCTGTGGGAGTTGCACAGGAAAAGATGTGTGGTGTCAAACCCGTACACTATGAGCCTGATATGGGAACAAGGGAAATTTATGGAGAACTGTATCAACTCTATTCTGAACTGCACGACTCCTTTGGGAGAAAAGGCACAAAAATAGAATTGTTTCATGTTATGAAGAAACTGCTTGAATTGAAGAAAGTGGCAAACAGGTAAGCTTTTCTAATTGATAAAAATTAATAAAAGATTTTTTCCAAAGAGATACTTGACTTTTTTCTGACTTTAAGTAAATTTTGGCCATTCAATTATTGAATAGTATTAGCCCACCCAGTTTGAGTACAGGTATCCCTGTGCGGTGGGGTATTATACGCTTTATTAACATTTTAAAAGGAGAGAAAAATGGCAGAATTAAGTAAGAATGCAAGAGCAGGCGCTGGAACCCAAAAGTTTTACTGCACCTGTGGCGGTGAGGTAAAAATGAAGACAATTTTTACCAACGGAAAGCTAAGAACAGTGGCTGAGTGTGAAAAGTGTCACAGGGTTGAGAGACGCCCAAGGGACTTTCGTTAATATTTTCGTTAATCGAGATATTCAAGCCATTTCTTGTTTTCAGGTGTCTGGAAAATAAAAAACTTGTCCGATGTTACTATGCAAAGCGATGTTCCTGAAATAAGGCGTGATAGTAAATCCATATGGTTTTCCCTGTAATAGGAGAGAATATCCTCGGCAGTAGCAGAGGGATTATTCAGAAACTTTTTACCTTTTCTTGTTGGAATAAGGAAGGATGAGACAATTTCCTCGCGCGGGACAATTATACAGCGTGTCTCATCCTCCCTTTCCTTTTTGAACCTAACAAGAAGAAGATCAAGTACTGTTTTTCTCTGTGAAGTGGTATATTCAAAGCACAGTATTTTCTCCATGAGAAAAAGAATACCAATGTACGAAGTTCCCTCCCTGCTTCCAAGCTGTGCAATGGATCTGTAAACCAGCCTATCGCCGTATTCTGCCTCTTTCTTCCTCCAGAATTCTTCTATACTTTGCTCTTCGTTTCCCATTCTTTGACCTGCCTTGATATTTCTTCTCTTATTTCATCCAGCAATCTTGTCGTTGCCTTTCTTCCCTTGGGATGATCATATAGTGTAAGGAGCTTTACCCTGTAGGATGCATTTTTCATGTTTTTCAACAGTTCTTTGAAAGTAACCATTTTCCTCTCTCCGTAAAGTGCAACGGAGAGAATTGGCACATTGGAGTGTTCGACAAGAAGACGAACAGCAGCGGAGTGAAAATTACCGATTTCACCTGTTCTCGAACGTGTTCCCTCTGGAAAAACCACCGGACACAGTCCCCTGGAAGTTCTTTTTGCCAGTTTAATGAGCTCCCTGTAGGTGGATGCAAAGTTACCCTTTCTGTCGATCAAAGCATGTTGTCCTATTCTTGCACCCAGAGAGATTGTGGGAATGCCGTATTTAAGCTGCTTCTTAGCAACGAAACGCACTCCATAGTTTCTAAATGCATAGAGTATGGCTGCTATGTCAACTAGGCTTCTGTGATTGGCTACTATTATGAAAGACTTGGGGAGTGGTTGTTTGAGGTTTGATTCTATATAGAGCCTGAAACCAGTATAAAATCTTGCATAACCGTATATTGCTTCCGTTCTCTTTGCCTGAAACCGGTTGAAGTATTCTAAGATGTTTTTCCTGTCAAAAATATATTTCAGTCTGAGCACAAATTCATGCGCTATCAGGTCCAAACCAAAACAGAATAGAAATATGATTGCGCCTATCATAGTTTCTCATTGTACCTGTCTATGATTTTTTTTATCTCCCTTATAAAATCAGGATTTGTTCCGCAACATCCGCCGATAACGTTAACCCCTATTTCAATTAGCTCCGGGACGTAGGAAGCATAGATCTCCGGGGTCATCTTATACACCGTTTTACCATCGATGAGTTCGGGAATGCCGGCATTTGCCTTTATCCAGACAGGCAGTTTTGTCCTTTCCCTTATCTCCCTTGCCACGGGTATGTAATTCTCTATCCCCGTGCCGCAATTGGCACCAATGATGCTTGCTCCCTCCTTTTCTGCTCGTTTTACACATTCTTCCACGGTGTTACCCATCATCGTCCTCGGACCATTTGTAGTAGGATCGTAAGTCATGGAAGCGATTACAGGAAGGCCTGTAGATTCGACTGCAGCTCTCACTGCAATTCCCATTTCATTTACATCACTCATTGTTTCTACGAGAATCCACTCCGCACCGCCATCTTTTAGAGCCATGGCCTGAAGCGCATAAGCCTCGTAGAGTTGCTGTTCGGTCACCTCACCCATTACAAGCATCTTTCCGGTAGGCCCCATGTCTCCTACGACAATTGCACGGTTCTCTACTGTTTGACCGGTAAGCTGGGCTCCGAGCTTGTTGAGCTCGTAGGCTCGGTCCGCAAGGCCATGCCTTTCCAGGGTAAGCGGATTTCCGCCAAATGTATTTGTAAGAATAAAGATGCTGCCAGCATCGAGATATCCCCTTGCTATACTCATTACCCTATCAGGATGTTCAACATTCCAGAGCTCGGGCGGATCACCCTGCACGAGACCAAGCTTGAGCATCTCAGTACCCCATGCCCCGTCTGCCAGTAATACTTCTCTCTCGTTCCATTCCTTGCCCAGTATCTTCATGGCTATAGTGTAACTGGAAATCCTCATTGTGAAAAGATTGAAATTAAGCTATATTGAAAATATGTTGGCTACAGCTATTTTCTACCTTGTTTTTGGAATCACCCTTATAATAATAGTTGCACACCTTTCCCTTGTCTCCGGTTTGTTTGTCAACAGGCTACGCGACAGGTCAATGCTCAGATGGATGAAAAAGAATCCCGATCTTAAGAAACTACTCGAGGAGGAAAACATTCGTCTCTCTGTAATAGTATCCTCGAAGGATGAAGAAAAGAATCTGCCATTTCTGCTGGAATCACTGGAAAACCAGGCATACGGTGATTTCGAGATAGTTCTGATAAATGACCGATCGAAAGATGCTACCCTCGACATTTTAAAAGCTTTCAAAGGGAAACATGGCGACCGGGTTAAGATTATAGATAACAGGGAAGAACCCGTAGGTTGTAACCCGAAGCAATTTGCACTGGATCTTGGAATAACCCGGGCAGAGGGCAATCTTTTTCTATTTACCGATGCGGATTGCATCCTTCCCCACCATTGGACCGAATATTATCTGTACTACTTTGCAAGATTCAGAAAAATCAGAACCCTTTTAGGAAAGAGGGTAGGCCTGCTTTTTGGTCAGATCCTTGTCCGACACGATAATTCCTTTCTGCAAAGGTATCAAAAGTTTGATCAAATGCTTATACATCAGTACAATTCGGGTTCGGCTGGAATGGGTTTGCTGACGGGTTGTTTCGGAAATAACCTGGCCATAGAGAAGGAACTCTTGGATATAATAGGCGGCTTCAGAGCTCTTGGTTATACTCCTACGGAGGATGCGGCACTCCTTGGGGCAGCGGGGAAGGTGAGGGGATGGACAGGAAGGGTTGCTTCACTTGAAGAAATGGCCGTAAGGCCTGCCCCTCAGGCCACATGGAGGGATTTCTTCATTCAGCATATCAGATGGAATACCGGTGGCTTTTATGCCGATGATTTGGCTTCGAGGATTAGTTACCGTTCAGTTGTTTTATACCTCGTGATTAGCATTATCTTACTACCCCTTGCCTTTTTTCATCCTTTCCTATTCATAATGCCCGCTACTTCTTTCGTTTTTCCAGGTTTGTTGGGGATGACTGCAGGTCTGCTCTACTATGATAACAGGGTTGGTTTTCTATTGCGTTTCATTCCTTACATGATCTTTTTCATGTTGTTTTACTCACTGGTCACGGTGCTTGCAATGTTCAAGGTGAAGGTGAAATGGAAGGATTCGGAAATAAAATTATGAATGGCAAATAATGCCTTTTAGTGATATAGTGGTTTAACTGTATGGATACGAGAACAGAAAAAGTATTAAGGGTTATACGGTCTTACGGGTTCAGGAAAAAGAGTCCTTTCTTGCTCTACGATAATGTTTTGAGTGTTTTTGAGAATTATGCTGAAAAGAGGAATGACTTGGATTTCAAAGAGCTGGTTCTCGATGAGAGGGGCAAATTAAGGCCGATTCTAAAATCGCTACATGAAAATGGTCATCTCAAATTGATATTCAGAGGGGACAGGATAGACAGTATAGAGATACCTGATTTTTACAAGAATTATCTTGTAAAACGATACAGGGATATAGAGAATGATCCCTCCACTCCCTTTCCCGGTCCTGAAAATATAGGAATGGATATTCCGGAAGACATGATTCTTCCAATAAATGTGAAGACAGACCTTGTAACGATACTTAATAGTATCAAAGAAGTTGATAAGCAGATACTAAAGATAAACTTTCCCGAAGATCTTGAAAGTATCTATGTTCCCTCAGAGATGCTTAAGAATACGTTGCTTCACTGCTCCGTATTGAAGGTTCACAGGTACCTACAGGATGCCAGGAATTCGGGTTTCATCTACAACAAGTTACTTGCGATAATGCAGAAACAGGAAGTTTTGCTCGGTGAGATGATGAATGATATAGTTTCCAAACCGCGAAAAGCCTTTTCATCCCTGGTTAATCCGACTGCCGTAGGTTTTAAATTCTGGGCACACCTTGCAAGTTTTATACTGCAGGATTTCAAAGAAAAGACGGAGAAACTTGCAGATGAAATAGGTTACTGCCAGGCTGCCTATCTTCTGGGTTTTTTCGTAGTTTATCAAAAGGGAATCGTGCAAAAGGTGCTGGAAAAGAAAAAGGACTTGAGCAACCTGGAACTTCAGATAAAAAAGCCACCATATGCTTATACCTTCAACGAATTGTACGAATTGAAGGATAAAAACGGAATCAGATACGTAAAGAAGTACTCCAGGGAATTCATACACAATTTTCTCAAAGAAAAATCAACACCCAGAGAAGAGAATAAGATTCCAGAAATAGTGCGACTTAAGGGTTCCGGAAACAAGGAATACTTTATACATAGGGATCTCATCCTGCCCCTGTTTCTCGAGAAAACCGCAGAAGCGGCAAATGAGATAAAAACCGATATCCTCGAATCCTGGATAAGCCTGATGAGGGAGGACAAGAAATCGAAAGAGATGAGATCGGATGAAGACTTTTTAAAATACCTCATTGCGAAGATAAAGGAATCGTATCCTCTTCTCGTAGCCCTTACAAACCAGAATCTCCTCTATATTGCGAAGGAAGAACTCGAAGTTGATTATCCTGTACTTGAACAGGTAAACTCATTTTTTACCAAGGATAACAAGCTGAAACCGATTAATGCCATTCTCGGCTTGTACAGAAAAGAATTATTACGGGAAGCAAAGGCTGCACTGCCGTTCTGGCAGACGATTCCAGTGATAAAGCAGATAGTTGGGTTTTTCCGAAAACTTTTCAAAGGCAGGGAGAAGAAAGTGATATCCGGCCTCGGTGAAGAGTATCAATCCGGTTCTTCCGTCAGAGGAGGTACAGGCAGAAAGGCAAGGGACATAACTAGAGGAAAGAGTGGAAGTGCAGGAGTGAGGGATACCAGGAAAAATATCCAGGAGAAATATGAGAGCAGAAGGAGCGCAAAATCAGGATTCAGTAGGGTGCAGTACATGAATGCGATGAAGGCTCTGAAGGAAGAAATCGTGGGGAAGAATGTAGATATGAACAGGCGCCTTAAAGAGCTTGCCGAAAAGTGGAATCCCCTGTTTGACCCGGTGGCCAAGAAGAATCTCGTAGAGGATGTGAATGCCCTGATACGGGATTTTCTAAGAAGCCTGAAGAGAGGCTTCAGGGTTATGCCTCCCAATGCGGAAAGATTATGGAACCTTGCCGCACAACTGACGGAAAGCAAGAGTCTTGCCAAGATCAAGAAGAAAAACTACCTTAAGGAGTATATAGCCATATACATGATAAAGTACTTAAGCGATCTCAAGTAGCTCGATAAGTCCCTTTTCGTCAAGTCTCCCCACAGAGGGATATTCGGATAGCCATGACCTGTCTATAAAACCCCATAGAGCGAGTAGAGGCTCTATTCTTCCGTCTCTGTTATCCTTTAGGTTGTCAATCTGATCATCTATAAATATTGCTCTGCTGTAAGAATCGTTATCCAGAAATCGCGATATTATTTTGAGCTTTTCTTTTCCAGAGGAGTAGTGAATCTGTTCGGGATTCATTCTTATTCCGTGATATTCAAGTGTTGCCCGGATATATTTTTCTCTTTTTGTCGAGAGTATGTGGATGTTGCTCTTTCTGCTTGCACGGTAGAAGGGTTTGTAGAGGAAGGGAAAGATTCTGTTGAGGTTTAGCCAGTAGTTGAAATCCTCACTTATAAGATAATCTCTTGCACGGTAGAAGAGATCTTTGAATAATGCCATTATTTCTATTCCGATTTTTTTTCTTTCAAGATCGAACTCTTCATTGTTTCGTATGATAATCTTTTCGTTGATAAGTTTCTGGATGAGAACATAGTCCTCACCGTGTGTTATGAATGGACGATAACGGAGAAAAGATTTCCTTAAGTTCATATCTATGTAAGCAGGTTCATTTTTTTTATAGTACCTGTAGTATGCAATCCATGATGATACGAGACATTCATTCAAAGAATCACAGATTACACCGTCGAAGTCCAGGAAGATAACAGTTTTTTCCATGAGATTGCTTGAGTCAAATGGTGCGGTATGCATTGAACTTGGATCCGGCACGGTTCAGGAATCTTTCCTGTCACCGAAGATATTTACAGGGTTTTCCCAGAGGAGTTTCCACGCCATTTCCAGGGCCTTTTCTTCGTCTATAGGGAGCATATTGGGATCGTGCTTCGAAACTTCTATCTTTTCTGCAAGAACACGTGCCAGGGTGTACTTGTACATTCTGAATTTGGGAAGTATGAACTCGATGTAGTATGCATCGGAGTAATAACCAATCAGTTTTCCCATGGGAACTACCTCTAGCCTCCTGGAAACTTCCCTGGCAATATCGGTGGGATTGTTGAGATACCACCAATGACCGGAGGGATATACGTTATGCCTTATCCATGCAGAGGATGTAAGTTCCAGGCCCTGGGTGTCAGATAGAACTGATGTGGGAAATTTTACATCCGGGTAGTTGTTAAAGAGGTAGTCGTAACCGCGCATCGAGTTTACCGAGTCGACCAGGTCGTCACCGAACTCGACACCCTGTGCATATACATTCTTGTCAACGCCTATCATTAGATGAAAAGGAACGTTGTACTTTCTGCAGAGATTTGCAACGGTTAAAAAGCTGAATGAAACGTGGTCACGTAGTTCCGGGTCGGTAAGTTTTTCTCCCGAAAGCACCTTCTTTATGATTGCATCTTCACGGGCCTTCTTGATAGGTGCTATTACAGTGTTTGGCCACGAGGAAACGGAAACATAGGCAAAGTTCTTCTCTTTGAAATAACTGAAAGTTTTATCCAGTGCTTCTTTGAAGCTTTCGCTGTCGTTTATAGAAACACCTGTTCTTTCCGACATACGCTTGAGGGCATTATCTCTTTCGACAAAATAGCTGAACGGATCTATCCTAAGGCAGGGACGATAAAAGTCGGAATCGAATCCTTCAAGTTTTTCATCGAACTGGTTTGTAAGGTAAACCCTTTTCAACCGGCTCTTTTCAATTACACTTTCAAGGTATCCCGCCTCTGACATCAATTTCTTGGATTTTTCGTTGATGGAAACGAGTTTTTCCGGTTCTAGCAGGTCCTCCCTTTTTATTTCGAGAAACTCCTCTGAAAGACTCAAAAACCATGCGAATTGAACGGTATTGTGAATAAGGGGTAACTTAGCTGCTATCCTCTTTACAAGTTCATCGGGAGAAATTCCTTTTTCCCACCACCCGGGTTCGTATGCAGCGGAATTGCAGAGTTCTGTATAGTAGTGGTAAGAGAGTATCCCCCCGAGGCTTCCTGCCGAGGGATTGTTGGGATTTATATGGGTATGTGCATCGAAAATAGGGTATCTGTCGATTTCTTCGTACAATCTCTTTACCAATTCGCTGTTCATTTCTTTATCTCCTTTGCTTGTGTTTTTTCTTGTGTTTTTCTCCTTTATTGTAGCTCTGTCATTTTAAGGTTATCGTGATTATGTCTTTACCGGTACATGGAGACTCTTTAGATGTCTCCCTATGTGCCTTTCAAGTTCATCCCAGTATTCCTCGATATGGTTGTACAGAGAACGGTATATCTCTCCGTTAAGCTCACCGTCTTTCAGCATTTCACCGTATGTGATGTGGAGTACCTGTCTGGCATCTGGATTTTCCAGGATATTGGGTAACTGGCCATCTGCAAGTAGCTTTATATCCGGAAGGTTCCCAAGGTTGGGAGTAACATGGTAGTACTCTCTGGCTTTCTTGTAACTCTTTTTCGCAAAATCAAAAATCTTTCTGAATAGTTCTGGTTCTGTTCTGGCGATGACACGAAGAGCTTCCAGCCAGTTCGTGCCGGCAGTCTTTATGTGAAATCTTCCGCCCGTGATCCTTCCTATTATGGGGAAAACCTTGAACTTGTCACTTCCAGAGTGCACCGATATTCTGTAACCGAAGTGTTTCGCAATATCCACATGCTCTCTGAAGGATGTTTCGAACTTTTCCGGATCCCCGATGTAATCGATGGCCTTTTGAAACTCGCCGACAAAGCGAGGTGCCATAGATGATATTTCCACACCTTTCAGTAATACCTGGTCTGCAATGAAGTAATGGGCGTGAGGTGTCGTTGGCGTTTCCGTTTCGTCTATAGAGAGTTCAAAGTCGAATTTACCCTTTCCCTTCGTTTTCATTGCTCTCTCGTAGAGGAGGGATGCATGATCTATGGCTTCATGATAGATCAATGCTATCCTTTCCAGTTCTTCTCTCTGAAAGGTAAGGGTCAAGCTTTTAGAGATTTCGAAGGAATGTCCGAGGTATCTCTTCTCTATCTCCTTTCTGTAAGCATCATCGAGTTGTTTGTATGCCTTTTCCATCTCTCCTGGAGCCATATCCTTATATTCACCGTGAATATAATCGGATACGTCTGCTGTGAGCATTGTGAATCCGATTGAAAGCGCCGTTTCAACCCAGTCCTCTGTCTTGAGATGGTCTCCGTCTGCTCCCCATGGTTTTCTGTAATTCTCCTGAAATACTGCCCATGTGGCAGCATCCAGAACGTCTTTATAGTTTCTTCCTGTGAGGTTTAGCTCTCTTACCGATTGCTGGGCAAGCACGGGTGAAGCCTCGTACCTGTTGAATATCCTCAAGTGGCCTGGACTTGCTATTCCCAGCCTGTCTCCCACGCCGAAGGTTATGCTCCTGTCCGAGAGTGAGGAGGGAGCGGTATAAGGAAAGATTTTTCTCAATTCTTCCGCATTCTCATGGGTAAGTGGACATACCAGAAGTTTCCCTGTACCCGATTTATCAGTACTATAAAGATTACCCGCGAATACTTCCATTGGGTCAGCTTTCCGGGATTTTCCTGTTGCCTCTTCACTTTTATCTTTGATGCCAAATATACCGAGGGCCCTCTTCCCCTCCAGTTTTAGTATCGCAAAGGTACGATTTCCCTTACCCTGAACCGAACGGGGATAGATGAGTCTGTAGATTTCCTCGTAGTCATTATCTCCCTCGTTGATTCTTCCTACCGATTTCTCTATCCCGCCTTCTTCACCTATAATACCGATTTTTCTTGCCTCTTCTATCCATCGCTCTGAATCTTCCATGGTAAAATTTTCATACATTTGTTTCGTCTCCTGTTGTATTGACTCTCTGATATTATGCCCTGTCACTCTCCAACCTGTGAAGAATCTCTCCTGCATGGTCAACGAAGAGAATGCCTTCATCCTCCCTGTTCTGGTATTCCTCTATGTTGATACTTGCCGGGTCCAAGTACCCAAGGTTGATGCTTCTGCATGTTTCTTCCGGGATGGAAGTTGCAAGTACCACGTCGATCCTCGGTTTCTCCACCCCATTCTCGTATGTCCCTATTCCGCGGACATGTGTAGAATGCGCAAGTACTCCTCTTGGAACATCCTTGAACCTGTCCATCTGGTTAAGAAAGTAATCTCTTACGTGATATCCTATTTTGTAGAGATACTTCCCCCAGGTGTATGAAACCTCTTTGATATGAGGGGCATAGATAATGAGTTTTCCTCCGTCAGCCACTATAGGCTCGAGTTTATACATCACTTTTCCTGCTGTCCATATCTCGTCGTACATTTCCGGTGCCCTGCCAAGGACAACCTTGTAAGGGTGCTTCTTGTAAACTATATGTATCTTTGCCGAGAGATCCGCAGAATTCGACCAGGCTTCCTCGGGTGGCCCTACGAAGAGTCCTGCAAGCTCATTTTTCGGAGTGACAACCATTGAAATATTGTGAAGGGGCACCTTGACGAATCTTCTTGCTCTGTTCACTACCTCTCTCACCGGGGTATGTTTAAAGCCTATTGTTTTCCAGCAAGTGATAACCGCCCCGAGCCAATGGAAAAAATGGAGAAAGTCACCACCCGAAATTCCCGGGAAGAGATATTTCGTTCCTCCCGAAAACCCCACCACCTCGTGAGGAAATACAGGTCCCAGTATAACAATGAGGTCATACTCGAAAATGTGCCTGTTTATAACAATATCCACCGCCTCCTTGAACAATCCACCGGTTATTTCTTCTATCTCACTCTCTTCCAGTTTTCCTATTCGAACGAGCGTATCCGGGATGTCCCACCGGTGGTTCAGGAATCTGTTCTCCGCATAGAGAGTATTCCGCTCCTCTTTCGTGATACCGTACAATTTGAGTATCGCTTCTTCACTCATTGGTTGATGTGTACCGAGTGCTACCATGAAATCCAAGCGACTGGCGCTGTTGCCAAATATCCTTTTTATTGTTTTTATCATGGTAGGCAAAGGGGAGGTTCTTGTTGCATCCGGGGTGAGAACAATAACTTTTTTATCCCTGTAAAGAGATTCCGGCGTCCCCTTTCTTATTATTTCCTCGATCTGACCCCCATTCAGCTTGAATTTCGGGTCTCCGATTCCTGTAACCATGGTTTTTCTCCTATTTTATTTCCCAGGGCGGAGTTTCTGGTAGAAGCTTTTCAAATTCTTCTATCAGTTTTCTTTCATATTCGCCTGAATAGGTACCATTGAAGAATCTATCAATAGCCTCGGTATAAAAGCGTTCCCACGACTCTTCTTCGTGCCCTGGATTTATCGGGTAAAAGAGAGCATCAATAGCTTTTGCAGAACGCATGTCACCGGGGGCATCTCCTACCATGAGTATTTTCTCCTTGGGGTACTTGCCGGAAGCGGCAAGCTGAAGGTGTTCCTTCTTCGTGCCCATTTCCTGACCGGCTATTATTGCAACATACCTGTCTATTCCGTGTTCTTTCCACTCCCTTTCAAGCGCCTCTCCGGGGGTTGCAGAGACCACGATAATATCGGCTCTTTCCTTCAGTTTTTCCAGGCTTTCCTTTACGCCGGGAAACGGAGGGACACCCTTGACCATGTCTGCAATGGTCGCATTTACGGCCTCTGACCAGGCAAGGGCCTGAATGAGTAGGGGATCCTTTGTACGCTCCACTTCCTTTTTAAGGGCAGGGTTTCCCAGTGCAGTTTCCCTTTCCACCCATTCTCTTAAGGATTTGGCTTCCGGTATTGTTACGATGGATTTTTTGACTTCGGGCCTTTCCCTTAACAGATCGAAAACCTTCAAGAGGGCAGGGAACCTGTTTACACCTCTCCACTTGGAGTAGAGGTTTACAAACTCCGCAGCCTTCCTTGCATACTTGGAAATTGGCTGCAGGTTCCAGTACTTCACTATATTTGGAATGAAACATTCCTTGTGCTTGAGTTCCATAGTGGGGAATGCACATCCGTCAGAATCGATTCCTACAAAGAATTCTTTTGTCGGTTTGAAATCTCTAAGTGTCTCCTTTGAATACATATTTACTCCTTAACAATAGAATTAAATATTATGTACCAGGTATCCGCCATCCACAGGTACCGTTATTCCGGTGACGAAACCGGAAGCATTGTTATTGGCAAGAAACAACACCGCTCCGGATAACTCCCCGGCCTCACCGAATCTTCCGAAGGGTGTGTGTGCAATCACAGCCTTTCCCCTATCTGTAAGTTCTCCCGTTTTTTCATCGATCAAGAGGGCTCTGTTCTGCTTGCCAATGAAGAAACCGGGAGCAAGGGCATTCACCCGGATACCATAGGGTGCAAACTCTTTTGCTGCTCCCATAGTAAGATTCTTCACGGCTGCCTTTGCAGCATCATAGGCCCAGACTCCGGAAAGGGGAATGTAGGAAGCCATCGATGCAAGGTTGATGATAGAGCCCTTTATCTTGTTCTTTATCCAGTATTCGGTAACGGCCTGTGTAGGTACCATAAGCCCGGCAATGAGGTTGAGTTTCAGGACAAATTCGAACTGCTCCATATCCGTCTCATTGAAGGGTGATTTGCCTCTGTTCCCTCCGGCAGCGTTTATCAGAACATCGAGGCTTCCGAACCTCCTTACCGTAGTTTGGATTGCCTCTTCAACTGATTTTCTTTCCATAGCATTTACCACTACACCGTCAAGCTGGTCCTTAAGACCAATACTGCCCGTTAATCGGCTTATGGCCTCATCTATGGCCTCTTTAGCAATGTCCCAGAGTGAAACATTGGCCCCTGCCTTAAGGAGTGCTTCTGACATTGCCCCTGCAAGTACTCCTCCGCCGCCAGTAATGGCGACTGTCTTACCTTTCAATCCGAACATTTCTTCTACGTAACTCATAACTTACTCCATTCCGTGTGGAAAGTTCCTTCCTTATCCACACGCTTGTATGTATGAGCTCCGAAGTAATCCCTCTGGGCTTGAATCATGTTTGCCCATAATTTACCCGTTCTGTATGCATCGAAATACATGAGGGCGGAAGAAAAACCGGGTATGGGAATACCGAGCTCTGTTGCTTCAGACACGACGTGTCTCCATTCTTCCTGCGAGCTGTTTACTATGTCCATGAAGTACGGATCCATGAGCAGGTTGGGAAGATCGGGTTTTCTATCGAATGCATCCTTTATCTTTCCAAGGAATTTTGCCCTTATTATACATCCTCCCCTCCATATCATGGCCAGTTCCCCGAACTTCAAATTCCAGTTGAACTCATTCCCTGCAGCTTTCATCAGCGAGAAGCCCTGTGCATAGGAACATATCTTCGATGCATAGAGGGCCTTCTCTATTGAAGCTACGAATTTATCCTTGTTCCCACGGAAAGATGTTCCGGGGCCTTTTAGCACCTTCTCTGCTTCTACCCTCTCTTCCTTGACAGCAGAGATACATCTGGCAAACACGGCTTCTGCAATCGTGGGTGTGGCTATGCCAAGATCGAGGGCGGATTGGCTTGTCCATTTTCCAGTTCCCTTCTGGCCTGCCTTGTCGAGTATCACTTCTACCAGCGGTTTGCCCGTATCAGGATCGATCTTGGACAGTATATCGGCGGTTATCTCTATGAGGTAAGAATCCAGCTCACCGCGGTTCCATTCGGCAAAAACCTTATGCATCTCGCTGTGAGGCATACCAAGGACATTCTTCATTAGAAAGTATGCCTCGCTTATAAGCTGCATATCGCCGTATTCAATGCCGTTGTGCACCATCTTTACGTAGTGGCCGGCCCCGTCGGTTCCTATGTAGGTACAGCATGGCTCTCCGTCGACCTTGGCGGAAATATCCCTGAGTATGGAGCCTACGATATCGTAGGCCTTTCTATGGCCCCCCGGCATTATACTCGGACCATGGAGAGCTCCTTCTTCTCCTCCCGAAACGCCTGTTCCTATGTAGAGGAGACCCTTTTCTTCTGCTTCTTTGACTCTCCTAATAGTATCCTTAAAGAATGAGTTACCTCCGTCTATCAGAATATCGCCTTTCTCGAGGTACGGAACAAGCTGTTCGATGGTGGCATCAACAGGAGCGCCTGCTTTTACCATCATCATTATTCTTCTTGGTCTTTCAAGACTCTCCACAAAATTCTTTATATCGTAACTTGGAATTATGTTTTTACCCTGGGCTTTTTCCTTGGCAAAGGCCTCGGTCTTCGAGGTAGTACGGTTGAACACAGCCACCCTGTATCCCTTGCTCTCCATGTTCAGGGCAAGGTTCTGTCCCATTACTGCCATCCCAATTATACCAATGTCTGCTTTCATCTTTTTCCTCCTATGAAATGTTTCTCGAACCTTATAAAGTATGGTAGGCCATCCCTTATAACGGTTTGTACTTCACCCATTATCAGAGGTCTTGCATAACGGATGAAATCATCAGTGACAAAAAAGCCATCCTCCGTTATCCATTCACGTGGAAAGTACTTTTCACCATTTGCGACAAGTGAGAGATCGGTAAGTCCTGTTTCACACCTGTACGGATCATCGGATTTCCTTTCGAGAGTGACCATCTTTCCTGTTATACCCTCTATGGCATGAAGTACAGCTTTTCGGCCTACCAGGTAGGCTTCGTCCGAATCTGTTTTCGAGGCAAAGTGAATACCGTTTCGCTGAATCGTCGACGGAATTGCAAATCGGGCCTTCACCTTTATCTCTCTTTCGATCAATTCCTTTATATAGTTTGCCGCACCTCCGAGCTGAGTATGGCCGAAGGCATCCTTTGCAAACTCACCCTTCTGTTCTGCTATGTAGCTGCCATCAGGGTTCTTGGTTCCCTCCGATACGACTATTACAGCTCTTCCCAGCTTGTCGAGGAAGTATCTCACCTTCTCTTTGAATTTCTCCTTGTCGAAGGGAACCTCGGGTAACAGTATTATGTGTGGCGCATCCTCCTCGTTTCTCTTTGCAAGGGCTGTGCCTGCAGCTATCCATCCTGCATTTCGGCCCATGGCTTCTATCACATTCACCGTATCTGTAGTGTAAAGCGCTTCGGTATCCCTTCCTGCTTCCATGACCATTGTAGCGAGGTACTTGATTACGCTTCCGTAACCTGGAGTATGGTCGGTGTATGCAAGATCGTTGTCTATGGTTTTGGGTACGCCTACCGCTCTGAATTCGTAACCTTCTGACCTGGCGAGATTATTAACCTTGTCAGCGGTATCCATGGAATCGTTACCGCCGATGTAGAAAAAGTATCGGATATTGTACTTCTTGAATACATCGAGGATTTTTTGAAAATCTTCTTGCTTTTTCACCTTGTAACGGCATGAACCGAGTGCGGCAGATGGTGATGTTCTAAGGCCCTCGATTGTTTCCGGCTTTTCCTTTCTTAAGTCGAAGATTTCCTCGTTCAACACGCCGAGTATTCCGTTGAAAGCGGCATAGACACCTTCGATTTCCGGATGCTTCATTGCCTCTTGGATTACTCCGCATGCACTAGAATTGATTACTGCAGTGGGCCCTCCACTCTGTGCTACTATGCAGTTACCTTTCATTTGATACCTCCGTCTATTGTCTTGTAAGTGTTCATGACATCGGCAAATACAGTCTCGATGCCGAGTTTTGCCAGATTTTCCCTTTCCGGGAAATCCGAATCTGTAACCAGGATGTCTATATCTTCCGGCCTTGCAAAAATGGAGAAGGCGACAGTCCTGTACTTGTAATGGTCCACCAGCATGATCCTGTGCCTGGAAGATTTTATTACGGCTTTCTTAATCTGTGCCTCCAGGGTATTCTGAGCAGAAAATATACCTTCTTCTGAGAATCCGGTAGTTCCGAGGAAGGCAACCTCTATCTGAAAGTTTGATATCGTTTCCAGGGCAATAGGCCCTATAAAAGACCGTGCATCAACTCTGAAACTCCCTCCCGTAGAGAGGAGCGAAACAGAGGGAGATTCGGATAGTTCTATCATGACATCCAATGAATTGGTGAGAATCCTTATACTCATATTCTTTATTTCTCTGGCGAGATAGTAACAGGTGCTTCCTGAGTCGATGAAGATAGTATCTCCTTCGTGTACCATCTCCGCCGCTTTTCTTGCTATTGCCGTTTTTTCTTCCACATGTTCATCGAGTCTTATGCTTATGTGTCTGAGAGATTCCTTGTCCTGTGCAAGAATAGCACCGCCGTGGATCCTCTGTATCTGTCCCCTTTCCTCGAGAAACGAGAGGTCTTTCCTTATTGTAACCTCCGATACATTCAACCGATCTGTAAGTTCCTGTACGGTGATCTTTTTGCGCTTGTTGAGTATCTTTAATATTTCATCGAGCCTCTCATTATAGCCCATTTTGATTTCGTTTCCTTTCTAAAAACGAATCATAACGAAAGTGCATGTTGATGTCAAGGGTAGGATTGAAAATCTACGAATTGGACGAGTGGTTTGTCATTTCTTTGTAAGAATGGTATAAATTGAATATGAAAATAAGCATGGGTTATACAAAGAAAAGTCTCGGATTACTGGATGTTTTTGCAATATCTACAGGGGCAATGATAAGTTCGGGAATTTTTATCCTTCCCTCTATTGTTTTCGGGATTGCCGGTCCGGCTGTTATAGTATCGTACTTCCTTGCAGGGCTTTTTGTGATTCCGGCATTGATGTGTAAGGCAGAGTTATCCACTGCAATGCCCAAGTCCGGCGGAACGTACTTTTTTGTAGAGAGGAGTCTGGGCCCTTTCATAGGAACATTTGCAGGGCTTGCAAACTGGTTTTCGGTAAGCCTAAAGAGTGCATTTGCACTTATAGGAATCGGGATATTCATAAGGTATTTCGTTCCCACAATCGATATGAATATGGTGAAGCTGATAGCTTCCGCATGTACTCTGCTTTTCCTCTTGATAAACTTAAAAGGTGTAAGAGAGGGAAGCACTTTTCAGATTATTCTGGTATTTTTTCTGCTGGGGATTATGCTCTTCTATATAACGACAGGAATTGAGTTTATATCGATAGAAAATTATACACCCTTCAGGCCGAATGGATGGACTTCTGTTTTTTCTGCCGCGGCGATGGTCTTTATTTCATTCGGTGGTCTTACCTCGGTTGCGAGTATGTCCGAAGAGGTTAAGAACCCGGGAAAGACAATTCCAGCTGGGATGTTGCTAGCCTTCTTTGTTGTCATGATACTTTACCTTGTTTCCGTGTTTGTAACAATCGGGCTTCTTGGGAAGGATAACCTCGTCAATTCTCTTACCCCCCTGTCTGACGGTGCAAAGATGATAACCGGCGAGGTTGGCCTTGTATTGCTCTCCTTGGGAGCAATGTTGTCCTTCATTACTACGGCCAATGCCGGTTTGATGTCCGCTTCGCGGGTTCCCCTTGCAATGGCCAAGGATAATCTGCTACCCCTCCTGTTGGGTAAGGAAAGCAAAAAGAAAGGCATACCCACTGTTTCTCTGCTTGTCACTTCAGCCTTCATGATTATGGTTATCACCTTTCTGGATCTGAAGGATCTTGTAAAAGTAGCTTCCACTATGATGTTGATTCTTTTTCTCTTTGACAATCTTTCAGTGATCTTGATGCGGGAAAGCAGAATAGTTACCTACAGACCTCTCTACAAATCGAGGTTATATCCGTGGATACAGATTCTGGGAATAGTGGTCTATGTATTCATGATTGCTGAGATGGGAAAGTTGTCTCTTCTCATAACTGGAGGTTTTTTTCTTCTCTCCCTCTTCTGGTATCTCGTTTTCAGCAGGAAGGGTTACAGAAGAACTTCAGCAATCGTAAGGATAGTTGAACGGGTAACCTCGAAAGAGATAAAAACTGACAGCCTTTCTGTGGAATTGAGGGAGATTCTTTTCGAAAGGGACGAGGTGGAAAGTGACAGATTCGATGAGATGATACTGGATGCGGATATTATAGATATTGATGAAAAGATAGATCGCAATAAGCTTTTTGCAATCCTTGCCGAAAGTATTTCCAAGAGAATGGATGTAGCCAGTGATAGGGTCTTGACTCTTCTCCATGCGAGAGAGGCTGAATCTACCACTGCTATCTATCCGGCACTTGCAATTCCACATATCATAATCGAGGGAAAAGTCCCCTTTGCCATAACGATTGTAAGGGCAAAGAGGGGTGTATATTTCTCTGAAGAGAGCAGCAATGTTACAATGGTGTTTGCTCTTGCCGGTGCTAGAGGTGAGAGGGATTTTCATCTGCATGCCCTCATGTCTATAGCTCAAATAGTAGAGAATCCCGGTTTCGAGGACAAATGGAAAAGGGCCAGAGATAGTGAGGAATTGAGAAACCTAATACTTATATCGAAGAGAAAGCGATTGTAAATGTCCAATATTTGGAACTATTGCCAATGACGGATGATTCTTCGTTTCAGAAAGAGCTGGAAAAATACAAAAAGCTGGAGAGTCTCTCCAGGAAGATCCTTGGTGTGACGGGGGAGGCAGGCGGAGAAGAGATAAAAAAGGCATATTGGAAACTTGCAATGAGGTACCACCCCGACCGTTTTCGAGGAAGCAATGAAGGCAAGATTGAGATTGCAAGGCGGTTTCAAAATATTCAGGCTGCTTATGAGTTTCTAACTAAGGGAAAAGAATGGAAACCGGATTTTGACTTGAATATGAAAAGGGATGAAAAGAGAGACCCGCCAAATGCCGACAATGATTGGGCATACTTTCTCTGGTGGAAGGACAAGTTTTTCTGACACCTGTCAGTGCCTGGTGTCCGTGTATTGGGGGGTAAAAATTCTTTGTTTTTTCAATTCCATATACTTATATTTGTCTCTATATAGTAATAACTAAATCTTTTTATACTAAGAGAGGTATTTACAAATGAGCAGTGATTTCAATAGTGTCCGCATCGGAACGGATGGCAACCAGTTTGACAATATAAAAAACAGGATTCTCGTTCTTTCCGGCAAGGGCGGAGTCGGAAAAAGCACCTTTGCCGCCAATCTGGCAATAGCCCTTGCATTGAAAGGCAAGAATGTGGGACTGATGGACATTGATATGCACGGACCCAGCATTCCAAGGATACTGGGACTTCAGGGAGAAAAGGTTTATGGCAGTGAAGGCTCCATAATTCCTACGAAGTACAGGAAAAATCTGAAGGTAATGTCTGTCGGATTCTTTACAGAGGCGGATGATGCAGTAATCTGGCGCGGCCCTATGAAACATAACGTGATCAAGCAATTCTTGAATGACGTAGTATGGGAAGAACTTGACTACATGGTGATAGACTCTCCACCGGGAACTGGCGATGAACCTCTCTCTATAGCTCAGATCCTGGGCGCCGGAACGAAGGCGATCGTAGTAACGACACCGCAGGATATCTCCGTATCCGATGTCAGAAAGTCTGTCAGTTTCTGTAAGCAAGTGTCACTGGATATACTTGGGGTGGTTGAGAACATGAGCGGCTTTGTTTGTCCCCACTGCGGTAAGCGAACCGATATATTCAAATCCGGAGGAGGGGAAAAGATGGCCACCGATATGGGTATTCCTTTCCTCGGTCGAATACCCATCGATCCCAAGGTAGTGGAATACTCGGATGCAGGGACTCCCTATATAGAAGAGGTAAGAGATTCCGAGACGGCAAAAGCATTTGACGAAATTATTGCAAAGATAGTGTGAAGTCTATTACGAGATGGTTTGATACGGATATGTCAGTTTTCAGATAGAGAAATCGTGGCCAGCTTTAATCTCATCGTAATATTTTTGCCCGGTCTCGTTGAGGATATCCTGTAATGTGAGATTTGCAAGAAAATCTTCTATCAGATCTGAAAATCTCTGCCATACTTGAGAAATCGAGCAATTATCCTCCCTTTCACACCTTTCTGTAGCTTTCTTATCGGTACAGGGAACAGGAAAGGTGCTTTCCCCGACTGCATCGAGGATATCCTTAATAGAAATCTCGGAAGCTTTCTTGTTCAAAACAAATCCACCGCCGGGACCTCTAAGTGAACGGATCAAGCCAGATTTTTTCAGCTTAAAGAAGATTTGTTCCAGAAATTCGGGAGAGATACCCTCTTCCTGTGAAATTTTTTTAATTGATACCGGTCTGTTTTGGTATGAAGCTGCCAGGTTCAAAACTGCCCGGACTCCATACCTTCCTTTTGTAGTTAATCTCATTCTAATAACCCCGTAGTTAAATATTTGTCCGCACTATCCGGAAATATGACGACAATAAGTTTTCCCTCATTCTCTTTCTTTTTTGCAATAAGTCGGGCAGCCCAGGCGGCAGCACCCGAAGAGATACCGGCAAATATTCCCTCTTTTTTTGCAAGTTCCCTTGCACATTCAAACGCATCTTCGTCTTTTACCCTAATGATATCATCAATTATATCTGTTTCCAATACCTTGGGAATAAATCCTGCACCAATACCCTGAATCTTGTGTTTCCCCGGCTCACCGCCGGAAAGTACAGGTGAGTCATCCGGTTCTACTGCTATGACCCGTACAGTGTTCTTTTTTTTCTTCAGGTATTTGCCAACCCCCGTAATAGTTCCGCCTGTACCCACACCGGCAACAAAAATATCTACATCGCCGCCGCTATCTTCCCATATTTCAACCCCGGTAGTCTTCTCATGTGCTTCGGGATTGGAGGGGTTGTTGAATTGTTGCGGCATGAAAGCATTGTCATACTGTTCTACCAATTCTTCTGCCTTTTCAATAGAGCCTTTCATTCCGTCTTCGCCCGGAGTTATTATAAGTTCTGCTCCATAGGCTTTTAGTACCCTTCTTCGCTCATGGCTCATCGTATCCGGCATGGTAAGAATAAGTCTATATCCCTTTACGGCAGCTATGCATGCGAGGCCAATTCCGGTATTGCCACTCGTTGGTTCAATTATGGTGTCTCCGGGTTTCAGAAAGCCTCTCTTCTCCGCGTCGAGAATCATATTGAGGGCAATCCTGTCCTTTACACTTCCCGCCGGGTTGAAAAATTCAAGTTTTGCTGCAACTCTGCCGGGAAGTTCTCCCATAAAGCGGTCAAGATAGACAAGGGGGGTCTTCCCCACGAGCTCGGTTACGTCACCAGATATTCTTTTTCTCATATATTTTCCTAATGATGATATAATTAATATTTTGGGAACAATACATTTACGTAAATTAATATAAAACTTGTTATTAATAATGTCAAACAGTTGCCTATAATAATTTAACAAAATTGTAATATATATACGATTTTGTTTATCTTATTATATAGCTATTCCTGACATGAAATTACATTAAATTGACAACTCCATAACCTTCTTCTACAATGTTGAATCAAATAGAGGAGGCTGGGGAATGGATGTTTACCAGGCAATAAGGTATAGGAAGAGTGTAAGGGCATACATGGAAAAACCCGTGGAGAAGGAAAAACTTGTCAGGATTATAGAAGCGGCTAGGCTTGCACCTTCTGCCGGTAACAGACAGGAGTGGAGATTTGTCGTCGTTACCGATACGGATACAAGGAAAAGGTTGGCATATGAGGCGTCAGGACAATCATTTATGGCAGAGGCTGCGGTAATAATAGCATGCTGTGCTGAAACGGACGGTCACGTAATGCGGTGCGGTCTTCCCAGTTACCCGATCGATGTCGCAATTGCAATCGACCATATCACCCTTGCAGCCGTTGCCGAAGGTCTGGGAACATGCTGGATCGGTGCCTTTGATGTTGACAAAACAAGGAAGATTCTTGGTATTCCTCCGGAAATAAGGGTGGTGGAGCTACTTACCCTTGGTTACCCCTTGGATCCTCTTCCCAAAAAGAAATCCAGACTGCCCGTTGAAACTATCGTCCATTATGAAAAGTGGTAAAACCTTTGAAACTCGAAAACCAACAGTGATAATTCCCTATGACGGCCCACGTTACGATGGAAGGTGTAATGATGTAGTATTGTACCTCCGCCCGGAAACGAACGGCGTGATGGTAGAAAGCATCCTTTTCAGGGTTATAAAGAACAAGGCTCTCTATAGGAAGAATATCAAAATCTGTTACCTTGCCAACCTTCCCGGTGATTTCATTATACGGAACAGGATAATAGAGCGGCATTACTCCGTAAGGATTTATTTTGCCGTAAACGGAAAGGGAGCCTTCACACCTTTCATGAAGAAACGTTTTGAAGAATTCTTCGGTCAATCATTCAGAGAGGCTAAAATAGTGGGTGCATTTGAAGCATTGAAGGTACTGAATATTGGCTATGATGAGCTTTTCAATCTCTGGGTTCCCAGGGAAAGTATACTGACCATTGATGGACAGATCATCAAACGCTACAGGGATCTTTACATCGTAAACTATGATATCCCGGCGATTCTCCACAAGAACAATAACCGTACGGATATTGCAGTAATGATTTTCCGCTCCACATTGGGAAGTGAGATATTCAGGAAGATGATTAACGAGATGGCTTTTGAGTTTATAGAAGAGAAGATTTTAAATCCTGAAAAGCCGCTTAGCAGGATATTTCATTATTCCAAGGGACCCTTCGAGCAGGTTCTGGATGGTATGGGCTACATTTATAAACCTGATTCCGAACACATACCTTATAGGGAGATAAGCTTTTACAGATATCTCCTTGAAAGAGGGCTGAGTGAGAAACTGATAGAGGGTATTATTAGCCACCCCATCGTTCAGGTGAAGTCGAAGGATAATCGAAAGGTAGAAGATTCCATATTCACATACACTGCATGGATGGATTATCAGGAGGCCTATTCCGTTCTGGACAGGATCATTGCTCAGCCGCTTCCTATCACTCCACTTTGAATTCCCCTTTTGCAGACCTTTTCCGGATAGCAACATCGACGAGAGCAATGAGAAGGGAAATCCCCAGCGCTGAAAGAACGAGTGTATCGGAATGAAGCAGTTTGCCCGTTAGTGCAATAGTTCCGCCTGCAATTATCGATAAAAAGGCAGCCACGGGCCTTATGGGACGTCCGGCCAGGGCAAATATCAGGGGAACTGCCAGTCCTCCGGTGAATATAGTGTAGCCAAGAAGCAAGGACTGAATGATACCGCCTGAAAAAAGAGAGACCAGAATGCAAAGGATTCCTGCTACGGCGGTAAGTATCCTGTATTTGATGCTTTTCTCTTCCCTAATGCCAATGACATCGACCGATACTATTGCCGAGAGGGTTAGGAGTGTGGTATCTGCTGAGGATAGGAAAGCGGAGAGAAGAGCAACTACGGTAAGGGCACCGAAAAAACCGGGAAGAACATGCCTTATCAGGAGGGGAAAGGCACCTTCGCTCTGCTGTCCGGGGAATAGGGCTCTTGCCTCGATTCCGATACCACTTATGAGAAATGCCAGGGGAATAATGGTGATTATCGTTATGATTATACCTTTCTTTGCTGTTTTTTCATTCTTGCTGCAGAATACTCTGGAAATCATATCGGGGCCTATCATGTAGGTTGTTCCCACTATTAAAATCATGAAGACAAGGTCTTTCAAGGGGAATGCCTCCGACACGGGAAAGGAGAAAAATACAGGTCCCACTGCTTCCCTTATTCCCACAATTCCGCCTGCCTTGAAAAGTGCGAAGATGAAGGCGGTAACTATGCCACCTATAATCAAAATCATCTGAAGCAGGTCTGTTTTTATTACAGAAACCTGTCCTCCTGCAACGGTGTACGCTGTGAATACCAGACCACTGAGTATTATCCATGTTTTAATGCTGGTGCCCGAAAAAAATATTGAGAGGAGCTGTCCGGAAGCATTTATCTGTGCGGCAACGATACCGAGCCAGGCAGCCGCAATAAGGATCGAAGAGAGTTTCCTAACCCCCATGCCGTACCATGAACCCAGAAGTTCGGGCAGGGTATAGACAGGACGACTCTTTATCCTATTCACAAAAAGAGGAAGGAAGATCAAACCGAAAACACCGACCAAAAGCCACCATGCACCGGTTAAACCCCGTGCATAGGAGAGGCCTGCCATTCCCATTGTGCTTGACCCTCCGACTATCGTTGCCGTGAGAGAACCCCAGGTACTGGATATTCCCGTTTTCCTCCCTGCGACGAGGTATTGAGAAGCGGTAGACGTCCTGAATATGCCTGCGATACCAATTCCTATTACTGCCAGAAAGAAAATTACTATAAGAGCTACTGTTATACTCATAGACCTCTATATAACTTAATAGGTAGTTATCTGTCAACTTGACCGAGGCGAAAGGCATCAATATAATCACCGTATTCCCCGTGTAATTCGGGCAAAATATACTGAGCAATTTTTGAGGTTGAAATGAAAGTCAGAGTGAGGTATGCACCATCTCCTACCGGTTTTCAACATATCGGGGGAGTACGGACGGCACTGTTCAACTACCTCTTTGCAAGGGCAAATGGCGGAAGCTTTATCCTGAGGATAGAAGATACGGACAGAACCCGTTATATGGAGGAGGCTCTTCAGGATATCTATGAGACCTTCGATTGGCTCGGTTTCAGGTGGGACGAAGGACCGGATGTAGGGGGAGACTATGGCCCTTACTTCCAATCACAGCGTCTGGAACTCTACAGGAAGTATGCCAGGAAACTTGTCGATTCGGGAAATGCGTATTATTGCTATTGCTCCCCGGAGAGACTTGCAAGGATAAGAAAGATTCAGCTTGTAAACAAGATGGCTCCCGGTTACGACAGGCATTGCAGGAACCTGACCGATGATGAGAGGAGAGAGTACGAGGAGAAGGGAGTTACACCGGTGATTCGCTTTAAAGTGCCACTGGAGGGAAAGACCCTCTTTAGAGACAAGCTGCTCGGTGAAATCGAGACTCCCAATGAGGATATAAACCCTGATCCTGTGTTACTCAAATCGGATGGTTTCCCGACCTATCACCTTGCCAATGTAATCGATGACCATTTCATGGAGATAAGTCACATTATGCGTGCTCAGGAATGGATTCCCTCGGGTCCGTTGCATGTCCTCCTCTACAGGGCTTTCGGCTGGGAACCGCCAGAGTACTGTCACCTTCCAATGGTAATGGGTAAGGACGGACAGAAACTTTCAAAGAGGCATGGTGCAACGAGCCTGCGGGAATTCAGGCATCAGGGTTACCTGCCCGAAGCTCTCATCAACTATATTGCTCTGCTGGGATGGTCCTACAACGATACGAGAGAAATATTCAGCCTGAAGGAATTGGAATCGATTTTCACTCTGGAGAGATTGAACAAAGCTCCGGCAGTTTTCGACTACAAGAAACTGGAATGGTTCAACGGGATATATATAAGAAAGAAAAAACCGGAGGAGCTCAAGGAATTGATCCTTCCCTATCTGATAGAGGATGGTGTGGTTTCCGATCCGCCTACAGGAGAAGAGTATCGTATCATCGAAGGTGCAATACCACTGATTCAGGAAAGAATGAGGCGTCTTACAGATGCTCCCAATCTTGTAAGGTTTCTCTTTAGAGAGATAGAGGAATACAGTATCGATGATGTCATTCCTAAGAAACTGGACAGGGAGAAGACACTTAAAGTATTGAAAGCAGTGAGGGAGCTCCTGATAGATTTTGACAAACATTCGGATGAGGATAATGAGATGCGTTTCAGAGAGCTTGCCGAGAGTTTGGGTTGCAAGCTCGGTGATGTGCTTATGCCCCTTAGGGTTGCCATTACCGGTACCAGGGTTTCACCACCCCTCTTCGGGTCGATAAAACTACTCGGTCTGGAAAAATCCCTCCGGCGTGTCGATACGGTGATAAAACAGCTCGAAACAACTTGAAAAAACAAAATAATAAAACGGAGTAGCAGAATGAGTGAATCTGTAGTTACAATGGAAAAGCTTGTTTCCCTATGCAAGAGAAGGGGATTCATATTTCAATCGAGTGAAATATACGGTGGTCTTTCTTCTGCCTGGGATTATGGCCCACTTGGAGTGGAGCTTAAGAAGAGAATACAGAATTTCTGGTGGAAGGAGATGACTCAGCTCAACGACAATATCGTGGGAATAGATGCGGCAATCATGATGCATCCTCGTGTATGGGAGGCTTCGGGCCATGTCGAAAATTTTCACGACCCCATGGTGGATTGCAAGAAGTGTAAGCTCAGGTTCAGGGCTGACCAGATTCCGGAGGAAAATCTGAAGAATCATGTATGCCCCGAATGCGGGGGCGAACTTACCGAACCAAGGCAGTTCAACCTCATGTTCAAGACTCACATGGGCCCGGTGGAAGACGATTCATCGATCGTTTACCTAAGGCCGGAGACCGCTCAGGGTATCTACGTCAATTTCAAGAATGTGCTTCAGACGAGCAGGTTGAAGATACCCTTTGGCATAGCGCAGGTCGGAAAAGCCTTCAGGAATGAAATAACCACAAAGAATTTCATATTCAGAACATGTGAATTCGAACAGATGGAAATGCAGTATTTCATACGTCCCGATGAGGATGAGAAGTGGTTCGAATACTGGAAGGAAAAACGCTTCGAATATTACGTGAAGCTTGGAATAAGGAGGGAAAACCTGCGTTTTCATCAACACGGTCCGGATGAACTGGCTCATTATGCGAAAAAAGCCTTCGACATCGAGTACAATTTTCCCTTCGGATGGAAGGAACTGGAAGGTATCCACAACAGGACAGATTACGATCTCAAACGTCACATGGAATACTCGGGGAAAGACTTGAGCTATCTGGACGATATCAATCGCGAGAGGTTTGTACCCTACATAATCGAGACTTCTGCGGGTCTTACAAGAACGGTACTTGTTGTTTTGAGTGATGCATATGATGAAGAAACGGTAGAGGGAGAAAAAAGAGTTGTTTTGAGATTTCATCCCATCATTGCACCGATTACCGTTGCCGTATTTCCCCTTGTAAAGAAGGATGGTCTTGCCGATCTTGCCCGTTCGATAGAAAAGAATCTGCGTGAGCATTTTACAACTTTCTACGATCAGGGCGGAGCGATTGGGAGACGTTACAGGAGGCAGGACGAAGTTGGCACTCCCTTTTGTATAACGGTGGACTACCAGACAAAGGAAGATAATACCGTTACCCTGCGTTTCAGAGATTCCATGGAGCAGGTGAGGGTGAAGATTAATGAGATACCTTCGAGAATAAACGATGAGATTAAAAACTATAGGGGGAAGGAAAGTTGAGTGGTTTCGAGGTACTTGAGGAGAGAGGGTTCATCAGCCAGTGCTCGGATACCGAGGGATTGAAAAAATTGCTGGACAGCGAACGGGTCACCTTCTACGTGGGATTCGATCCTACAGGGAGAAGCCTGCATGTGGGCCACCTTGTTCCGTTGTTTGCCATGGCGCATCTGCAGAGGGCAGGTCACAGGCCCATTGCCCTCATAGGGGGTGGTACGGCAAGAATAGGAGACCCCTCAGGTAAAACTGAGACAAGAAAGATTCTTCCCATAGAAACGATAAATGAAAATGGAAGACGTTTCAAGGAACAGATTTCGCGATTCATAAGCTTTGATAACGAAAGAGGCATCCTTGCTGACAATGCGGAATGGCTTGCAGATCTGAATTACATAGATTTTTTAAGGGAAATCGGGAGGCACTTCTCTGTTAACAGAATGCTCAGTTTTGAAACTTACAAGATGCGCCTGGAAACGGGTCTCTCCTTTATTGAGTTCAACTATCAAATTCTTCAGGCTTACGATTATTTAACGCTCTACAGAAGGTTTGGCTGCAGACTGCAGATGGGAGGGGATGATCAGTGGGGTAACATCGTTGCGGGTATCGACCTCATACGAAGGGTAGAGGGAGTAGAAGTTTATGCCCTTACATCGCCACTTGTAACAAGGTCTGACGGAAAGAAGATGGGAAAAACGGAGAAGGGAGCACTGTTTCTCGATCCGGAAATGGTGAGTCCTTACGATTTTTACCAGTACTGGAGAAATGTTCCCGATGCAGATGTCAAAAAGCTCCTCTATCTTTTCACGTTCCTCGATAGCGAAGAGGTTGAAAGGCTTGGAAAGTTGAAGGACAGGGAGATAAACAGGGCAAAAGAGGTTCTTGCATTTGAAATAACAAGGATAATCCACGGCGAAGAAGAAGCGAAAAAAGCAGAAGCGGCGGCGAAGGCGGCATTCGGAAAGGACAAAGGAGGAACTCTGGATGCAATACCTTCCAGAGAAATCCCACTTGCAAGAATAAAAGAGGGTATTGGTATAATCGAGCTCTTTGCAGAGACCTCACTCTGTTCATCGAAGAGTGATGCAAGGCGTCTTGTGATGCAAGGCGGAGCCTATGTTAACGAAAAAAATATCCGTGATATCGAAACGGTTGTCGGAGAAGAGTACATCGAAAATGGCCAGATCCTGCTGAGGGCCGGCAAGAAGAGGTATTTCAGAGTTTTAGTTTCATCTTAATTGTTGTATAATCTTGATATGGGGAAATCAAAATTAGAGAGGTTTCTCTGGATATTTGGTCGCCCGATACATCCCGTACGAGCGGCTTTTGCCATTACTGGTTTTCTGGTGTTTACATTGCCCTTTTTTGTCTTTTTCATTAAAGGGTACAGGGTAGGTTCCTATTTCTATCTATTGTACCCGCTACTCTTTCTTATTGCACATCTGGTATGGTTCAGGTTACCTTTTGTGAAGAAAAGAACACGGTGGCTTCTCTTTTGGCTCACGCTTTCCGTAGTTATCTCTCTGGGAATCGGTTTTCTCGTAACACTGACGAGGACTAAAAATATCGAAAGCTGGCTGACGAGCCGTTTCCGAGAATCTTCAGAGGAATCGCTTCTCACAGTGATTATCTGGATATTTTTCCCTTCAGCTGCTATTTCTGCAAGTTACTCTATTCTCCTTCTCCTTGCATTGAAGTTGTACCGGAAATACAGGAAGAGTATATACCGCTCGAAAAAAGATACCTGAAGGTGGTCCAGGCATTCAGTTTTTGATTACAACGCCCTCTATGACTGAACCCTCTTTAAATAACTTTAAATAATCTCCAATCTTTTCTCATAAACCCTGTATACCTTAACAAGTTTCAATTGAAGTTTCTCCAGGGCGTTTCTGATATTAGGGTTGTCCTCGAGTATGTAGTTTGCTTCCAGCCTGTGAATCTTTCCCGAAAGGGACTCATACAGTTTTATGTAGAGCAACACGTCTATTCCCCTGTTGTGATATCCGGGAAGAACTGCAAGTGCGAATAGCCTGTAATCTTTGAGCTTCTTTATCCCAAAGAGTAGTTTGAGAAATCCGAATGGAAACAATTTCCCTTTTATCTCTTTGATTAAAGTATTGATATCCGGAAATCCCAAGGCAAATCCGATCATCTTTCCCCTGTCCTCTATAACCCATACGGCATCGGGGTCCACTATCATTTTCAGCTTGGAGAACATGTCGAGAAACTCATCATGATCCAACGGAACATAACCCCAGTTGTTTTTCAAAGCTTCATTGGATATTTCCCATATTTTTTCAGCATCTCTCATGAGGTTCTTCGTGTCCAGTCTTCTAAGGTAATATCTGCCATCCTTTGTCATCATTCTATCATAAAATCTCCTAAAACGCTCAGGTATCATATATCCCCTTCTCGTATCCGCCTCGTAGGCGAGGAGATCCTTTGTCTTGTGAAAACCGGCTTTTTCGAAAAAATCGTTGTAGTAAGGTGGATTGTAAGGTGCCATGAAAACCGGAGGGTGCCTGTATCCCTCACGGAGGAACCCCCAGTTTTCGGAAATAGGATTTATCGGTGCACGAACAACCTTCATACCTCTTGTTTTCAACCATCTTTCCCCGCTTGATAGAAGAAGTTTTGCAGCATCAAAGTTGTTTGTGCATTCAAAGGAGCCGAAAAAACCAGTTCTGCTTCGGTAAAAAGCATTGAAGTTGTGATCTATATATACGAGATTCCTCCCGAGTATTCTTCCGTTATCAACGACGAGTTCCATCGAGAAATCGGAGTGCGCGAGTATTGCATTGTTTCTAGGGTTGTAAGATTTAAATTCGTCTCTCCAGATAGGCGGCACCCAGTTGTGATCATCCCTGTACAGTTCCATCGGGAAATAGATAAAGTCCTTTAGATGTTTCCTGTTTCTTACTTCTACTATTTCCAAAACTTTGTAGCCTCCTCTCTATTTGAATTACTCTGAATTACTCTGAATACAGATAGGTAGAATTATACCAGATTAACCTGATCGCAGAAAGAAAGCCTATGACGATAGCGAAAGAGAACTTCCAGAAAGGACTCGTTTTCCTCGGGATTGGATGAGAAATAGAACAGGTGGGAATTGCAGGAACAACCGCTCGATCCAAAGCCCGGGACACTGGCCTTGGAGATCGAAGAAATGTCTCCGGCGAGTTTGCATTCAAGCCTCCTGCTGGTCCTTACGGGGTAGTCTTTGATTCTGTCGGAGATGCCGGTAAGGTAATCTATATGCCAGTTTTTTACTTTCCTCTTTCTTCTGTGCCTGGTAATGCGTTTGTCCATGTTGTTGAGTGCAGAACCTACATAGACATAGTATCCTGCCTTGAATGATACTTTTCCAAGCGAACCAACAGAGATTTCCCTCTGTTTCTCAAGATAAACGGAGAGAAGGTAAATCCCACTTGCTGTAGAATTATTCTGGGCAGTCTCCCAGTCGATCGGAATGGAGGGATTGAAAATTCTGGAAAATCCATTGCGGTCTGTTTTCATTGTAACGGCATGGAAAAAAACATTCTCGCGAACCTCAAGCATCTTTCTTGCAAACTCCAGGTCTGTATGCATATTGGGAATGAATCTTCTGGCACTGGGATTCATGATTGCAAAGATGACATGCGGACGTCCCTCTGTCGTGTTCGGTATTCCCGTTTCGTATGCTCTGGCTGGGAAGGTTGAAAGTTCAGTCAGGTGTTTCCTGCCCCTCGCCGTGGGAGCATCCGGAAACATTGCCACTTCTTCCTCTATAAGGGTGCATGCCTTTACTTCGATGTAATGGATTTCGTTTTTTCCGGAATGCCTCCTTGTTAACAAAAAATCTATTCTTGATTTTCCCAGCTTCACTTCGGGATCCAGTCTCTCGTATGGGGCAAAGAGTGCCGGAATTATAAGCTCCCGGGCAAGGAAATTTGCCCTGGATGAGTAGAGCGGGACGATTTCTCTTCCGTAATATGCGGCAACCAGCGTATATCTGGTTTTCCGGTTTTCCCTGTGATCTGCACTTTGGGGTGATAAGCCTGTGTGACTTTTCCCGTTACCCTGCCAGCTTCCTCTTTCTTCCAGTATCAGGCGCCTTCCCGGTATGAGAAGCTCTATCAGCCTTCCCGGATTGGGACAGTATGCACGAATTTTTCTCCCATCAGGCAGACTAACGGTTACAATGTACCTGTTTGGCCTTTCAATGAAAATACCTTCCAGGGAGTTGTGAAATAAACTCACATTTTCCATGGTTTCCCGGCTTTTTCGGCTAAAGCCTTTTCGGCGGGGGCGGTTTTAGCTGGAGTCTTTTCGGCTAAATCCTTTTCAGCAGGAGTCTTTTCAGTAAAGGGCTTCCACATCTTGCCTGCTTCCCCAGTAAACAGGGTAGTCCTTTCGAGTTACCAGCTTGAGGTCGAGGTTATTGTTCTTTTCCGAGAAGAGATGATTCCAGGTGTTCACGTATATTACCGGCCTTTCGCCAATCATCGTAAATCTGTCCAGGGTAACGGTTTTGCTGTAATGTTTAACATTCCTTGTAAAAAAGACCTGTGATTCGGAATAGGTTCCTGGAAAGGAAATCGAAACTGGTAGAGCCGAGATCATGTCGGATTTATCGGCAAAGAGAAGCTTGAATGTTTCTACGTCCATCTTTCTCTTGTACTTGAAACGCCTGTAAATATCGTAGAGCCTATCCGTTATCCATGAGGGGTGATCCTCATCCTGAAAGACCACTGTCACTGAAAGTGTCTTGCTGTCTTCCCTGTAGATAAACACCGAAACAATGTCATTTCCGTTTTTTATATCTACCTCCGGTATCATGAAGACTGGCAGGGCCTTTACCGTAAAACCCTTCGGAGGCCGCTTGGCCACCTCTCTGAAATTCGGTGCGCTCTTACATGATGTAAGGAAACCTGAAGTTAGGACTGTAAGAAGAATAACACTGATATTTACCACCCTTTTCATGGCTATCCTCCTCTATAGAAACCTATTCAAATACCGAATCACTCCTCCTTCCTCCGGTATGGGTACCGTTTCTTCCGCTATATCGAGTAGCTCCCGGGGAGAGCCCTCAACTGCAACTGCATGCCCTGCCACTTTGAGCATCGGTATATCATTCCTGTCGTTTCCAAAGGCAAAAACATTTTCCCTCTCTATTTCAAATCGGTCAATCATATGCCTTACGGGAATGCCTTTGTTTATCGATTCCGAACCAACCGTAATCCAGTAACTGTTCTCCAGGTATGAATGCTTGAAAGCTACTGAGTAGAGGCCTTTGATTCTGTTTATGGATGTAGTGAGGTTGAAGGCCCTTTCATCGTCGTTGGTACAACCGAATACGGAAACGAAATCCGAGGAGTCGTAATTTTCGAAGGAATCTACCAGGATCCTCCTTTCGGGATCTTCGGATAAAATGCCCATGAGTTCTTCGGTGGGGTATCGAAGTTTCATGTTGTATGTAAGGTCATTCCTCGTAACCCCTCCCTGGAAAACCGGATCTATCCTGTTTTCCTCGAATATGGAGAGTAACCTCGGCATGAGTCCGGGAGGCAATTTCATTTCGTATATAAGGTAAAGATTCTTCCCCGGAATTACAGAACAATTGATTCTCTTTCCCTCAGGATTGATATCACCTCCGTCTGTAAAACTTACCAACGCTACGCCATTCGTGAAGGATGCATAGAAGTCGAAATTAAGGTTTTTCAGTATATGTCTCGAGTATGCACAGGTTCTCCCGGTGTTTATCAGTATCTTGTCACCGGAAGCTGCAATGTCCGAGAGTACCGAGACCAGTTTATCCTCGATACTGTGTGCTTCGGACAGTATCGTTCCGTCGAGATCCAATGCAAAGAGTCTTTTCATTTCGCCAACAATATTGCCAATTAAAAGTGTAAATGTCAAAGCATAACGGTTGAAAAAAGACGAAAGTCTTACTACTCTTGATTGTTATGAAAGCTTACAGGATATTCTCTTACTTATACGTATTGACTGTTCTGACAGAGGTGATTCTCCTTGTATTCAGTCCATTTGGTGTTCCCTTCAAACCAAGCTTTGCGCAACTTTTATACATGCTGATACTCTTTTTATATCTGTTTAAATTGGCCATCTACCCGGCAGGCAAAGCCAAGAGGAGGCTCTTTCTTATTTTCAAATTTCCCGAGTTCACCTTTGTTTTCTCTCTGTCATTTTTTCTCTTCTCCTACATCTATGCCTCAAATGCAAATATGGACTATGTTCAGAGGTTCATGCAGATGGGAGGCAAGCTGAACCTTGCGATTGATTCTCGTATGGAGAGATCGATTTCTGCCATGCAATTCGCTCCCCTGTTAATCCTGAACCTCATTGAAATCGTCTATATGCGTATCCGGTATTCCACCCTTTCATCACGATTAATGGGCAAAGACATATTTTCAAAATGGGGTTTGTTCTGGACTTTCCTCTCGGTTATTCTCTTCTCGTTCTCATTTCCTTCGTTTTTAAAGCTCGATGGTATCGCACTATTTGCCTGGATTTCAATCGTTCCCTTGCTACTCGTTATAGAAAAAAGTTCATACCTCAGAGGGGTATTCTACGGAACGAGTTTCGGTGTGCTCGAGGTGATGATTACAAACTACTGGCTCGGAACCTTTCAGCTGATTTCTCTCCAGTTTGTGACATTCTTTTTCCTGATTTACTACCTGGTTTTCATGTTTGTAACCATACGAATGTACCGACTGGTAAAAGAGGCTAAAGGTCTGCTCGGGAGTCTCTCTTTTCTCGTTTTCCCCTTAGCCTGGCTCTTCTTCGACTATCTCCATTCAATTGGTTTTTTGGGATACCCGTGGGGTATGCTCGGGGTAACGCAGTACAGCTTCCTTTCCCTTATACAGATTTCATCTGTTACCGGTGTCTGGGGAGTTACCTTTATAGTCCTCCTCGCAAATTCGGTGATTGCCATGCTGATTCGGGAGTTTTCTTTCGGAACAAATGTCCCGGTAAAGAGGTGGACTGCAATTGGCCTCTTCGTTGTAATCTTTGGTTCTGCCATGATTTACGGTTATGTCACCGGTGGCAAGTATCAATACAGGGATGAAAATTGGAGAGGGGAGAAGGTTAAAGTTGCCCTCGTTCAACAGAACACCGACCCGAGAAAGAATGACTACGAGGATACGCTAGAGAAGCTTAAGGCACTCACCGACGAAGCTATTAGAGAGAAACCGGATATCGTGGTATGGTCGGAAACAGCCTTCGTTCCCAACATAAGGAGATGGAGCAAGCTCGATCCGGAAAAGTACCCTCTTGCGAAACTGGTAAGAGAGTTTTTACGTTACCAGAAGAGCCTTGGTGTATGGCTCCTTACGGGAAACGATGATTACCTGATCTTCAGGAAAAACGGAAAGGAGGAGAGGTACGACTACAATGCATCGGTTCTGTTTTCACCGGAGGGAAAGAGGGTAAAGACATACCACAAGATAAAGCTGGTACCATTTACCGAGTATTTTCCCTACAAGAAGCAGCTTCCCTCGGTTTATCAGCTCCTTAAGAACTTCGATGTTTACCTCTGGGAACCCGGTACGGAGCGAGTTGTATTCAGGCACCCCAAGTTCAACTTTTCGACCCCCATTTGCTTCGAGGATGCTTTTCCCGACGAGATCAGGCAGTTCGTTCTTGCCGGGGCCGATGCAATCGTGAACATATCCAACGATTACTGGTCCCTTACGAGGGTAGAGGCAAAACAGCACTTCATTAATGCAATTTTCAGGGCAGTGGAGAACAGGAGGCCACTATTAAGAGCCACGGCCTCGGGTGTTACGGCGTATGTAAATACTACGGGAAGGGTTGTAAAGGAGGCTCCCTATTACGAGGAGGCTTATCTGGTTGTAGATGTTCCAATTGAAAAGAATGGCTTTACACTGTATACGATGTACGGAGACTGGTTTCCCCTGACCGCTGCCATCCTTCTGCTGGTACTCTCTGCATGGGCCCTTTTTGCCGGTATCAGACGGAGAGACGATCGTTAACGGACAGGGCTGGTATCACGGCTTAAATCATATGAATCGATTGGAAAAGATATACAACCTTCTCCTCTCAAGTTACGGAAAGCAGGGTTGGTGGCCAATAGTTTCACGTGCACTGGAACCCGGCTTTGACGATATGGGATATCACAGGGGTAACTACGATTACCCTTCATCGTATGCAGAGAGGTTCGAAGTAGCAGTTGGAGCAATTCTTACCCAGAATACCGCGTGGAAGAATGTGGAGAGGGCAATCTCAAACCTTCTGAAGGACGAGTTGTTATCTCCGGAGAGATTACTTGAATTGAATGAAAAAGAACTTGCAAATCTCATTCTGCCTAGTGGTTATTACAACCAGAAGGCAAAAAAGCTTAAGAACCTTGCTCGGTTTTTTCTCGGTAACCTGGCTGTGAAGGATGGAGTTCCCCCGTTGAGAGAGGAACTCCTCGGTATATGGGGTATTGGGTATGAAACAGCCGATTCCATACTTCTCTACGGGTTCAACATGCCCCTTTTCCCGGTGGATGCATATACAAAGAGATTATTCTTGAGACTGGGTATCGGTGAAAAGGTGGATTCGGAAAATTCTCTTTCACAGGACTATGAAAGGGTTAGGCTTTATGTCGAGGATAATTTAAGGGCGGATTACAGAGTTTACAACGAATTCCATGCCTTGATCGTGGAACATTCAAAGGTACACTGCAGGGCAAGACCGCTCTGTGAGGGCTGTCCCCTGCTGGATATGTGCGGGTACCGGCATCAGGATGGGAGTTGAAATACGGGGGTTTTACATTTCTTTTGGCAGTAATCATTAAGAAGGCTTGACAGTGAGAAACCTATTTGTTACTTTTTAGCATTATTATTAACATACAAATCGGAGGTAGGTAATTGCCCAATAAATTATCAGCAGCCAAGAGGCAGAGACAGAGTGAAAAGAGACGTCTACGCAATCGAATGGTACGGAGCAGGATAAGAACTGCTGCAAAGAGAATCATGGTACTGGTTCGGGAAGGAAACAGGGAAGAAGCCGAGAAGAAACTTAAGGAGTATCTGAGTCTCGTAGACAGAGCGGTAAGCAAGGGAGTCTATCATAGGAATACGGCTGCAAGGAAGAAGTCGAGAATGTCCAGGTATCTCAAGAAGAGTTTCAGCTAAGACACACCCGGTAAAAACTCTCAATTGCCATTCCGCTTTGAGAGGAAGGAGTAAACGTGCCCGGTAATAAATTGACAAAGGCGGAGATAATAGAAAATATCTATCCTGAAGTAAATGTGAGCAAGAAGAATATCCACAGAATAATAGACCTGTTCTTTGAAGAGATCAAAGAAGCACTGCTTCAGGATAAGGTTATCGAACTGAGGGGTTTTGGCACCTTCGAGTTGAAGACTCGTAAGGGAAGGCGTGCAAGGAATCCAAAAACCGGTGAAAAGGTTACCGTTGAAAACCATGGGGTAGCTGTTTTCAGACCGGGAAGGGAACTCAAGCAAAAGGTCTGGTCTTTGAGGCACTAGTTTTGCGTAGCAGATATGTTATGTCCCGATCTACATCAAAGGGTTCACGTTACAGGATAAAGGAAGAAAAGGTTACCAGGGAGAGGAAAAGGGTTTCCGTATGGGTAAACCTGTTGCTCCTCCTGATTTCCGCCCTGTTGTTTGCCCTGTCATTTCCGAGTTTCCTCTCCGTATGGGGATGGTTCCCCCTGGCTTTCGTGGCGCTGATTCCCGTCTTTATCGTTGTTCACAGGAGCAGTTGGAAGGGAATTGCCTTCTACGGAATCTTTTTCGGACTCGCAAGCTATACGCTTTTCAATTTCTGGCTGGGGAAATTCCACCCCCTTGCCCTTTTCATAGTACCGCCAATATACGCATTCTACTTCCTGCTCGTATTCCCTGCTTTAAAGATAATAGACAGCGCTTTCCCGCGATACGGATACATCCTACAGACCTTCGTATGGCTGGCATATGAGTTTCTGAAAACCCAGGGTTTTCTCGGGTACTCCTACGGGATTATGGGGTATTCACAGTATCTCTTTAAGACTCTCATTCAGATTGCAGAGATAACCGGCGTGTGGGGAGTATCATTGATTGTGGTATTTCCTTCCGTTCTCCTTGGTAATGCCTTGAAGGAGTGGGATTTCAGGTTTCGTTCCCTTCCTGAAATGCTTGGAGGAAGGGGAAGAGGAGCATATACAAAAGCACATATAAATGTGATAAAACCCGGGATAATATACCTGGTTGTCTTTGTGGGAGTTCTCGTGTATGGCTTTGTTTCCCAGGTGGATTACGGCAAGTCCCGAATGTGGAAGGTGGCTCTGATTCAGCAGAATGTCGATCCCTGGAAAGGAGGCACAAGGCCCTATGAGAGATCTCTGAATATTCTCTTAAAGCTAAGCCGTCAGGCCACGAAGGAAAACCCTGATATAATAGTGTGGTCTGAAACATCCTTTGTACCGGGGATAGACTGGCATACCAAGTACAGGACAGATGTTGACAAGTACCTTCTCGTAAAGAGGCTGGTGGATTATCTTAAGAAACAGAAGATACCCTATGTTATCGGAAACGACGACGGTCAGCTTGCCAAGAACGAGAGGGGAGAGGATATCAGGGTTGATTACAATGCCACGGTTCTCTATATGAATGGGAGGATCGTAAAGACCTATAGGAAACTACACCTCGTTCCTTTTACGGAATACTTCCCCTTCAAGAAGACACTCCCCAGGGTATATCAATGGCTTGTTAATGCAGATACTCATTTCTGGAAAAAGGGGAAGGAATATACGGTGTTCGAGGCAGATGGAGTACGCTTTTCGACGCCCATATGCTTCGAAGATACTTTCGGTTATCTGAACAGGGAATTTGTCAGGCATGGTGCCGATGTAATTGTCAATATGACCAATGACTCGTGGTCCTTTTCCGTTGCCGCAGAGATGCAGCATATGAATATGGCTGTTTTCAGGGCTGTTGAGAACAGGAGGAGCGTTGTACGTTCCACAAATGGCGGAATAACATGTACCATAGACCCGAATGGCAAGATTCTGGATATGCTGGAACCTTTCACGGAGGGATACCTTATAAGCAAAGTACCTGTGTACAACGAGAAGGAAACAATATACACGAAATGGGGTGACTGGATGGGGATAGCGGGAGTGATTATTGCAATAGCCGGAGTGATTGTCGGACTACTGTTTATCTTGGCGAAGCATGCGGGAAGGTCTAAAGACTGAGTTTAGACTGAGTTTAGACTGAGTTTAGACTGAGTTTAGACTGAGTTTAGACTGAGTTTCCCGGGGATGGAGAGGCTATCTTCCAGGCAAATTGAGCCCATCATAGTTGGATAGAGCTTATCGTGGGTAAGCCGAGTTTCTCCGGGACTGGCAGATAAAAAATTAAAACTGCGGGACTTGTGATTGACAATAATGCCCAAGTGAAAGAAAATAGTTGTTATTGAGAGGATGTCGATATGAAATTGAAAGGAACGATTCTGATAGTTGATGATGAGCAGATCAACCTTGATTTCTTTGATGTAATGCTTTCCAAGTTAGGTTTCAAGGTCGTCAAGGCCACTAACGGAGAAGAGGCCCTTGAAAAGGTCAAGGAAAAGAACCCCGATCTGGTGATTCTGGACAACATAATGCCCAAACTCTCCGGCTGGGAGGTTACCAAGATTCTCAAGAGCAACCCGGAATACAAGAAATACAGGGATATGCCAATTATCATGTTTTCGGCAATGGACGATGTTAAGGACAAGATAGAGGGGCTTGAACTTGGCGTGGATGATTATATAACGAAACCCTTCAATTTTTCGGAGGTTCTTGCAAGGATAAGGGCTGTTCTTCGGAACAGGGAACTGGTAAAACAGATAACGAGGCGAGAGAGAAGGCTGGCCGTGGTCGAATCCCTGAATAATTCCCTGATTTTTTTCACAAAACATATCAAGAAACCCATTACCTCTCTGATAGAAAAGGCGAAAAAGACAGATATGAATGACAGGGAAAGTGTGAAAGAATTGATAGACGAATTGATAACAGAGGGAAATGAGATACTGGTGACCATGAGGGGGCTCGAAGACGAAATAAATGAGCTCGAGACGAGAAAGGACCGTATAAAGAGAGGAGATGTTTCACTTGAAGAGCTGGAGAAAAAATTCGAAAAGCACCTGAAAAACTGGAAAAAGAGACAGAAAAAGTTTGAAGAGGTGGAAGGATGATCACCGAAGAGAAAAAGAAGGTTCTTGAATATTTTACGGAGGGACGTAAGCTATATAAGCTGATGAAATTCAAAGAGGCCAAGGATTATTTTGCAAAGGCTCTAAGGATAGATCCAAATGACGGGCCCTCGAAGGTGTACTATGCAAGGTGTAAGCATTACATAGAGAATCCGCCGCCGGAAGACTGGGATGGTGTATTCGTAATGAAAACGAAGTAGGATTATAAAAGCATTATAAAGCAGGAGTATAGATGCCGAGAGGAAATGTACAGAAGGGAAGTTCTGATATCAAAACCACCCTTGGCCGGGAAACGGTTTTCAAGGGAGTGATGCGATTCAAGGATTCCCTCAAGATCGATGGGAAATTCGAAGGTGAAATCATCTCTGAAGGCTTCCTCTACATAGAGGAGGGCGCCGAGGTTAAGGCCGATATAAAGGTCGGTTCCGTGATAATAGGTGGCGTCGTTCATGGTAACGTGGAAGCCTCGAGGAAGCTGGAGATGCTTGCCACAGGAGCAGTATACGGAAACATAAAAACACGAATCCTAAAAATAGCCGATGGAGTGGTTTTCGAGGGCAAGTGTGAAATGATAAAGGATTCGGATAAGATAGACATTTTTTCTGCACCTGTCGAGGAGTTGAAGAAAACAGCACAAAGTGTATAGTCATTCATGCATCATCATTTCTGTAGGAACCGAAATCGTAAATGGTACCATACAGGATAAACATCTTAAGTATCTTGCACAGAAGCTCGGTCTGTATGGCTTCCGAATAAGGAAGGCTGTACAGGTTCCCGATGATATTGATACTATCCGCGGCGAGCTCTCCGGTGCCGTTTCATCTGCAGAGCTTGTGATTCTTACCGGGGGCCTCGGCCCGACATCGGACGACATAACCCGTAATGCGGTTGCAAGTGTTGCCGGGGTGGAATTGAAGCTCGACGAGGCTGCCTGGAATAAGATTCAAGAGCGGCTTAAGGGGAGAAATATTGCAAGGGTAAACATGGTACAGGCCATGTTCCCTAAGGGTTTCAAGGGATTGGATAATCCTCTGGGAACAGCACCGGGTTTTGCGGGAAGGATAGGAAACAGCCTTGTAGTTACATTGCCCGGTCCTCCCAGAGAGCTTGATGCTGTTTTTAACGTCGGAGTAGTTCCGTTGCTCGAGACCAGTTTCAAGATTTCCGTGACTGAAGGAGATACTTTCGGCTGCAGCATATTCATGACTCCGGAGTCACGTCTCGAGGAAGCCTTGAGAAACTGCAGGGTTGGAAGGGTTGTCTGGGGTACGAGGGTTACGCCTTATTCCATAGAGCTTTACCTTAGGGGAGGATCGCCTAATGAGCGAAGAAAGCTTTTTTTCTGTATAGAGAAAAAGCTTGGTAGGATAAAGGTACGGGAGGGATACGTGACACCACATTCTCTTCTCTTCAAGACTCTAAAGGAGAAGGGGAAGTCTCTCGTTACAGTTGAATCATGCACTGGTGGTCTCGTGGGGAAACTGATAACGGATATTCCCGGAAGCTCGAACATATTCTGGGGAGGATTCATCGTGTACTCGAATAAGGCCAAAGAGACGAGCATCGGAGTGGATAAAGAGCTTCTAGATAGACACGGTGCCGTATCGGAAGAGGCTGTAAGGGCAATGGCGAGAGGGGCACTTGCAAGGGCAAGGGGTAGCAATGTGGCTATTGCCATTTCCGGTATTGCAGGACCCGAGGGCGGAACTCCTGAAAAACCTGTTGGTACCGTCTTTATTGCCGTTGCCCAGGATAATGGAAAAACAGATACCCGGCTCTTTCATTTCCACGGAGACAGGGAAAGAATACGGAGAAAAGCTGCGATAACAGGACTGTTATTTGCAGAAAATAGTATTTTGGGAGGACAATGGCTTGACAGCGATGACAGGTGGTAATATATTGAAGGTTGTAGCATACAAGCCCTTGTAAACCCATTTTAATGCTTATAATTCCAAAATTGACAAAATAAAAATAATTGGAGCGATAGATGGCAATCATACGTAGAAGAAGGAAAAAAGAAGAAGAGAGTAATCACAATTCGGAAGGTGAAAAGGATCTCTTTCAACAGGATGGTGCGGTTTCCGAAGAAGAAAACGAGAAGATTCAAAAAGAACCTGCCAGTGAAGAGAATGAATCCTCAGAAAAGGAAGATGAAAGCAACAAGGGAAACGGAAATGGTGATTTCGCCGATAAACAGGCTCCGCAGCAACAAAGGGTAAGAAGAGTTAGGAAGAAGATACGTGTAGAATTGATAAAGGGTGAAGATGAAAATAACGAAAAAGCGGTAGCCGAGGCTGCCCCTGCTGAAGAAAAGGAAGAGGAAAAGAAAGAGGAAAGGGAGGCTCCTGTCGGGGAAGAGAGTAAAGGTGAGATTAATGAAATTGTTGAATCAGGTAAAGCATCCGAGGAATCGGAGGAGACCAAGTACGATGAAGTTGAAAAGAGGGAGGGTGAAGTAAAAGATATAGAGGGGAAAAACGAGAGGAAGAAAGAGGTAAAGATAGTAGCCCAGCCAAGGCTGAAAATAAACGATCTTACACAGAGTACCATATCGGAGCTTCGTGCACGTGCAATAAAAATGGGAATAAGTGCAGATTCACTTATGACCATGAAGAAGCAGGAAATAATATATTCGATTTTGAAGGCACATACAGATAGGAACGGGATAATTTTTGCCTATGGTGCTCTCGAAATATTACCGGATGGTTACGGGTTCTTGAGATCTCCCAATTACAGCTATCTTCCCGGTCCAGATGACATATACATATCACCGTCACAGATCAGGCTCTTCAACCTAAAAACGGGAGACACCGTTTCAGGACAGATACGACCTCCCAAAGAAGGGGAACGCTTCTTTGCGATGCTTCGTGTGGAAGAGGTGAATTTCGACCCTCCCCATGTGGCTCAAACAAGGATACCATTCGACAATCTCACCCCCTTGTATCCCAATGAGAGGCTGAATCTCGAAACGACAACCGAAGAGATTTCTACACGGATGATAAACCTGTTCTGTCCAATAGGAAAGGGGCAGAGAGGACTCATCGTTTCTCCGCCAAGAGCAGGAAAGACCATCATACTGCAGAAGATTGCAAATGCCATTACTGCAAATCATCCGGAGGTTTTTATAATTGTCCTCTTGATCGACGAAAGGCCCGAAGAAGTAACGGACATGCAGAGAAATGTGAAGGGTGAAGTTGTATCTTCTACCTTTGATGAACAGGCGACGAGGCACGTACAGGTTGCTGAAATGGTCATAGAAAAGGCAAAGAGGCTGGTAGAACACAAGAAGGATGTGGTGATTCTGCTGGATTCCATTACAAGGCTTGCCAGGGCGTATAATCAGACTGTTCCGACTTCCGGAAAGATACTCTCCGGAGGCGTGGATTCCAATGCCCTTCACAAACCCAAACGGTTTTTCGGAGCTGCAAGAAATATCGAGGAGGGAGGAAGCCTTACCATTGTTGCCACGGCTCTGATAGAGACGGGAAGCAGGATGGACGAAGTAATATTCGAAGAGTTTAAGGGAACCGGTAATATGGAACTCAACCTCGACAGGAAGCTTTCCGACAGGAGACTTTTCCCCGCAATAAACATAAAAAAATCCGGCACGAGAAAAGAAGAGCTTCTGCTCACACCGGAAGAACTGAATAAGATGTGGATATTGAGGAAAGTTATCAATCCCATGGATGATATAGAAATTATTGAACTACTCATTGACAGAATGAGAAAAACAAAGAATAATGAGGCGTTTTTGAAATCGATGAATACATCTGCTGTAATGGATTGATTATAGCAGCGTGAGTTTTAGGAGGAATTTAAATGAAAAAGGGAATACATCCAAAGTATGAATTAACTACCATTACATGTGCCTGTGGTAATGTGATTGAAACAAGGTCGACGGCAAGGGACATAAAGGTTGAAATCTGCTCGAAGTGTCACCCATTCTTTACAGGTAAACAGAAGCTTGTAGATACCGCGGGAAGGGTAGAGCGCTTTAAGAAACGATACAATATAAAGTGAGCAACGAGATAAAAAAAGCGGATCTAATAAGATCCGCTTTTTTTTCGACCATATCAACCCTTTTCAGAGAAATAATGCGTAAATCCCGATTGAAACGAGCATTGCTATCAGAGGAGTTCCGACCCATCCGAAGAGTATAGAAATGAGGGTTTTCATATTGATAGTCTGGATACCTTTGAGAATTCCAATTCCCAGTACGGCACCAATGATTGCCTGGGAACTCGATGTAGGAACACCAACGAGTGCAAATATGTGTAGTATTATAGAGTGCGATAGGATTGCTATAAATGCCGAAAAGGGGTCGAGTTTGACAAGCTTTGATCCAACAGTCATCATGACACGTTTGCTGAATGTGAGAGTGCCAAGGGCAATACTTACTCCCCCGACAAGTGTTGCCTGAAAGAGATTCAATAACCCCACCTTGGCATATACACCGGTTACATTTGCAACGTTGTTTGCACCAAGGCTGTAGGCGCCGTAACTACCGGCGATTAGAAGAGCAGCTTTCAGAACATAATCCCGTGAGAAGATGTTCATTGGTATGAGGTCGAAGAGTTTTGCAAGCAGGGGATAGAGAATCAATGAAATAACAACAGTTCCTGTAGGGGTTCCGACCCATACGAGAACTACCTTTGTCAAGCCGGAAAGGTTGAGATCCCCTAACATGATTCCGATTCCGATTATTGCACCTACCGCCGCCTGTGATGTCGAGACGGGCAATTTGAGGATAGTCATGAGTGTTACGGTAAGAGCAGCTGCCAGTGAAGCGATGAAAGCAGTATTCAATGTCTGTTTAGTTAAACCGCTCAAGGTTTTCAAGCCTTCCTGACCCTCCAGTAAGGCACCGAGAATGATAAATATTGCTGCAATGATTATTGCTGTTCTGTATCGTATTGTTTTTGAGGCTACAGCTGTCCCGAAGATATTGGCAGAATCGTTACTGCCAAGGGACCACCCCATGAAGACTCCGCTTATTAATTTCCACATGATTCCCTATATTCTCCTTTTTATGACGGCGATTGTAAGCCTGTCGGCACTTCCAAGGGCAAGGTCTGAAATATTGCCGATATTCACAACGAGCTCTTTGAGGAGAATCCTGTCTGCCTTATCCAGTTTTGAGGTAAAAATACTCTCAATAAGTTCCCTCTCTATTTTGTCCGACTCACTCTCTTTTGTGTCTATGTCCTGAAGATGCTGCTGTATATTCCTGTTGTAGAAAAACCCTATGGAAGCTTCTTTGAGGGATTCATAGGCGCTAATATTCTTATCGATTAGTTTTAAAAAATTCTCTTTGAACTGATCGGGGAAAAGAATTCTCTCCTGAAGTGTCTGATAGCATACCGATTCAAAGCTATTTGGAATCTTGTCTACCGATTCGAGAAGACCAAGGATATCGCCTCTCGATTCAGGGATAAGTGCCCTTTCGTAGAGTTCGTGCTCTATGGCTCTCCTAAGGTCATCCGCTTTGGACTCGAGCTCACTGACCTTTCTTACATTTTCTCTGTAATCCTCAGGCTTTCCCTGTTTTATCATCGAGCTCATGCATTCCTTGAACCTGGCTGCACACTCATCGAGACTTTCAAAGTACTCCTCGATTTTATGAATAATTGCCTTTTGCTTTTTCCATAGTGCCATAATTTACTCCTTCGCGTGTTTTGATAATATCATAAAATTGTCATATTATTATCAATATACAGATTATAAGTCAAGCGAATCGAATATATTTTTCATATTTTCCCAGTGGCTGCCACGCCAGTAGATTCTATGGCAGGAGGGGCATTCCTTGAAACGGTCATATGTGAGGAATACTTTATCAGGAACCCTACCCCTGACAATCTGTTTTTCTGGAATATCTTCAAGCAAAATGTTACACCTGAGGCATCTTGAAAAAGGTGAGATTGATCCCTCCAGGGAGAAACGTCTTATTATTTCTTTCAGTTGTTCCAGAGGAAACTTGGAACGTATATAGTAACCGTGATGAACTATGCGTCTCTTCAGTAAACCTCTGTCACGGGTTAGAATCGTACGATTTTCCCTTAGGGCAGTTATAGTAATTTCATCATCGGAAATGTCATTTACATATTTTGCATCCAAACCCAACATACGCATGTAAATGGCAAGTTTACCAAGGTGGACATCAAGTATAAAAGCCGGTTTGCGTAGAGGTTTCTCTCTGACCTTTGTCACGGAAGATATGTCGAAACTTTCAAAAACCGGGTATACGCTTACCATGTCTCCCGATTTCAAGCGGTATGAGAGAGGCTGTGGGGTGCCATTTACAAGAACGAGATCCACCTCCGTGTGGGGAACACCGAGATCCTCTATCATAGCTTTGACAGTGGTGCCCCTGCTTACTGTCCTGGTGAAGGTTTTTTTCCTGTATCTCTTGTCTATAAAGAAATTCAGCTCTTCATAGAATCTTACATGAACGGTGTAGTTATTCTTGCTCATGATTTTTTCTCGTAAGCAGGGATACCAGGGGTATTGTCATCGTTACTGAATCCAATTATATTGGGCAGGTGGCCAACAATCAATATGCAATAATTTTCGAAAATGTAAGTCTCGTACGCAACGGAAAGTTAATACTTGACAAAATAAACTGGAGGGTGAAACGTGGAGAAAGGTCAGTTATACTTGGTTTGAATGGGAGTGGGAAGACAACTCTGTTGAAGCTCGTTGCAGGATATGGTTACCCTTCCGGGGGAAGCGTGGAAGTACTGGGTGAGAGATTCGGAGAGGTAGATCTTCGTGAATTGAGGAAAAGAGTCGGGTGGGTCCACATGGACTTGAAGTATGAGATACCGCCCTTTATGACTGCAGAAGAGGTAGTAGCGACAGGTCTGCGTGGTTCCCTTGCCATATATGATAGCCTTTCCATAGATGAAAAAAGGGATGTGGAAAAATTCCTTTCACTTATGGAAGCCCTTCGATTGAAGAACAGGAAATTCATTACACTTTCTACAGGAGAAAGGCAGCGTGTCTTGATATCACGTGCAATGGCAGCCAATCCTGAAATACTGCTTCTCGATGAGCCATGTCTTGGTCTTGATCCACTAAGCAGGGAGGATTTCCTGAATACCCTCCAGGGGCTGCTAGAAAAAGAAAAGGACATCACGGCGGTATATGTCACTCATCACCTGGATGAAATAACAGGTGTATTTCAAAGTGTTACGATTTTAAAAAATGGGAAAATCTCAAAAAGAGGGCAGATAGGAGATATTCCGAGAGAAGATATTATCAGGGACCTCTACGGTCCCGGTTTCCGTGCCTACGGTATCGGGATTGACTTTGGAGAAAATCCAGGAAAATGAGAATGAATATGAGTATTAGAAGCGAAATTGGAAAAAAATCTCCCAGGAGCATATAGATCGTTGTGGGTGATGTTTCCGGTATCTCTATCTTTCCTTCCAGATAACCCTCTTTGAACAGAGGTAGCGAAGCGGTAACCTTTCCGAAAGGATCTACGATTGATGTAACCCCGGCTACAGTCGAGCGCAGCAGATAACGTCTCGTTTCCACGGAACGAAATTTTGCAGCAATGAAATGTTGAGTTTCAGATGATACGGTTCTTGACCATGCATCATTGGTGAGATTTATAAATACCTCGGCACCCCTATTTGCGAAATCCCTGTTTATGTAGGGAAATGCATCTTCAAAGCAGATAGGAGTGGCAAATTTCAACGGAGAACCATCCTTAAGGGTAATGGGAAAAATTACAGCTTTCTTTCCCATCACCCATACGTTTTGTATGCCGATATATTTTCTGAAAAGTTCTCTCACCCAGGGAACATCCCAAAAGGGTATGCTCTCGGCAAAGGGTACCGGGTGCTGTTTGCCGTAGTAGGTGACAACCCTGCCTCTCCTGTTGTATAGAACGACGGCATTCATTGCCTGCATATAGTTCCAGGCATCTTTGCCCTTATCCTTGTCTATTATCAAAACAGGAGCTCCTGTGAGAAGACTTATTCCTCTCCTCCTTATGAAGGGCAATAGGGGTTTTTCCTTGGGAAACTTCTCGTAGTAGTTGCTGTATCTTACGGCAGGATAGACGAGTGAGCTTTCACTCCATACTACAAGGTCCGGTTTATCCCTGGTTTTGGCCAGAGCCTCTTCTGTAAGTCTTTCGTTGGTGAGAATACTCCTCTTGCCTCCGCCTTCTATCCATGGATCGGTGTTCTGTTGAATGAGAATGAAGTGAAAGCTCTTCCCCTTTGCAGGAGGCAATGACATCTTGAAGGATCCATATATAAGGATGGCGCTGACAATGATCAACGTGAATGCAAGATATCTCGTAGAGACTCTATCCCGCCATGTAACCTTTTTTTCTCCTGCAATGTAGGGGATAAAACTGTACCTCTCTATCAACAATTCATTTATAGTGGCATTGAAAAGCACTATGACAAATGAGAGGCCCCATATCCCCGTTATGTCAATAAACTGTATCAAGGGAAGTATTGAATGGAAGGGATAGCCGGCTAGACCCCACGGGTATCCGAGAAAACCAGAGGATTTCAAATACTCGTAACCTGTCCAGACAGCAGCAATGAGGAAGGGGCGTAGGGTCTGTATAATTCTGCCTGTTCCTCTTGTCACGTGGTGAAGGTATGCGGCTAATACCATGTTGTACAGCGCATAGCCAAGTACAGTCCCGCCCAGTGTCCATAGTGAAAATTCCTGAAAAAACATCAACCAGTAATTCGATGTGATAGCAGTAACAGAACCGTAGACTAGGCCAAGAATAACTGAAAACCTGTACGATGGTGAGAGAGAAAGTGTAGCCAAGTATGGAATAAGTGCGAACAATCCCAGAAGCCAGGAACCATAGGGCAGAAGTTCATTGGGCAAGGCCATGCTGAAGAAAACGGCAGAGGCAAGTGTGGTAAGTATCAATCTGATTTTCATGGATAAATAATACTGTTTATTTCGGTTGAATCAACATCAATTTACAATTAATATATCAAAATGCGAAAAGTTCCCATTAGAAATCTTGAACCGGGAATGCATCTCGGAGAAGATCTTTTCAGGATGAACGACAGGGCAAAGAAGGTCCCCCTCTTCTCATTCGGAATTCTCCTTACCGAAAGGAATATAGCCCAGATTCAGCGTCTCTTTCCCAATGGTATGCTTGTTAATGTTTTTGACCGGGATGAATTGGTGGTTAGGAGAAAGCTTTCCAGTCTTGATTCAAAAGCTCAGTCTTCGCTGTCCGCTGAACAACAGGAAAACCAGCAGCTTACAGTTCGGAAAAAACGGATGTTCACCTCACCGATTCCCTATGATCAGTTGAAGACGGGTGAGTATCCGAAAGAAAAAGTCGTAAAGATGTTTTCCGATTCGATAATGGAGAAAAATGTTTACAAGAATACGAAGAAAAAGGTGGTAAGTTACCTTTCAAAGGTCACTTCGGTTTTATCAGCCTTTACAAGCACGGGACGGATGAATGAGGAACGTGTTATGGATGTTGCGCAGGAGATAACCTCTGACCTTGTAGAGGGAACCGATTACATAGACCTTTCACTGTTGTTTCTGGTAGAGCTGGAAGAGTGGGACAGGGTTACATTCAACCACTCCTTCGATGTCGGGGTTTTAACCCTTCTAGTTGCTTCCCATATGAGTGACCAGTACGAAGAATTGACTTCCCTGTTTATCGCCGGGGTACTTCATGATATTGGTAAATTCATCTATTCGAAATACAAGTTGAACGATATGGACTACATAATAAAGAAGCCGGGAAGGTTGACCCAGGAAGAACTGGAACAGGTTAAAAGGCACGTGGATGTCAAGGATTATATAGAAGATTGGTTTCCCAACCTACCTGTCCGGTTGAGGGACAATATAATTTACGGGATACTTGAGCATCACGAGAGGATAGACGGAAGCGGGTACCTTAGGGGGAAGAAGGGACAGAACATTTCTTTTGCAGGCCGGCTTATTGGAATAATCGATGTCTATGATGCACTAATAAGGCGTAGAAGCTACAAGACCTTGCTGACACCCTCGCAAGCCGTATCTATTCTCCTCAAAATGGAAGGTGAGAACCAGTTTGACAGAACAATTTTCAGTTACTTCTACAAGGCTGTCGGACGTTATCCCAATGGCGGGGTAGTAATGACGAACAATGGTATTGCTCTCGTATCAGGTCAGAACCCTGCAGACCCTGAAAGACCATTCCTTATTTTCCCAAATAGTACAGACGAAGTGAATACATTAAACCAGCCGGAAATAGAGATATACGATCTTTGATCTTTCTATTCTTTGATTATCTTGTGATCTGGTTCAATTTCTCGAACATGTACCTTATGCGTTTAGAGAGAGAAATGAGAAATCTCTTTGTCCATTGGGGTGATGCCGAAAATATATCAGCAAAATCCTCTTTTTTAAAAACCAACGCTTCTACCTCACCCTTGGCTATCACCGTTGCCGATCTGACCGACTTGTCAAAAAAGCTCATCTCTCCTATGATTTCACCTTCCCCAAGAGTGGTCAGAACCTTGTACTTTTTCCCCATCTTCCTCGTAATGTATACACTGCCCTTCAATATCCAGAAAATTTTCTGTTGAATATCTCCCTCTTTTATCAGTATCTGTTTGTCAGAATACTTGACACCGAATTTTTTTATGACCTCTTCGTTAATGGCCTCTTCGGCTTGAAAAGCAATCTTCATTATTTCATCATACTTTTCATTCATCTGTACTTTTCCTCTAGCAGTCCAATTTTTTCGCCGAATTCAGCATTGAGTATTCGTAAAAGTCTTGTAAGACCGGTAATCGATATGTATGTGAGCTCCCAAGAGATGGAGGATGCAAGGTAGAAGTTTTCGACATCCCATCTGTAGAGCATCGTTTTTTCCATGGCAAATGCACTGGTTAGCCTGTTACATTCGGCAAGAGGTTCAACTATTCCGAAAGTTGAATCCGGCTGAAGGTATATGGGAAAAGGTGAAGAATCTATCATGGAAAACTCTATTTTTATCAGACCAGCAACAATGTAGTAGATTGGATTTTTTTCCGGTTTCTCTCCCTGCCTGTAAATGCATGTCCCGGGATCCACAACTATCTTTTCACCGTACTGGAGGTAATTGTTAGACATACTCTTTTCCTCGCTGATAAGGCGCCGGTTCCCCCCTTTCCCCTACCTATTTTATCCGGCTTACACCCATCTGGCCTATATTTATCGGGCCTATACTTATTCTTCGACACATTCCGTCGATTTTATTGAATTATTTTAGGAAATAGAAGACCCGAAGAATGAATGAAAAGTTAGTGACAGTTGATATTTCTTAGCGAATTCTCTTGCTTGCAACAGTTGAAAGAGTGACAAAGAACTCTCTATCGAATATAATTTTTAAGATTGCATGAATGCTACTATAATCATACTGCAATAATAATGCTACTATAATGTTTTTGTTTTATAATCTTTCAATTTCAGGAGGTCTTAGGTGGGAATAATAGGTAAACACTTTGGCCAGCCCAGTTATTTTCTTGGCAGTAACCTGGTAGACCTTCGGGTAACGGTACAGGGAGGCCATCTTACTGCAGATTTCAAGAGTCCGGACAGAGGGTTCAAGGGCAACAGCAGAATATCACCCTTTTTCATAGCACCTTGGTGGAAAGAGGCTCCAGGAGAAAATCAGGATGAAATAATAAATGTTCTTCGTGGTGATTTTTTCTGTCTGCCCTTTGGCGGAAATGATGAAGAGTACGAAGGCAGGAAATACCCGGTACATGGTGAGACTGCAAATTCATGCTGGGATTTCATTTCCTTGAAGGAGGAGGAAAAAACCAGAGAGCTGGTTCTTCAGATGAAACTCGAAGGAATGAAAGGCAGGGTGGAAAAGCACATAACTCTGGCAAAGGATGAGCCGGTGGTTTACAGCCTGCATCGCATTATCGGATTTTCGGGAAGAGTACCGATAGGGCATCATCCCACATTGAAATTGCCCGAAACTGTGGGAATCGGAATCATAGACATGACCCGGCCACTGGAGGGTTTTACCACCCCGTCTCCCGTGGAAAAGCCGTCCAATAGGGGATACTCGAGAATTGCACCGGGAAGAAAGATAAGGCATATGAGGTCAGTTCCATGTATGGATGGTTCCCATATCGACATGACGAGGTATCCCCAGTCTTTCGGCTATGAAGATATAGTTCTTTTTGTGAATGACAGTGGAAAAGATTTCGTATTTACCTCGTTATCCGTCCCATCTGAAGGGTACCTTTACTTTCAATTGAAGAACCCCCGAGTGTTGAGAGAAACCCTCCTCTGGATGTCTAACGGTGGGAGGCACTATCCGCCATGGAATGGCAGGGTTCGTGCTGTTTTAGGTATGGAAGAGATAACTGCTTTCTATCATTATGGTATAAAACCGAGTATTGAAAGTAATGCACTCACAGAAAATAGTTATCCGACCTCAGTTGAGCTTTTGGAGGATAGACCTTTCGATGTCAAACTGGTAATGGGTGCCGTTTCGATAGGAGAAGATTTCACTGGTGTTACGGATATCGTTAGGAAGAACGATTCCGAGATCATTATAATTGGCAGAGGCGGGGAAAGAATAGAGGTCAGGTGCAAGGTTGATTTCCTCTCTGATTAAGGCATGACTGCTTTCTGTCGGAGGTTCGGTCGATTCAATTGACTTTTTATTAAAACTCTAATTTAATTGAACGCAACAACGGAGCCACTTATGATAGATATTGCTAGATACCATAGGTTGAAATTCGGTGAGAATCCGGATGTCGTAGTAAGAGCACCGGGCAGGGTGAATATCATTGGTGATCACACTGATTACAATGATGGATTCGTTCTGCCAATGGCCATTGACAGGTATGTGTGGATAGCTGTTTCAAGAAGAAAAGATCAGTATCTCCATATGTATTCCATAGACAGAGATGACCTAAAACATGTCAATATACAGAATATTCGTTTTAAGAAAGAGGATAGATGGGCAAATTATATAAAGGGAGTCGTTCAAATTTTTGCAAAGAGGAGGCATCGCCTTACGGGCATGAATTTGAGTATAACCGGCAATATTCCGGAAGGTGCAGGTTTGTCCTCATCGGCTGCTCTGGAGTCTGGAGTTGCATTTGCAATAAACACTCTCTTTCAATTGAATATCGAGAGAGAGCAACTCGCCCTTATCGCCATGGAGGCAGAGAATAATTTTGTCGGTGTGCAATGTGGTATTATGGACCAGTTCATATCACTGCTTGGGAAAGAGGGTCACGTGATGTTTCTCGACACGAGGAGTCTCGATTATGAAATGATTCCCCTTGAGCTTAACGGGGCAGAGCTTGTAATAACAAATTCCAATGTCCCAAGGGGTCTAGTCGATTCGGAGTACAATGAACGGAGAAAGGCCTGTGAGCAATGCGTGGAAATACTGAAGACAAAGAGAAAGGGCATAAAGTTAAGGGATTACAGTCCCTCGGATCTTCAAGAAATAATGGGGATGATACCTGAATCGGTAAGGAAAAAGGGACTTCATGTGGTCGAAGAAAATCAGAGAGTAATAGAGGCAAAGACTGCTATTTTGAAAGGTGACATGGCTTTGCTTGGTCGTCTAATGAACAGGTCACATGAAAGCTTAAGGGATCTCTTCGAGGTATCCTGTCCTGAGCTGGACTGGCTCGTAAAACGTGCATGGGAAACGGACGGTGTCTATGGCTCGAGAATGACAGGGGCCGGTTTCGGTGGCTGTACGGTAACACTGATTGATTCCAAGAAATATCAGAATTATGAGGAGGCAATACAGCCCTATGAGAGGATATTTGGCTTCCATCCTGACATATTCACCACCATCCCGGTAAATGGTGCGGAGGTAGTGGAATCTTGAAGATACTTTTGACAAATGATGATGGTATCGAGAGTAGGGGTATTGTTGCACTTGCTGATGCACTTTCCCAGGAACATGAGGTATGGATCGTTGCACCGGACAGGGAGAGAAGCGGTAGCTCTCATTCTATAACCCTTAAGGAACCAACCAGGATACGTAAGGTCAGTGATAGAATATTTGCCTGCGGAGGAACGCCCGCTGACTGTGTGATACTTTCACTGCTGGGTATCGTTCCTGTAAGTATAGATATGATAATATCAGGGCTTAATCTCGGTCCGAACCTTGGTACTGACATAATCTATTCCGGAACGGCAGCTGCTGCAAGGCAGGGAGCACTTATGGGAAAGCCTTCAATTGCTGCATCTATAAATGCCTATAGCGAGCCCTTCAACTTCGAACCGGCTGTAAATTTCATAAGGAATAATATCGATAAATTTGCAGAAATGTGGACCAATGACCATTTTTTGAATATAAATTTTCCCAATGAAGGAAAAGGAGGAATGAGAGTTCGCGTAACCTTTCCTGCCCTGCGGATTTACAAGGACAGGCTGGTAAGATTTACCGCTCCCAATGGAGATATATACTGTTTTCTTGGCGGAGAAAAACCTCAGTCCAGAATTGAAGAAGGTTCGGATAGCTATACTCTTGCAGGGGGGGACGTTTCTCTGTCACCGATTCTCATACACCCTACAAACCACAGCATAGAAGAAAAATATAGAAGTGCCAATTTTCGAATAGGATAGGAAGAAACAGGATAAAATATTGAAAGCAAGTTTGGAAAGAGGAATAAAACTATACCACGCCAAAAAATACGAACAGGCTTTGAAGGAATTCAAGGATCTTGAAGAGGGAGAGAATCTAAACATAGAGTTGATATATTACATTGGTCTCTGCCTTACTCAACTCGGCGATTACGATGAAGCTCTCCTATATCTGGAACAGGTTGTTCAGTCACAGTTCAGTTTTCTCCATACCTTTCAGAGCAGGATGGTGCTTGGGTTCATCTATTCGGTAACCGGAAGATATAAGCTGGCCGAGTACGAGTTCAAGACATTGATCAATTCGGGACTTGAATCTTCTCAGATTTATTCCGCACTAGGCTATGTTTTTTATTCGCAGAAAAAGGTAGAAGATGCAATAGACAGTCTCGAGAAGGCATTTGAAATGGAACCTGAAAATACCAATGCGATGAATTCACTTGGTTTTATACTTGCAGAAGAAGAAATCGACCTGGAGCGCGCGGTAAAATTGTGCAGAGAGGCTGTTAAGAGAAAACCCGGAAATGCAGCTTATCATGATTCACTGGGGTGGGTATACTTCAAGAGAGGGAAGATTCAGGATGCACGTTTGCACCTCCGCAAGGCCCTAGATCTTGCGCCCGGAAACAGGGAAATCGTTGAACATATGCGAATAGTTATGGAGAGAGAGAAAAAGGGAAAAAACTTTTAAATCTTCCGTGCGGATAGGTCGAAATTATATATGGAGAAAGAAGATGAAGGTCGAGACAGTATCGCAAGGACTGCTTCAAAATCCAAATACAGCTCAGATTCCTATAATAAAGGCGGATGAGATAAAATCAATTCTCTACCTCGGTATCAGAGGGGATATAAAATTATCACACGAAGGAAAGGGCAATAGCGGCCATACGATAGATATGTTTGCTTGATTAGTGTATAATTTTACTGTGATAAAATTCAATCGGATAGTTGTATCAATCCTTATCTTTTACATTGCAATATATAATTCCTTTTCCCAAAAAATAGACTTAACTGAGATCAAGGCAGAGGATCAGTTCAGGTGGGGGGTAAGGGCATTCCATAACGGTTTTTACAATAAGGCAATACTTGCCTTTGAGAAATCCATAAGCATCAAGCCGGAGAGTGTTTTACCCAGGATATGGCTGGGAAGGGCCTATTACAAATCAGGTTATGTGAATGAGGCATTGAAAGAATGGAGGGAGGTCGTTTCTGCAGGTGGCGGTAATGAGCTTCTACGTATAAAGAGTGATTTCCTCGCATTCAAGAATGGACTGGGCAAGGAGCTCTTAAGGAAGGGACGATATGTGCTCTCCAATGAAGTTATCTCGGGAAGGGGGAACTATTATCCCTTTAAAAGGCCAACTTCCGTAACTTCGGCTCCCGATGGGTCTAGTTATCTTGTCTGTTTCGGAAGCAATGAAATTCTTAAGATCGATGTGAACGACAAGATTGAAAGTATTTTGAAAGGTGGACTGGAAGGTTTCGATCATCCCTTTGATATAATCCGAATGGGGAGGTTTCTCTATGTTTCCGAATATGAGGGAAACAGGATATCGAAATATGATGTTTCAGGAAGGAAATTAAATACCTTTGGAAGCAAGGGAAGCGGTCCGGGTGAATTACTGGGACCACAGTTTCTTGCAACGGACGGTTTGGGTTATCTGTATGTTACGGATTGGGGAAACGGCAGAGTGTCGAAATATGATGAAAATGGCAATTTCATACTATCATTTTCGGATCATCTGACAGCTCCAACAGGTATAGCAATAAAAGATGGAATGATCTATGTGGCAGATGGTGTCAGAAAGCGAATTGTGATTTTTGATTTGAATGGGAATTATTTAAAGAGCATTCAAAGTAAGCTTCTGAATAAACCGGAAGGAATGTCCTTCGAAAGAAACGGGAATCTATTAATAGCCGATACGGATAAGATTGTAGAATATCAGACAAAAGATGAAAAGTGGAGAATTTTTGGGAATCCGGAAAAGACAAATCAGAGGATAACCGATGTTTCTGAGAATCCAAATGGCGATATACTGGTAACGGACTTCAATAATGACGGCCTATACTATTTTTCCGAAATATCCTCTCTCTATAGTAGTCTGAATGTTTCAATAGAGAGAATAGATTCGATTGCTTTTCCGCAAATCATCGTGGACATTTCAGTGGAAGACAAATACGGCAATCCTGTCGTGGGACTTAAGAGTGAAAATTTCCATGTGAGCGAGTCATACAGAGATGTTGAAAACCTTGAAATGGTGAGTTCAAACACCGATGAAAAAGAGCTGGATATCGTTATCCTGACGGATAATTCATTGAAAGCGAAAGAGGACAGGGAAGAGGTAAAAAAGCTACTCGATTCCCTGTACAAAGAACATTCCGGTAAGGTCAGTATGTCTGTTGTTTCTACCGAGGACTTACCGGTATTACGAGGCGAAGATAGTTTGACGAGGCTGAAGTTGATAGAAGCTGCAATTAGCGGTAGATACTCTGAATCATGGAGGTTTGATCTCGGATTGAGAATGGCAGTTTCCCATTTGATCCCTAAGAGGGGGAAAAAGGGAATAATTTTTATTTCAAGCGGGAGCCTTGGCAGGGATGCTTTTAAGGAATATTCCCTGGAAAATCTGGCAAATTATATGAAGAACAATTACATCGGGTTTTATCCTGTTTATCTCCATGAGAATTCCGGGATCAAGGAGCTTACTTTCCTTTCCGAGGAAACGGGGGGGGATCAATATGAGGCACTTTCACCTTTGGGAATCAAGGGTATATTTGAAAAGATTTCAGATAAGATAGACCCAATTTATGTTTTTTCCTACAATTCTGCCTCCGAACCTGAATTCGGAAGAAAGTACATAGAAGTGGAGACAATGGTGACACTCCAGAAGAGGGGAGGACGCGAGGTCAGCGGGTACTATGCCCCCTTGAAGTAGTAATTTAATCAGGCAGAAAGCATGAATTCCTTGAATTTTTCGGCAGCACTTGCCGCATCGGGTGCGTAGCCATCGGCGCCTATTTCACTTGCGAACTGTTCCGTTACAGGAGCTCCGCCTATCATGAACTTGACATTGTTTCTCACGCCGGTTTCTTCGAATTTGTCTATTACACTCTTCATGTTTGTCATTGTGGTAGTGAGAAGGGCAGACATGCCAATTATCTTAGCATCACTATGCTGTTTGTAAGCCTCTATGAACTTTTCTGGAGAGCAATCTGTTCCAAGATCGATCACCTCGATGCCAGCACCCTGGGACATCATTTTTACCAGGTTTTTGCCTATGTCATGGAGGTCGCCCTTGACCGTCCCAATAATGACCTTTCCGATTGGTTTGACACCGGTCGCTGTGAGTATCGGTCTCAAAACTTCCATGGCTGTATTCATAGCTCTGGCTGCTATCAGTACCTCTGGTATGTATATCTCATTATTTTTAAATCTGACACCAACTATTTCCATCCCGGCAAGGAGAGCTTTGTTTAAAACATCCTCCGCGCTTATCCCCTCTGCAATGAGTGCTTCTGTCAATTCTTTTGCCGAAGGTGCATTACCCTTCTGAATTGCAAGTGAGAGTTCCTCGAATTTGTCCATAAGGTCATCCTCCGTGTTCTCTAAGCCGTAAACAAGAAGCTAATAAAAATTAAAATATGGCAAATATCTTCCAGTTACCATTTGATTTTCTAAAGTAATACTCCTGGTAACTAGTCCAGAATGGTATCTTGTTTGAAAGATCTATGTTTGTTTTTACATTCAGAAGGTATACGGGAGCGGCTACTTTCCCTGCAAATTTATCCGTTTTCTCAACGAAGATACTGTCCCTGTAGATCAGATCGTCTATCGTGGTTGAACCAAAGTCGGTGTTTTCAAAATATCCGAGAAAACTATTCTTCAGGTCAGCCTTTGTTATTACAGTCTGAAGGCGCATAATGGAAATAGTGTCATCGAGAAATGCCAGGGCACCATCGATGTCCTTTTTCAGGAAGGCATTTACACAAGAGATAAAATTTTTTTCTATTTTGGACTTTATTTCATAGTCACTTGGCTGCGCCGTTATCGCCATGGATGCCTCGGAAGCCTTGAAAGCGGTCTTCTTGATTGGTTTCCAGTATGAGGGAGGTGGATTCTTGCCTATACAGTATATCACCCAGTTTTTGTTTACCCTGTGAAAGTAGTATTTCTGATGTTTAGTCCAGAAGCTTATGTAATTTGAAAAATCCATAAGAGAATCTATTTCTAGGATGTAAGTTTCTCCCCAGTTGGCAGAGATATATGGACCGGCTTTTGTGATTCTAAGGCTATTTACATCATAAACCTTCGATGGAGGTAACCCGAGAAGAGAAATATTTGCAAAGAGGGTATTCAAGGCTTTCCTGGCATCTTCGATTGTGGCACTGATATCCAGTGATGAAATGTAAACTGAACCATCGAGAAGCTCTAGTATCCCGCTGGTATCTTCGGCGATAAGATTACCGATCAAACGGAGGAATTTCGATTTTAACAATTCTTCAACTGCCGGCTTTCTTACCGGTAATTCCACCTTAAAACTGTACTTTGCAATCAACTGTTCTGCAGATGGCAGAGATCTCTGCTTAATCTTTGACGGATCGAGAGCCGGATTTATATTGTAGGCCATCTGCATGAATTCCCGGCCTTTCTTCGTTTTGCCTACACTCTGGTATTGTTTTCCTACAAGGTAGTATGCTTCGGAAAGTTCTTTTCTCTCCTTTTGCGAAAGATTCTTGTAAAATTCTCCCCAGATCAACGTCGAGGCAAAGATTAAAACAACTAACAGAAAGAGAAACTTCTTCATATTTTTCCTCCGCTTTGAAGGTTTCTGAAATTTAGTATAACACCATTTCGGGAAGTGTCAATTTACAAGAATTAAAATAATGCTTTGACAATCTGGACATATAGAAATTATAATATGATTATCTAAAAAAGGTCGAGGTTGGGAATCATTATGAAAGAGAAGAGGCAAAGTGAAAGAAAAAGGATTACAGTGACGACTGTCATAAAAAAACTCACTCCGGGTGGAAGCTACTCCATAATGGAGTTTCAGACCCGAGATGCCTCGCTGGGAGGAATATTCGTCTTTACGGAAGATCTCTCCATATTTGATCTGGGGGATGAGGTAGAAATCCTCGTAGATGATAATGGTATGCGTTATTACGATGGAAAAGCGAGGGTCGTTCGTTCGGAAAGAGGTTTCTCTGAATCGGGTGAAGAAACTGAAAGCGGTTTTGGTTTAATGTTCCTAGAGCCAACCGAGGATTTCAAGGAAATGCTTGAAAAAAAGTTGAAAGGTACATCCTGATATTTCTTGCGTGTTCCCCGGTAGTGTTCTCCGGTAGTGTTTAATATTTGAAGGCACTTTCTCCGATAAACTCTCTCAAGATGGATTCAGGCGGTACCCACGTACTGGGTAGCGGTGCAAAGTTATCTATGAATCTCAGTAATCTTTGAGCCTCGTAGAATACTTTCCTGTCCGGTTTGATCGTGCGCAGAAGAGGTTCTGCATATACCCTTAGAACGGCAAGTTCATAGTCCAGTGCTGAATTGAAAGCAGAATCGGCACTGTTCTGGAATGGAAATATATTTTTTGACTCTCCTTTTCTGACAGAGGGCCACATTTCGAGTGTGCTCAGGGCGGAGTGACTTCTGAACTTGAAATCTCTCACCATTCTCCTAAGAAGTCTGTTGTCAGTTGTCGATATCCTGTTGTGATCATCCAGGTTCAACTGAGTCAATGCGGATACATAGATTTTATACTTTCTGTCTCTCTCTACGAGAGGAGTGAGCTTCTCATTCAAACCATGGATACCCTCCAGAATCAGAATACCCCGGTCGGGAAGCCTGAAGGGCTTGCCCTTTTTCTTTCTGTCGCCGGTATGAAAATCGAAATCAGGTATCTCTACCTCTTTTCCGTTCATTAATTTAACCAAATGGTCATTAAGCAATTCTATATCGAGAGCTTCAAGTGCTTCGAAATCGTAGTTACCGTTCTTATCCTTCGGTGTCTTGTCTCTCGGAACGAAATAATCATCGAGGGAAATGGTAACGGGGTTTCTTCCCAGGACCTTCAATTGTATGGCAAGTTTCTTTGAAAATGTCGTTTTCCCCGAGGAAGAGGGTCCGGCTATGAGAATCACCCTTATCCGGTCTTTCTTTGAATTGATCTTATCGGCAATTTCCGATATCTTCTTATTGTGAAGAGCCTCGGCAACCTGAATGAATTGCTTGATTTCACCCTTCAGTATCAACTGATTCAACGCTCCCACACAATTTATACCAAGTATTTTTCCCCAGTTCTTGTACTCCTGATAGATCGAGAAAAGAAGGGGGTTATCATGAAAAGGCGAGAGCTTGTACGGATTATCCGCCGGCGGATATCGAAGGAGGAAACCGGGAGGATAATTCTTCAGTTCGAAAACATCGAGTATCCCGGTTTTCGGAACGAGCGGAGAGTGTGAAATATCAATATAGTCTTCGCACCTGTATATGGGGATTTTGGGATCATTTCTGTGCTCGAGGAGGAGAAGCGTATCCTGCTGTTTATTGTTTTTGAAATATTCAACGGCATCGTGGTAGGAGATAACCTCCCTTACTATTGGGACATTCTTACAAACGATTTCACGCATGGTCCTGTCTATCTTTTTGAGATCCTCCTCTTCCACGTAGTCATAGCCCTCGAAATAGTAGAAGTAGCCTCTTCCCAGGGAGTGTCCTATCACAAGGCGCCTGTTGGGAAATGCCTTTTTTGCGGATAGTGCCAGCAAATAGGAGAGAGACCTCCTGTAGAGATTGGCGCCTTCACGACTTACAAGGTGAATCGGTTCGAGAGAGGCATTGACTTCTATTTTAAAGGACAAACTTGCCGTATCATTGTTGACAATGGCTCCTACAATAGGGGGAGAGCCAGGGAGAAGGCCTTCTTTTTCGAAGACTTCCTGAACCGTTATTCCCCTTCTGTATGTTTTGGTTTTACCAGATTTATGAGTTATTTTTATATTCACCACTTTTCCCTCTTGATATTTCCTCTTGCTATTCATCTGGAAATGCTGCAGGTTTCAACCTGTTCTCGAACTTGCCTTTAGCTGTTCTATTTCTTCATCCTTCAGGCTCCGTTTTATTACGATGCCATTTTCTTCCGATGTCTGAACAACCGTGGAACTTTCTGTAATGTTATTACTGGCACCAGAGAGTATCTTTACAAAGGGGAATTTGGGATTTTTAGGGTTTGCCTTTACCACAATTCCTTGAGCACCATTGGAGAGAAGTACGAAGGTACCTAGCGGATATATGGAAAGCCTGTAGATGAGAGCTTTGAAAACATTCTCATCATACTTTGTTCTGTTTCCTTTTAGCAAGTCGAGAATCGCCTGATGTCCATCGAGATGTTCCTTGAAAGGCCTCGGAGTTACAGCCGCCTCATATGAACATGCAATGGCAATGATTTTTGCATAGGGGGATATCTTCTCACCCCTTAGTCCCTTCGGATAGCCGGAACCATCCATTCGCTCATGATGTTCGAGGGCACCCAGTGCTACATTTTCCGGTAAAGAGAATGCCTTCAGGATTCTGTAGCCCAGTATAGTATGTGTGGTAAGGGCCCGTTTTTCCTGATCGGTGAGCCTTCTGTTCTCCATGTACAGATTCTTGGGTAGTTTGAACATCCCGATATCATGGAGAAGAGCAGAGATCCCCAGCTCTATCATTCTATGCGGTGTGAGTTTCAAAAAACTTCCCAGGGTGATTGAGAGTATGGCAGTATTCACACTGTGAGCGATGAGATAGTTGGGAAGCGTGATCTTGGTTTCGGTGAACCTCAGGAGGTTGTCCCTGTTGTTCTGTTCCATCTCTATCATTTTCTTTATATTTTCCGTTATTAGTGAAACGTTCAGTCTGTTTTCACCGATAAATGTCGTAAATACCGTTTTTGTAAAGTCAAGCATCTCAATATAGAAAAGTTTTGCCTCTTCAAGTCTTTTCTTTTCTGTAATATTCTCCTCCAGCACGGCAAAGGCCTCTCCCTCTTCACCCTTTTTGAGGTAGTCAGGTTTGTCTATTATATTGCCATCGGTGTAGACTGACAGGTAGTGCCATTTCTGTAACCTCCTTAGCAATTTCTCTGAAATAGGAGTATCGGGAGAGAGAATTATGTAATCAGTATCAATGTAAACCGGCGAATCGAAATACATTCCCTCTTTGAGGTTTTTAATGTCAATTGTTTTCATCATTGGCTCCAAGCAGTTGAATATTGAATAATATTATCATAGAATCTGTAAAATTATAAGTGAGGTAAGAATTGAAGTTTAAAACAATTCTGGTGCTGTTCAATGTCGTTCTGATATTTGCCTTCCTTTCTATTCTCCTTTTGCCCCTTATCATTATCGGCAGCGATTTCTTTTTTCTTTTTGTTTCAAGAAACTGGTATATTCTACTGGCTTTCCTGATCGTAATAATATCAATAAATATATATTTTGCAATGAAGTGGAAACTTTTCAATCTTCTGGAAGAAGAAAAATGGGATGCCCTTATAGATTACCTCGAAGAACAGATTTATCAAAAGGGAAAGATGTACAGGGATTTTATTAAGGTGCTTTTGAATACGTATCTCATAACATCCCGTCTTGAGTCTATCAGGAAACTGGAGGTGTACCTGGGTGAAAAAAAACCAGGACTTATTAACAGGTATCCGCTCGCATTCAGCGTTCCTTACCTGCTGAAATCCGAGCCGAAGGAAGCGGAGAAATTCTTTGGTAAGTTGCTTTCCGCCGGCAACCTCGCAGAGAGGGAATGGATAAAATGGAATTATGCCTTTGCATTGATGCAGGAAAAACAGTTCGATATTGCAAGAGAGGAGTTGCTGGAACTGTATGAAAACGGCAGAAAGTTTATCCCCTTTCTCCTAACACTGTACTTTCTTAATTCTTATAGCCGCTACGATGAATCTATCAGGGAAAAGGTAGAGAGAGGAAAGGAGAAATTACTACTTGAAAAAAACATGAAGAAGCTTAACAGGGAAATATCATCTTCCAGCGAGAATATGGAAGCATTGATTCTTTCTCAGATCATTGAAGAGGCCTATAACTGGCTCAATGAGAGGAAGTAAAAATATTCTTTCTCTCATTTAAGGTAACGTATCCTATATCGTTCAGTATATGTATAAGAACTGCTGTCCAGATACTTCCCGTGTAGTAGATCCCAAGCGCACAGAAAAAACTTACAAGGGTGGCACCTGTCCAGTAGAGAGGCCTTCTCCAGGTAGCTATATAGATCATTGAAGAGAGTGCTACAGAGATGACCATGGCAGCTCCTGTACCCCACATACCGTTGATTATAGAGAAGAACACCCCTCTGTATAAAAATTCTTCCGATGGAATCTGTAAGAAGAGAATGAATATCTGAGAGAGTACGAAGGACTTGGAGAAGTCCCGTTTTTTCAGTTTTATGCCCCTGTTATAAACTATGTGGAAAATCAGGCATGCGATTCCCACTAGTACTCCGGTAAGAAGAGCAATCCTGTCAATCTGCAAGCTCCGGGGAAACAGTCTACCAATGACAGACAGACTGAAAAGTATTTCTATCAATCTCAGTACGAATTCAAATCTTACCGATTTGAAAGGATACGGGAAGGACCACATATGAAGCACAAATGCGAGGGTAAGTATCACTATTTCAAGCATTTCACCCTCGAACGTTATTATAAGAAGGGAAGATAGTCAATCTAAGAATTGACAAAGGTGGGATGTGCGTGTATTATCAATCACTGGCCTTTCAAGGGAAGGCGGTGAAAATCCGCCGCGGACGCGCCACTGTAATCGGGGACGAAAGCCCACTCATGCCACTGGGAAACCGGGAAGGCTGGGCATTAGGATGAACCGAGAGCCAGGAAACCTTGGGGTTCTTGAAGTGCAAAAACTGCTTCGGCGGTGCCTGCACGCGAAAATTTTGCAGGAGGTTCATGATGAAAAAATTCATCCATTTCAAAATTCCTAAAATTCACGCAAAAAGCGCAAAAATAGGTATAAACTCGAAGGCACCGAGCACCTGGGAATCCGGTTTTTCTCGTGTGATTTCAGGTTTATTATCTTCTATTGTACTTCTCGTTATGCTGCTGCTTTTCATGGCAATAACGATTTTTCCTGGAAGCACTGAGGGAAGTTATGAACCTGGTGCACCGGCAACCGTTACCACAGAATCTGCAGAACCTGCTAAAACCGTATCCTCGGGCGATTATCCTCTTACCGTGGAGGATGATCTGGGCAATGATGTTTTCCTAAAGTCCAAACCAGTAAGAATCGCCTCGGGGACCCTTATGACGGATGAGATTCTTCTATCACTTGTAGATCATAAGAGACTGATAGCCGTCACAAAGCTATCGGAAGATCCGGGAATTTCAAATGTTGCAGGAGAGGTAGCAGGTATTCCCAACAAGATCACTCTGAATGTCGAACTTATCATATCGATATCACCCGACATTGTTTTTCTTGCCAGCTGGAGTGATGCTTCAAAGGTTAAGCAGCTTAGGGATGCTGGACTTGCCGTTTTTCAATTGAAATCACCGCTAACGATAGATGAGGTCGAAGCATCTATCAAAAAAATTGCACGTGTTGTTGGTGAGAGAGAAAAAGGCGACCAGATTGTTTCTTGGATGGAAGGTAAGCTCGATGCCGTTCATAAGAGAATTGCCTCGATTCCGGAGACCAACAGGCTCAAAGTGATGGATTACGGAACATGGGGATCGTCCTTTGGCGCCGGTTCTTCCTGGGATGATATAGTTAAACATGCCGGCCTTATAAATGCAGTTGCTTCACTAAAGGCGGATCAATGGGGAAATGTTCCCATATCGAAGGAAAAATTGGTAGAAATCGACCCTGATATTCTTATTCTTCCCGCCTGGGTCTGGGGTGATCCGACTGGTGCAGATAAATTTTTCAAGAAAATTGTAACTGACCCCAGTCTGGCCACAGTTAAAGCAGTGAAGAACAGCAGGGTTTACAGGATACCGGAAAAGTACAAGGCTTCCACTTCGCAGTATATTGTGTATGCAGTGGAAGAACTGGCAAAGCTGGCTTATCCGGATAAATTCGTAAAAAAATAATCATGAAGTATTCCAGTTGAAGAAATCAGAAGCAGGTATCAGGCACAGGATTTTAAGAATCACCGTTTTGCTTCTTGTATTGCTCTTCTTAGTGATTCTCATTGCGGTAGGCATCGGTGCCGTGTTCGTATCACCTTTGGACATTTTCAAAGCACTTCTCCAATGGGGAGGTGCCATTTTAAAAAAACCGGTACCTCCAAAGGTCATCTCTATAATAATGTTCATAAGACTTCCGCGGGTGATCACTGCAGCTATTGTGGGGCTTTCACTCGCAGTGGCAGGTGCATCGATGCAGGGATTGCTGCGAAATCCCATGGCAAGCCCTGATATACTTGGTGTATCGGCAGGCGGAAGCCTTGGTGCGGTGATTGCTATACACACGGGATTGTTCACGCTTAGCATGTTCATGCTTCCCCTCATGGCCATCCTGGGTTCGCTTCTCGCCTCAGCCCTGATATTCCTTATTGCAAGCAACAGAGGCTCAACTTCGCTCCTCTTTGTAATCATAGCAGGGATGGCTGTATCTTCTTTCCTGAATGGTCTGATTTCTGTGGTACTGTTGTTCTCCAGGCAGTGGGAGATAAGCCAGTTCATTTTCTGGACCATGGGAGGGCTCGGTGGTAGAAGCTGGGGCCATGTTCTTCTCGTTTTGCCATTTCTTGTTCCTGCCATAACAATCCTCTTTCTCTTTTCACGAGAATTGAACCTCTTTATGCTGGGTGAGGAGAGTGCCTTTGCCACTGGCTTGAATGTGGAGACTGTGAAGAGAATCATATTGATTCTATCGGCTGTTATAACCGGGCTATCCGTTTCGATTAGCGGAACGATTGGTTTTGTCGGCCTCCTTGTCCCCCATTTTTTCAGACTGCTGTTGGGTAACGACTACAGACTGCTTCTTCCGGTCTCAGCCCTGGGTGGAGCTTCGTTCCTCGTACTGTGCGATCTAATTGGCAGGGTGATAGTGCCTCCATTTGAAATAAGGGTTGGCATCATAACGTCTCTTCTTGGTGCTCCCTATCTGATTACTATGATACTCAGGTATCAGAAAAGAGGTTTCATAGCCTTCAAGGTATGAGGGGTAGAAATGTTTCGGGAAAAACGAAATGTCACGTAATGAGGTACTGACAAATGAGATTCTCAAGGTAGAAAGGCTCACTCATGCTTTCGAAGGCACGAGGGTGATAGATGATATAAGCTTTGCAGTGAAACGGGGAGAATTCCTTGGCCTGATAGGTCCCAACGGCTCGGGGAAAACCACTCTTTTGAAGTTGATTGACGGGATTCTGGTACCGGAAAGCGGGTCGGTAAGAATAAATGGGCTTCCTCTCGGTTCAATGAAGAGCGGGGAAAGGGCAAAGCTCGTATCATTCATGCTTCAGGATGAAACGCAACATTTGAGTCTCTCACTTCTCGATTTCGTACTGATGGGGAGATATCCTTACAAGAAGCGGCTTGAATCCTACTCACGGGAAGACCTGGAGATTGCAGAGAGGTCAATCGATTATGTAGGCCTTTCCGGCCTTGAGCGAAGAAGCTACGACACCCTTTCAACCGGAGAAAAGCAGCTTTCAATACTTGCAAGAATTCTGACACAGGAAACGGATATCATTCTGCTGGATGAGCCAACCTCGAATCTCGATATAAAACACCAGAATGAAATATTTTCCATACTCTTCGAACTTGCACTTGAGGGTAAAACTGTAGTTTCGGCGATACATAACCTGAATATTGCCGCTCGCTACTGTACCCGGCTGCTGCTCCTGCGAAAGGGCAGGCTGGTAGCCGATGGCAGGGTAGAAGATGTTATAAAACCAGAATTCCTGAATCCGGTCTATGAGGTGGAGACGATTGTTTCCACAAATCCCTCAACGGGATATCTTTCCGTTGATGTGACCCCGGGAGCAACGAGGAAAGGGCCTGCAGGCTTAAGAGGTGGATTAGGTGCGCAGTTGGGAGAGAAGTTCGGAGGGAGACCGGGAGGAAGGGGAGAAGAATCTTTCGGTAAGACGATACACCTCATAGGCGGAGGGGGCAGTTCTGTCAATCTGACAAGGGAACTATTCCGTCGCGGTTTTAAGATTACGGGGGGAATCGCACATGAAGGGGATACCGATCTTGTTCTCTGGAAGAATCTGAAAATAGATCATCTCTCAGTTCCTCCCTTCTCCCGTATTTCCAAGGTTGAAGTGGAAATGGCAAAGAGGTTTGTCAAAGACGCAGACCTCACCGTTCTCTGTTCTTTTCCGGTTGGTAACGGAAACTTGGGTAATCTTATCCTTGCAGGGTATTCAGAAAGACTTGTAATCATCGATGATTCGGAGGAAGTTTTAAAGAGAACCTTCTTTTCGGAAAAAGCAAAGGTCCTTTTCAATCGGCTGTTGAAGAATGAGAATTCCCTTGTGGTCGAAAACTACAGGGAGCTCATCGATAGGATCGACAAACTCACCTCATGTTGATACTTACCGCCCTGCACTCCTGTCTTTAACGTGCATTCAGTACACTCCCGCGTTCAAGCGCTATCTTTCCTGTCCTGATCGATTCGAGTATGTTGTAGTTCTTGAAGAGGTTGAAGGCATTGTCCACCATGGAAGAGTTTCCCGTAACCTCGAGTATCCATATGTCTTCGGTGGAATCGATTATCCTTGCCTGGACTGCTGTTATTATCTGCAAGAGCTCGCCTCTCTTGTCTTCCTCCACCTTCAATTTTAGCAGTGCATGTTCCCTTTCTACGGACAATTGTGGTTTTATATCCCAGGCTCTTATTACATGTATCAGTTTCTGGAGTTGTTTCCTCACCTGTTCCAGAACGTTGTCGTCTCCCTTTACCACTATTGTGAATCTGCTCTTTCCGGGAATCTCAGTGTGGCCTACGCTCATCGATTCTATGTTGAATCCCCTCCGTGAAAACAAACCGGATATTCTTGTCAGAACTCCCGGAGTATCATCGCAGTAAACCGAAATTGTATGTTTCATATTCTTCTCCTATTCCAAAATGTCTAAAAGTGTATCACCTACAACCATCGGGTAGGCGTTCTCCTTTTCTTCAAGAATGAAATCTATAACTACAGGCCTTTCACTCTCCAGACCTTTGGAGATTGCCGATTCGATATCCTTTTCCTCTGTTACACGGATACCAACTGCTCCCATGCTCTCTGCGAGTTTTGCATAGTCCACAATCCGTTCTAGATCACATGCATTGTACCTCTTTCCGTAGAGAACATCCTGGAGCTGGTGAATCATGCCAAGGCAGTAGTCATTCATGATTAGGATGAGAACTGGAATGTTGTACTGCACTGCAGAGGCAATCTGCTGGCTCGTCATGAAGAAGGAACCATCACCTGCTATTACTGCCACTTTCTTATCCGGCCTCGCCACTTTGGCACCGATGGCAGCAGGTACGCTGAATCCCATCGTACCAAGTCCTCCCGATGTAAGAAAGGATCTTGGCGTGTCAACGGGAAAGTAATGAGCGGCAAACATCTGATGCTTTCCCACATCAGTAACGAGAATGATATCACCGGCTACCTCTTTGAGCTTTCTGATTATATTCGGTGTGTTGACACCTTCCATCCTGCCACGGAGCGGATGCTTTTTTCTGACCGATGCAAGGTGTAAAATCCACTCCTCGTGTTTCGATCCGTCGATGTTTGATTTTTTCAATTGCTTTGTCAATTCTGCAAGGATATGTTTTGCATCGCCAACTATGGGAAGAGTTGCCGGAACATTCTTGCCTATTTCAGCCGGATCTATATCGATGTGAATGATGGATGCCTGTGTGGCAAAATTTTGGAGTTTCCCCGTACTTCTGTTACTGAATCTCACCCCGATTGCAACAATTGTATCCGCTTCACTAATCGCAGTGTTCGCCTCTACTCTTCCGTGATAACCTATCATGCCGAAGCAGAGCCTGTGCGAATTGGGTATCGAGGCTTTGCCCATCAGAGTGTAAACGATCGGGAAGTTCCCGCTCTCAGCCAGTTCTATCAGTTCATCCGTTGCATCTGCATGGAAAATACCACCACCTGCCAGTATCAGTGGTCTCTTGGATGCTTTTATTTGCTGTATTGCCCTTCGTATCTGCCCGGGATGACCGGTAATCGTCGGTTTGTAGCCCTCCAGCGGCTTTCGCTTCACCTCCTGCAGATGAAACTCCTCTTTCTGAACATCGCTGGGGATATCGATAAGAACCGGGCCTTTTCTCCCGGTGGAGGCAAGGTAGAAAGCCTCTTCTATCGTTGCCGGGAGTTCACTCGCCCTTTTAACCAGATAGTTGTGCTTGGTAATTGGAATTGTGATTCCTGTCGTATCCACTTCCTGAAAAGCATCGTTTCCTATCATTGCGCGGGGTACCTGACCGGTTATGGCAATGATTGGTGAGGAATCCATAAATGCCGTGGCAATCCCGGTAACGAGATTGGTGGCTCCCGGTCCACTTGTAGCCATACACACACCAACCTTGCCGCTTGCCCTTGCATATCCGTCTGCCATGTGGGCAGCTCCCTGCTCGTGCCTGGCAAGTATGTGTTTGATGGAAGACTTTGCCAGTTCGTCATATAGGGGAAGGGTTGCGCCTCCCGGGTATCCGAATATATATTCGACCCCCCGGGATTCCAAGGCTTTTATCAGTGCTCTTGCTCCTGTCGTTTTGCCCTTCTTCATCGGGTCACCTCCTATCGAGAATATAGAAAACCGCACCTTTGGATTGTGCGTATAATAAAAAAGCCTGCTGTTTTATAGTGACAGCAGGCTTTTATTCACCGGATTCCACTTCAGCCGCTGCCATTGAAAAACAGAAGGAGTACTACTACTAGGAGTACTGCTACCAGGAGAAGGAGACCAAAAAGCTGTTCGAGACCGATGACATACGGCATGGTTCTGCCAGAGTAAGAATTTGCAATTGATGTGATGTAACTGTTGTATTCTCTTAGAATATCCAAAGTGTTACTCCCTTTTCTGCACTCCATATGGCAACAGTGCCGGAGACCGGACTTGAACCGGTACAGGCCGTAAAGCCCGGGGGATTTTAAGTCCCCTGTGTCTACCAATTCCACCACTCCGGCAATCGTAGTAAGCATATTAATACATATGTTAAATATTGGTCAATAGAGAGTATCTTTCTTTCAAATTGAACTTGTCTCGAGGACGAAAAGGTTATAAATTACATACGCCAATACTTGACGGTTTGTATTGGTATATGCTATAAACGCTTACAATCGTTTATAGTACAATCAACAAATGGAGAGATAGTGATGTACGCATTGGTAGAGATAAAGGGAAAACAGTATAAGGTAGAAAAGGGTTCTGTGGTTACGGTAGACAGGCTTAAGAATACTGTAGGTGATACGGTGGAATTCGATTCGGTACTCATGACCTCTGAAGATGGTGATGTGAAGGTAGGCCAGCCGTACCTCAAAGGTGTGAAGGTAAGGGCCACTGTGACTGAGGAGAAAAAGGGTAAGAAAGTTATCATTTTCAAATTCAAGAGAAGAAAGAACTACAAGAAAAAACAGGGTCACAGGCAGAAGTATTCAGTCCTTAAGATAGAGGATATAATCGAAGGGTAGAAAGGATTGATAAATATACGAATAAACCTTGATTCTAATGGATGCGTTAAAGTAATCGAAGCAAGGGGACATTCGAGCGAGGGTATCAAGGGCCAAAATGTTTTATGCGGTGCTGTGACTGTGCTCTTGAAAAGTGCTGCAAAGGTTATCTACAGCGATAATACAATAAAAAGCAGTGGCACTGCTGAAGAGCCTGGAAACTTGTATTTTAAAATTGTTGATCTTCCCGTGGAGAGGAGGTCTTGGGTGAAGGGAATAACAGATATTCTGATTGCAGGTCTCTTCGATCTGGAAGGTCAATTCAAGAATGAAATAAATGTTATCCTCGAATAGTATTCAATGTAGCAGGAGGTTATCAAATGGCACATAAAAAGGGTGGTGGAAGTTCAAGAAATGGAAGAGATTCTGAATCCAAGAGACTGGGAGTAAAACGCTTTGGCGGTGAAATGGTAAAGGCCGGTACCATAATAGTGCGTCAGAGAGGTACGAGGCTTCATCCTGGTGATTTTGTCGGAAGAGGAAAAGACGATACCCTTTTTGCCAAATCTGACGGAAGAGTCGTCTTCAGCATGAAGAGAGGTAAAAAGGTTGTTTCAATTGAACCTCTCTGACAATAAAATCAATAAAATTGAATAGTTTTGTAGATGAAACCTATATAACGGTCCTTTCCGGAAGAGGAGGAGACGGAGCTGTCTCATTCCGAAGGGAGAAGTATATACCAAGAGGCGGGCCAGACGGAGGTGACGGTGGAGATGGTGGGAATGTTGTATTCCTCGTTAAGAAAAACCTCAAGACACTCTACCATCTCAAGCTGAAAAAGGTATTCAAAGCAGAGAACGGGAAACCGGGCGGTAAGAAAAAAATGCACGGAAGGAATGGAAGAGATGTTGAGATATATGTTCCGCCCGGAACGGTGGTAAGAGATGCAACAAGCAACCGTATACTTCACGAATTCGTTTCACCTGAGGACCGTTGGATTTGTCTTCATGGCGGCAGGGGGGGCAGGGGTAATGTGCACTTTGCCAATCCAGTGAGACAGGCACCAAAATTTGCTGAGCCAGGGAGGGAGGGAAAAGAGAAACGCCTGAAGGTGGAGTTGAAACTGATTGCAGACATAGGTATTGTAGGCCTTCCAAATGCAGGAAAGTCGACGCTTCTGTCAGTACTCACCAATGCAGAGCCTGAAATCGCGTCTTATCCCTTTACTACAAAGATACCCAACCTTGGTGTAATGAAAGTAGACGATACATCGGTGATACTGGCGGATATACCGGGTATAATCGAAGGGGCATCAAGTGGCACCGGTCTGGGATTGCGCTTCTTGAAACACATAGAAAGAACACACCTTCTGCTTTTCCTTATAGATTTGAGCAGGGAAGATTTCCTTGAGCAGACTAGAATAATAGAAAACGAATTGAAAACATACTCGGCTGCCCTGGCCAATAAGGGAAGGAAGATCGTTGGATCAAAGATTGATATGCCTGAGGCAAGGGAAAGGCTTGAAAAGTTGCGGGCTGAGTATGGGAAAGAAATTTTTGGAATATCCGCTGTAACTCACGAAGGGATGGAGATGCTCAAGATAAATATCCTGAAAGATTTATATCAATTTACCGACAGGTAGGACAAGATGAGATACCTTCTCCTTGGAGGGACTTTCAATCCAATACATTATGGTCATCTATTCCTTGCGGAAGAGGTTAGAACAAGCCTTGACTATGATATTGTACTCTTTATTCCCACGTATCTTCCTGTTCATAAGATGATACAACCTGAGATAGACCATGTTCACAGGCTGAAGATGTTGAAGATTGCAGTAAAGCCATACGACAGATTCAAGGTGGAAACCTGTGAAATTGATAGAAAGGGAGCCTCATATAGTATAGATTCGGTTAGATTGCTGAGTAAAAAATATGCCTGGAAAGAGAAACCCGGTTTTATAATAGGAGACGACCTTCTTCCGAACTTTCATACATGGAAGGAGCATAGGGAATTAAGCAGAATAACTGATCTCATTGTAGTACATCGGAAATACAGGAAAAGACAGAACTTTGACCTTCCCCATATCTATATCGATAATATTATGATTCCAATATCCTCTTCTCTGATCAGGGAAAGGGTAATGAAAGGGAAAACCGTAAGATTCTTGCTGCCCGATGAGGTTCTCGAATATATGGAGAAAAATGGATTGTATCGTTAACGAGGTTTACCGGTATGTGAAGAAGATGATCAAGGGTGAACGCCTCATCCACTCAATAGGTGTGGCAATATATGCCGATTATCTATGTGAAAGGTTTGGCCAACAAGGCAAGTCCTGCTTTATTGCAGGATTGGCTCACGATGTTGCAAGGGAGTTGGAAGGTGATGAAATGATCGCGCATGCAGCGAGGTATTCCGGTGAGGCGGAAGAACTGGAAAAGAGCAGACCCATACTGTTACACGGAAAGGCCGGGGCTTTCCTTTTGAGGCGTGATCTTGGAATAATGGACTCTGATATTCTGGAAGCGGTAGCATGGCATGTAACGGGAAGACCCGGAATGTCTCTCACGGAAAAATGTGTTTTCATAGCAGATTATTTTGCACCTGATCGAGAATTTATCGAGGAAAGTGAGAGGCTGATGATAACGAATCAAGACATCGACAGATTGATGATTTTTGTCTTGGAAAGAACCTTTGATTATCTTAAAAGGGAAGGGAAAGATGTGGCATACACCGCGTTGAGTCTATATAAGGAGTTGAAGGGTGTTCAATCATGAATCGTTGAAGAGAAAAAGGAGAATGGATCTTGGCCTGTTGCTGATGGTTCTGATATTGATAATTCTTCTTTCGACAGTTCTTTTGATTTACTTTCAGTTCAGAACTGATGCAATAAAGGAAGATGTAAAGAAGGGATTGCCAATCAAGGTGCTTTTTATATTTTCCCGGAAGGATAAACCCGCCTTCTTTGAACTGTTCATGTATGATGCCAGCACCAAGAGGGGTTCTATACTGTATCTTCCGCAAAATATTGGTGTAATAATAGAAAAATTGAAGAGAGTAGATGCTATAGGGATGCTCTACGACCGAAAAAACCCAAAACCACTTGTCGAAGAGGTAGGCAAACTGTTGGATACTGAAATCAATTACTATGTCGACCTATCTTACGATAGTGTAGTAAAGATCGTAGACCTGTTGGGTGGGATAGATTTGTTTATCCCTAATCCTGTAAATATTTCCTATGATGATCAAAAAATACTTCTTCCCTCGGGAAGCGTAACCCTATTTGGGGATAAGGCACTTGAATTCATAACATACAAGGAGAAACACGAACCTGAAATCGACATTATCGGCAGGAAACAAAAATTCCTGCAGTCTCTGTTGAAAGGTCTTGGAAACACCAGCCGCCTGCTTAGCGGAAAGAGATATTTCGATATGTTCAAGTCTTATCTGAGGACAAACCTCTCTGATCATTCCCTGAAGAGTTTGCTCTCGGAGCTTGGAAAGATGGATTCGGAAAGATTGATATTTCAGAGATCCCTTGGAACGGTAAAAGATGTGGATGGGAAAAAACTCCTCTTTCCTCATTATGATGGCGAGCTATTACGTGAAAAGGTCAAACAGACTCTAAAGACCATAGCAAGCAAAGATGTTTTGAGTGAGGAAGATCTCTCAGTCACAATAGAAATTCTTAATGGCACCAAGGTAAATGGCCTTGCAGCAAGAACGAGAGAGATATATCAGAGCTTCGGTTACGATGTCATTTCCATCGGAAATACCGATAATCAGTATCTCAATACTGTGGTTCTGGATAGAAAGGGCAATCTGGATATTGCAAAAAAAGTTGCATCGATTATACATTGTGAAAGGATTTACACGAGGATTGATCCAAAAATAGATGATGCAATTGAAGTAACGATAATTCTGGGAAAGGATTTCGATGGAAGGTATTGCAGAAAATAAAGGTATTGCATTGGAAATAGCTGACTTGTTGGACAAACATCTCGGCGAAGATACTATAGTCCTAGAGTTGGGAGAAGCGAGTAGTTGGGCAGATTATTTCATTATCACAACGGTAAGAAGTAATACTCACCTGTCAGGTCTGATAAAAAACCTGCATCTCTTCTTCAAGGAAAAGAAGATCGTGCCCTTGAATAGTTACAGGAATATAGATTTTAAAGGTTGGGCTCTGATAGATTTAGGTGCTATCGTTGTTCATCTTATGGACAGGGAAAAGAGAGATTTTTACCAGCTTGAAAAGCTCTGGTTCAAGAGTGAAGTACTGTATCATTCGTCAAAATCATCGAAGTCGAGATCATCATCTATGTCATAGTCGTCTTCATCCAAATAATCTTCGTCATCGAATTCATCATCTTCATCTTCGAAATCTTCCTCGATTTCATCATCAGTATCGAAGTCGTCATAATCGATATCTTCATCCTCTATATCTTCATCCAACTCGTCATCGATATCATCGTCGAAATCATCGAACTCTTCATCATAATCGTCTTCGAAATCGTCTTCAAACATCCCAAAGATATATTCTTCAGACATGTGTGAATCCCCTCCTAAAAATTATTTTTATCTAAAACAATCTATGGATAGTGACTATAAAGTGTCAACCTTTTTTTGGTGTTTTTCTTTAATTTTTCATACCAATTACAATATAGAGTATGCCGCCTTCGATCTTTACCATTTTACTTCTGTAAACGCCAGTGTCGGTATTGATTATTCTTATATTGTTTCCTGTAAGCATCGTGGGGGGTGTTATATCACATTCGATATTGTTAGTGGATAGAATTGTCATTGCTCTCCCGGAGATCTGATTGGCTATTTCGCCGATGGCTGCTCTGTTCATGGGTCCGAATTTCTTTGGATTCGCGGAGATCTGCATGTTGGATAGCATTTTGTCTGATATTTTTTTTGCAACTTTTTCCGTAGAGATGAGAATGAATGTACCCTTGATCTTGCCAGTGAAACCAATGCTCGTTATTACTTCATTTTTTCTTGTTGAGGGAAGTTCAGAATCTTCAATGTCGATTATTTTTATTCCCGTCTCTTCAAAAATCTGGGATAAAGCCTCGGAGAAAACAGAAACGAGTTTTTCCATATCGGAATTATTATAGTCGAAACTTCTCATTTAGTCCATTTACAAAAAGCCAATTTGAGAATCGATTGACAAGAGAAGTATATTTTATATAATGTGCCAGCCTATGAGTATCAGCAAATTGGTTGTCCTAGCGCCGGCTAAGATCAATATACATCTCGTTGTCGGTGAAAGAAAAGGGAATGGATTGCATGAGATATTCTCACTATTTCAGAAAATATCGCTCTATGACATTGTTTTCATTGAGGTGATGAAGGATAATCCTCGTATCCAGTTCAGTTGTTCCATTCAGGAACTTGAAAGTGAAAATATAGTTTTGAAAGCGGTGAGAAAATATCTGGAGGGAAGAAAAAGCGGAGAGGGATTGAGGATAAGGCTATTGAAGGGCATACCGGTAGGGGCCGGTCTGGGTGGTGGTTCAAGTGATGCGGCGGCTGTATTACATGCTATGAGTATAATGCTGGGTGATAACAATAAAAATTCCGAAAAGGAATTGAAAAGAATGAGAGAAATTGCTTTGGAAGTGGGAAGTGATGTCACATTTTTTCTAGATGGTTATGCGGCGTCAGTAACAGGTACCGGTGAAATTGTAAGAGAAATAGAAGCAAGAGGTGATTACTGGGTTATCGTAGTATACCCAGGGTTTGGTATCTCGACTGCCGCTGCCTACGGTTGGCTGGACAGGAGCAGGCAAAAGGGAGGAATGAAAAAGAAATCGAGCTTCGGGAAAGAAATTGTTGAAAAAGAGATAGTGAACAAATATAATAATCTGAATCCTGATAAATGGGATTTTTCAAATTCATTCGAGGAGGTTGTTTTATCGAGGTATCCGGTTATTGCCAGGTTGAAGAAGGACCTGAAAGAGAGTGGAGCACAGTTTAGCATGCTCTCGGGAAGTGGTTCTTCCGTGTTTGGAGTGTTCGGGGAGAAAAAAGTTGCAAGTGGAGCTTTTTCTTATTTGAAAAAGAATTATAAGTTTGTTAAATTATGTAAACCACTTGCAGGGGCGACTGGGAGTATATTAGAATTGAACTAGGGTAGTCGTAGTGGACATGTGAAAAGGAGGCATTACATGGAGATTACTGACATCAGAATTAAAAAAGTAAATGCTGAGGGCAAGTTGAAGGCTTATGTAACTGTAACTTTTGATGATTGTTTTGTTGTGCACAATCTTAAAATCATCTCTGGACAAGCCGGTAAATTTGTGGCTATGCCCAGCAGAAAGACGAAAAGTGGTGAGTATAAGGATATTGCACATCCGATAAATTCTGAATTTCGAAATATAATTCAGTCGAAGATACTGGAAGAATATGAAAAAATAAAGGACGAAGAAGAAACATCAGAGGAAGAAGATAAATAATTTGTTTTGGGACGTAGGCAAGCGGTAAGCCACCGGTTTTTGGTACCGGCATTTCGCAGGTTCGAATCCTGCCGTCCCAGAAACATCAATAATCAACAAAATTAAATAATGGGAGTATAAGAGATGGAAACTAAAATGCTACAGGCCTATGTGAGGGCAGAAAAGAAGAAAGCGGTAAAAAAGTTGAGAAGAGAGGGGAAAATTCCTGCTGTAATGTATGGTAAAGATATCAATCAGGCAATATACGTTGACGAACACGATTTTCTCTCCAGATTTCACAAGGTTACAGAGAATACCATTATAAACCTCAAGACTAATGGTAAGAAACATGATGTTCTTGTAAAAGATTTCCAGGAGGACACAATTACAGGAAGGATTCTCCATATAGATTTTTACGAGATCGAAAGAGGAAAACTTCTGCGAACTCATGTGCCTCTGGAATATACCGGTACGGCAGAAGGGGTGAAGGTAGGTGGTATCTTTGAAACGCTAATGCTCGAGGTGGAAGTTGAATGTCTGCCAAAAGACCTTCCTGAGAAGATATCCATAGATGTCACCAAGCTCGGAGTAGGTGATTCTCTTCACATTGGTGATCTCGAGGTACCTGAGGGGATCAGGTTGTTGGATCCAAAAGAACAGGTTATCTGCACCATTGCCCATGCACGGGTAGAGAAGGTAGAAGAAGAAGTAGAAGAAGAGGAAGCGGAAGAAGCCGCTGAAGAGGAAAGGGCAGAGGAGACAGAAAAGGAGGAATAGTTTCTGTCGCTACTCGTTGTTGGTCTGGGCAATCCCGGCAGGCAATACGAAAATACCCGGCATAATGTCGGATTCTGGGTCATAGAGAGACTGGCTGAAAAGCTAAACATAACTCTGAAAAAAAAGTTCCTGAAAGCCTATGAAATGGGAGAGGGTCATGTATCAGGCGGAAAAATAATACTTGCCAGGCCTCTTACCTACATGAATAATTCGGGAAATGTCATTAGGGATATTATCAAGAGGGCAGGTGTGGGTACCGATAAGATGCTTGTTGTATGCGATCACCTCGATTTACCCCCTGGCTCATGCAGGTTAAGGTTGAAAGGTTCTTCAGGGGGTCACAAGGGATTGCAGTCTATAATAGATAACCTTGGAAAAACCGATTTCATGAGAATCTACATCGGAATCGGCAGACCCGAGAGTAGAGAGAATGTAATAGAGTACGTTCTGGGAAGGCCAAGTGCAGGAGAAATCGATCTTCTCAACGAATGTGTAGAACGGGCCTGTGAAGGAATAATCAGACTTGTCAATGAAGACCCATCGCAGGTAATGAATGTCATTAACAGAAGAGAAAGATAGACTTATTACGAGAGTAGAAGAGAGCCTCAAAGAAATGAATCTGACCGATGGGCTCAAATTGCTGGTCGGTTTCTCGGGCGGGCCGGACTCCGTTTTCCTCATGCATGCATTATGTCAACTGAAAATAGATTGGAACTTTGAAATTGTAGCGATTCATGTGGATCATGGTATAAGAAATCCCATCGAGAGAAACGGTGAGATCAGTTTTGTGAGAGAGTTTCTTGCATCTCGTGAAATCAAGCTTATTGCGGAAGAGATACCCGAGGGAAGAATAGATGAATTGTCCCGTGCACGGGGTGAAAGTATCGAAATGACAGCCAGAGTTTTGCGCTATTTCGTTTTCAAAAAACATTTCGATGAATTACGTAGTGATTATCTGGTATTAGCTCATAATCTTGATGACAACGTGGAAACTATATTGATGCGTTTCTTTCAGGGTTCCGGCGTAATGGGATTGAAGGGTATGGAACCAAAATCGTCATGGATAATAAGGCCGATGCTGAATATTGGCAAAAGTGAGATAATTGAATACTTAGACAGGAATTCAATGGGTTACATTGTTGATACTACGAATACCAAGGCTGATTATCTACGAAACAGGGTTCGCCTTCACTTGATTCCGCAGATTGAGAAGGTATTTCCAGGCATAAAGTCAAGTATCGTAAAAACCGCTTACAAGATGGAACAAATCAATAAACTCCTTTCAGAGTATTCCCTGAAAAGGAGTATACTCTCCGGTTTTGTAGAGGCCACTGGTGAAGGTGCAAGAATCGATGGTGACTGGTTTTTGGCTCTGCCGGGTCTAATGAGAGAAAGATTGATATACGATCTGTTCGACTTCTATATGAAAAAGAAATACACAAGTAGTATTAAAAGTAATAATAAAACATCATCGGATATTGCGTATTTTCATACAGATAGGATTCCGTACAACTTTATTCATGAAGCCTTGAAAGATGATAATCCCGTGAAAAGACGCATAGTAATGCGTGGTTACGGCTTTATACTTTACTGGAAAGATCGGTATCTTTTTTGGCGAAGGGATATTGTCGATGCCTCTAAAAAGGGTTATCTTATTACACTGAAAGGTGGAAAAGAGTATCACTTTAGGCTTTTTGATTTGGAAATCAGTATCGAGAGATGGAAATACGGGGTGAAGGGAGAGGGAATAGACATTTACCCGCCTATGGTTATAAGATCAAGGATGGAAGGAGATAGAATATTTACCGGGAAGAAGTTCAAAAGCCTGAAAAAGTTACTGAATGAAAGGGATGTTCCACCGAGTTTGAGGTGGAAAGTTCCTATAATTGAGGATTCAAGGGGTATTGTAGCAGCTATTCTTGCCCCTTTTGGTAGTGATATGGTTAAGAGAGACCCGATTGGGATAACGGGTGAAGAAAATATGATAAGATATACAGTTTCAATAGATAAAATAACTAAGGATAAAACGGAGTAAAGAGAATAGTGGGAAACGAAAATAATAATAACGGTAATGATCCACGACTTTCAAAATTTCAATTCAACAACAAGCTTGCACTGATTTCTCTTCTTGTACTTGTCGTTTTTTTCATCTTTTTCTTTATGTACAACGACAAGTCGGTAACCCAGGAGATTGCATATTCAACTTTCTTGAATTATCTCGATCAGAATCTGGTAGACTCTGTAAAGATAATCGACCAGTATGAGATACAGGGTGTAATGCGCGGTAAAAATGGTGAGGTAACACTTTTTCATAGTACCATTCCGTATCCTGATCCGGATTTGATAAAGAAATTGAGAGAAAAATCAGTAAAGATCACCGGTGGGGTAAAGAATGTCTCGCCGATGAGGATATTCATAGAATTTTTGCCATGGGTTCTCGGTTTCTTCTTCATATGGTTTATGTTCAGACAGGTACAGGGAAGTGGTAATAAGGCATTCTCATTCGGAAAAAGTAAGGCAAAGAGGTATTTGGACACCGGGAAAAAAATCACCTTTGCGGATGTGGCAGGCCAGGAAGAGGCCAAGTACGAACTGGAGGAAGTGGTCGAATTCTTAAAAAATCCTCAGAAGTATATTAAGCTCGGAGCAAAGATTCCAAAGGGAGTACTACTTGTCGGAATGCCTGGGACGGGAAAAACACTTCTTGCAAAAGCAATTGCAGGTGAGGCAAATGTGGCGTTTTTCCACATGTCGGGTTCGGACTTCGTCGAAATGTTCGTTGGTGTAGGGGCAAGCAGGGTGAGAGACCTCTTTGACCAGGGAAGAAAAAATGCACCGTGTATTCTTTTCATAGATGAGTTGGATGCAGTTGGCAGGACACGAGGTGCAGGGTATGGTGGCGGACATGATGAAAGGGAGCAAACGCTGAACCAGATGCTTGTAGAGATGGATGGCTTTGACACAAAGGACGGAGTTATAATACTGGCTGCTACCAATAGGCCGGATGTACTTGACCCGGCACTTCTCAGGCCGGGAAGGTTCGACAGACAGGTCGTAGTAGATATGCCGGATGTCAAAGAGCGCGAAGAGATTTTAAGACTTCATGCCAAGAAGATCCCCGTTGCCGATGATGTCGATTTCAAGAGAATAGCACGTGCAACTCCGGGTTCATCCGGTGCCGATCTTGCCAATTTGGTCAATGAAGCCGCTTTATTTGCTGCCAGAAGGAACAAAACAAAGGTTGAGATGGAAGATTTCGAAGATGCTCGTGATAAGACCCTAATGGGGATAGCCAGAAAGTCAAAGGTGATTCCTCCGAAGGAAAAAAGGATGACTGCCTTTCACGAAGCAGGTCATACGTTGCTTCATTATTATCTAAAGAATGCAGATCCTCTCCACAAGGTAACTATTATTCCCCATGGGAGGGCACTCGGTGTAGCCTTCTCCCTTCCGGAAGAGGAATCGTATTCGAGAAGCAAGGGATGGCTTGTCGATCGCATAACGATTGCCATGGGAGGGTATGCTGCTGAAAGTATAATCTACCAGGAAACCTCGACAGGGGCTCAGAACGATATCGAACAGGCAACTGAGATTGCACGGAGAATGGTTTGTGAATGGGGTATGAGCAAAACCCTTGGTCCAATTGCATATGGTCAGAAGGAAGAGCCGATTTTCATAGGAAAGGAGATATCACGTCATAAGGATTATTCAGAGGAAACGGCAAAAAAGATCGACCTTGAAATAAAAGAAATAATCAATGATGCTCTTGAAACAGCCAAAAAGATTTTGAGTGACAATAAGGAAAAGCTGACCCTTCTTGCAGAGACACTTATCAAGAAGGAAACCCTGGATGATAGCGAGGTGAGAGAACTCCTTGGTTTTCCCGAAAGGAAAGGAGAAGCGGAAGAGGAAGTGGCTTCTTAGAGTTGTTCCAGAACTTGATATATGACTCGAAAAAAAACAATAAAAATACTTTTGCTATTTTCAATACTCACTTTATTTACATCGTGTACAACAGTAAAGAAACAAGAATCCTCCGACCCCTCTTTGACAGAAAAAAAATTGACTTCTCTTGAGAAATCAAAGATAGAAAAACTGATAGAGGGAAAAAAATACTTCAAAGCTCTGCAGGAAATTTCTTTTGTGGAGGGAGAAAAAGACCGGTATTCTTTTGTCAGGGGGTATCTGGATGAAGCAAGAAACAGGGTGTACCTCCTTCTTGAAAATGATTTCAATAAGAAGATAGAGGAAAAGAATTTCAGAGAGGCATACTCCATCTTTTTATCTATGAGGAATATCTCCCCTTCTTTGGTCCCTGACAATTGGACGGAAAAGAAACTTATCATGGATATCGGCCACAGTTATCTTGAAAAGGGTAACAAAGTCATAGCCTTGAATTATCTCGAGAGGGCAACATCTCTTGGGAAGCCGACCAAAGGGGAGCTGGATGAGATTCTGAAGCTATCATACCAGTTGCGAAACAGGAGAGCGTATCAGCATGTGAGGGGGCTTTATTCGAGGTACAATCTTAAGATTCCGGAAAAGTACTCTGAAAAACAAATCAATAAGCCCCTTCTCGCATCTATGGCCAAGGGGACTGTAACGGTTTGGGTCGATAGAGGAATAAAGATAGAGAACGGGGTAGGTGTACCTGACAGGGTTATTGGTAGTGCCTTTTTCATCGATCCCAGGGGCTATCTTCTTACCAACTACCATGTGATAAAGAGTGAAGTCGATCCTGAATACGAGGGATATTCACGTCTCTACATAAGGCTTTCCGGTCAGAGCAAGGCGAGGATACCCGCAAAAGTAATAGGTTATGACAGGGTATTCGACCTGGCCCTTTTGAAAACGGAGATAGAGCCAGATTTCGTGTTCTATCCTGCTTCCGATGTGAATGTTCAACCGGGGAACAAGGTTTATGCTATCGGTTCACCGGGCGGTCTGAAAAATACGATAACCTCAGGTATCGTTTCGGCAGTCGGAAGGAGATTCCTTCAAATTGGCGATGCAATACAGGTTGATGCACCTTTGAACCCAGGTAACAGCGGTGGTCCTCTGTTGAATAGTAATGCTGAACTCATAGGAATTGTTTTTGCCGGCATTGAGCAGTTCGAGGGTGTCAACTTTGCAATTCCATGGTATTGGATAGATAAAGTTCTTCCTCTCCTATATGATGGCGGCGAGGTTAAGCATCCATGGCTAGGTATGGCTCTGAATGAAGGAGAAGAAGGATTGGAGGTTCTATACCTTGTACCGGAAGAACCGGCTGCAAATACGGGTATCCTTCCGGGAGATTTCATCGTTTCATTCGATGGGAGGAAGGTAAAAAAGAGAAAGGAACTTCAGAGTTTGATTCTTGACGCCCCCCTGCCTTCTCTGGCAAAGCTTGCATGGCGTCACGGTGATACAGTGAAGAGCAGGCTAATAGCGGTTACCGAGAGGCCGAACAGCCCCGTTGAACTGGCTCTGGAGCGTGATGACAAGGACAGGGTGCTGTATCCCCTGTTCGGATTCGAACTGGAGAATACGGGAAGCTTCCTCTGGAATAAGAATTATATAGTAAAGCGAGTCATAACCGGGTCTATTGCAGATGAAACAGGGATATCGAAAGGTGATCCGCTTACTATACAGGGGTGGAAGGTAGATAAGAAGAAGAAGTACGCCATTCTTCAGATCTACATCAAGAAGAGAAAAGCAGGTTTCCTCGAGAGCACGATTCAGCTTGTATCATATCTCGAAACGGATAATTTTTATTGATCCGATTCCTCCGATTTATACTTTACAAGTGTTACTTCGTTGCCTATGTTATTGTATTTGACTTCGTCATAGTATATCTTGGTAAGAAAAATGCCCCTTCCGTTGTAGCTCAGGAGGTTATCTGCAGAAACGTCGGGCAAAGATCTCCAGTCAAACCCACTTCCCTCGTCACTTATCTTTACTGTGAATGTATCTTTTTTAAGTATCGATTTGATTTTTATGAGCTTGTTTCTGTTGTTGTCACTGTTAAGGCGGGACTCAAGAATTGCTCCCCATTTGCCCTCCTCCAGGGCCCTGTGCTTTTCCTCGAATGATATGCCAAGGTTTCCATGTTCCACCGCATTGGCTATCATTTCTTCTATTCCTATTTTCAGGTTTAGAATCTCACAATCCGGAACGATTTTCTTTAAATGAAGGGTTATCTGGTTTATTACAGGTAAAACATTTGTTTCATAGGTAGGAATCTCAAAATACTTTTCCTCTTCAACGAGGTGCTTGGAAAAGAGAAAACTCAAATCTGGTTCTATCCTGTGGCGTACTACGCTTTCTATAAACTGGATAAGCTCTTTGAAGTTGAAAGGTTTTTTAAAGAAATTAACGGCTCCTCCCCGGAGCGCTTCAAGTAGTATCTCCTCATTTCCATAGCCTGTCATCAATATGACCATGGCATTTTTATCTATCTTTCTTATTTCGTTCAACAGGGTAAGGCCATCCATATGCGGCATCATGATGTCGGAAACAACCACGACCGGGTGGCTCAGTCTGAAAAGTTCTATTGCTTCGCGCCCGTCCTTTGCCTCGATCGGTTCAAACCCCGCCTGTTTGAGAAACCTGCTCAAGATCTGGCGAAGTATTTCTTCATCGTCTGCTATCAAAACTCTTCTGTTAGTTAAAATGTCCAATTTCTCTTTTCCTCACCTGCCTTAACTATATTGATATTTGCCTGAATTTCAAGATTATTGAAGAAATCCTCGGGTATGTGTATATTGATGTCACCGATGAAAAAGCAGGATTTGATAAGAAATTTTTGCATAATAGCCCATATCGATCATGGAAAGTCAACCCTTGCAGATAGGTTTATCCAGAAGGCTCACATCGTTTCTGAGAGAGAGTTCCATGATCAGATGCTTGATAACATGGAAATAGAGAGAGAACGAGGTATAACAATAAAATCACAGGCAATAACTATTCCGTACAAGGCCAAGGATGAGAAGATCTACAATTTGAATCTCGTTGATACCCCGGGACATGTCGATTTTTATTATGAGGTATCGAGAGCACTCAGTGCATGCGAAGGTGCCGTTCTCCTTATTGATGCCACACAAGGGGTTGAAGCTCAGACCCTGTCAAATATGTACATGGCGCTGGAAAACGATCTTGAAATAATACCGGTGATAAACAAGATTGATCTGCCCGGTGCTGATATCGATAGAGTAAAGAAACAGATAGATGATGACCTTGGTCTTGATCCTGAAACAGCGCTTTTGGTATCTGCCAAGTATGGTACCGGTGTGGAAGAACTAATGGAATCGATAGTAGAGAGAGTACCACCTCCGGACGGTTCAGAGAATACAGCCCCAAAAGCATTGATTTTTGATTCACATTATGATTCCTACAGGGGTGTTGTTGTACATGTGAGGGTCTTTGAAGGAATAATAAGGGCGGGAGATAACATCAAACTCTGGTCGACAGATTCTGTCTACAAAGTTGAAGAAACGGGTATATTCCGAATCGGTTTGGAAAAAACGAAGAGCCTCGGTGCCGGGGAAGTTGGTTACCTCATTGCCGGCATAAAAGTCCTGAAAGATGCACGGGTAGGTGATACGGTTACGAATGCCGACAAGCCGTGTAATAAACCACTTCCGGGTTTCAGAGAGGTAAAACCCGTTGTTTTTTCCTCTATATACCCTATAGATTCCAATGACTATGAATTATTGCAGATGGCGATGGAGAAGTTGCAGTTGAACGATGCATCTCTTGTATATGAAAAAGACTCGTCAGCGGCTCTGGGCTTTGGCTTCAGATGTGGTTTCCTCGGTCTGCTTCATCTGGAGATAATTCAGGAACGTCTCGAAAAGGAGTACAATCTTGGCGTTCTCTTTACATCACCTTCGGTAAAATACAGGGTAACGCTGAGAAACGGTGAGGTACTGTATGTAGACAATCCCCAGAACTATCCTGATCCTGCCAAAATAGAAAAAACTGAGGAACCATACATCAGGGCTTCTATTATTACGCCGGAGAAGTATCTGGGTAATATCATAAACCTCTGCCTGGAAAAGAGGGGAATTCAGAAAACAATGACCTATCTCGATTCCAAAAGAGTGGAATTGATTTATGAGATGCCGCTCTCCGAGGTTATATATGACTTCTACGACAAGTTGAAATCGGTTAGCAGGGGTTATGCGTCCTTCGATTACGAGATAATCGATTATAGATCCACCGATGTGGTGAAACTTGATATTCTCTTGAATGGTAAACCGGTAGATGCCCTCTCACAGCTTGTTTACAGAGAAAATGCATATTCCATCGCAAGGTCTGTATGTAAAAAGTTGAAAGAGGAAATACCGAGGCATCAGTTTAAAATACCTATTCAGGGTGCAATCGGAGGCCAGATTATAGCAAGAGAGACCATTTCAGCTCTTAGGAAGGATGTAACTGCAAAGTGTTATGGCGGAGACATAACGAGGAAGAGAAAGCTCCTGGAGAAGCAGAAAGAGGGTAAAAAGAGGATGAAGATGATTGGTGATGTACAACTGCCCCAGTCAGCTTTCCTCTCCGTACTCAAGAGAACATGATAGGATTGGTTCTAGAAAGTAGACAGGAATTTCATGAAGTATCTCGCCGAGATAAGAATCCGTTCTAGAAAACCTCTGTTTTTCTCCGGGATGCCATCCCTGAAATCAGGAAAGAAAAAGTAGGTATAGTCGATATCCCTTAGTCTTCTGTCATTAAGAACATCAGCTGTAAGTGATACATCTCCTTCAAGTATATCGATAATCAGTTTTTCCGCCTCTGCTAGTATTCTTTTTTCATCGTGGTAAAAATCCCCAAGAGATTCTATATCGAATGATTTTCTCTCTATTTCGATATTTTTTCTGTTACCAGGAATGATATTTTTAAGCTCTTCTCTGTTACTGATTTCATGTGCTTCATCCAGGATGTGAGTTCCCCTGTAGGAGTAGATTTTTCCGCTTTTATCAGCCATTTCTCTGAATAGATTGGCAAAGTTATCGAGAACGATATCCGTTTCTACTTTATCATGCTCTTTCCTTTTTCGAATGAATCTCGGTCGGCTGAAAAGGGCATTCAAGTTTTCCAGTTCCAGAGGAAGAAATCTGTTGTTTGAGTGCAGCATCGATTGGTGAAAGGCACTGCCGATTGAATGTGTCAATCCCCTTGTATAGCTGAAATCAAGGCCGATAGTGATAACCGGTGCGTTGGATACTCTGTTGGCCAAATGGACCGCAGTGTTCCCAACGGAGCCGAGGGGGCGAATACTCGATGGCAAAAGGTCCATTTTTTTGAGGCGTTCGAAGATTCCAAGGTAGGAAAATTGTGAAAGAAAGGAGAAGTGATATTTTCTTTCCGGTAGTCTGAAAATATTCGGATTAACGGAAAGATCGGTGATCACATAGCTTTCTTGGAACCTGCAGGGCAGGAAATCAAAAAGATTGGTGAGTTGTGAGTCCACCGTTACTATGAAGTCAGGTTTCAAATTTATGTCACAGAGAAGGGGGAGGGAAGAATCAACTGCTATTACTACAGCGTTTTCTGTGAAATCGAGAATTTCGGGAAGTGCATCACGGGCAGAGGGCCCGGCGCCAATAACAAAAGCAGGTGACTTCAGCTTGATCGAAGCAATATCATATGATTCGCCCAAGTGTGGAAGGTTTATCAGGATATTGCGCATCCAGAGATTTCCCATTCCGATGATTGTCATCCTGCTCTGCCAGTAGGATGCAATCTCTTCACTGAGAAGGTCTTCGATGTAATCGTACAATTGCCTGTAAAGAATGTACCCTTTGGAAAGTGTGACCTTGCTTACCCGCCTTAGCGCTGAGAGGTTTATTCTCCTTAGCAGCTCTCTAATACTATCGGGATTAGTGGTTCTTACAACAGTGATTCTTTCATCTCGAGGGATTCTTGAAGGGTTCAAGGTCAAGGCAAGTTTGAATAATTTTTCATCTGCTTCGATACAGAGAATATGGGCATCCCGCGGAAGTTTCTTGAGAATCGTATTCAAGCCGTACCCAAGCCCTATGGAAGGAATGAATACCAGGGTACCTTCGTTGATTGTTGTATTGGATGCCCTGTTTTCAGCTCTTCCTTCAGGATCAACGGTAGAATATAGGTAGCTTCCTCCGTAGAAAAGGTTTAGCCCCTTTCCGGTTTTTCTTAATAGAGGTTCATCCTCCGGCATTGGCCAATACTATACCACGATATGCTGGATCAAGATCTTGGTGCAATGTATTTGTAGAATGTTTCGTTGAAATTATCCTCCAACTTGTCCGGATTTGTCAGGTAATTCTGTACATCCATCTGTATAGTCTGTCCGGTAAAGTAAGTGTAGTACCGTTTGAGAATATCCTTTTCCTTTTCATCGGGAGACTTTTCTTTAACAAGCTCCAATACAACAACCTGGTCGTCCAGTAGTACCGGGTCAGAAATCTTGCCCTTTTTCAATGAAAACGCCGTTTCAAAGAAGGTTTTACTGTAATTGGCCGATGTAAGGGATGGCCTGTCTCCCTTGCTTCTTACTGGTTTGAAAGAGAAGATCAATTGATAGTTGATTGGGAAATACTCGGTGACAAAAGGGGTGACATTCAAAGTTCCGCATGCATCGAGAAAGCTTGTTTCTCTTGCCTTCTTTGCAAATTTCTCCGCTTCTTTCGTAAAGTAGTCTTCGACCTTTCCCCTTTCGTATTTCATTATATACTTTTTGATGACATCAAGAAGATCAGGATCCTGCAAGTCTGGTTTTACTGCGGGGGCATTGCAACGGTATATCATCCAGCCAAATTTACCCTTGATAACGGGACTTATATCTCCCTCTTTCATTGCAAATACATTATCAAGGTCGGATGAATTTTCAAAGTCATCCTTCAGTTCGTATCGATACTTCCATCCCATATCACCGTTGTTATTCGCATAGATGTCCTTGGAATAGGATTTTGCTAGCTCTTCGAATTTTCCGCTACCTTCCGTAAGTTTTTTCTCTATTTTCTCTGCGTCATTTGCACTTGTTTTTATTAGTATCCTGCTCAATTTTATTTTTCTGAAAAGATCCAGATTCTTCTTGCCGTATGAAATTACTTCTTCTTCCGGGTAGTCTTTAAAGGGATACGAGACAAACATGAAACTCCTCTCGGGATTATCCATTCCTACGATGAAATTTTCCTCTTTGGAGCTCCCCCTCTGAAATCCATAGACATCGGAAAGATACTGTTGTTCCATCAGATCTTCCCTGAAAAGTACTCTCGTCTTGTACTTCTCGGAATTAGGTGTCGCATTGTACTTTTTTTCACTGAATTTACCATTTTCCATATATGGGCCATACTTGATTATTGCCCTGTCTATCCTGTCTTCTGATATCCAGATCCCACTCCTTTCGGCCTCAAGAAGGATTGCAGTGTGTAGTACGGTTCGTTCGAAGGCTCCCCGCCATACCTTATACGCTTGGGCCTGAAAGGAATCGGAACTATTTGACTGTTTTACCTGTTCAGCAATAATTTCTCTCTGTTTGGAGAAATAATTTCCCGGGACATACTTTATTTCTTTACCCTCGTATCGTCCGAAAACAATACTGCCACCTGCTCCTATTTTGGAGGCAACTGGTAATCCTATGAATGTAACAACGACGATAAGCAACACACCCACACTGAAAGCGTATAAAAATGGATGAGATTCTTTCTTTTTCTCTACAGTGGTTTCACGTTTTTTCTTTAGATTTCGTCTTATTTCTCTCGATGGCATACATGTATCCTGTGATATAGATTTTTTTCAGAGATTGTACATTAACACCAAATATTTTAAATGTCAATTACACCTCTCTTGACATTTGAATAACCCTTGTTTATATTACACGTACAACACTGGGGGCGTGGCGAAGCTGGTTATCGCGCTGGCCTGTCAAGCCAGAGGCCGCGGGTTCAAGTCCCGTCGCTCCCGTATCACCCCTTATAGTAAGGGGTTTTTTTAATACCTTCGGGCTGTAGCGCAGGGGCTAGCGCGCTCGGTTCGGGACCGAGAGGTCGGCGGTTCAAATCCGCCCAGCCCGATCCATTTCTGTTTTACAAGTACTTTTTCCGAGACAAAAAGTTTGTAATTATAGTTTATGGCATACAAGGCCGAATATTGGGATAGGTCTGCATTGATGTTATGCGTAAAATATCCTCCTTTCTGACATTATTTATTCTGCTCCTATCAAATATCCAGGGCGAAAGTTCTGACAACGAATACATTCTTGGTAAAGGAGAAACCCTATACAGGGTTTCAAGGCTGAAAAAAATCCCGGTGGAAACCATCATACAGTTAAACGGAATAAACGATGCAACAAAGATACGTGAGGGTACGAAAATATTGCTTCCCATTGTGCATACGGTGAAAAAAGGGGAGACCCTGTACAGTATTGCAAAGCGATATGATATTAGGCTGGAAGATATAGTTAAATTGAATAAACTGAAGGACCCTGGAAACATAAGAATCGGCCAACGTATTTTCATACCTGTGGGAAAGAAAAATGAGACTGTAATAGGGAAAGTGGAGAAGAAAAATAAACCTACGAAAGGGAAGGAGAGTAAAGATAAGATTCTCTGGCCGGTCATGGGAAATATCGTGAGGCATAGCGGTAAACTTGTCGGCGTTAAGATAATGAGCAAACCGGGAATGAAGATAATTTCGGTTTCTTCGGGAAAGGTAATATGGTCCAGTCCATACAGAGGATTTGGTAAGGTTGTATTTATAGAATCAAAAAAAGGTTTCATATACGGATATTTGGGTAATGCAGACATAACAGTCAAGGTAGGACAGAATGTTACCGTTGGGAATGAGATAGGTATTTTGAAATCCAATTCGAGAGATAACAGAGCATCACTGTTATTCATCGTTTATCGAAATGGCAAAGCTTTCGATGTTTTCAAGGCACCAAGGGGGTAATTTTTTCAAAAAAAGACTTGACAACCTCTCAACGAAAATATATATTTTGGATATATTAGATATTTCGATTAAAATTGAGAGAGTGGTGAAGGTTTGAAAAGGAAAACAAAGCTGAGGATCGTAAGCAGAGATTCCGATGAGAATACCCTGGCGCAATATTTGAAAGAAATAGCGGTTTATCCCTTGTTGAATCATGAAGAAGAAAAAGCACTTGGTGAAGAGATATCGAGATACAATGAGAAACTAGAAGTACTCTCTCGTCTCTACGAGAAATCTCTTTTGGATCAGGTAACATACAAGAGGGAATCGGAAAGGTTGAAAAAAGCGATAGTAAAAGCAAAACAACATTTAATCAATTCAAATCTCAGGTTGGTTGTATCGATAGCCAAAAAGTTTCAACACTATGGTCTCTCCCTGATAGATCTGATAGATGAGGGCAATATAGGTTTGATAGAAGCAGTGGAAAGGTTTGATTACAGAAAGGGTTGCAGATTTTCCACATACGGTACATGGTGGATAAAACAGGCAATTGTAAAGGCCATAGCTGCGAATGCTCACTCGATAAGTGTCCCAATATACATACTTAATACGATAAAACGCTCATACTATGCAACGAGGCATTTGACCCAGGAACTGGGAAGAGAACCAAATATCTCTGAACTTGCCGAGTATCTGGGCATTCCTCTTGAAAAGGTAATTGACATGATAAATGTATCCCAGGAAGCTACTTCGTTGGACATGTCGGTTGATGATGAAAAACAGACAAAGCTTTCAGATTTGATAGAGGATAAACAGACGGAATTACCTGAAAATGTTGTGTTCAGATTGTCATTACAAGAAACTTTGAGCAGGGTTCTTCAAAAGCTGACCGATCGAGAGAGAAAGATAATACAATTACGGTATGGCCTTGCCGGTGAAGGTCCCTATACATTGGAAGAAACGGGTAAATTGCTCGGGATTACGAGAGAACGTGTAAGGCAGATTCAGGAAAGAGCACTAATAAAGATGAGACATTTTAGAGCAATAAACGAACTTTCTGAAATGTATCTCTGATTTTTTGAATTTTGATTTTATCACTTTCCCTACCGATAATAAATTTATGATTATTGACATCATATTGAACTCATCATAAAATAATTTTTTAGGGAAGGTGAATGCTTAAACAATTTTCTTTGAGTGACCTCAAATTGATAAACCCGGAAGGGATTTTAAAGAGCAATTCTTTAAAGATTGACAAAAAAAAGATAGTATCCTTCGACAAAAGTTCTCTCTATGATATCTCCTTTAAAGACAAGATCTACGCATATCCAGCCCTGATTAACGTACATGACCACCTTCGAGGCGATTATCTGCCCCGGGTGGGTCCTAAGCCGGGTAACTATTATATAAACTGGTCTCTGTGGGACAATGATTTGAAGTCATCTCCTGTATACCAGGAGAGGGCGAATATATCTGTTGAGAATTGTTATTTTCTCGGTGCCTATAAGAATCTTTTTTCAGGAGTTGTCACGGTAAATGATCATTTTCCCCATGAGTTCAATGAACCCTTGATTCCGCTATTACCTATCAGGGTGATTAAAGAATATACTCTGGCACATGAATGTTCATCCTTTGATCTGAAATGGGGTGACGGAATTGAAATAGAACATACACGGGCAAAAAAACGGGATCATCCATTCATCACTCACCTAGAGGAAGGCTTCGATGAAGAATCCCAGCGTGGTATAGAGATACTGGAAGAACTAAATTGTCTTGACGAGTATGATGTATTTATTCATTGCATAGGTTTTTCCGAAAAAGATATAGAAAAAACAAAGAAAGCCGGTGCAGCAGTGGTCTGGTGCCCTGCTTCCAATATGTTCATGTTCAATGTAACCTGCAAGATAAGGAAGATACTGGAAAGGGGAATAGAAGTATCCATAGGTACCGATTCCACTCATACCGGTTCGATAAATATCCTTGAAGAGATGAGGTATGCAAGGTCTCTCTACAGAAAAATGTACGGAGAGGATTTGCCTGCCAGGAAAATATTTGAAATGGTAACAATAAATCCGGCTAAGGCCTTTCGAATGTCCGATAGAATTGGTTCGTTGCAAGAGGGTAAATTTGCAGATATACTTCTCTTGCGTCCGAGATTTGAAGATCCCTATGAGGCACTGGTAAATGCAGATATGGAAGACATAGAATTACTTTTGATGGAGGGAGACCCTATCTACGGCTCTGCCAAGTACGAAGTGCTGTTTACGGAGAGAAATGTGGATTACACTGAAATAAGTGTGAGGGGAAGAAGAATGCTGGTGAAGGGGGATCCGACAGGACTTATTCAAGAGATAAGAGAGGCTGTAGGATTCAAGAAAAAACTGGATTTCATTCCAATAGATGATTGACATAGATAGGGGAGCATCTTACTTGAGGAGAAAATTGTGTCACCAAAAGCGATAAGATACAGGGCAAACTCGATAATCTATTTCAAAGGCGATGTAAGTGACAAGATATATATTTTGAATTCGGGAAAGGTTAGCCTTAACTACACGGATATCGAAACAGGGCAGGAGATGCATGAACTGATAAAGACAGGGGAGTTTTTTGGTGTCAAATCGGCTCTCGGAAGGTATCCCCGAGAAGAAACTGCAGTTGTGCTGGCAGATTCGGCCGTCATTGCTTTCAGTGTTCCTGAATTTGAAATGCTCGTTTCAAAGAATACAAGAATCATTATGAAGATGCTGAAAGTTTTTTCAAATCAGTTGCGTCGAATTCATAAACAGGTTCAGAATCTCCTCTACAGTGAAGAACAGGTAAATCCAGAAACCGGTCTCTTCAAAATTGGTGAATATTATATGTCAAACAAAAGGTATCATCAGGCACTGTATGCGTATCGCAGATACCTTGTTTATTATCCAACAGGCATTCATGCGCAGGAAGCTACGAAGAAAATTGAGCTGGCAGAAGAATATCTACAAAAGTACGGTCAGGGTAAGGGGCCTTCTGTGAAAGGTATGGTCAAAGAAGCCCCGGTTCAAAAGAAGAAAACGAAAGAAATGTCCAATGTGGCACAGCAGTACTACAATGCTGTAAGCCTGATTGGTCAACAGAAGTATGAACAAGCCTACAATGAGTTCAAGAAGATCATAGAGCAGGGAAATGACGAGGAATACCTTGCAAAATCAAGGTACGAAATAGGAAGATGCCTGTTTTTCATGAATCGTTTTGATGATTGCATCAAATCGTTTACCGAGCTCATACAGAGGTATCCCACTCATCCGGATTTGAAGGAAGCTCTCTTTTTCGTAGGTAAATCATACCAGGAAAAGGGCGACACGACCAAGGCAAAGGGTTTTTATAACAAGATACTGAGTATGGTTTCGGAAGAAGAACCCTTGTACAGAAAGGTAAAGAGGGCTTTGAAGAGTTTGAAAGAGGGATAGGATATGAATGGTATAAATTCGATGTTTGACAGATTTGGTGTCACTTTTCAAAGGGGGGATATCATCTTTTGTGAATTTGAACCTGGTGATAATTTTTACCTCATTCAGTCTGGAAGGGTGCAGATATTGAAGATAATGGGAGACATCGAAAAGACCATAGATATACTTCAGCCAGGCGAAATCTTCGGTGAAATGGCGATCCTCGAAGAGGCTCCAAGATCTGCAACGGCAATAGCATTGGACGAGGTGAAGGCCCTCGAGTTCAACAGAGAAAATTTCGAAATCCTCATGCAAGGGAATCCTCAAATTGCTCTGAAGCTCTTAAAGCTTTTTACAAAGAGAATATATGATCAAAAAAGACGCTTCATGATACTCACCCTGGAGGATATCGAGGCTCGTGTAGCTGATGTTTTTCTGATGCTGGCCGAGAAATCACCTCAGGAAGAAGAAACAAACAAACGTGTTTTTTCTACAACGGTAGATGATATTGCACATTGGGCCGGAATGTCACCTGCAAAATGCAGAGAAGTGTTGAATCATTTTGCGGCGCAGAGAAGGATAGAGATATACAGTGACAGGATAGTTGTTAAAAACATAAATGACTTTGCAAGATTTGTAAGCTCACGTCGCAAACAACGTGAATAAAAATTATTCTCACCCGAAATAATTATACTGTAACACCTTGACAACATTCTCATTCAAGTGAATTATTAACGTGAAAACTAACATAAAGGAGGCAGAATATGCTCAAAAAAAACAAACTGCTCTTACTTGTACTTGTGGCTGCCATGCTTTTGCCGGCATCGATAATCTGGGCGGGTGGCGCAAAAGAAGGAGCACCGGTGAAACTCGGTGGACTGGTACCTTTGACAGGCGCACTGTCTGAATTCGGTGAAGGTTTCAGAAAAGCTGGCGACCTTGCTGTCGAGCAGTTCAATAATGCCGGTTTCAAACTGGTTATCAAGTATGGTGATACTGAAACATCAGCTATACCGGGAGTAGAGGCTGCAAGATCTCTTATCAATGTGGAAAAGGTAGTAGCTTTGATTGGAGCTGCGGCAAGTGGTGTTACATTGCCCATAGCAGAATCTGTTGCAATTCCAAACCAGGTACCGCAGATTTCAAATGCTTCTACATCACCGCTTCTCACCTATCTTCCTGCAGACAAGGGAAAGGACTTCCTCTTCAGAACTGCTCCCTCTGATGCTCTGCAGGGTGTTGTGCTTGGCAGGATAGCAGCTGAGAAAGGATACAAGAGGGCGGCTGTTCTTTGGGTAAACAATGCATATGGTCAGGGTTTGATGCAGGAGTTCAAGAAATCCTTCGAGAGTAAAGGTGGCCAGGTTGTAGCTTCTGTTCCTCACGATGAGAAACCAGCACCTACCTATGTATCCGAACTGAAAAAAATAATGGCGGCAAATCCGGATGTAATGCTCGCTCTCGGGTATCCAGGGCAGGCAACAGTTTACCTTAAAGAGTTTTTCGAGGCCGGTTACAACAAGAAGACCGACCTTCTATTCTGTGATGGTACAAAGTCTGTAAAGATGCCGGAAGCACTGGGAGCAAAGAATCTTGCCGGATACATTGGTACTGCCCCTGGAAGTGCAGGCGGGAAATCCCTTGACAATTTCAGCAATGACTACAAGGCTAAGTACGGTGAATTACCACCCCTTCCATTCATGTCTAACTTCTACGATGCAGTTGTGATTGCAGGTCTTGCTGCTGCAGCTGCGCAGGCAAAGGGAAAACCGGTAACGCCGGTTAATGTACGTGATGAGCTCAGATTCGTTGCTAATCCTCCCGGAGAGGTTGTATATGCCGGAGCAGACGGAATAAAGAAGGCACTCGAGTTGCTGAAAGCTGGAAAGGATATCAACTATGAAGGTGCAGCCGGTGCACAGGACTTCGATAAGAATGGTGATGTCGTGACACCTATTGAAATCTGGCAGTACATAGACAAGGAACCTTACATAAAGACTCTGAAGCTGGAGAATCCATAAGATAGATTTGATCCTAAAAAAAGCCGGCAGGAAATGCCGGCTTTTTAAATTTCATGAAATGTAATCTATTGAGTTATTAGAACTTTGATACTTGTTTTTCTTCGCCCAAAATACCCTTCGGATATCTTACAATAATTACCACGAGAAGCAATCCGATTAGAACATATCTAATGAAGGGTGCCCTAGTTGCGAAACTTGGAGGTACGACTTTGTTTATAAGCAGAGTACTCCAGGACCAGACTGCCCAGACAATCCAGGCACCGATTATTGCTCCCTTGTTGTTACCGGTCCCGCCAAGTGTGAGCATCGTCCAGATAATGAATGTTCCAAAGAGGGGTTCAAACACCCCGGGCTGAATTGCTGCTGAAAAGTGTGCATACAGAGCACCGCCTATTCCCATGATAAATGCCCCGAAAACAAGAGATTGCATCTTGAAAGCTACTACATTTTTTCCGTCTGCTGCCGCCATCACCTCATCTTCCCGGATTGCACGAAGGACCCTACCCCATGGTGATCGTATCCCTTTCTCTGCGGCAATGTATATTATCACCAGAAAGACTGCCACGATGAGAAGGTAGATGTAGTTGTAGAATGAAGGAGGAACTATGTTGTGAAGTGGCTGCGGAAGGCCAACAAGTCCCTGTGGACCATTTGCCAGCCATGCCTCGTTGTTGAAGAATAATCTAATGGTTTCTGCTATTCCTATCGTGGCAATGGCAAGGTATCCTTCTTTAAGTCGCAATGTCAGAGCTCCTACGATGAGGCCAATGATCGCCGAAACAATACCGCCTGCAAGTACACCTATCAGAAATGGCATATTAAGGCCAAATGCCTGTTTTATATAACCAGCAATTGCCCCCGTTGGCATTTTCAGTGTAAAGAGTGCAGAGGTGTAAGCCCCTACTGCAAAGAAACCCGCAATACCAAAGTTTAAAAGGCCGGTGTAACCCCATTGTACATTCAAACCTATTGCAAATATGGAATAGATAGTTGCCATTACGGCAAATGAAATAAGGAAATTAAGTATACCCATTTATCTGGACCTCCTTCCGAGAATACCTTGCGGTCTGAATATAAGTACGAGAATCATGATTATAAAAGCGACTGCCGGCTTATAAGACGGGGCAAGCCATGCAGTGGAAACCTGTTGGGCGATACCCATTACCAGTCCGCCGATTAGAGCTCCCGTAATACTGCCCTGTCCGCCTAGAATGACGGCAGCAAAAAGTGGTAAGAGGAATATCCATCCCATTTCCGGTCTGAGCTGTGTTTCGATACCATATAGAATACCTGCAACAGCTATCAAAAGACCGGCTACCGACCAAGCCCATATCAACATTCTTTCAACGTTTATCCCCGAAACGAGCGCAAGGCTTTGATTGTCGGCCAGAGCTCTGAGAGCCTTTCCGGTTCTCGTCCTGTTTAGAAAAAGATATACGAAGAGTACAGAGAGCCAGGAGACTATTACTATGAATATTTCGTCGACCCTGAATTTTATTCCGCTCTGAAAAACGATTGTGGGTCTCAAACCCTGGTTGTAAAAGTGAAAATCAGCTCCCCAAATGATATAGACTACTCCCCTCAATGCCCAAGCAACACCAATCGACGCGATAAAACCTGTTATAGAGTGGACTCCTGCCCTTCTCAAGGGTTGATATACCCACCTGTCGATTGCAACTGCGAGCATGATGGAAATCAAGATTGCAGGTATAAAGGCAACCACGATTCCCCAGTTGAAGGAAAATGGCCCTACCTTTGTTTGCAGGATATTCAAATGTGCAAACAGCGAGGTAAAGATGAATGCACTGTAGGCTCCGACAGTCATCTGATCTCCATGTGCACAGTTGAATAGATCCGTGATACCCCATATGAGAGTCAATCCCATGCTGCCCAAAGCGATAATGCTTCCCAATACTATTCCGTATATAGTTAGTTCAATCATGTTACCTCCCTAAATAGTGCTTTCCGATTTCTTCGTTCGCCATGAGTTCTTTTGCAGGACCTTCCGCTTTCTTTTCTCCACCTTCCATTATATATGCCTTGTCAGCCGTGCTCAGCGCCTGCGCATTCTGCTCAACGAGAAGGATAGTAACCCCTTGTTCGTTGAGGAATTTGATTCTTTCAAAGATGTGGTCTACCAGAACAGGGGCAAGACCGGTAGATGGCTCGTCGAGAAGCAGAACCTCCGGGTTCAACATTAAAGCCCTGCCTATGGCCAGCATCTGTCGCATGCCACCGCTGAGATCTCCGGCCCTGCTCTTTCTTCGGTCTGTGAGGTCGGGAAAGAAGCTGAATATTTCTTCCATCCTATCGGTATAGTCGTCTTTCCTGATAAATGCACCCATTTCGAGGTTTTCCTGGACGGTAAGAGTAGGGAAGATGTTTTCTTCCTGTGGCACGTAGCAGAGCCCGATTCTAGCCATTTCCTGGGGAGGTATTCCTGTGATATCATCTCCCTTGTAAAAGATCTTACCCTTTGTAGGTTTAACAAGACCAAAGATAGTTCTAAGGAGAGTGGTTTTGCCGGCACCATTGGGGCCGAGGAGGGTGACAACCTTTCCCTGCTCAACAGTGATTGAAACACCATGGAGAACCTCCATGCTGCCATAACCAGATACTACATCCTGTACTTCGAGTATGTTCATTTGCTTGCACCTCCAAGATAGACTTCAAGTACCCTTGGATCGTTTCCAACTTCTTCCGGGGTGCCTTCCATCAATTTTTTTCCGTGATCCATGACGATAATGGGATTGCAGACATCCATTACAAGCTCCATCTCGTGTCCAATGAGAAGAACGGTGACTTTTTCATCCTTAACTAGTTGTCTTATCCTGTCGGCAAGGATCTTTCGTTCCGTGGGATTTACCCCGGCTCCCGGTTCGTCGAAAAGTATGATGTCGGGTTTGGCCATCATAGTTCTTGCAAGTTCGAGAAGCCTTTTCTGGCCTCCGGAGAGGTTTCCTGCATATTCATCTTTCAGATGAAGTAAACCTACCGATTCGAGTGTTTTCAATGCCTTGTCTCTTAGTTCTCTTTCCTGCTTTCTTACACCATTGGGGTTGAACCAGGTATTGAAAAGGTTCTCCCCTATCTGGCCTGGAGGCACGAGCATTAAGTTTTCAAGTACAGTCATGAGTTTCAATTCTCGGCTGATCTGAAAAGTTCTGCAGAGGCCTTTGTGAAAGGTCTCGTGGAGCTGCAAACCGTCGATTCTTTCTCCTTTGAAATAGATTTCCCCCTCATCAGGTTTGTAAAATCCGGAAATAAGGTTAAATGTAGTTGTTTTTCCTGCGCCATTAGGTCCGATTAACCCAGTGATCCTGTGAGGAGCTACATCAAAAGAGACCCCATCAACGGCTTTTACACCTCCAAAGTACTTGCGAATGTTCCGCAAGGATAGGATTGGTTTGGTAGTGCTTAGGTTCAATGGTTATCTCCTTTTATTAAATGGAAATGATGCGGTAAATTATAACGACTTGTAATTTGACGGTCAATAATCGTATCAATATTCATAGAAGAAAAAAATAAATAATCAAGGAATGCCCTTTTTTAGCCAGGAGTGGGACTTGAACCCACGACCTGCTCATTACGAGTGAGCTGCTCTGCCACTGAGCTATCCTGGCATATTTTGTGGCACATTATACAAAGGAACGTTCTGTTTATCAAGGATGTAGTTAATATTCCGATAATATCCTTGAGGGTAGAACAGGAGGTAAAAGAAGTGATAAGAGGGCTTTATACCGGCGCAAGTGGCATGGTGGCACAGATGCACCGTCTGGATACAATAGCCAATAACCTGGCAAATGTTGATCTTACTGGTTACAAGCGTGATACGGCAATACACAAAGCATTTCCTGAAATACTCTTAAGGAGAATGAATGACGATGGTGTCTATATATTTCCCATAGGTTCGGTGGACACTACACCGATAGTAGGTAAACTTGGAACCGGAGTGGAGCAGAATGAGGTGTATACGGCATTTACCCAGGGCCCGCTTAAGGAAACGGGGAATGATTTCGATCTGGCAATAGAAGGAAATGGCTTTTTTACCGTGGAGACGGATTACGGTGAGAGATACACGAGAAACGGTACTTTTCTCATAAACAGAGAGGGGTTCCTTGTAACGAAGAGTGGTGACCTCGTAATGGGTGAAAAAGGCCCGATTAAGTTGAAAAAGAACAATTTTGTAGTGGATCAGGATGGTAAAATCTTTCAAAACAGTACATTTGCCGGTGAGGATGGCCGCTTGGTCTCCAAAGAAGAAAATGAATGGGAAAATCTTGAGTACGTCGATAGACTGAAAATTGTAGATTTCAAGCGGGAGAGGTACCTTAAAAAAATGGGTGATTCATACTGGCAATCCACGGAAGAATCTGGGAGGGCCCTGGTTGTCAAGGGTAATGAGAGGCCTAAGATACGTCAGGGTTTTCTTGAAGGCTCCAATGTGAATCCTGTGAAAGAAATGGTTGAAATGATTGAGGTGAACAGGAGCTACGAGGCAAATCAGAAACTTATCCAGGCCGAAGATACGCTTCTTGGGCGACTGATAAACGATGCAGTGAAGGTATAGGAGGAAAATAAAATGATGAGATCTTTGTGGACTGCAGCTTCCGGCATGATAGGTCAGCAGTTCAATATAGATACGATTGCAAACAACCTTGCCAATGTAAATACAACAGGATATAAGCAGACAAGGCCGGATTTCGAGGATCTGTTGTATCAGACAGTGAGAATGGCCGGGACTCCTGCAACTGAGGTAACTCTGTATCCTACGGGAATACAGGTTGGGCATGGCGTAAGGGCCGCGGCCACGCAGAAGATTTTTACTCAGGGAGCTCTTCAGTCGACGGGAAATGTTTCTGATATGGCTATTCAAGGAGAGGGATTCTTCAGAGTCCTGCTCTATGATGGCTCTTACGGTTATACACGGGATGGCTCTTTCAAGATTGATTCCAACGGTCAGATAGTCAACTCCAATGGATACCGCTTGATGCCCGAGGTAATTCTACCGGAAGGTTTCATCCGTGATAGTTTGAACATCTCTCAGGATGGCAGAATAACGGTTAAGGTTGCAGGAAGTGATGAACCTGTAGAGGTCGGGCAGTTGTTCGTTTACAGATTTGTTAATCCTGCCGGGCTTCAGGCAGTAGGGGAAAATATTTTCAAGAAAACAGAGGCTTCGGGTGACCCCATAGGAGGAAGGCCGGGATTCGACGGTATGGGCAAGGTGGTTCAAAAGTTTCTCGAAATGTCGAATGTATCCGCAGTGAAGGAAATGGTAAATATGATAGTGGCACAAAGGGCATACGAGATGAATTCCAAAGCCATACAGACTTCCGATTCCATGCTTGCGACGGCAAACAACCTGAAGAGATAAGAGGCGGAGGTAGGGGACGGATTGAATGTCAACTGATCGCTTCTTGATTATTTTGATTACAGTTTTATTGGCGGCAAATATCAATCTATATCCGGATACATTGAAGCTTAGAGATTTCGTTGTAACCCGGACTGGTAGGGTGAGTATGGAAGAGATAGCAGGTTATACGGGAAAGGACGACTTGGGAGATATGGGATTCAATGTTAATAGGGATGAAGTTACTGTAATACCTGCTCCGATAGTAAGGTATGCCATTGAAAAGAGGAGTGAAAAGCCAGTAGTAATACTGGGAAAGGAAACGATCATACTTCCGGTACAGTATGAAAAACTTCGTAATGTAATACGTCGTATAGTAGTTGAAACAGAGAAGAAGATTGAGTCACGGGGAATAAATGAAATTCTTTCGTTTAGATTGAACTATGTAAAAAAGGATCTTGCCGGATATACGATAACAGGTATCCATGTCCTTAAGCTGAACGATTCTGGTGATCAATGGATAGCGTACATAAACTGCAGAACGGGAGACGGTAGAGATACTCTCGAAAAAGTTACATATTTTGTTCAGAGTCTTGATCCCAGGTTATCCGGTATGCTCGAGGATAAGGGTAGAGGTAAGAGATGGCAGAATTTAAGGCATAATCCTTCCGAATCTCCAAGGAGCGGGAATGTTCATGTGGTGATAAAACACGGTGGAATCTCTATCAATGCCGAAGGTTTTATTATAGATAGCAGGAATAACGGTATCAGAGATATTTCTGATGTACGGGTACGGCTTGAAGCGACTGGAAAAATACTTTCCGGTATCATGATTGGAGATAGAGAGGTTCTCATTGAATTGCCTTGAAAATACTGAAAAAATGAAAAGGTTGCTCTTTATTCTTATACTGGCGGTTCTATCCTTGTCAACGTATCAGTATGCTTTTTCTGCACCTACCGTGAGAATCAAAGACCTCGGTTATATCGAGGGAATCAGAAAGAACCAGTTGGTTGGAATTGGCCTTGTCACGGGTTTGCCAGGGAAGGGTGATTCTTCACGATCCGAACTCTTGAAAGAATCAATTGCAAATCTTCTTGGCAATTTTGGCATTAAAGTATCGCCGGATAAAATTAGAAGCAAGAACAGTGCCGTGGTTATCGTTACTGCCGAAGTTCCAGGATTTGTAAGACCGGGCGACAGAATAGATATTACAGTGTCGAGTATCTACGATGCAAGGAGTCTAAAGGGGGGCGTGCTTCTCCAGGCACCTTTAAAAGCGGCAAACGGAGAGGTATATGCCGTGGCACAGGGCAGGATAAGTGAAGTCGGAAATGAGAAAACAGTAGGAAAGATATACAGAGGGGCATTGATAGAGAAAGAAATATCAGCCGATATATCGAAAAACGGAATTATTTCCATAGTGCTCAGAAATCCGGATTTCATAACTGCAAATTCTGTCAAAAAGGCTATAGAGAAAAAATATCCCGATTTGAAGGTAAAAACAAGAGATTCATCTCTCATAGAGGTTACTGTACCTGATAACAGAAAACAGGACCTTATAAATTTGATAGCAGAGATAGAGTCAATAGAGGTAAAGCCGGATACATCTAATAGAGTGGTGATCGATTCAAACAGTGGGGTTATCATTATTGGCGAGAATGTAAGAATCGGCAAAGTAGCGGTGTCCTACAAATCTGTAAATATCAATATAGGATTTTCTTCAGTCTTGAATAAGGAAGAAAATACTTTTTTGATAAAAGAAACAGTCAGTGTTGATGATTTCGTAGAGACGCTCAAAAAAATAGGGCTTAAAACGGAAGCTATAGCTGCAATATTAAAGGCAATATACAGGGCCGGCGCTCTTTACGGTGAATTGATAGTAATGTAAAGATAGTAATGCAAAGGAGAGGAATTTAACATGATAGATGCAGTTATGAATACAGGCAATACAGTATATAGACAGACTGGCAGTAACAGAGTAAGGAACAAAATAGATAAGAATAGCAAGTTATACAAGGTGAGTGTGGATTTCGAAGCTATTTTTATCAAGCAGATGCTCAACGAGATGAGGAAAACCATAGATAAGAGTGGTATAATCAAGAGAGGTATTGCAGAAGATATTTTCGAAGACATGTTATACGATGAATATGCAAAAAAAATGGCTGAAAATGAAGATTTTGGCCTTGCAAGGATTCTGTACAAGCAACTTTCAGGGAATCAATAGTGTATGAAAAATGTTACACTTTTTTAAGCTCTTTATTACCATCCTGCTAATCATACCATAATTATTTATCACATAATAAGATACCTCGCTATCTCGATAAAGTAATAATTGGCATGTAATTTGCTTATATATACTGGAGGTGTATATGAGGGAAAACCTTCAGAGAAAGATTGACAGAGAAGATCTGATAAAGACCTATTTTGCCCAGATAAAAAAGGCAGAATTGCTTACTTTTGAAGAAGAACTGGAACTTTCAAAGAGGTCGTTGTCGGGTGATGCGGAAGCCAGAAAGAAATTGATAGAGGCCAACCTTCGGCTAGTCGTTAAGATAGCCAAGGCATATGTGACACCAGATGTATCGCTTCTCGACCTGATACAGGAGGGCAACCTTGGACTGATAAAAGCTGCATCGAAGTATGATTACAGGAAACATGTAAGATTCAGTACTTACGCCTCCTGGTGGATAAAGCAGTCCATAGTAAGGTCTTTGTCTAACAAGAAACGAACGATAAGATTGCCCCACAGGAAAGAGGAAAAAATCAGAAAGATAAACAAGGCTTTCAATACTCTTTCCCAGAAATTCATGAGGGAACCGACCTGCGAAGAGATAGCCAAGGAAATCGGCTTCGACGAAGAAGAGGTAGCTCTTCTGATGAAACTCTCAAATTCCGTTGTCTCACTTGATAGCTCATTGAACAAGGATTCTTCCACGCTTCAAGATGTCATAGAGGATTACTCCTATGACCCGGACAGGGAAATGATGAAGAAGAGTCTTAAAGAAGATACGATGAAATTCTTGAAAACCCTTATGGAAAAAGAGAGAAAGATCCTGATGTACCGCTTTGCATTTCTCGGTGGAAAGAAGTATACACTTAAAAAAATAGGCGATGAACTTGGCATATCGCCGGAGACTGTACGTCAGATAGAAATGAGAGCCTTAAAGAAATTAAGAGCTATAGCCGAAGATTTAAGGGATTACATGTATAACTGATTTGCTGAATATGTATCTGAAGTGTCGGCTGTTATGAGGAAAGCATCTCTGAAAAAGAGGATGAGAAGGACGATGATACTTCTCATCCTCTTTCTGCTTTTACTGGTTAGTATTCTCTACTACTATGATTCAAATGAAAAGTACACGTCGGTGTCGAGAGAGCGAAACCATGAAACTGTGGAGAATAAAGGTAGAGAAAAGAAGAATGCTACTGAAAGAGAAACCTCCACAGCTTTGCCTCCTCAGTCCTCTGGATCGGAGTCAAATGTTTCGTCGATGAAAGCCGGCTCAAAGAGGGAACACCCTATGGAAAAGGGAAAACTCGTAATAATAATCGATGATGCCGGTTATAGTTTAAAAGACCTCGAACCCTTTCTGGATTTCAAGGGAAAATTGACTATTTCAGTTCTTCCGCAGGTACTCTACAGCCGGGAGAGTGCGGAGAGGATAAAGGCTTCGGGGAAGGACCTTCTATTGCACCTCCCGATGGAGGCAAATGATGGCAATGACATAGGACCCGGGGGTATTTATGTTAATTCAACGAAGGAAGAGGTATTCAAGACCATTGATGCTGATTTTGCCTCCGTACCGGGAGCAGCGGGGGCAAATAATCATATGGGTTCAAAGGTAACATCGGATTCCAGAATGATGAACATGGTGATGGAATATTTTCACAAAGAAAAAAAATATTTCATAGACAGCAAGACTACCGCCGAATCAAAGGTGGAGAAGTATGCTGAGAAGTGGAACGTACCTGTTGCGGAAAGGGATATTTTCATGGATAATAGACCGGATGAAAAAGAGATAGAACAGTGGCTGCTTAAGGGAATGAAAATTGCAGAAAAGAAAGGCAGGGCCATTCTTATTGGCCATGTAAAACACGGCCAAATCGTTGAAGTGTTAAATCGTTTGATACCTGAGCTGAATGCGAAAAGTATAGAGCTGGTTGGTATCGGTGATATTATGGGGGATGTAAGAGGAAATTGACGATGAAAGTACTGGGAATAGAAACATCATGTGACGAGTGCGCAGCCGCCGTTGTTGAAAAGGGTCGAGATGTACTTAGTAATGTAATTCTTACTCAGATTGATTTTCATAGGCCCTATTACGGAGTGGTACCTGAAATTGCATCACGAAAACATATCGAATGGATATATCAGGTTGTATCAACGGCTTTAGATGAGGCCGGTATGGAAATCGAGGATATGGATGCGATTGCCGTGACCTATAGGCCAGGCCTGATAGGGTCGTTACTCGTTGGTCTTTCCTTTGCCAAGGCAATGGCATTTTCACTGGATATTCCGTTCATCGGCATCGACCATATACTTGCCCATATGTATGCTGCACACCTTGAAGCGGATATAGAGTATCCGTACCTGGGTCTCATAGTATCCGGAGGACATACGATTCTGGCTGTGGTAAAAGATTATGATAAGATCGAAGTACTGGGTACCACGATAGATGATGCATGCGGTGAGGCTTTCGACAAGGTTGCAAAGTATTACCAACTGGGATTTCCTGGAGGAGCGGCAATAGATAGGCTTGCACGGCGTGGCAATTCAGGTGCATTCAGATTTCCCAAACCCTCCCTCCACAAGGGTGATCACAGGTATGATTTTTCATATTCGGGTTTGAAAACTGCCGTAATAAACCAGTTGGATCAATTCTGGAACAGGAAGTACCCAAAGACGAGGGAAAATATTGCCGCATCCTTTGAGAAAACTGCCATTGATATAATTCTGGAAAGGGTATCGAGAGCGGTAAAAGATACGGGAATAGAGAGGGTGGTTGCAGGCGGCGGTGTTGTTGCAAACTCGTATCTCAGAGGGAGCCTTAAATCGATGTTTGGTGACCAGGTTATTCTTCCATCAATGAAGTTTTGCACAGATAATGGGGCCATGGTAGCGGGTATAGGTTATCACTATATAGTGAATAATCGCAGGTCAACATTGGAGCTGAATGCAGAGGCAAGGGTTCCGGATTTCAGGAAAACATACCCTTGACCAAATCATGGAGTTTAATTATATTTAGTAACAACAACGACGCAGGGTAGAGCAGTTGGCAGCTCGTCGGGCTCATAACCCGGAGGTCGCAGGTTCAAGTCCTGCCCCTGCTAAAAAAACTATAAAAGGATTAAAGGCCGGCAAAAAAAAGCTGGCCTTTTTTTATGTGGTAATCACACGGTCTTTTAAATTAAGATTAGACTTGAAGAAATCATAAAAAGAATTATAAATGGAAATTCACTTGACTGAGTATGTAATGATAAATTAATCTGTTACTAATATCAAAGATAAGGGAGGTTTTAAATGATTAAAAGGGTATTAGTATTGTTTTCCCTTTTCACTCTGATACTTGTTGCATCACCACTGTTTGCAACAGGTGAAAAAGAAGCGCCATTGGGATCAGAGAAAAACCCGATAGTATGGTCTTTCGTACCGTCTGGTGAAATGGAGAGAGTTGCGACAGGTGCACAGGAAGTAGCAGATCTTTTGCACAAGAAAACAGGACTGTACTTCAAGACGAATGTAGCAACCGAGTATGCAGGTGTAATAGAGGCCATGCGAAGCAATCCGCCAACCGCCCAAATGGCTTCACTTGCTACGTTCTCTTATGTACTTGCACATGAGCTGGGTGTTGCAGATGCTGCACTTGTATCAATCAGATATGGCAGCCCCACATACAATGGTCAGATAATCACTCAGGCGGACTCTGGCATACATACAGTAAAAGACCTGAAGGGAAGGACCTTTGCACGTCCCGATCCCCTTTCTACCAGTGGCTGGATAATCCCCATGCTGTTGATGAAGGCAGCGGGGTTGAATCCCGAAACAGACCTTGCAAGGATAGTTGATGCGGGAAGCCACGACTCTGTAGTAGCTGCAGTTTACAACAAGCAGGTTGATGCTGGTGCCACTTATGTAGACGCAAGAACGAGGATAGAGAAGGATCATCCGGATGTAATGGAAAAGATAGTTGTAATTAAGGTTACGCCTGATATTCCTAATGATGGTGTTCAGTTCATCCCTTCTATGCCGAAGGATCTGAAAGACAAGATCGTTAATGCTCTTCTGGAAATTGCAAAAACAGATGAGGGAAAGAAAGCTCTAAAGACTGCCTATCAGTGGAATGGATTGAAAAAAATCGATGACAGTTTCTACGATCCGTTCAGGCAACTCTTGCAGGCTTCAGGCATGGACATCAAGGATCTACAGAAAGAATAGTTTTTTAAGAAACAAGGGCAGGTCACCTCAGGTGGGCTGCCCTCTTTTATGATAAATACATTATCAGATATCTATTTATGATTCCCCCTGGAGATAGAGAAAGATGTTAGTTGTAGAGAATTTATCAAAAACGTATGAGGACGGTACGAGGGCCCTTAGGAATGTAAGCTTTGAGGTGAAGGATGGAGAATTCCTCGTTATCATCGGACTTAGCGGGTCCGGAAAATCAACCCTTTTAAGGTGTATAAACAGATTGATTGAACCAACCGAAGGCAGGATACTATGGGACGGGGAGGATGTAACTGCTGCTGATTCAGCCCATCTTAGGGAGATAAGAAGAAAGATAGGTATGATTTTCCAGCATTTCAATCTGGTAAAGCGTTCATCCGTTTTGAAGAATGTACTGGCCGGACGCCTCGGTTACACAAATCCGATATGGAGTATTATAAACAGGTTTCCCACGGAGGACATAGAACTGGCATACGAAGCATTAAGACAAGTGGGGATCGAGGAAAAGGCAGACAAGAGGGCCGACGAGTTGAGTGGTGGACAGCAACAGCGAGTTGGGATTGCAAGAGCGCTTGTACAGGATCCGAAGATGATTCTGGCAGATGAACCAGTTGCAAGTCTGGACCCTGTCCTTGCACATTCCATTTTGGGTTACCTTGAAAAGATGAATCAAGAGAGAAAGATTACCGTTCTATGCAGTCTGCACTACCTTGATCTTGTACAGAAGTATGCAACCAGCGTAATTGGGCTTCGTGACGGTCAAGTAGTCTACAGAGGTACAAGGGAAGATATAAGGCGAATGACAGACAGAGAATTCAAGGATATCTACGGGGAAGAAGCGGAAAGAGTGAGTGCGGGAACATTAACCGGAGGAAGAGAAAATGGCTGAAACAAAGGGAAAAAACACGGGTAGAAGTTTGCTTCATGCTTTGTTTTCGTTAATCCTTCCCGGGCTCGGACAGATAATTCTCGGTGAAATACAACGTGGTATTATCCTTATGAGTTCGATTGTATCCATGGGATTGATTTTCATCTGGCGAATTGAATTGGCGGGTCGTCATGAACCCAATTTCCTCGATGCATTTCATAAATCTTTGGAACTTAAGCCTGTATTCATAAGCCTTGTCATAATCGGGCTAATTGCAATATGGATATTGAATGCTCTGGATGCATATCTTCATACTAAGAAAGGACGTCGCGGAGGTTTCAATATCTTCTTTCTGGTAATTGTTGTGTTTTTCATTCTGGGATGGGAGATAAGTGAAATAAATCCTTACAAGATGATTACGAAAGCTCCCGAGGCTCTAACGCCCCTATCCAGGGTACTTTGGCCATGGAAAGCAGCCATTGCTCACAAGATGGAAACTGTAAGTGCCAGGGCTGCGGTACTTTCTCCGTGTGGTGAGAATCCTCCCGGCCGTCCAAAGGAGGTTCCCGGCAAACCGTACATCTATGTGGAGCCAACATGCGGAGAACTGTCGAAACTGGACAAGAATAACAAAATAATTGAAGGTACTACACTTACTGTCTTTGGTAAGAATTTTAAACCGAATTCTGAGGTAAATCTGTGGTGGATAGATCCAATAGGAAACGAATTCAGGCTAAGGCAGAGGGGGGAGTATGTAGTTACAAAGACTGATTCCCAAGGGAACTTTAAAATTAAAATTATTATGCCCTACAGATTGATGCCTCCCAGTGCAGAGGGAAAGCAGATTCATCACGTGGAAGCGAGACAACAGACACCGACAGGTGCAGTTGTTATAAATGATCCTCTCAAATTGACCATTTCGAGGATGATAGAAACAATTTTTATGGGAATGATGGCTACAATATTCGGTATATTCTTTGCTATTCCGATAAGTTTCCTGGCTGCAAGGAACCTCATGTCCGGTTCATGGATTACCCTTACAATATACTACATGACAAGGACTGTTCTTAATATCGTAAGGTCAATAGAGCCTCTAATATGGGCACTGATTGCAGTTGTATGGGTTGGCCTGGGGCCATTTGCAGGAATAATAGCACTTTCGTTTCATTCCGTCGCTGCTCTGGGAAAATTGTACTCAGAGGCAATTGAAAGTATAGATCCAGGTCCAATAGAGGCAATTCAGGCTACCGGTGCAACCCATTTACAAACAATAATGTATGCAGTGGTACCCCAGATGATTCCACCGTTCGTTTCATTTTCAATATACAGATGGGATATAAACGTCAGGATGTCAACGGTAATAGGTCTTGTTGGTGGAGGCGGAATCGGATTCCTCCTCGTACAGTATATAAGACTTCTTGATTACAGAGCTGCAGGAATTGCGGTCTGGTTTATTGCATTGACCGTTGCCATGCTGGACTATGTAAGTGCTGAGATAAGAAGAAGATTCGTGTAGCATCCTAAGGCTTGGCAGTACAAGGATAACACCACAACGCGTAGCACCCCGCGGTGTAGCACCAAAAGGTGTTCTTTAAAATCTATGTTACAGTTGCCTTTCTTTCACGTACGAAAAGTATGGGATAGAGTATAAAGAATAATAATCCAAAGAAGATAAGTGCATTACTCAAGCCAAATCTGTCAGCAATAAGACCCATTACGGGTGAGAAAACTGCTACTAGTATGGTTTTTACCTGTGACTCACCGGAAAGTCCGGTGGCCATTATTCTGTTGCTTATCAGGTCGCTTATGAGACCGACATTCATTGGCCGTCTCACATTCTGCAGCATATAGAGAAGTATGAAAAGAATGATGGCAATTGCAAAAAAGGAGAAACGCAGTGCAATACCAGCCAGCAAAATAAGCACTCCTCCTGAAAGGAAGGTGATGTTGATGGCTCTGGAAAGCCTTGTGAATCTTGCAGAAAAGGAGCCGGACATGGTAGATGCAAGGGAGGTGAGGATGAAAAGAAGGAAATATACCACACCTGTAAGAATAGAGGTTCTTTGATTTTCCGATAAAAACAAGAGAAGAGGAATGGATAGTGTATAAATTTTCAGAATCGGTTGAAGGTAATCCTTCACTGTTTTAAAGATGGCATCGAAACTAGATGAGTTGAACAGAGCTACCAGCACATACCTGTCACGGAAGATATTTATAAAATCTCCCAGTGTGGTTTTTATGTTACGAAAAAGGTTCTCAAGAATACTTGTTTTTTTCTCTCTTGCCATAATACCATCAAGGTATCCTGGATATGAGAGCATGAGAAAAAGTTCCATTACATATGGTATAACAGAAGCCAGAAAAACGACCTTGTAGCTTCCCGTATAGAAAACAAGAGTTGCGGCTATGATGGATGAAAAAGCAGAACCCAACTTGGAACATGCCCTTGTTCGTCCGTAGTAGTAAACCTTGGTATCCTCCATTTTGTTTCTCTTGAGGTAATCGAGAATCATTGCCTTGTGAGTACCGGTTCTGAAGGCTTCACCGAGTGCAAAAAAAATCATGGCAATAGCATAGATGGAAAACTTTGGAAGAAAATAAAAAATCAGGAAGGAAACGATATATGCAAGAAAGGAGAAAATCATTGATTTCCTTCTGCCATAGGAATCAGCGATAATCCCCGTGGGTATCTCAAGAATATTCGTCGATACTTCACGTATTGAAAAGAGAATTCCTATTTCAAGGAAGGTCAATCCCATTTCACGAAAGAAAAGGACTATAAAGGGATCGAAAAATCTTAGATTTTTCAGAAAACCGTATGCGCAAAACTTGTAGAATTGTCGGTCTTTTACAATCTTAGCCACAACTTTAGTACAAAATACTATATAACAGAATCTTGTTGAATAGTTTTTTAAAAAAAATAGCGGCGAAGGGATTTGAACCCCTGACCCAGCGGATATGAGCCGCTTGCTCTGCCAACTGAGCTACGCCGCCATTGATTACTATTTCGATTACTATGTTATTACAGAATGGAAATATACCAATGCAGCTACATTGTGTCAACATTATAAAACTTTGCTTGACCTTGAAATTCCAATAATTTACAATTGCTCATGCAAATTGTGAGAGGGGAGATACAGATGGAAGATCTCTTTGAACTTAAAATCCCAATATTCTGGAACGAAGGGAAACCGGAAATCGATTTCAAGAACTACAAGCTATCGATAGTAGGACTGGTGAAAAGAGCCCTTGATTTTTCTCTTTTGCAGTTGGAGAAAAGAGCAAAGGATTCCGTATCTGCCCGACTCACATCGGTGACAAGGTGGTCAGTTAGATTGAACTGGGAAGGTATTCTATGCAAGAGTTTGCTGAATGAGGTGAAACCATTGAAGAATGCAAGATTCGTCAAGTTTGTCTCCTACGGAAGAAAGTATTTTACCGTTGTACCGATAGATGCTATGTATCATGAGAGGGCAATAATTGCATTGGCAGCGAATAATGCGAAACTGCCTGTGGAATATGGAGGCCCTGTACGGGTTGTGTTCCCTCAACTATGGGGATACAAGAGTGCAAAGAGCATAGTTGAGATATCATTTCAGGAGAGATATGAGAAAGGATACTGGGAAAGCAGAGGTTATGACGATTCTGCAGAGATACTGCCGACAAAAGTGTATGACATAAATGCCGGAAAAACGAAATTCAACGAGGGGGGAGAGGTACTCTGGTAGTTTGGACAAATAAAAAAAGTTGTTATCAGGAGAAAAGCCTAATTGAAGGTAAGTGCTCGTCTTGAAAATCTTTTAATTAGATCTTTATCCCAATCGATGAATGTTGACATGATGGAGAAGCTGGCGGGTTATGTTATTCCCGATTACAATCTCCATGACAGTACAGGTTTCCCAGCTAACATTCCGATACCTCAGATAACGGCAGCACGACAAATAACAAAAGATATGGAGAGAAGCAACTATCTGCTTAAATTTGTAGAAAAACTGGTAGATGTGAATAAAAACGGGGTAATGGGAAACCGCATCGGAATAAGATTCCTTTCACAGATTATCAATGAAACAGAGGAACATGGATTCAAATTCGATCCGGCAACAGGTATCTTCATAGAAGCTGATAACAGAAAAACAAAAGGTTGGGGAATTCTTCAACAGGGTAGAATCTATGAATTTTCCTTCCTCCGATTCGACATAGTGGAGAATTCGAGGCTTGTAAGAAAATATCCGGCAGCTATCATAAGGAATGCCTACGATGATTTCAAAAAGTTGGTAAAGAGTATTGTGGAAAAGCGTAATGGGAGGATATGGAATTGGGAAGGAGACGGAGGACTTGCAAGTTTCTACCTTGGAGGTAAAAATATTCAAGCAACACTTTCAGGAATTGAAATATTGATGGAATTATTCATGTATAACCTGTTACAGTGCAAGATAGGAGAAGGAATTCATACCCGAATTGCAGTTCATACGGGACCCTCGATTTTTTCTGAAAATATTGACTCTATTCAGAATGATACACTCCGCAGACTAGAGACAATAGAGAATGAACATACTGAATCGGATAGTCTTACTCTATCTCCGGGAGTTTTTTCTGATCTCGGTGGTAAACTGGAAAGGTTTTTCAGGCAGAGAACGGTATCAGAGGGAAATTATCTTTATTTTTTCAGGCTTGAATGGGAAGAAACATGAATATAGCAATATTGACGAATTCCCCTGAGAATATCCCCGATAAATTGATGAAACTGCCCAAAAAGAATAGGAATAGTGTTGAAGTATTACCAGGCTCCGATTTGAGAAAAATAGTAAAGGAGGATAGAGGGATAGATATGATCTATCTGGATTCTTCTTCGGTAAAAAAAATCGATTCGACCGTGAACTATTTAGCCAGGCAGAACACCGTACTCTGGGGTATTATAGATTTGAACAATTTGATAGGGGACGTTGCAATTCTGTTTCTAAACGGATGTGTAGATTACATCGATAAAATAACGGCAGAAAGGATTGTATTTTCCAGAAGGATAAATCTGATAGAAAAGTATCTGGGAAAATATAGATCGGAGTGGTTACAAAATAAGAAGAAGAGTTACGACGATAATGTATCCATTGACTGGAACAACATAGCAGAGGGTGGAGAGTATCCTTTCTTTATCATGTTCATAGAGCTGGACGGCAGGAGTAGATTTGAAAAAACCTGGGGAAAGAGTAACCTTGAAAAGGCAGTAAGACATTTTCAACTTTTTATAGAGAGAATGGTTGCATCGTACAACGGGAAAATATGGATGTGGTCGGGATTTGGCGGTATAGTACTGTTTCCATTTGCGGGTAATCATGATGCTATTCTTTGTGGTTTCAGGTTGATGCTTTACAAGTATGTTTTTGACGTGGAAGAATCCCTATTTCCCAATTTCATTTCTTTCAGAATGGCCCTTCATCTTGGTGAAATGCGATACAGCAGTCGGAGAAAGGGACATGTGATCTCCGATAGCATAAATTTTGTGGTTCATCTGGGAAAACGTTATGCCAGGCCAGGGAATTTTTATGTATCCGACAGAGCTATGAATAGTTGTATGGGAGCATTGAAAGGATACTTCGTGCGTGAAAGAGAATATGAAGAGCGAATAATCTATAGAATGAAAAAACCTGTCCTGATTCCCCAGGATAAAAAAATCTAATAGACAATAGTATCATATTACTATATAGTACTGGCATGGAAGGGATTTCCAAGACTTCCGGCAAGCAATCGATCCTGCTTGCCGCCTGTATAATACTAACTTCTATTTCATTGATTTACTTCATCAGATTTATTGTTAAGCCGAATACAGGACTGGTAGTAAACTATCCTGAAGTTGTAGTTGAAAAAGGAAAAGTGCTCTTTTCACCTAAAACACCTTTTTCACCTGCGGTATCCTCGGGTCTTATTCCTAATAAGGATTACATACTGGAAATAAACGGAAAAAAGATATCGAGTACCTGGGATGTGATCAAGGCTGATCGCGGACTATGGAGCTTTGACGATATAAAGGTAAAGGTACTTAGGGATGGAAAGGAAAAAGTGTTGACCCTCAAACCTGTTTTCAATCTTAAGAGGATCGACTGGCTTTTCACTCTGCTTTTAATAATTGCTCTTTCCTTTACGGCATTCTATCTGACCTACACACTGCCGGATGACAAGGCTTCAAATTTCATAGTGCTTGCCTCACTGTTCTACCTCGTATTTACAGGTCTCAAACCTTTTTATTACGAAAGTATAATTTCAAATTCTCTTATTCATCTTGGAAAGGTAACTTCCTGGTTTCTCGTTTTCTTTGCCCTGTATTTCCCGCAGAAGAAAGGTTCTGCCAGGTTCAGAATCACCTTTATAGTCTTGATAATTCTTATCTATTCGGTCTTTTTTCTCTTCAGAATGTACTTCTATATCCATTGGACGATTAGCGGTACTGAAGAATGGTTGAAGAAGTATAGATTCCTGGGGAGACTGGGAAATATAGCCGATGGTTTGGCATATATCATATATCTCTCGTTGCTGATTTCCTCATATTTTAAGAGCAAATATTCAAGTGAGAAGAGACAAATCGAATGGATACTTGCCGGTATTCTAATTGCAATTCCACCTTATTTTTTCCTCGATCAACTTCCCATTATTCTCGGGAATTCTCCGGAAACGCGAATGAGTATGGGAAATTTTGCCAGTCTCTTTCTAACCTTTGTGCCTTTGTTTTTCATTATCGGTCTTATGAAACACAGGGTTTTCAACATTAAATTCTTTGCCACAAGGTATATCGTCTACGGTTTGCTGGCTCTTTTGACTTTCGCATTTTTCACCGTCCTCTATGAACCGATGAAGGATATATTTTCTTATAACTACGGCTTGCCTGATAGAATATCCGGTTTCCTCGTTGTGACTATACTATTTATTGTTCTTTTCATAGCAAGGGCATTTCTGATTTCCCTTATAGAGAGGTTGTTCTATTTAAGCCATTACAGGCGGACTTTTCAGTATTCAGCCAGCCTCGAGAGCAAGAATATGGAATTGAAGATGATAATCGATGAACTTAATAAAGAGGGACTGAAAAATTTTCAATCAAAGAAGATGAAAGAGTTGAAAGGAATCATAACCGGAATAGCGCACAGAATTAATAATCCCGCAAATTATATTCAAAATGCCCTTTTCGGTTTGGAGAAGGGAATGAACAGGTTGGCAGGACAATTGGGAGATGGAAATAGCGAATTACCAAGATTGCTAAGCGAAATGCAGAGCTACCTTACCATTGCAGAAGAGGGAAGCCTTCAAATCAGGCATTTCATCCGCAAACTAGTGTCTCTGGCAGGTTCAAGGGTCTCTGTACCAGCGGTAATGAGCGTAGATCTGATTCTCAAGAATGCCATCGTGGAGATGCAGAGAAAATATCCCGATGCCATCATGAAAATCGGAAAAACCGTATCCGGAAAAATTAAATGTTACCCGAAAGAAATAACTCAGGCAATCGAATACTGTATTGAGAATTCGATCGAAGCAACTGATAACAGAAGCATAGAGGTAAAGATAGATGCGGAGATGCATGATGATGACAACATCGTAATCACAATAACTGATAACGGTCCCGGGATCGATGAAATGAACATCAGGAAGGTTTTTGACCCCTTCTTTTCAACGAAGCATGATCACGAAGGTTTGGGTTTGTATTTCTGTAAAACCATAGTAGAGAGAAATGGCGGGACGGTTGAGATAGAAAGTGTAAACGGAAACGGAACAGCAATCAAAATGAGATTTCCTCTTCAGGAAGAGTCGAAATAGTGTCGTTGGAATCGGCATGGCTCACTTTTCATTATACTTTTCATCGTACTTTATGATACATCCCTGTTCCTTATCATAGATCGGCAGAATATTGCTCTTGTCGAGTTCAAAAGAAAATTGCACATCTCTTTCGAAGCCAAGACCTTTAAGCCTCGAGACATGCCTGCATGTCTTGCTATTTACAATATTTTTTAAAGGCTGTATGGATAGTTTCTCTGCAAGCCACGTAAGATCATCAATTGGTCTGAAAGAACTTAGAAGGCTATGAACCAATTTCCCTGCACAGTAATAATCTTCCATGCTGAATTCTCCGTTGGTTCCTGCACAGATGATTCTTACGGGTAGAGGTATTTTTGCAATTTCGAGTGCCACCGAGTTTAGGTTTCTCATAGAGGCTATAAAGATACTTTCCGCTCTCTCTGCCATTATCAGGGCTTTTGTTCCGTTAGTTGTGGTAAAAAGGGCATCTTTCCCGTTAAATACTGCTTCAGGTTGATTGATAAGTTCTATAGGGGAGTTCCCGTAATCAAAACCTTCGGGCTTTATCCCGTGTCTTTCTCCTATGAGAAGGGTATCCGGTTTTTTCCGTTTAAATGAAAATGCTTCATCTTTCGTTGATATGGGAAATATGCGTGAAATCCCCATTTCAAGCAGGGTTAGGATAGTCGTCGATGCTCTGAGCACATCAATAATTATAGCAGAGACACCTCGCAAGTCGTATTTTTGCGTTTCCGTTGCAGTTGGTATTATCTGAATATCCTGCATATCAATTATGAGGATAATGATTGATTATTTGTCTTTTTGCAATATCGCAGTTTGATTTACCTAAAAATAAATACTTTAAATTAATCTTTTTTGAGTTTATTATTACCCAGTAGGTTGGAGGATATTTACGATGCAGGAGACCAAGGTGAAAGAGATCGAGCATGTTAGATTTCTGGATACGACATTGAGGGATGGGAATAAGCTGCCCTTCGTTGTGATGAATTTAAACGACCGCTTGGAGATAGCGGGAAAGCTGGCTGAACTTGGCGTCGACATAATAGATGCGGGTTACCCAAGGGCATCGATGACTGACAAGGAGGCAGTTGCATTGATATCGAGAGAGGTGAGGGGAGTACGCGTATCAGCATTGTCACGAGCTGTACGAGAGGACATCGATTTCACTGTAGAGTTGTTGAAGGAGGCCGATAAACCGTACCTTCATATTTTCATGCCCGTCTCGAGGCAGTTTATAAGTGAAGTTCTTAAAAAAGCGAATTCCCAAGTTGTAAAAATGATACATGATGCTGTCTTACACGGGAAAGAGAGGAATGTGGAAGTCCAATTCTCATTCAGTGAATTCACAGATGCAGATCGGAAATTTTTACAGGAAGCTGTCCTTGCCGCCTGCGAATCCGGTGCCGATACTGTGAGTTTTGCAGATACAAATGGGATTCTCTTCCCGAAGCAGGTTGAAAATTTCATTGCTAACATAAGGGAAGAACTTGTAAAAAACGGCCGTAAGAGTACCATCGGTGTTCACTTTCATAACGATTTTGGTGTGGCAACTGCAAATACACTTTCGGCCATTCGTAGTGGTGCAAGACATGTAGAGGTTACGATCGGCGGGATCGGTGCACGTGCAGGAAATACGCCATTGGAGGAGGTGCTTCTTGCAATGGAAGCCTGGCAGGATGAACTGAGATTGACACACGGTCTTATACCAACGAAGATTCATTCAGTTTCCGAACTGGTAAGCCACCTTACCGGTGTGTTTCCGCATCCTAACAAGCCCGTGATAGGCAGGTGTGCTTTCAGAGAACCTGAGGGTTCAAGGTCCAGGGATTCATTGAAGCCGCAGCTTAAGAATATCCTCAGTGATAGGTTTATTGGCCGTGTTTCCGACGACATTTTTACAGAAAGAGAGATGTCCATAGAGGAATTCAAAAACAAGTTAAACGAATACTCGATAGATTATACGGGTCTCGAAATAGAAGCCATTTACGGAGAGCATCTGAGATACTTAAGGAGAAGAGAGTTTATACGCGTGTCGGAGGTTGTTTCTATAATCGAGGATTTAAGATTACTTTCCAAGCCGATATACAGCCTGGAATCTTTTTCCGTAACAACAGGCAGTAACAGCCTCCCCGTAGCTGTTGTCAAGCTGATTCGTGAAGGAAAACCGTATATACGTTCTTCACACGGAACCGGTCCCGTCGATGCACTGTGTAAGGCGGTTGACCTGGTAGCAGGAATATCGCCACGATTGATACTCTATACCATCGAAACAGTAACAGAGGGTGTAGACGCACGTGCGGAAATCACTATTACCGTTGAATACAGGGGAAAGAGATTCCATGGCCATTATGGCAGCACAGATGTTATAGAGGCAAGCCTTATTGCCTACCTGAACGCTGTAAACAGGATTCTTTCCAGTGGTGCCACGGAAACGGAAGAGACTTTCTATGTCAATGGTGAGACTCTCTGGGAGTAGATTCCCTGCAAAACCCTATTTCCAGGATAGCACCCATCATGAACAAACTTATTTCCAGTGTACCGAAAAAAACCGCCAGGCCGCGTAATGTGCGTGAACTCAGGAAAAATTGATAGATAGAAGGGAAGTAGGCAAAAACACCGGCAAGAAATCCGAGACTTATCAACAGGTAAGAAAAATTTCCCTCATTGATGCCAAAGATGAATAGTAATTCGATGACAGGGATCAAGAGGACTATGTGAAAGAAGAGATCCAATAGATGAAAAATCGATGTCTTGCCGCCTCTTATGAATTCGTAGTTCCCGAATATCAGCGGTACTATTATCAGAGAAGAAAGTATCAGTATTATTAACAGACTGACGATGACTATCAATCTAACACGTTTTCTGGGGAGAAAGAGCATTCTCATTGGTTTTGATATGGAAAGGGTAAAAAAGAAAATAGGAACCATCGAAATGAGAAACATGATCTTGGTGAGATACTCGAGTTCTTCCCTGATAAGGGTTTTTGTAATACCTGTCGGAATAAAAAGGATTACACCAACAAGGAAGTAGAGCCAGGCATTCCTTACCTGTTTGTTGTCACGTCTTTTCAAAACGACCCCGACAATGGCAAGAACTGCCAGGAATGTGAGTATCCCGTGGTAAAAACCGTAAAAAACATTGATTCGCTGCATGGTGAGAATACCCGTCGATTGCAATACCAATGGTATTCCGCTTATCAGAATGGATAGAGAAACTGCATAGACAACTACCATCTTCCTTTTACCCTCACAGTACCCAAAACATTATTATATATTGTATCGATAAAGCTGTAAAATTTATTCTTGTTTGTTTTGATTTCCTCAAAGAGGATACCGGCAGACTTACCCTCATAGTGTGTAACCATGAAGGATATGTTCATCTGAAGCGAGCCTATGGAAAAAATTGCATCCGGTACCCTGAAACCAGGTTGAAAGTTTTCCATGGTTTCAGGATATATAAACCTTACCATGGCACCTCTGTAGGAGACATTTATTATCGAGAGGGTCACCTGTTGTTTGCTCTCTGAGTCGAAATACTTAATGGTACCTCTCAGTGAAATATCGGGATAGACCCTCAAATATTCCCGTTTTAGATCCAGTTTTTTCTTTGTACTTATAATTTCAAGAATCTTTCTTATGTGCTGTGAAGGGTTGAATGGCTTGAGTATTATTCCTCCTACTCCGAGGTATAATGCCTCATTTGCCTGGTCTATGGAGCACTTTGTAAGGATAAGAATTGGTATAATGCTCTTGTTTTTCTTGCCTATTGCCTGTAAGAGTTTTTTCCACTGTTCCTCTATACCATCACCGTCTATAATAATGATATCGGGACTGACCATGTTCATTCTTACTATGAATTCCTCGATATCTTCAAAGAGAAAGACAGAGAAACCGATAGGTTTCAATCTAGCCATGAGGCTCTGTCTTATGAGGTGCAGTCTGGAAATAACAACTACATTCAGTTCCATTTGTCATCCGTTACAAGCAACATAATTATGAATCTAAACTATTCGATTCACAGAGGTTTGATTTATTAATAGTCAAACCATCCTAATATACCACGAAAACCGTGATATTTCTTGTCATAAAAAACTTTTAGTCCTTTGAGGGTACTTTTATTCTTCAGCAATCTGGCTATGATTGTGCTTCTGCCTGCGAGTATGAAATCTTTGTTCTTTAAAATACCTCTTAAATAGTTTGCAAAAGATTCAGATGAGTAGTACGAAGCTTCTTCCAGGAGGAATACTGCAGTCTGGAAACAATTATTGTCATGAAAGCCAGCAATTTCTTCAATTGAAGATGATAGGAATGGCAGATGGAGCATCGCTATTTCTTCTGGTTTCAGAATATTGTTTTTCACAAGATTGGTCTTTGAAACAAGAAGGGCCAACCGGTCTCTTCCCGCAAGAATAATGCCGTTAGTTTTCTCATCCTTCCTCGAAAGATACCTTTGTACCGTGGAGCAGATGGGAATGTATCCCTGACCAGGGTTCCAGACTAATAATCTTTTCCCTCTGTTCACGCTGCTACGATTTGTAGAAGTGCCTGAAGTAGAAGTGCCTGAAAAAGAACCGGAATAATGCATCCCATGTGATTCCCGGAATAAACTTTCAGAAAGTTCCAGTATCTTGATAACGAGTTCCGTAATGTAATCCATGCTGTCAAAATTACCGAGCCCGAAAGCAGTTGATAGCTCGTAGCCCTTTCCGTGGAAATTGAATCTCACATGCTCTCTGATATACCGGCCCAACCCCGGTGTTCTCTTTGTTTCTGATATCTGACAGACCTTATTCATCTTCGATACAAAGACGGTATGTTTCTTCCCTGTTTTCTTATTTAATATTAAAAAGTTATTTGAAAGAAAGCCCTCTATCCTCTCTGCCAGGTTGTTTACAACTACTGTTGCAAGGATGCCATGATCCGTAAGGTGATAGACTGCTCTCGATATCATCTCTTCAAGTACGGGATACCCTGCCTTTGCCGGAAGGTTGGAGACTATCAAATCGAAAACACCTCTCGCTATTTCTATAGATTCTTTTCCTCCTTCCGGATACTCATTTGCCTTTACCAAAGTCGTTTCTTCTGCTATCCCCGCAGCAATCCCCTCGTATGCTATACCTCCTATGGCCCTGAAAGTGGAAGGTGAAAGGCCATTCTCCCGGGCATTGTACTCTGAAAAGGCAACTGCAAGCGCATCCCTGTCCTGTGCTGTTACCTTTAAATGCGGAAAGCATTTGCCCAGAACGATCCCTATAACCCCGGTTCCGCAGCCGAGATCAAGGACCCTTCTTACCCTGCTGAAATCGACGGTTTGTTTTAATGTTTTTAGGAGCAATCTCGTACCTGTATCGACATCGTAGCTGCTGAAGAGTGACTGGGAAAGTGCAAAGACGAGTTTCATCTTGCAAAAATCGAAAGAAACCCTCTTGTTAATGAATTCCTCTGGTATCAATTTACCCTTTCCACATACTCGCCCGTTTCGGTGTTTACCAGTATCCTGTCACCCTCCTTTATGAAGATGGGTACCTTTATCCTGTGACCCGTTTCGATGGTAACGTTCTTCGTCGCACCTGTTACCGTATCGCCCTTTGCAGCATTCTCGGCTTCTATCACCTTAAAGACCATCTTGTAAGGCAGTTTTATGTCAATGGGTTCGCCATCCCACATAACCAGTTGGAAGGTTTCCCCCTCTTTGAGGTATGGTTTCTTGTCCTCCATAGAGCTTATGGGAATGTGAAACTGTTCATAGGTTTCACTGTCCATGAAAATAAAATTCTCTCCGTCACTGTAGAGATACTGTCCGTCTTTCGTCTCCACATTGATATCTTCCACCGAATCCTGAGATTTTATGACCTGGCGTATAACGAGGCCGGTTTTGAGATTCTTGAGCTTCAACCGGACAAAGGCAGAACCTTTCCCAGGATTTACGAATTCTCGTTCTGCAACGAGGTAGGGTTCGTTTTTGAGGGAGATAAACATCCCCTTTGACAATGCTCCTGCTTTTATCATAAACATCCTCTTTTAAAATTGATAATTACTTTACTTGATTTTGTCCCCAATGATATCAGAAATTGAAAAGGGAATCACCCCATTTATGCTGTTTTTATCGAGAAACAGCATGATAAGCCTGTCCACGCCAAGGGCAACACCCGAGCAAAGGGGTAATCCCTCCATGTAGCCGGCCAGTTTGTAGTCGATGCGGTGTTTTACCCTTGCCTTGCCCTTTTTCTTAGCCTCCTCTTCGATAAACCTCGTAACAGCGGCAGGGTCATTTTCTTCCGTATAGCAGTTTGCTATCTCTATTCCTCCCATGTAGAGTTCCCACCTCTCAGAGTAAAGTTGATTCTTACCGCCCCTGGCAAGTGTCCCTATCCTGGCAGGGTAATCGTACAGGATTACCGCCCTGTCTCGAGGCAGCTTTGGTTCCACGGAAGCAAGGAAAAGAGTATTGAAGCGGGATTCCCAGGAAGATTCCTCTTTAAAGAAGAGGCCCTGCATCGTAAGAAGCCGGTTCAGTTGGCGCTCATCAAGAATCAATATATCGAGGTCGGCCTTTAGATAAAGCTGAAATGCCTCTCTCATGGAGAGCCTTAAGAAGGGCCTGGAGAGGTCGATATCGACACCACCGAAAGAAAGGATTGGGTTTCCCTTAAAGGAACATGCAACAGAGAGAAGTAGCCTTTGGGTTACATCGATGGAGTCCATGTAGTCATGATCTACCGTATACCATTCTAGCATCGTAAACTCAGGGTTGTGGTATTTACCCTGCTGATCCATGTTCCTGAAACTCTTCGTAATCTGAAATATGTTCCCGCTTCCCTGTGCGAGGAGGCGTTTCATCCATAATTCCGGAGAAGGAATCAGGTAGAGGGGGGTCTTTTCATTTTCTCCCGTGAAGTAGGTTGTCTCGAATACTTCGATTGCACTTTCCGGAATAAGAAAGGGAGAGAGAATAGGCGTTTCTGTCTCGACATATCCGTTGTCAATGAAGAATCGCCTGATTGAGTTTATTATCTTTGACCGTTTTTCAAGCAGTTCGATTCGGATCATGGTATTGTTGCACTCGTCGTTCCCATTATGATAGAATTGCCCTCATTAATCAACGGAGGTAGAGACAATGATCCATGGCGATTATGGTAACTTTGAATTTAAATATATTAAAGAACTGCCTGAGTATAGATCTAAGGGGATACGTCTGATACACAAAAAAACAGGGGCAGATATCTTTCACCTCTACAACGAGGACAGGGAAAATCTGTTTTCTTTTTCCTTCAAAACACCGCCGAGGGATGATACTGGCGTGGCACATATAGTGGAACATTCCGTACTTGCAGGTTCCAGACGTTTCAGAATAAAGGAGCCTTTCCTTGCAATGTTGAATCGAAGTATGAATACTTTTCTGAATGCAATGACCTTCCCTGACAAGACGGTTTACCCTGCAAGCAGTACGGTAGAAAAGGATTTCTTCAATCTGATGCTGGTATACGGGGATGCTGTTTTCTTTCCCCTTCTTAGAAAGGAAACTTTCATGCATGAGGCATATCACTATGCTATAAATGGGGGTTTAAAGATTTCCGGTGTTGTATTCAACGAAATGAAAGGTGCATACTCCGATCCAGATTCAATAGTGGAAAGCTGGACTTACAGATCACTGCTCAAGGACACTGCGTATAGGTATGAATCGGGAGGCTATCCGCCTGCCATCCCAGATCTCACATACGAGGATTTTCTCGATTTCCACAGAAGGTACTACCATCCCTCAAACTGCAGGATATTTCTTTACGGGAATATACCAACAGAGAAGCATCTCGATTTTCTGGAGAAGGAATTTCTGTCGCACTTTTCTGCCATCAACGTGAGTGCCGAGCTTGGAGAGCAGAAGAGGTGGAATAAGCCGGTGAGGATAGAAAAGACCTATCCGATTGCAAAGGGGAGCGACCCTTCGGGCAAGACGACGGTCCTTCTGAACTGGCTTACCGTTCCGGTAAGTGAACCGGTGAAACTCCTTTCCATGGAGATACTTTCCGAGATACTCATAGGAAATGCAGGTTCGCCCTTAAGGAAGAGACTCGTAGAGTCGAGGTTGGGAGAGGACCTTTCTCCTGTTTCAGGGCTGGAGAGTGAATTGAGAGATGTAATATTTTCAGTTGGGTTGAGAGGCACGGAGAGAGAAAGAGCACCTCAAATAGAGAGGCTTGTAATGGATACGCTGAAAGAACTGGCAGAAACGGGAATACCGGAAAAAGACAAGGTTGCTGCGATTCATAGGGTGGAGTTTCGAAACAGGGAGATCAGGGGAGGGGGGGCACCTTTTGCATTGAGATTGATGAGACGGTCTTTAAGAGGATGGTTGCATGATTATGATCCGGAGCTTACACTGGAGTTCAAGAATCATATGGATAAACTTCTCTCTGATATGGAGAAAGGCTTCCGGTTCGAGGAGTTTCTTGGTGAATATCTTGCGGAAAACCCGCATCGAAGTACACTCGTAGTGTATCCTGACCCGGAATACAGAGACAGGGTGAGTGAAGAGATATCTGAAAAAGAGAGAAAGATTGAAGAGGGTATTAAGGAAGAGGAGAGGAAAGCGTTGAAGCGGGAAGCTGAAAGGCTTGAAGATTTTCTTGAAAAGCCTGACAGCCCTGAGGATGTGGAAAAACTCCCTTCGCTGAATTTAAAGGATGTTCCCGGAAGAGTAGAAATCATACCTACGGAGAAGGTAGAAAGCTCTCTCGATGTCGATATTTATTACCATGATATTTTCACGAATGGTATTGTGTATATTGATCTGGGAATCGATGTTACCGACATCGAAGAAAAAAATGCCATATATCTGCCCGTTTTGAGCAGAGCAATTTGCAAGAGTGGCCTGCCAGGAATCGGTTACGATGAAGTGGCACTTGAGTTAGCAAGGTACACGGGGGGATTTTATTCCAATCTGCTTGCCTCCTCTGTTACCGCCAACAATGAGGGTAAAGTCGGGGGGAAGGGATATCTCTTTTTCCGGCTGAAAGCGTTGAAGAAAAATTTCAAGGTAGCTTTGGAACTGGTTGAGAAGCTTCTTAAGGAAGCGGACTTCACCGACACTTCCAGGATAAGGGATATAGTTGTTGAGATGCGCAATGATTTCAAGAGTTCCCTGATACCCAGTGGTCATATCTATTCCATGTCGAGGGCTGAGAGCGGTTTTTCAGAGGCCGCAAAGAAAAGTGAATTGTGGGGAGGAATTACACAGTATCTATTCACTGACAGCCTTGTAAGTGAGATGGATAAAAACATTGAGGCGATAGTGGAATCCCTTGAAGTATTGAGAGGCAGGATACTGGGAAAGATCGACATTGTAAACGTTACCGTAGAGGAGGAGTTAAGGAATGATAGCCTCGAAATCATAGAGGCGTTTCTGAAGAATCTCCCTCAGACAGATGAAGTTTCCCAAAATCACAAGGGAGAGGTATTCCTGACTGAGTATTCTAAGGGGTTTCCTGGCAGCAAACTTGAAGTGCTCACACTTTCTTCAAAAGTGGGTTATGTTGCTCATTCTATAAGAGGTGAAAGATTTGGGAATCCGGATGAACCCCACTATTCAGTACTTGCCCATTTGCTGCGTACAGGTTACCTGTGGGAGAATGTTCGCATGAAAGGGGGTGCCTATGGAGCTTTTGCCCTGCACAACGGAAGTGAAGGTGTATTTACATTCTGCTCTTACCGGGATCCCAACATCGTCTCGACGGTTGATGCATACCGGAATGCTTTCTCGTATGTAGAGAGAGAGGTCACTAACACACAGGTCAGAGATTCCATCATTGGTACAGTGGGAAGGGAAGAAAAACCATTGGACCCCGGTGAGAGAGGTTTCCAGAGTCTCAAGAGGAGTCTGTTTGGTATAACAGATGAAATGAGACAGGATAGGAGAGAGAGGATACTGAAGACCTCGCAGAGAGATCTCAACAGGATAAGCTCGAAGTTGTATGAAAGATTCGTAGAGGGAAAAACCGTGATAATCTCTGGTATGGATATAGTGGAAAGAGAGGCTGAGAATATGAGCGAACTTACTGAAAATATTGTGAAGCTTCCCTGAATAGACTCGACTAGGGAAGATTTAAGAGATATGAATATTAAAAAAGCCAGGGGATGGTCCCTGGCTCTATCTGTCAGAATCTTAATTTGAAATCTTAATTCTTCTTCACATCGATAAGCTTTGCCTTCGATGTTTCTTTCTTCGGAAAAGTGACGGTCAAAAGGCCGTTCTTGAAAGAAGCTTCGATCTTCTCTTTATCTATTGAGTCAGGTAATGTGAAGCTTCTGGTGAAAGAAGAATGCCTTCTTTCTTTTATGATATAGCCGTTTTTCTTTTCGTCCCTTTTCTCTTCCTTCTTTGAGCTCAGCGTAAGAAGGTTGCCCTCTATCTTCAATTCGATGTCTTTCTCAGTCAGACCGGGAAGTTCTACCTCCATGAGGTATCTGTCTTTCTCTTCCTTAAGATCAACTGCCGGAAGATTGGTCGAAAAGAGTGGTTCATCGAAGAATCTGTCTAATAGATTGTCCCAGTCGAAAAAATCCAGCTTGTTAGGTTTATATTTGATAAGGTTCATACTATCACCTCCTCTCTTAAAATATTTTCTATAGTTTCCAATAATTATAAAGCAATTAGTGTGCCATAAACAGGTTTATAATTCTTGATATTAGTAAAAAATAAGAGGTGTGTGTATTGTTGTTTTTTCTGAAAAGCCATAAATGTAGCATATTGACACACTGTATCTATGTGGCTGGATGGGTGTGGCAAAAAGAAACACATCAAGCATAATAAACTCGATATAAAATCATTTTGGCTATTCAAAAATATAATGATTTGTATTAACTTTCATATTGATTTTTACATCGTCATGGAGAATATTGATGAGTCTTGAGATCTTTATATTGGGAACCGGAGGAATGATGCCGCTTCCCAACAGAAGCCTTACATCTGTACTCGTTAGAAGAGAAGGAGATTTGTTTCTCTTCGATAGCGGTGAAGGAACGCAGATATCACTGAGAAAACTCAATCTGAAGTGGAAAAAGATATCCGGTGTATTTGTGTCACATACTCATGCCGACCATGTAACCGGTCTGCCGGGTATCATGATGCTAACTTCACAGGTGGAACGTGACGAACCGTTATATATAACCGGTCCGCCAAAGATAAGAGAGTATGTCGAATCAAGCAGAAAAATTCTTGATATGTTCATAAACTATGAAATAGTAATAGAGGAGATAAGGGAAGAGAAAATAGTTTTTGAAACGGAAGAATTATCAATAAAAGCCTTCCCTTTGCACCATTCGAAGCCTTGCATGGGATATGTACTGGAAGAAAAAATGCGTCCTGGGGTTTTCCATCCGGAAAGGGCAGAGGCCCTTGGTGTGCCAAGAGGGCCATTGTGGTCGAAACTTCAAAGAGGGGAGAAGGTGATTCTCGCTGACGGGAGAACGGTACTACCGGAGGAAATCATGGGGCCAAAGAGAAGAGGGAGAAAATTTTCCTTTGTAACTGATACGGCATATGTAAAAACAATTGCAGGGTATGTAAAAGACTCCGACCTCCTGATATGTGAGGGAATGTTCATGGAAGAACTTGCAGATAGTGCATATGAAAAAAAGCATCTCACTGCGAAGCAAGCAGCACAGATAGCATTGGAGGCCAATGTTGGCAGGTTAGGGCTCATTCATTACAGTCCGAGATATACGGAAAGAGATCTAAAGGCATTGCTTAGGGAAGCAAAAAAAATATTTCCCGAGACTTTTCTTACACGTGACCTACAGATTATTAACCTTCCAAATACTTGACTCATACATAAAATTGGGAGTAACTTTTATGAAAAATCACATGGAGGAAATTTATGATCGAAGTCTCTGGTTTGGGTAAGAGGTATGGCAGTCTTGAAGCGGTAAAAGGGGTTTCTTTCGAAATTGACAAGGGAGAAATAGTTGGTCTTCTCGGGCCAAACGGAGCGGGTAAGACTACGATAATGAAGATACTTACATGTTACATGTTTCCCACCTACGGTGATGCGAATCTTAACGGCTACAATATTTTCGACAATCCCCTCGATGTGAAGAAATCTGTCGGCTATCTGCCGGAAAATGCACCGTTGTATCCTGACCTCACAGTGGATGAGTACTTGAACTTCATGGCTGATGCAAGAGGATTAAAGGGCAATAGCAAACGTGAAAGAATAGAACTTGTCATAGATGAATGCAGTCTCGAAGACGTTATCTACAGGAGCATCGGTAACCTTTCCAAGGGTTACCGTCAGAGAGCGGGTTTGGCACAGGCAATAATACACAATCCTGAAATACTCATCCTCGATGAGCCGACCACCGGCCTTGATCCAAATCAGATAATAGAGATAAGGGAGTTGATAAAAAAGTTAGGGGAAGAAAAAACGGTCATTCTCTCCACCCATATCCTGCAGGAAGTCGAGGCTACATGCGGAAGAGTATTGATTCTGAATGAGGGAAAGATAGTAGCAAGGGGTACCACAGAAGAGATAGGAAGGGAGATGAAAGGCGAGGTAATGTTGGATCTCACCCTCAAGGGAAAGAACCTCTCGGAGGCCAGGGTAGAACTGGAATCTCTCGAGGTTGTGAGGAAAATAATGAACAGTAAAAAACTTGAAGAAGAGAAGATGAACTTTCATCTCTCACTGGATCCGGAAAAGGAGTCAGAGGAAGCTATCTTTGACTGGGCTGTGAAGAAGGGTTACAAGATTCTTGCAATGATACCCGAACGATTCAGTCTCGAGGATATCTTCATAAAACTTACCAGGGAAGGAGTGAAAAATGTCAACTAACACTATGAGTCTTGTAAAGAAGGAATTGAAGTCGTTTTTCAATTCACCTATTGCATATGTTGCAGTCACGGGCTTTCTGCTTTTTACCTCTATATGGCTCTTCTACCTGCAGCATTTCTTTGCCAACAATGTGGCATCGCTTAGGAGCTACTTTGCTGTCATACCTACGGTTTTCATAATCTTAATTCCAGCTCTTACCATGAGGATATGGGCGGAAGAAAAGAAGTTGGGGACTATGGAAGTTTTAATGACACTTCCCTTCAGGGAGACAGAGCTGGTAATGGGAAAGTTCCTCGGTGTTACATTTCTTCTGCTGATAATGATTATTCTTACCCTTCCGCTTCCGATTTCATTGACGTTTTTGGGTGATTTCGACTGGGGACAGATAGCAGGTCAATACCTCGGTGTGATACTGATAGGAATAGCAGGTATATCAACAGGGCTCTTTATTTCATCCGTGTCTACAAACCAGATAAGCGCTTTCGTGTCGACGCTCCTGATTCTTCTGCTCCTTACACTAATAAATCAGGTGAATCAGGTCATCTATATGCCAATATGGCTTGCTTCCCTGTTTAACTATCTCTCCTTCGGATATCATTTCGAAAGTTTCATGAAAGGACTGATAGATACGAGAGACCTGCTCTTCTATTTTATCGTAACAGGCCTTTTTCTCTATCTGAATATGGAAGTACTAATATTGAACAAGTGGAAATGAGGGTAGATCTATGAATAGGAAAAGCAGAGAAATTGTACTGATGGTTCTCGTTATCGTTGTATTCATCCTGGTGGGAATGAATAGCTCCAGGTTCTTTGCAAGAATAGATTTGACAAAGAACAAGGAATTCACCATTTCCAAGGTTTCAAAGGAGCTCTTTCAGGAAATCCCCGAAGAGGTGAATATTACCTATTACGTCTCGGAAAAGTTAAGGCAGCTTTACGTTTTCCCGGAGAGAATAATAGATCTCCTCAATGAATATGCTGCATTCTCACACGGAAAGATACAGGTTAACATCATTGACCCGGCCAAAACGGGTGATACGACAACTGCACAGAGCCTTGGTGTGTATCCACAGCAGATAGAGGTTATCGAGAAGAACGAACGCAGTGTTGCAATGGTATACACCGGTATCGTAATACAGTACCTTGATAGGCACGAGACTTTGCCTGTCGTATCGCAGACAGATACGCTGGAATATGAGCTTACCTCAAAGATAAGGAAGGTAGTTAGAAATGAGCACAAGAAGATAGGTATCATAGTTGGGAGCAGCCTCAGAACCTATGATGATTACAATGCACTTGTATCACAGATGTCGGGAGATTTTGAGGTAACGGAAATAAAGAAGGGAGAGGATATTCCGACGGATGTTTCAGCTGTAATTGTCGCGGGTGATGATGACATGGATAACTTCGATGTGTATCCCATTGACCAGTATATAATGGCCGGGGGCAAGGTCCTGTTTTTGGTTGACGGAATAAAAATAGATATGCGAAACAATCTTGCCGCATCAAAGATAGATAAGTCATCACTACTCGATATGCTTGCAAGTTACGGAGTCGAGGTGAAGAGAGAACTTGTTCTGGACAAGTACAATAAGAATTTTAGGATACCTCGACAGATCTTCGGGCAGACCATGTGGCAGATACTCGGTAAATATCCCGAATGGATAACCATTTCTTCCCAGTTCGTTTCGAAAAACAATCCGATAACGGCCCGGTTTGCCGGTCTGGATCTCTACTGGGCTAGTCCCCTGGAATGGAAGAAGAAAGACAACTTAAAGGCCGAAGCCCTTATAAAGACAACACCGGATGCATGGGTAATGAAGGAAAGGTTTCTCACAAATCCGTATCAGGCAGAAACCTTCGCCTACATCGGGAATGAGAACAAGGGACAGTATACTCTGGGATACGCGATCACCGGTAAATTCAAGAGTTATTTTTCAAATAAAGAGATACCAAAACGCGAGGGTGAAAAACGGGACTGGAAAAACACAAAGAAAGAGGGAGAAGAAACAAGGATAATCGTAATAGGCGATTCGGATTTTCCCTCCAATCTTTTTCAATATACAGATGCTCTGTACAATCTTGATTTTGTAGAGAATTGTACCAATTGGCTGTCCAACGATGAAGACCTGTTGACGATAAAAACGAGGGCAAGTCGAGACTTAAGGCTGAACAAGATACCGGATATGAAGAAGAGAATAACAGTTGCACTGCTTTCACAGCTTATAAATGTGGTGCTGGTTCCTTTGCTTGTTATCCTTTATGGTGTGTATCGATACATATCCCGAAGAAAGAAAAGCTCACAAATAGAGATAGAGGAGGGTTGAAATGGAATTCAGAAGGAAAATTGTAGTACTACTGGGAATAATTCTGGTTCTGGCAGTTTCATATACCTTGGGAACGATATTTTCACCCGAAAATGTTCATAAGAGAAGGAGCAATATACCCCTCTATGCCAATCTTAAAACGGACAAGGTGATAAAGATCGAGGTTGGTACTAAAGATGGTAAAATAGACATCGTAAAAAACGGAAAGGCTTGGTCAGTGCTGATCGATGGTAAACCCTATCCGGCAAACCCGAATAAAGTGGACAGTATTCTGAAAGAAATAAAAAAATTGAAACAGGGAAAGGTAATATCAAAGAATCCGGATAACTGGAAAGATTTTGATGTTACCAAAGACAAGGCAAAGACAATTGCCTTCTACGACAGTAAGAATAAAAAACTGGTAAGGCTACTCGTCGGAAAATCCGGACTGGGTGGCAGTGGTTACTATGTGAGAAGGGATGATGATAATACGGTATTTCAGATAGAGAGAGACATATCTTATTATTTGAATATAAAGGATGACTTCTGGTCGTATCTGAAAATATTCCCGCAGGACATCAAAAAAGATAAAGTGATAAAAGTAGTGGTGAACAAGAGAGGTGCCTTTGATGACAAGGATAAATATGCCGAGTTGAAATATACTTTATATAAGAATGAAAGCAAGGAAGGAGCATCCTGGAAAATAAGAGAGGCGGAAAACAAGAAGATAGACGAAGATGAAGTGGATATTCTTTTGGGAGATATCATAAGACTGGAAGGTGTACGCTTTGTCACTGGGAAAAATCCCAAAGATGTGGGACTTGTAAAATCTGACACTTTCCTGGAGATTACAACGGAGAACAATAAGAGTTATCGTATAATAGTTGGTAAGAAGAACCCAAAGGAAGAGCAGTTTTACGTAAAATTGAAGGATGGTGAGTATATATATCTGGTGAGTGTCTGGCAGCTGAAAAGAATCTTCAAGGGTATGGATGAGCTCTACAAGAAGGAAGAAAAAAAGAAGGATAGTAAGAAATAATAGCGTGTCAGAGCAAATTAGCTCTGTTTCTGGAAAAGTTCACGGTACTTCATGGGATTTGCCTTGAATGCTATTACCTGATTCTTACCCTCGCGGATGGCTTTCCTTAAGGCAAGGGAAGCTTCCCTTGTGAGGGTCGAGTGGGTGATGTTTCGACCATTCCTGGAGCTCAACCCGATAGAGACGGTAGCCCGGTATGAGGGAAAAAGTTTTTCCAGGACCTTCTGTCTAAAAGATTCCATCCTCTTTATGCTTTCATCGACACCGATCTGCGGCAATATAAGTGCAAAACCAGATTTCCATTCGAATATGTGAGTACGTGAAGGGAAATTGTTCAATAGAAGACGTGCAATCTGAAGATAGAGATTATCCCTGTCTTTTACTTCCTCCATATTATCGATTGAAATAAAGGCAAGAGAGAGATCTTTCCCAGTATCTCTGATCTCTTGGAGAAGCTTCTCAAGAGTAACATCCAGGTATTCTTCCCACACAAGCCCGGAAAGGGGAGAGAATAAATTGCCTTGGCTTTGGACTTTACCTCTTTTCGTTTTTGCGGTCAGCAGATAGAGGCCATAGATTATGGAAACAATGAGAAAGACAACAATAATGAAGAACAGGTTTTTAAGAAGCGAATAGAGTTCTTTATCTGAAATTACTCTGAAGGATGTCTGCAGGATGAAATTGTTCCTTTCTCCAAGGGAGATGGGACTCCTGTAAACTACCAGGAAGCTATGGGTAAACTTGTCTTTGACAAGATCAGTATATCCTCCGAAGGTATTTTTAAACTTTTTGACAAGTGAATATTGAATGCTTCCTTCGGGTGAGAAAATCTTTATAGAGACGAGATTATCATGGGATTCAAGTAACTGATGCATTCTTTCCCTGAAAAATTCAGATTCAAATTGAGGTGAGGCCAGATAGATAGAGGATATTCTAAGCCTTAGTTCCCTGTTTGTATTATTGATTTCCTTTAGATGGTTATTGTATAGATTTGAAAGTTTGAGGGCAAAGAGTCCAAATACAACCAGATAGAAGATAATTGATATATACAGGTAAACATTGAATCGTCTCTTCATGGATACATTATATGCATATTATCGTAAGATTTGAAATAACTTTTTATAGACCACGAATAAATATTGTATTATTATCATTTTGGGGAATCATTATGAATATTAGAAGGAGAGGTTTGCCACCCGGGTGGTATCCGGGTAGTGAAAGCAGTACCAAGAGGGCCATCGAGAGGATGATGGCAAATATAGAAAAAGAAGACCTCAACGGACTTGCAGGGGTTGTGCCTCATGCCGGCTGGGATTTTTCCGGTGAAGTATCACTGAGAGTGATGAGTGCACTGGATAGCACCGCTCAAACCGTCGTGGTCATTGGTGGACACCTTCATCCGTCAGACGCAAACTATGCTGCAAAGGAAGATATGTACGAAACACCAATCGGCCTTATTAAAGCAGATATCGAATTGTTAAAACTCCTGGAGACAGAAACAGAATTGGCAGAGGATAGATATACTGACAATACGGTTGAAATACAACTTCCGCTTGTGAGATACATGTTTCCGGAAGCAAAAGTATTATGGCTAAGATCTTCACCTTCAGAGAGAGCAATCAAACTGGGAAATGCCCTTGCCAGATGTTCAAAAAAATTGGATCGGAGGATAATTGTTCTCGGTTCCACAGATCTTACCCATTACGGTTTGAATTATGGCTTCATGCCAATGGGTCTCGGAAAGAGTGCGGTTGAATGGGTAAAAAACGTCAACGACAGGGAGTTTCTCGACCTTCTTCTTTCTTTCAAAGCGGAAGAAGCAATTCGACATGCCGTAAAAAACAAATCAGCCTGTTCTGCCGGTGCAGCCGTGGCGGCTCTTACCTATGCCAAGGAAACGGGTAGAACGAAAAGCAAGCTTGTGGCATACAAGACGAGCTATGATGTTTATCCCGGAGAATCATTCGTCGGATACGGAGGAATCGTATACTACTGATAATTTTCAAGAACATTGATAACCTTTTTTATCGTCCATTCCCTTACGGTCTTTAAGAGGATGTCTGTCGGTAAATCTTTTGATATCGATGTTTCTCTGATTGCTGCTGCGGCAGGAAACTGGGTATACCAGATGTCTCTCTCCTCATAGTCAAGGTGCCTGAGGTATGTTCCCGTTGGGTTGTATGGAGCGGGGAGTGATTCAACCTTGGAGAGGTATTTCTTTAAAAATACCTTCCAGCTGGACTTTTTGGGCCCTGCAGTAAGGATTTGCCTTATTTCTTTCTTACCTTTGGCCTGCCCTGAAAAGGAGAGATTCAAGGGCAAGCCCTTACCCTTAGGTTGAATTATTTTGAAGTCGTATTCTCCGAATGAATTTTCCAACCTTGTTTTGTAACTGCTCATAGGTTTCGTAGTGTAGATTATTGTACCGTTATTCTCTACCCTGCTTATCGTTCTGTTGTCCATTATGAAACTGAAGATCTTACCCTCTAGCGGAGTTACCCTGTTTTCGAGAGACCTGAAATAGGGATAGATATAGGTTCCCCTGGCATAAGCCTTGCCCTCGGGGTATGAATAATCGATACCGAATAGGTAGATTCTTTCTGCGCCAAGGCTGTTAGCAAGGGATACGGCTGAATGTGAAACATTTCCGCCGGATGTATCGATAACCGGAAAACGCCTCCAATTCCTGTTTACATAGACGGAAAACGGATGGGCACTTGTAAAGAAAAATGTGTTCCTCGTAATTCTTGTGAGAATCGGTGGTGATGCAAGATCAACAACGAGAGGAATGTCCTCCGGTATGCCTCCGAGAAAATGATGGTAACTTACCTGTTGACAGTCGATAGATATGACCAGGTCAGGAAATATGTCATTTTTCAGTAATGTGGGAAGGGAAGTGTCGGTAGCAAGAAGGAGTTTGCCATTCCTCTCCTTTTTAATAATAGGGATTTGTTCTTCCAGGGAAGGGCCTGCTCCGGTTATCATTATGTCTTTCCGTGGTTGCAGCCTGATAAACGATTCTTCCGCCCGCGGAAGATTAAGAAGGGTATTGGAAAACCATTTCTTACCAAAATGAGCTTGAACCGTATAGTCATCTGCAATCTGGTTTATGGCCTCTTTGATAGTATCTGTTAGCTCCTTGAGGTAGGACTTGTTCAATCTGTATTCGATCTGAAGAATGATAGTCTGGAGATCGCCTGAAATTGCAGGAAAATAGTTCGACAGAATGAAATCTGAAATATCCTTCGGTGAGCTATCGGCAAGCAGGGTTATCCTTGAATCGGATAAAATGTCACTTACGTCGATATGTTGAAGAACGCTCTTGAGCAGGGTGATATCTTTTTCTATGACTATGATCTGTGTGATACCATTGTTTTTGAGAAATGGCTTTATATGGTATCCGGCACCAAAGCCGATGAAAATCATGAATGATCCCTGAGGATTATTTTTGAAGTATCTTATTCCTTCTTTTATCGGATCGAAGGTCGAGTGATATGGCAGAAGCTGTTTTCCCATGAGTTTTGCTGGCACGAGGTACCCATTTTTCGATTTTACAAATCTTATTTCCCTCCCGGAAGGAGTGTTGTTGAGTTTTGCAGATAATTTTGGATTGTTCAGCGAGAGGGTAAGTATATTTCGTTGGTAGATACTGTTGTTTTCCTTCATGACAGTCAAATTTCCAATGAAGAAACAAAATTGATATTTTCCTCGGCCAGTTGTATCACTTTCATTTTGGCTTCTTCTTCATTTTCCAAAGCAATGGCTCTTTTGATTTCATGCAGTAAGTGAATATCGGTATAGTATGATAGAGAGACAAAATCCTCACTGATTAAAACATCGGATGCTGGAAAATCATCGTTTATTCGTTTTTTTACCCCTTCCAGACTCTCTTTCCATTTTGAAATCAGTTTTCTGAGGATTGCAAGTCTGAGTCCGTAAACAGGATAGGAATCAAAGTAAGCATAATCAATTTCACCACGGGAGGGTGATTGGTACTGAGAAACGATGCTTTCAAAGGTTTCTGTGTCAATGCATTGGAGATTGTCGAGATAAGCCGGAGAAGGATTGAGACGGTAAATATCAATGTTTGAAAAGTTCTTCATATTAGAACTGAACCAGCCTGCATATGCCCTTAATGAATCATTGCTCCTGTACGTAACTTTTTCTTTTGATGTGAAGGCCTTAGTTTTGTCGAAGGCAAATCTTAACATTTCACCGTAGAGGGGATGTAACCTGTTTTGATGGATTATATGAAAGAAATGATTGCTACCGTTTCTTGCGTGTGATTTGATATCGAAATAACAAAGATCAAGGCCGACAGTCACAACGGTTCTGCTGCCAAGAAGAGAGGCAAGGGAGAGAGCAGTGGCAGCTACTGTTCCCTGTGATGGGAAAATGAGAGGTGTAATACCTGCTGAAGCAAAGATGAGCCTTTCCGGATAACTGTCATTTGAAAAAAGTAAGGTACTCTTTGCAAATGTTTCTGTACCAAATGCTGAGATGAGAGAAAGTGCGACTAAGCGTGCTGAGTTCATTCCGAGGTAACTGAGATGATATTTTGTATAGAATCCAGGATCTGTTATGACAACAATATCGGGATAGATATCAAAACTTTTCAGGACAGATACCGAAGAGGGAAGGGCAAGAATAAATAGGGCTCCTCTCCTCTTTTTCAGTGTTTCGAGAGATGATTCCAATGAAGGGCCGGAGGCTACAATAATGGGAATTTTGTCGTTGCCAAGGAAGAGGTTTTTGACAGGTTTTTCGACTGTAAGAAAATTTTTGAAACTGTTCCTTATCCACCGTCTACCAAGAAAATAGGTGGTACGATAATTTCCCGTGTATTCTCTGATGACCTGTGCAATTTCCTCTCTGAGTATATTGGCTCTATCCTCGAATATTTTTGAAGAAACAGGCCATTCCAATAATTTGGTGTCGCTTATATCCAATTCATTTAAAATATGCTTCAGAAAATCAATAAGTGGTGTTGCATTTCCATCGATCCACCATGCATCCGGTTTAAAGAAGGATGACTGAAATATGGTATTTGCATAATAGATACCAATAGTAAATGATTGAGGGAAAAGTTCCTTGATGGCCTTGCAGATGAAGCCGAGGCCGCAGCCGAGAATTATAAAATATTTTTTTGGTGAATCAGTGCTGTCCCTGTAATCTGAGTCCGCAAGAATATTTCGAATGAACTTTTTTGCCTCTCTTTCGGGATCGTACCTGGAATGATACATCAAACCATTCACGGTAAATGTCGGTTTTCCTGATTGTGATTTGAAGATGTTGAATTGCATAGATTTTCAGAGAAGCCCGGCTAAGATCTCTTCCTCGTTTTGTCCGTTTTGAGGATAGTTCTTCTCTCTGTAGTCGATACCCTCGATAAGTGTTTTGGTAATTTCTAGGTCTCTGAAGAAAAAATCGAGGTTGTATTTCAATTGATCACGGATCAGAGTGAAATTATAGTTCCTTGCCTTGTAAACTGATACGAGATACGTGCCGGTCTTGATTCGAATAACTCTGCCGATACCCGAGAAAAGAGACCTTAGAATCCTTGCTATGTCTTCATCTATTCTGAATCTGTCTATTGTTGTTTCTTTTTCCCAGTAATCCCTTTCGGTCAGTGTTTTGAAGTGCATGGTAAAAAGGTGCAAGCCTGCATTTATGGATTTGGCATAGAGGATGTCTTTCTTTACAAGGCTTTTTAGAGATTGCAGATCTTCCGGTTTCAATTCCTTAAGAAGCTGAAGCTTTTCTTCGCGGGCATCGTATATCTTTTTTGATACTGTCTTATCCAGGGTTTTGAAAAAATGGCTCATATGTTGAATTGTGAGTTGCTCTTCATTGTCCAGTTGAGTAATTAGAAACACTGCATTTAATTTATTCTTATGAATCATCGGAACAAGGATAATCTTTTCGATAAGAGAAAATTCCCTGTTGGAGAAGTAGTTCTTGTATTCATTTCTTGTGTCAGCTTCTATGAGTTGAATATTGCCGTCTGCCAGTGAGTTAAAGGAATCATTGGCACCGAGTGGAATCCTTAATCTATGAAGCGTTGTCTCATCATAACCTATGCTTGACCATGGAGCAAAAACCATATGAAGCGGGTCATAGAGAAGGATTGCCCCTTTTCTTATTCCAATAAAATCACGAATCTTTGAAAATAGAAGAACCGGTGTTTCAAGACCTTCCGGGATCCTTTCTATTTCAGATATGAGTGATTCGATTTTGCCTGAATCGAATGGCTCTTCGGGGTGAGTTGTTTCCCTTCCCTCAGAAGCCTCTTTATTAGCAGCAAGTGCTCTATTGATATCTTCATTTTCGATTTGAGGTGGCCTGTATTCCGGCGCTTCCTTCCCGATTTCATTCCATGTGAGGGGTACAGAAGGTTTTTTTGCAACGGTTTTCCGTTCAATATTCAGGGTTCGCGGGACCTGGTGATTTTTAATTGATTTTGCCAGTGCATGATCAACCTCTTCCTGCGTGAGCAGTCTCGTTTTTTGCGTTTCTCTGTCACTCTGGTAGAGTATGTCAAGTGTCTTGTGAAGCAGGCCGTATCTCTTGGTGCTCTTTTGGCTACTTTTCTCAGTTATCCTGTCAGCTTTCTGGAGGAGGCCCATCAGGTTCCCAATCCCAGTTCTTCGAATAGTTTCTTATACACGCCAAAGTATTCCGATTTGGCGAATTCCTGTATTTTCTCTTCGGGCAGAGATTCGAGAAGTTGATCCATATACGCTAGAACTGATTTGATTTCCTCTTTTAAATCATCCGGAATACTTCTCTTTTCCGTTTTCTTCTCCTCGGCAGAGATTTCTTCCGAAGTAACTTCCGGGCTTTCTTCCAGGCTTTCTTCCTGAACCTGCGAGGTGGTGATCTCGGCTTCTTCTACTGGTGCCTCTTGGGCTTCCGTTACGACATCGGTTTGGCCTTCGGTTTCCTGAAGTTCTGGTGCAGTAGGAGACTCAGCTTCTTCTTCCGGGCCAGTCATCTCTTCAATTTCTATTTCAGTTTCACCGAGACTCTCCGGTTCAACTAGTTCCAATTCTGGTTCTTCTATCTCATGCTTATCTTCCTTGAGTTCGTCTGTTACCGGTTCTTCTTTCTCGGGTTGTTCTATCTTAGGTTCTTCAAGTGCAATCTCTTCTTCGGGGAGCTCAAACTCAATTTCTTCTGCTTGCTGGGCCTCTTCCGTAGGTTCTTCAAGTTCGATCTCCTCCCCAGGAAGTTCAAGCTCTATCTCTTCTGTTTGCTCTGCCTCCTCCGCAGGTTCTTCAAGTTCGATTCCCTCCTCCGGAAGTTCAAGCTCTATCTCTTCTGTTTGCTTTGGTTCTTCCGTAGGTTCTTCCGCAGGTTCTTCAAGCTCGATTCCCTCCTCCGGAAGTTCAAGCTCTATCTCTTCGGCCTCTTCGGGAGTCGTTTCTTCCAATTGTTCAAGTTCAATTTCTTCTGCCGGAGGTTCTTCCTGCTGTACTTCTTCTATGCTTTCGGGTGAAGCTATTTCGGTTGTCTGATCAGTTTCAGGCGAAGTAGGCTCTTCTTCCACTACCTCTTGTGGCTGTTGTTCTTCTGTTTCCAATCCGTAATCTAGTATGTCTTCCCTGTCTATAAGTGATTCTGTCTCTGTTGGTTCCTCTTTTTGTTCCTCTTCTTGTTTGTCTTCGGGGATTGTTTCTTCTGGCATTGACCCGGGTGTTTGTTCTTCTTCTATAGTAATGGGATTTTCTTCCACAACCTCTTCAGTTATGTCGGCACTGGAAAGGATATTGTCAAGTTCATCATTAGTTAGTGCAATGGTTTCATCTTCTTCGTCCTCGAAAAAACCCGCTTTTTCGGGCTTTTTTTCTTCTTTGCTGGCCTGGGTAACAGCTTCTGATACGCTTTTCAAACTTGCAAGTTCATTTTTTAGGTCTATGAGGTCTTCTTTAATTTCCTTCAATTCTTTCTCTATCTTTTCCAGCACTTCTGGAGAAGCACCGGTTGAAAGAGTGTGTTCCTTATTAATGCTCGTTTCTGTCAGTTCATTTTCAAGTGCAGTAAGATCATCGAAGTGATCAGCCGTTGAAATCTCCTCGCTTAGCGGGACCTCTATCTCTTCGCTGCTCTCTGTTGTGGAGGGTTGTTTTTCAGCCTCGGAAATAGGTTTCTCACTGGCGGAAGCTTCGGGTTCGGGAGTTTCAGAAAACTCCTCTATCTCGGTTTCGACAGGTTCTGATGAGAGTTCAGGCAGTTCCTCGTCGAGGTTTGTTATTTCCTCAATTTCGAGGTCTTCCAGATCTGTCTCTGCAGTGGGCATGGTTTCAAGATTTTCTTCCGGTTCACTTTCGATTGAAGGAGTTTCCTCAGGGGGTGTTTCAGATTCGATCTCGGGTAATTCACCCTCAGGTATTTCTAGATTAAGCTCCTCTCCTCCAAGGACAGGTGTTTCTTCCTGCACATCTTCCAGTTCTTCCAGTTCCGGGCTCTCAACGGGTTCGGTTTCACCAAGTTCGGGTAACTCTTCCGGTGTTTCTTCACTCTCTCCCGGTTGTGTAGTCTCTTCCTCTGTCCCTTTTACGGTCTCCTCTTTTGTCTCTTCCTTCACCTCTTCGGGTAGTTCAATATCTTCAAGATTTTCTATATCCAATTCGGGTAATTCCCCTTCAAAGTCCCCTTCTTGGCCAATTTCGGGCTGATACTCTTCTTCCAATTCTCCCAGGAGGTTCTCCTCCTCTTCGGTTAGTTTTTCACCGCCTTCATTCAGATCGGATAATTCAAATTCTTCTTCACTTGCAGTTTCTGTTTCCGTATCTTGAAGGTCTTCCGGTTTTGCTTTTACCCAAACACCATACTGTTCTATGTTTTCGCTATCATCTGGTGAATCCGATTCATTCACTTCGTCAGCAGTATCAAGTATGGAATCGAGCTCCTCGGTTGAAAGAGAAATATCTTCGTCTTCGCCGGCTGACATAGAGATTTTATCTATTTCTTCAGTACTCATCATTTTCCCCCGGGAACAAACTATTCATTTACTATATTATCGGAATAGTTTCTTCCCTATTTATTTAATAATTTAAGCTTTACATTCTTTGAATGTCAATAATATTCTGTTAAAAAAATGGCAAAAACCATCCTTTGATACGAGGTGAGAATAAAGTATTTGAAAAGATTACAAAAAAAGCCGTTCATATAATTGATGAAGAAAATATTGCTTCTCTTCTACATATATACGGGAATTGTCATCGCTTCGATCCTCATTTTTACCATTGGTAGTACTGGTTTACTGTCATATAGGAACCTGCAGGATCACAAGGCAGAGATGGCTAGGAACATCGAGGAACTTGAAGCGATAAATGAATCTTTGAAACTTCAGCTCTCAATGTTGCGTTCTGACCCTGAAACCAACATGATAGAAGCGAGAAAGCTGGACTATATCGGTGAAGGTGAGGTTTTGATTCAAATGGATGATTATCACGCCGGAAACAATTTCTACAGAATCGGAAAGATACTTAAGTTTAGAATGGCAAAGAGAGATGCCAATGTCCTTTACAAGCTGATTGGCCTGAGTATCATCCTGTGTCTGTTTCTTCTACATATATTGCTATCATTGCGAAGGAGAAGGATTGGAAATGGTAATCAAGCAAGATGATCCGAATTTGAAGCTTAAAGTCCTTTCTGTCTTACGAAATGGCGGAATAGTGATAATGAGAGGGGATACAATATATGGTTTTTTTGGAATAGCCCCGGATACAAAAGAGAAAATACTATCGATCAAGAAGAGGAACATGAAAAAGGGTCTGATAATTTTGATTCCCGAATTTGGTTGGGTCTCGCGGTTTGCTGAAAATGATGTTCCTTCAAGCTTAAAAAAGTACTGGCCCGGGCCGTTGACTATCATTCTAAAGGGTATCCAGGAAAAGACAGTTGCCATGAGGTTACCAAGAGATGATTTTCTTGTGGAACTTATGCTTGATTTAGGAAAGCCACTTTACTCAACCAGTGTCAATATTTCCGGTGAGCGAGAGATAAACAAAATATCTGAGATTATAGAGAAATTTGGTAACACCGTTGAATTGATAGTAGATTCCGGAGATTCGGATACGGCAATAGCATCTACGATTGTGGATCTGACGGATAAGAATAACCCCGTGATTGTAAGGCAGGGCGAAGTGAAAGTGGATGAAAGAGATTTAAGGATTTAACAGCTTCTCTTTGAATATTTTTTCATTCTTCCCGTAGAATTCAAGAAAAACCTGCTGGGAATTTCCAAAAAAATTTCTTATTAGATAGCATGCTGCCCTGCCGAGGTACCTGTAATGCCATGGTTCATATTTGTATCCGGTTATATTTTCCTCTCCTCTTGGATAGGAGAGAGAAAAACCAAATTTCCACGCATTTTTTGCAAGCCATCTGCCCTGTCTTGTATTGATAAAACTGTCCTCTATGCTGCCAAAATCAATTGCAGTTCCGAGCTGATGCTGGGAGTGTCCCGGCCTGGCAGACTCCCTTTCGGCTTTTTTAATACCTTCGGTTTTCACATAGTAATCAAACAATCTTTTCTGGTATTCGAAGGAACGATACGTTGATGATAAAATTATCTCTGTTCCTGCTATTCTAGCCGCTTCAGCCATAGCAAGTAGATCCGGCATGAGTATCCTTCTCAGATAAAGGTTTCTCTTTGATGTGGTAAGATCATACTTCTGCAGAGAAACAAGGTCACCGGGTACATAATTTGATGGGAGTGAATGTTTTTTATCTATGAGCTGGAAGATGTCTTGGGGCTCTTTCAGCATTTCCATGATATATTCAAGAAATACCTGAGGTCTCGACAGTATGGAAGCTTTTATCCTATCGGGAAGGTTGGATGTCATCTCCTCGAGGTCATTCCTGGTAATAGCGAATTTCGGATGAATTCTCTTCTCATCGCTGTTACAGGAGGATACTTCGAGGAGGAGTAGTATTAAAAGTATCAAGAAAAATATATTTTTTTTCACAGTATCTATCTCGAATTGAATATTATATCAATAACCTCTTTCATATCAGATACAAGATGGAACTTCAACCCTTTCTTTATATAATCGGGAATCTCCTCGAGGTCTTTTTTATTCTTGTATGGTAGAATTATTTCTTTGATTCTGTTTCGTTTTGCAGCTATGACCTTTTCCTTTAGTCCACCTATCGGAAGAACTCGCCCTATCAGAGAAAGCTCGCCTGTCATGGCAAGATAATTACGTATCTTTTTCTCCGTAACCAGAGAGAGTAGTGTAGAGGCCATCGTTATACCTGCAGAGGGGCCGTCCTTTGGAGTTGCACCTGCAGGGATATGCAGATGAATCTGGTTGTTCTCGAAGTATTCTTTCGGAATATCAAAATCACCCGCAATATGCCGTACATAGGTGTATGCTATGTTGGCAGATTCTTGCATCACGTCTCCCATTTGTCCTGTCAATTTGAAACCTTCTTTACCCGGGTTGGAAACTGCTTCTATTGTCAGTATTGCACCACCCAACGGTGTCCATGCCAGGCCTATCGCCATTCCGGGTTTACTTATCTTGTTGTATTCATCTTCGTAGTAGATTGGTTTTCCGAGATATTCCTCCAGATCTTCCGCTTTTATCTTTACAGGGAATTTAACTTCGCCAAGGACACTTTTCTTGGCGATTTTTCTGTGAATTTTGTCCAGGGCTTTTTCATAATCCCTTAATCCGGCTTCCCTCGCATATTTTTCTGCAATTACCATAAGAGCCTTCTTTTCGTACACAACATCATTCTTCTTGAGTCCGTTCCTATCGAGAGATTTTGGTATGAGATATTTTTTAGCTATTATTACCTTTTCCTGATCTATGTATCCTGAAAGCCGAATCACCTCCATCCTGTCAAGAAGGGGGAGAGGAATGGTGTCCAGTGTATTTGCCGTTGTTATGAAAAGAACATGTGACACGTCGAAGGGAAGATCCAGGTAGTGATCTCTGAATGCAATATTTTGTTCTGGATCCAGAACTTCAAGCAGTGCCGAAGAAGGATCCCCCTGGAAAGATGCCCCCAATTTGTCGATTTCGTCTATCATGAAAACAGGATTCTTTGTCTTGACAATTTTCAGGCCTTGAAGGATTTTGCCGGGCATCGCACCTACATAAGTCCTTCTATGGCCTTTTATCTCTGCTTCATCTCTCATTCCCCCTACCGAGAAGCGGAAGAATTTCCTGTTTAATGCCCGTGCTATAGATCTTCCCACCGAAGTTTTACCGACACCTGGAGGACCAACAAGACAGATTATAGAACCCTTCGTATCTCCCTTAACCTTCCGAACGGCGAGATACTCGAGTATGCGTTCCTTTACATCCTCCATTCCATAGTGATCCTTTTCCAGTATCCTTTTTGCTTTTTCCATGTCAATTTCTTCGGGAGGAGGATCCTGCCATGGGAGTGATACAATAGTTTCAAGATAGTTCCTTGTGACAACAAACTCTGAAGAATTGGGATCCATCAGGGAGAATTTTTCAAGTTCCTGTTCTACCTGTTCCTTTACTTCTCCCTTCAGGTTCAGTTTCTCTATGGCTTCTTTGAACCTGTTGTATTCACTGGATTTTGCATCTACGGGCATTCCCAGTTCTTTTTTAATAGCTTTCAACTCTTCTTTGAGGAAGTATTCTCTCTGGCTCTTAGAAATTTTCTCATTTATTTCTTTCTGAATCCTCTTTTGGATCTTTAATAGTTCCTGTTCTTTTTTTATATGAATGAGAACTTTTTCCATCCTCTCCCTTACATCGAGTATTTCAAGTATTTTTTGCTGTTCACCTCTATCTATGTTCAGAATAGAAGTTATAAAATCGGCGATTTTCCCCGGGTGATCTATGTTTACCATATTCAATCGCATTTCTTCAGAAAACAGGGGATTGTTCTCAGATATCTGTTTCATTTCACCGAGTAGAGATCGCGTTAATGCCTTAACCTCGTCGGATTCGAAGTTCTTGTCTTCAAGATACTGTACTGCTGCTATGATTGGGTGTTCTGAATGAAGGAACTTTTTTACTTCGAACCTCTTCTGGGTCGAGATAAAGATGTTTATTCCGCCATCGGGAAGATTTATCTTTTTCACTATCTTTGCGACGGTACCTATTCTGTGAAGATCTTCTGCAGTAGGATTTTCAACTGTTTCTCCTTTTGTAAGTAAAAGACCGATAAATGCATCAGAGGTCAGAGCTTTTTCTACAATTTCAACATCTCTTCCCGCAGGAAGCAGGAGAGGTGTAAATATGCCGGGAAAGATTGGTTTACCCATGAGTGGAATGATATACAGCTTGTTGGGAAGAACTTGGTCCGCAGGAACTACATGTGTTTCTGTCATAGATTTACCCCTTATGTAAGTGGATGTTTTTCTGCTTACAAGTTATTAAGTGTTTAATTCACAGTCAAGCTATTGCTATTGTCACTTCCATTGGATTAATATCGATATGAATGAGAAATTATATAACAGAGGCTGTTATCTTAAAGAAATACAGGATAGGTGAGATACATAAAGGATTAAGAATATTCTCTCGTGAACATGGCTTGATGAATGTAATTGCACATGGAGCCTATAAGATGAAAAACCGTTTCAGAATTGTCACTGAACCATTCATACATTCAAGGATGTACATATATTATAATCCGATAAAGGAGACCAACAAACTCAACGATATCGAACTGATCGACCCTTTCGAAAAGATACGAAAGAGTATAGTAAAGTACTATACTGCTTCCTTGTGGGCAGAATTTCTTATGGATACAAAAGCGGGAGGAAATGAATTTTCGGAACTTTTCGACCTGTTAGTAATTGCCTTGAAAATTCTTGATAATATCGAGGAGGAAAAATCCGTTCTTATATCACTTGGCTTTTTAATCCGTATGATTCATCATATGGGATTCATGGCCAGGGATATTCATTGTACGGTATGCGATAAAAAAATCGATAAAGGAGAAGATATTTTTTTCTCTACTCGTGATGCGTCAGTGAGATGCAGGATATGTAAGAATACGACAGATATGAAACTTTCGGGAGAATCCGTATCTTTCCTGTACTCTTCAATGGATTTACCTCTGGGTAGGTTGATCGATGAAACCCATGAGATTTCTTCTCTTTTTCCGTTAAAGAGGTTTGTATATGTAAAGCTCGAGTCTTTAACGGATACGGTTATGAATAGTATAAGGAGTTCGGGAGGAATTCTATGAGAATTTTTGCCGCAATTCCACTGCCATCAAATATCAAAACTATTATTGGCCAGAAACAGGATGAATTGAAGAGAATCTATAGAGGACTCAAATATGTGAAACCTGAAAATATGCACCTGACGATCTACTTTTTCGGAGAGTTGGACGGAGATAGAACCGGGGAGATTATTCAATTGATGGATGATAAATCCTTGAAAAATGATGTCATAGCTTGTTCGATTGGCGGAGCAGGATTCTTTCCGTCCAAAGGTATGGTGAGGGTTATCTATATCGATATAGGGAGAGGTGCCGAAGAAATTATAGATTACCAGAATAGATTCGTCGGGTTGCTGGAGGAACACGGATTTTCGAAACCAGAAAGAGCATTCAAGTGTCATATAACACTGGCAAGAAACAAATCGGAGAGGGTCGACAGAGAATTGGTAGGCAGGAAACTCTCTTTCCGGACGCCGCTGCTTCTGGATAGATTTGTGCTTTACCAATCGATACTGAGAAAGGAAGGACCTGTCTACAAACCAATAAAGACGATAATGTTTGAGAATCAGAGTTAAAAACAACGGGGAGGAAACAGATGAGAGCTGTAGATGTGATAGTTAAGAAGCGTGACGGAGGAATACTTACCGATGAGGAGATAAGGTTTATAGTCGATGGTTATGTCGATGGTAGTATTCCGGATTATCAGATGTCAGCCTTTCTTATGGCCGTATATTTCAGGGGAATGAATTTTGAAGAGAGCAGTGTTCTTACACGCGCAATGATAGATTCGGGTGATACCTATGATCTTTCTTCACTGAAAGGTCCCCTGGTTGACAAGCATTCGACGGGAGGGGTTGGTGACAAGGTCTCGTTGATACTTGCTCCCATTGCCGCTTCATGTGGAATTAAGGTTCCCATGATGAGTGGAAGGGGACTCGGGCATACGGGAGGTACTCTGGATAAGCTTGAATCGATACCCGGGTACACGACGAGATTGACAGACGCGGAGTTCATAAAAGGCCTCGATGAAGTTGGTTATTGCATGATAGGCCAGAGTGAGAGAGTGGTACCTGCAGATAGAAAGATGTATGCATTACGGGATGTCACGGGTACTGTAGAATCAATTCCTTTGATAACTGCCAGTATCCTATCGAAAAAGTTTGCAGAAGGGGCCCAGGCTCTTGTTTTTGATGTCAAATGCGGTTCCGGTGCTTTCATGAAAACGATAGAAGATGCGAAAGAACTTGCAGGATCACTGGTAAAGACGGGAAATGAACTGGGTAAAAGGGTAATCGCTGTTATAAGTGACATGAATAACCCGCTGGGAAGAATGGTTGGAAATTTCCTCGAGGTAAAAGAGGCAATCGATTGTCTTAAAGGGAACGGACCTGAAGATCTGATGTCTTTGACTGTAAGGCTTACCGGATGGATGTTGGTGGCAGGCGGAATAACTCCTGACATCGAAAAAGCAGAGGCATTGTGCAGAGAGAAGATTGTAAATGGAGCCGCACTTGAAAAATTGAAGGAGAATGTTCGCTATCAGCATGGCAATGTTGAGGTGATAGCGAATCCTGAATTGGGGCCAAAGGCAAAGGTACTGAAAAAGATTTCCTCTGACAAAAGCGGATTTGTTTCAAAGATCGATGCATACAAGGTAGGTCTTGCCTCGGTGGTGCTTGGTGCGGGAAGGGCTAAGAAGGAGGATAATGTTCTTCCCGGGGTAGGTATAGAATTGAAGAAAAAAGTCGGTGAAAGGGTGGCAGAGGGGGAAACCCTTTTCATCCTCCATGGCGATGATGAAAGCAGTATTGAAGAGGCAAGGGATCTTGTTCTTTCGGCATATTCATTCACAGAGGGAAAAGTCCCAGGAAAGGGTATTATTTTGAAAGAGATAGTAAGTTGATGAGATGGGTAAAGAAAGAATTAGATACTGATGAGGTAAGGGAACTTTCCAAAAAATACAATTTAAATCTCATTATTGCATCGATTCTTTCGAGGAGAGGTGTGGTTTCCGAAGATGAGGTGCGTTATTTCCTGTTGAATGATCTTTCAAGTCTTCACAATCCATTCCTCTTCGAGGAGATGGAAGATGCTGTAGATAGGATAAATACCGCCATCGAGGTTGGAGAGTCCATAGGGATATTTGGCGACAGGGATGTTGACGGAATAACCTCTACTGTTCTGCTTTACGAAACACTCACAGAGCTCGGAGCAAAAGTCAGCTGGTTTCTTCCGGAAGGAGACGATAATTATGGACTTACGGAAGAGGTGATAGAAGATATTTCCAAAAGGGAGATCGGCCTGCTGATAACGGTAGATTGTGGAATTTCGAATGTATATGAGATAGATATGGCAAATCAAAAGGGAATCGATACAATTATTGTCGACCACCATAATCCTTCCGACACATTGCCGGAGGCACTTTCCATAATAAACCCCAAACTGAAGGATACTGCCTATCCTTTCAAAGAATTATCTGGCTGTGGCGTAGTATCAAAACTGGTTTGGGCTCTGTATTTTTCAAGAACTCCTTTTTACGGAGAGACTCTTTGTCTGATGAATATCCGCCCTGCCAATGATTCTTATGTTGTAGAGGCTGTGAAGCTGACAAATCTCGTAGAAACGGAACGACTTATAGATAATTTCATTCCCGGGATGTTGAAATACGAGAATTCCAGACTGCCCGGTTTCCTGGAAGGTTATGAAACACTCGTGTATGGTATTGAGAAACAGAGGGATTTTTTGAAAAGGATCTTCGGTTATCTTCCTGATATGGAACTTTCAGATATTGAACCATACGTTAGGAGATTCCTTCCCGGTTTTTCGGGAAAAACCCTCCTCAGAATAAAGGAACTGGAACCGCGATTGTTCTTCGGGAGCAACAGGACAGAGGAAATCGACGTGCTTGAACACATATTTCTCTCCCTTTTTTTCAAGAGAGAAGAAAAGGTATTTGAAAAATTCAAGGAACGACTCGATATAGTTGCCCTGGGTACCGTTGCCGACCTTATGCCATTGGTAAATGAGAATCGTATTCTCGTGAAAGTCGGGATGGAACAGCTTAGTAGGTCGAAAAGGAGTGGATTGAAAGAGCTTTTCTTAAGAAAATCATTGCTCGGCAAGAATCTGAAAACAATGGATATCGCGTGGCAGATATCACCTTTCATAAATTCTGCGGGTAGAATGGGCGAGCCTGGCAGAGCTACCGAACTTCTCCTCGCGACCGATGAAACGGCAGTCTCTCAGCTTGTCGATTATATTTCAGATTTGAATAGAAAGAGGAAGGGGCTGGGAAGCGATGCATGGGAAAGGGTGAGACAACAGGCAAGGGAATCCTACGAGAAAACCGGAGCGAAATTCGTACTGGTTTTCGACCCTGATATACACCGGGGCGTTACCGGAATAATCGCATCACGATTGGTCAATGCCTTCGGAGTTCCCTCCGTCGTTATGACAGAATTGAAAGAGAGGATAGTAGGATCCTTGCGAAGCACTGACGTATTCAGTATTCGTGATTTTCTCGAAAACTTCAGCGATCTTCTCGAAAACTATGGCGGTCATGATTTTGCGGCAGGTTTCAGTATGCCTAAGTCAAATCTTGAGGATTTCAAAGAGAAATTTTTTGATCTAATCGATACAATCGATGTCCCTGAAAAGGAAAGAGACATTATTCAAATAGATGCAGAGATACCACCGAAATATTTAACACCTGAGATAGTGAAAGTCGTGGATTTTTTCGAACCCTTTGGTGAAAAAAATCCACCCTTAATCTTTCTTACCAGAGGAATAGTTCTTTCAAATGTTGAGCTTATAGGGAAAAGAGAGTTGAATCACCTGAGGCTGCTTTTCGATACAGGCAGGTACAAGTGGCCCGCTGTATACTGGAACGGGGCCGGGGCTGCGGAAAGGGTGAAGAAAGGCGATAAGGTAGATATAGTGTACAGGATTACGAGAAACTTTTTCCAGAACGTGGAAAAGCTTCAGTTAAACGTGTTAGACATGAAGGGACAATGAAAAGATTTAAAATTACTCTACTGATTCTTCTCTTACTCTATGTTGATACAATGATTCTCGAGGCGGAGAGGTATCAGAAGAAATTTGATAGCGGCAAGATAGTCGTTATTGAAAATAAAAAGTATTCGAGATGTTTTGTATCAACCGATGCGGATTATTACGATGTTAATCATGAAATAGTTGCTTTGGAAGGCTTTTTTTCTTATTTTAACGGAAACGAAAAACCAATAGGGGCTGATATATCAATCGATTCCGATTTCAGGAGGGGAGATGTGATAGCAGCAGAAGTAACTACAATTCCTGAGGTCAACAGGGTGAGGTCAGTATTAAGAGATGAAAAGGGGGGAGAGGTAAGCAGGAATCAATTTTTCAGGGTAAATGACCGCTGGGTGGGATTCCTCGGAATCCCGAGTTATATAAGAAGAGGAGATTATAAATTAGATATTTCCGGATGGGATGAAACAAGGCATTTCATCTTTACAAGGAAGGTAACAGTGGGGGGTAAAGCCTTTCCACTCGATGTAATAAAGCTGAATGAAACATTAACAAGTTTGAGAGAACGGGATGACAGACGGATTCGTGAAGAAACCCAAAAACTGCTCAGTATAATAAGGAGTTTTGATAGCAATGCAGTTTTTGCTTACTCGGGTTTTGTTTTTCCCGTAAGAGGGCGGATTACAGGTCATTTCGGAGACAGGAGGAGATATATCTATTCGGATGGAGCAGTTCAGTCCAGTATCCATAATGGAATTGACATAGCAGTTCAAATAGGAACCGAGGTTCATGCTTGTGCTGACGGAAGAGTTGTACTGGCAGAAAAGAGGATTTTAACTGGGAAGTCTGTAATAATCGAGCATTTTCCCGGTGTGTTTTCTTTGTATTACCATCTGAATTCCATCAGAATCAAGGCTGGGGATATGGTAAAGAAGGGAGAGATAATAGGATACTCCGGTATGAGCGGGCTTGCTACCGGGCCACATCTCCACTGGGAAATCAGGGTTTCCGGTGTTGCCGTCGATCCGGAACCCTTCCTGGAAGGGAAGGTGATTGACAAAAATATTTTTATAAGTAGTATAGGGACACAAAATATCAGCGGCACTGAAGGGAGGTGATTTAAATAGCTTCGATTATTGTTGGTGAAGATGAGCTTCTTGAAAAAGCAATAAAGCGGTTCAAGAGGCAAGTAGAGAAAGAGGGCATCATTCGAGAATGGAAGAAGAGGGAATTTTACGAAAAACCTTCAGCTATCAGAAACAGAAAGAAAAAAGCCCTGGAAAGAAAGAGACTTAAAAAGATTAGAAAAATCGGCCAGTATGGTGGCCGGTAGTAATGGAAATTGATAGTAGCCAATCCAGCCCCTGGAATGTTGAGATTTCAGGGGCTTCTTATTTGTTAGCCTGAATTTCGAATTTGAATCGATCTTTACAGTATATGATCGAGAAATCGTTTGGTTCTTTCCATATCCGGGTGAGTGAAGAGCTTTTCAGGTGGACCTGTCTCTACAACTTCCCCGTTGTCCATAAAGACAACTTTGTTTGCCGCTGCTCTTGCAAAACCCATTTCATGCGATACCACCAACATTGTCATTCCATCTTTTGCAAGGTCGAGCATTACATCCAGTACCTCTTTGATCATTTCAGGATCAAGGGCAGAGGTCGGTTCATCGAAAAGCATTACCTTTGGTTCCATTGCCAGGGCTCTCGCAATTGCCACTCTCTGCTGTTGCCCTCCGGACAGTTGCCCGGGATAAACATCAGCTTTATCAATCAGACCTACGCGTTCTAGGAGCATTCTGGCCTTATCGGTGGCTTCCTTTTCAGGAATTTTTTTTACTATTTTAGGGGCAAGAGTAATGTTCTGTAAAGCCGTCAAATGAGGGAAGAGATTGAAGGATTGAAAAACCATTCCAACCTCTTCTCTGATTTTTCTTATATCAGCCTTGGGTTTTGTAACTTCGTCGTTGTCTATCCATATTTCTCCCGAGTTTAGTCGTTCGAGCCTGTTTATACATCGGAGGAGTGTACTTTTACCACTTCCGGAGGGGCCTATGACAAGGACAACCTCTGCCTCCTTTACAGACAGAGTCACTCCATTCAAAGCTACCACTTTCCCGAAGAATTTTTTTGCGTCTATTACGCGAACCCTATCGTTCATTTTGATGAAGCCTCTTTTCCATTAGCGCTACAAGTCTCGAGAAGAAAAGTGTTATAACGAGATATACTAAAGCAACCATCGTGAATGTTTCGAAATAGTAAAAAGTTTTTGAGGCAAATTCCCTCCCCCTCCTTAATAGGTCGGATACTGCAAGTATGGAAACGAGAGAAGAATCCTTAAGCAGGGCTATGAATTCATTACCGACAGGCGGAAGAACAACCTTTATGGTCTGAGGAAGAATAATCTTTCTTAAGGCCTGGCTTCTTGACATTCCCAATGCAAGAGCAGCTTCCATCTGACCCTTGGGAATGGATTGTATACCGGCTCTGAATATTTCACCTAGATAAGCCCCGTAACAAACTGCCATGGCAATAACAGCAGAGGTTATGTCTGGTAATTTTATAATCCTGCCAAGGGCATAATAGATGTAAAATATCTGTACGAGCAGGGGAATTCCTCTTATTACCTCAACGTAGATTGTTGCAATTCTGTTTATAACTTTTATTCTGGATATTCGGCCGAGGCCGGTGAATAAGCCCAAAAAAAGGGCGAATATTATCGATAGAACAGTAACCTCAAAGGTTCTCAATATACCATCGGGGAGAAAGAGAAGTATTCTCCTGTATGGTTCGGGTGAGAATAGCGGAAGAGCAATTATCAGGGCAAGGGCCCCGAAAAAGGATATGCGCCATGCAGAAAATACTGCAGAATCATCCTTTTCCGGAATCAGTGCCCCGTCAGAAATTTCAATTCTGGATTTTTTTAACGTAGCCACTTTTCTTCTAACTTCTTGTTTTCTCCAGAATCGAGGACCTTCTTAAGACCCTTGTTTATTGCATCGAGTACCTTTTTGTTGCCTTTCTTGACTGCTATGCCGTAGTACTCTTCCGTGAATGGCTTGCCGACGATTTTCAGTTTTCCCTTGAAATCTGCGTTCTGAAGTGCAAAATTTGCAGCTGTCGGACTGTCTGCGACTACACCGTCTATTCTTCCGTTAACCAGATCCTCAAATGCGAGGCCGATCTCGTCGTAGGTTTTCAGCATTACACCTTTTACCTTTTCCACGGCGAAAGCTCCTGTCGTACCAATCTGTGCACCAACTTTTTTCCCGACCATATCTTCCAGTTTAGAAACCCCGGACTCCTCTTTCCTTACAACCAAAACCTGACCTGCATTAATGTAAGGAATGGAAAAATCCATCTGTTTCTTTCTCTCCTCTGTGATTGTTACCGATGACATTACTGCATCGTACTTACCCGCTGCAAGGCCTGCAAAAATGCCATCCCATGCGGTATTCTTGAACTCAACCGTGAATCCACCTTCCCTGGCTATGGCTTTCATAAGATCGATGTCGAAACCAACGATTTCTTTTTTCTCATTTACCATTTCCATGGGAGGCCAGGTAGCATCCGTTGCCACTACGATGTGTAACTTTTCTCCCTTCTTTTCCTGGGTTCCTGTTGCAAAGATCAGACCCTGTATTGCAACAAGCACTATCAGAACTAACAGTACCTTTTTAAACATGAGATCCTCCTTGTAATTTTTTAATTGGTGTGATGTTGATTAAAATCCTATCCTCACCCATAATAAATGTTGTTAACGATAAAATCATCACAGATATGTCATTGATGTCAAGTGTTTTTTGATTTTTTTGGTTGGAGGAGCTTTAAATGAAAATAGCGAGAGTTGAATTGGATAATGGCCTGATAACCTGGGTTTTCAAGGAAGGTGATGAATTTATCAGGCTAGAAGGTAACATACTTGGCGATTATCATGTTACCGATGAGAGGGTAAGAGTAAGGAGGTATCTCCCGCCTGTTGAACCTCCAAACATAATTGCAATGGGATTGAACTATTCGAGCCATGTAAGAGAAACCGGAATAGAGAGTTCGAAGGAACCTCAGTTTTTCTTGAAAGCAACGAGCTCCATTGTGGGAGAAGGAGATTTTATTGTTATTCCTTCCGAAGCACCAGATGAAGTGGACTACGAAGCCGAGCTTGGTATCGTTATAAAGAAAAACGCCAAGCGGATTAAAGAGAAAGATGCAGGCGATTACATCCTGGGGTATGTCTGTGCCAATGATGTTTCTGCGAGGGATTGCCAATTCGGGAGAGATATTCAGTGGGCCAGGGCGAAATCATTCGATAGTTTTTGCCCCTTCGGTCCTTTTATCGAAACAGAGATAGACCCCCTAGATCTACAGATAAAGTGTGAAATAAACGGGGAAGTGATGCAGGATTCCCGAACTTCGGATATGATAAATAATCCTTATGAACTTGTTTCATTCCTTTCTCGACAAATGACTTTACTCCCGGGTACCCTCATACTGACAGGCACTCCTGAAGGGGTTGGATTCAAAAGGGAACCTAAGAGGTTCTTGAGAGAGGGTGATACAGTTCGTGTGATAATAGAGGGTATCGGTGTACTTACCAACAAGGTCAAGAGGGAAACCATTTAAAACCCACCATAGATAGCAGTCAAACCATAGATAGCGGCCTTGGATTCAGCGGGTATCCTCTAAAAGCGTATCTGTCAAATGACTCAGAAGAATCTGCCTGGTTTTATAAATCTGTCAAGGTTCATTTTAATTCCGGTCATGGACCTAAAAAGGTAACCTCCTGGACCCGGGTTTGAAATCCCAAGTAGCGAATCCTGTCCAAATGTGTAGATACTGCTCTCCAGATTAGTGTAGAATTGGATGTATTCCGTTATGTAAATATTTATATCTGTCTTTAGGATTATAGAATCGAGTGTATGTTTTGTCGTTGTTCCGGAAGCAATAAATGATTTACCGAGAGATTGATATGCAAACACGAGTGTTATGGTGTAAGGTGTGTTTTTCTCGAATATTTCTGTTTTGAATGAATACTCTGTTAGGCTGTCTACGGTTTCGAGACTTTGACTGCTCTTCTGAGTAAATTTTTTAGAGCCCAGGTTGAATGAGCAAATAGCATTCTTTACATAGTAGCCAAGAGCTATATCGTTCCTCTCCTGTATATAGTCACCGGTTTCAATGAGTCTTCCTCCGATTGTACTGTCCGAACGGAAATGGAGGAATGCAATGCCAGGCAGTTCCAGTCTGATGGAGGTGGATATGCCGGATTTCAGTATTGTACTGGTTGCATTGAAAAATCCAAAGAAAGGCCCGACTCCTATGTTTAGGAATTTTTCTCGGTAATTAAAAATAGAATAGGAGATATTCCGCAGTATGTCATCGTTGAAAAAACCGCTTTCGAAAGCAAAGTTATCCGTTATCTGAGCTGTTGCATAAACTGAAAATCCATAGAGAAGATCATTACCTGAAAACGTGGTGTCTGATTGACTCCGGTCTGGTTTGAATGCAAGGTTCTCTATTCGGAATTCGCCACCAATGTCAATGGCCCACAGCTGAAAGCCGGAAGGTAGTAATAGGATGGCTAAAAAGATTGTCGATAATATTTTTTTCATGTTAAAACTCCGCTCTGATTCCTATGAAAGTCTCTATAAGGCTGTTTATATTGAAGGGCCAGATACGGGCATTCATTTTTATCTTCCAGATTACTCCCTGTGTGATGAAGCTGACATAGGGTGAAGCCTTTACTAGGAATTGCTGGGTTCCTATTGTTGTAAAAGCAAGATTGCTTTCGAAGCCTCCGCTTATAGGCGATTTTTGAGGATTACCGAACAAGAAATTTATATTCACATCGAAAGAGCCCAGTTCGTTTGTTTCCTTCTGCAGGTAGTACTGTGGGTGCCAGAAAAAAGTTGGAATGATGGAAAATATACCCATGTGTACCCTTGGCTCAAACAGGAGGTAGAACAGGTTGATCCCGAATAAATCACTCACAGGGTCCCACCGTGGTATTCCTGCTTGAACGAGAAATTCAACTCCTTGATCAGCCGTGTAGAAAAGAATCCCCCCCCTGTAAATACCCATTGTGGAAATGGGAAAGGTTGCTCCCAGGAATGTCTCGATCTTCAGGTTTTTTAAGTTCATCATGAATCGAAAGTCTGTCGAATAGTGACCGGGCCAGAATTGACTGGTTCCGGAAACATCATGGGTAATATTGGCATCCTGATAAAAATAGAATGAGTAGAGAGATTTATCATTGGGAAGAAGGGTAAATTTCAAACCTGTGCCCGAGATCGTATGAATTCCATCGTATATAATTCCCTCGGGGAAGTATATATATCCTGCGTACTGTGTGGTTATCGGTATGCTGCCAAAAATCTTTGTAAAATCATCACCTGAGCATAGAGTATCATTTTCTCCTACGAAGTATTGGAAACTTAAAGGAAGAGAGAATATGTCTTTTATGATCAGACCAGCACCTTTGAAAGAAAGACTGCTTGTTGCGGCAATATCTTCTATATTTTCACTTTTATAGTTCAGGGTTACCATTCCACCAAATTTGTACCCCCCCTCTACGGCAAGATCCATTTCACCCCTTGTTGACATTTCGTAAAGGCCGTTGGACATTGTTCCACGTGTTATAAGTTCCATATAAGGCACGGTAATGTTCGCAGTAGAAGCCATAGATGGGATAATAACGAGAAAGAGAATCAAAATAGAGAGATTTTTCATTCAAACAACCTCCATACTTATCAGTGTAGTTCTAAATTTCAAAAAATCAAACCCTTTCATATCATGATATTTTTTTATAGATATATCTGGCAAGATTCATTCTGTCTTCATTGGATAGTTCAGTGAATCTCATTGCTACGATGTTTTCCTTTACTGCAACTATCACTCCTTCGGCTGAGATAGATTTCGCCATCAGTGAAAACTGTATTGATGGAATTTTAACTCCGGCTCTTAATATATTTCCTTGCGGGGGATTAAAGAGTTCGGTAGCAACCCCTCCCATGCTCAGGTCGAGAATTTTTCCTGCAATAAGCTTTGAATATCCTGGTACCCTGAAGTGAAGTCTCAACATTTCTTCCGGGTCAGGTTTTATTCTTATGTGCTTTCTCTGCTGATCATGATTTTCAAGTTTCAAAAGAATTTTCTTGAGTTTTTCCAATGTCTTGTTTTCATCGATTGGCTTGAGAAGATATCCTATGCATCCCAGTTCAACCATTTTCAAGACAAAATCTCTCTTCGAGTTTATGGAATGTATGATGAATGGAATATGCCTTTTTTCATTATTTCTTAAATCATCTATGAGTTTCAAACCTTCCACATCTTTATTATCGACATCAATAATAATTGCAGCAATATCTTTCTCTTTTATTACCGGCAGGGCGTCCTCTCTGCTCTTTACTATAAAACCCCTGTATCCGAGAGACAAAAGGAGATAGAGAAGTTTCTTTCCTTCAGCCTCTGAATGTTCGACAACAAGAATGTTCATCATTGACCTCCAGACTACTGGTAACCGGCAAGGCTACTGATACAGGTTATATTCAAGTAGATGCGGTGTCAATAAATCAAATTTGACTTGACTTACAGGGAACGAAATATATTATTAAAACTAGTTATGAGTGACTATTTGGATCCAGCCAATGAGGAGTTGTTAAAAGATTTCTTCGAAGAGGCACAAAGTCAGGTAGAACTGTTGGAGCAGAATATACTTTTCCTGGAGAACGAGCCCGATAACGAAGAGGCAGTAGATGAAATATTCCGTGCCGCTCATACCCTCAAGGGAGGTGCTGCAACGGTTGAAATGAACGAAATTTCAGATTTCACGCATATTCTGGAAGATGTTCTGGATGAGATTCGTTCCGGCCACCTGAAGGTAGACTCGGAAATAATAGATCATCTCTTGAATGCATTGGATATCATAAAGAAGATGCTCGAGGCAAGACTCAATGGCAGTATATATAATGAAAATATAGATGAAATAAAGAACAGACTTGAAGCATTAATTACTGGAGAGAAGAGAGGCAGCACAGATAGAGTAACAGAGAAAAAAGGGGCCGCCAGTGGAGAAAAAACTTCCTTCGAAGAAATTACCCTGGACGAAATTTCAGGGTATGAAGGAAATGCCTACCGTGTAACCGTGGATTTTGATGAACATTATGTTATGAACACGGTTGGAGGAATCCAGGTATATGCAGCCCTGAAAGAGGTAGGCAGGGTAATAAAAACAAATCCTGATTTTGACAAGTTGTACGAAGACAATTTTTATCCCCGTGTAGAATACTATATCGTGACAGATGAGAGCATCGAGAATATAGAAAAAAGCTGTAATATACCGGATGTTACACTCTCAGTCAAAGTAGAACCTATTTCTGAAGAAGAACAAGAAAAAGAACATCAGGAGAAGACTGAACAGAAAGAGGTAGAAAGCAAGAGCGAAGAGGAAACATCCCTTGAGAAGAGTAAAGAAGAGACAACTTCTGAAAAACAAGATACTGTTAGAAAACCCGTAAAACATGGTTCTATTCTGCGAGTAGATAGTAAGAGGGTGGATGATTTATTGAATCTTGTAAGTGAAACGGTGATAAACAAGGCAACCTTCAATCAGCTCGTTTCAACATTCAACGAGAATTTATCTCTGTTTCAGATCACTCAAGGTATTTACAGGGAACGGTTGAGAGAGTTGCTGGAACATTTCGGGAAATCCAACGGAAATGGTTCTTCAATTCAACTTAACAAAAAAGAGTTACAGGATTATTTCGGTGAACTTTTTGGTATATTTGACGAGTTTGGGAACAAGATAAAATCCACGATAAATCTTTTCAAAGGGACCACTCAACAGTTAAGTAGAATCACCGGTGATTTGCAAGAAGGTGTTATGAGGATAAGGATGGTACCGGTGTCACAGATATTTTCACGGTTTCCCAGACTTGTACGCGATCTTTCGAAAAATCTCAATAAGAAAGTTGTTCTGGAAATAGAGGGAGAGGAAACGGAATTGGACAAATCGGTGATCGAGGATCTTCTCGACCCGTTGATACACTGTGTAAGGAACTCCATAGACCATGGGATAGAGGCTCCGGAGGAGAGAATAGAAAAAGGCAAACCTCCGGAGGGGCATGTGTTGCTTCAGGCGAGGAATGAGGGGAACATGATCGTCATCGAGATAAAGGATGACGGAAAGGGAATCGATGTTGAATCAGTAAAAAAGCGGGCAATAGAGAGAGGGTTGATACATCCCAATAAACTTCTTACAGATGTGGAAGCCTTCAATCTTATATTCCAGCCCGGTTTTTCTACCGCTTCTCAGGTTACTAATATATCAGGCAGGGGAGTTGGTCTTGATGTGGTAAGAAAACAGGTAGAAAAACTGAATGGCACAGTTACAGTCGATTCGATAAAGGGAGAGGGAACCACTTTTACCATAAAACTGCCGCTTACATTGGCAATAGTACAGGGTCTCTTGGTGAAGGTTGGTAAGGAAATATATGCAATCCCGATAACTTCCGTTCTCGAGAGTGTAAGAATAAAACCGGATGAAATAAGAAATCTGGACAGTTATGAAGTTTTCAACCTGAGAGATGAAGTACTCTCTCTTATGCGTTTGAACAGACTTTTCAGGATTTCCGTTGATGAAGAGAGAAAGTATTATTTTATTGTGATAGTTGGTAGCGGAGATAAGAAGGTGGGTCTTATGGTGGATTCTCTGATCGGTGAAGAAGATCTTGTCATAAAGCCACTTCATGACAGGTTTACCAATACGCCCGGGATAGCCGGTGCTACCATACTTGGAGACGGAACGGTAGCTTTGATACTGGATGTCAATCAATTACTGGAACTGGGTCTAAAGCATAGTGCCGAAATAAGGAATCAAATATAGAAGACGGGAAAAATCGGAAATGAACGAGGTAATCGAGAACAGAGAAGAGGAAAAGATAAAGAAGAAAATTGATTTCAAGATTGTCACTTTTTCTCTTGGTGGTAAAGAGTATGCCATCGATATCATGAAGGTTAAAGAAATATTGAAAGAGAATCGTTTTACAATGGTTCCAAATACTCTGCCCTTTGTGAAAGGAGTGTACAATCTTCGTGGTGAAATCATTCCCATAATAGATCTTCGTGAAATGTTTATGATTACCGTGGAAGAAGATGCAGAGAAAGAAAAAGACATTCTCATTCTGCGTTTGCCTGAACTGGTTCTCGGAGTAGTAGTGGATGCAATAGACAAAGTGGTTGGTATTGCAAAGGAAGATATTCAACCACCACATCCCCTCTTTGGAGACGTGAATGTAAAGTATATAAGTGGTGTGGTGGAGGTTGAAGGCAAACTTTACATAATACTGGATGTGGATAGAATATTCGGTGAAGAAGAGGTTCTCTCTGCAAGTTATGGTAAGAAGAAAGAAGAGATTACAGAAAGAGTAGAAAGGGTAACTGAGGTGGCAAAACCTGCAAAGCAGGATGAAGAGCTCGATTTCAGTTTTATAAAGGATACTCTGATAGCTTTGAAATCATTTTATATCACTGAAGTAAACTACGAATGGGCTAGGAGGCGTTACAGGGAATGGTCCGATTTGCGAAGAGAAGCCTCGGAACCCGTACAACTGGAAAGTGTCAAAGATGCAGAGGAGTTTCTAAAGCCTTTTTTCTCTCCATACACAAGTAAACTCTGGGGTGATGACTATCACAATAACCTCCTCGCCTTGCTTCCGGATGAATACAGCGGGGTGATTCAGGTATGGGATATAGGTTGCGGAAAGGGTTACGAGGCGTATTCCATTGCATGCATACTACGAGAAAAATATGGAAAGAATGTGATAAAAGTATGGGCCAATGATAGTGACCTGCTGAATATATCAATGGCTCCCAATCTGGTACTTTCACAGGTAGAAATTCCCCAGTACTTCATCAAGAACAATTTTGTTGAGAAGTATGAAAATGATTATCGTTTCAAGAGAGAGATAAAAGATTTGATAGTCTTCGAATATCATGATATTACTCATCTCAACGAGTATCCTGAAATGGACTTGATCGTGGCACGTGATTTAATATCTTTCCTCCCACCCGAAGAGCAGAAAAGAATGATTGCGGAATTTTCTGATTCCCTCAAGAGTCAAGGATATCTGATGTTGGGAGAGAACGAGGTTCCAATAGGCAGTGAATGGAAGCGGGTGAGTGAGGGGAATGTAGTTCTGTACAGAAAAGAATAGTTTAAAAAATTGAACAAAATAAAGAAGGGGGCTTTTATCAGAAATGCGAGTAGAATACATAAACCCATTTGTAGAAGCAGCATTCAACATACTGAAAGAAGTGTTGGGTACGGAATTGACTCGAGGGGAACTTTACCTGAAATCAACCTCACAACCGGTACTTGGAGTAACCGCAATTATTGGATTGACGGGAGATGTAGAGGGCAGAGTTCTCTTTGATATGGACGAAAAAACTGCTCTTGCCATTGCTTCTGCCATGAATGGTGAGGAGTTGAAAAAACTTGATGAATTGGCTAAGGCTACTATTACAGAACTGGCCAATATGATTACTGCTCAAGCTGTAACGAAACTATCGGAGATTGGTTTCAAGTTCGACATAACACCACCTGCGATATTTACAGGTGAAAAAATGGAGGTCTCTGATGCCGCCGTAGAGGCCCTTATAGTACCTATAGAAATGCCTCTTGGAAAAGTTGAAATAAATGTAGCCGTCAGGGAAAAAAATTAGGGAGGAAGGCATATGAAAACTAAAGCTGATTTTCCAAGTATAAATGAAAGGCCACCTGAAGGTTTGAAGGAGGATGGTACTCCTTATAGGGTTCTGGTTATAGACGACTCAATGTTCGTTAAGAAACAGATCAGTCAGATTCTGACATCGGAAGGATTCGAAATTGCTGGCACTGCATCGGATGGAGAAGAGGGATTCGAAAAGTATAAGGAATTGTATCCGAATGTGGATGTCGTCACCATGGACATAACAATGCCCAAGATGGACGGAATAAAGGCGCTGGAAAAGATATTGGAGTTCGATAAAAATGCAAAGATCATAATGATCAGTGCGTTGGGAAAACAGGATTTAGTGAAAAAATCTCTTCTGCTCGGAGCAAAGAATTATATAGTAAAGCCGCTGGACAGAAAGAAAGTGCTGGAGAGAGTGCTTATGGTTTTGAAAAAGAAATAGTATCTTGCAATGTTCAAATAAGGTTCAAAAAGAGGGGTTGTTCAGCCGATAATATAACTAAGATGACTCACCTGTCCCAATCAATTGAAAAAGTTGAAAATCCAAACAGATACGGGTTTATCATGGATTGGATGAACGAGCTGGCTGATATGGAACAACTTCTCATTAAAGATTTGAAACGTCTAAATGAAATAAAGGGAAAAGACGAAGATTCCGAACTGCTGAGAGCTCTATTGAAAAGAATGATTGAGCTAAGGGTAAAGGGTATCGATCTGGTTTTTGAGGATTATCTCTGCGGAAGAAACAGTACTGAGATAGATATGATGAAATATCAAGTCCGCATAAAACTTCCCGTTTTCAGTCATCTGAAAAGTCTCCTGATGATGAGCAAAACAAATTGTTAATCGTTTTTCTCCTGTGCTATAATTACAACAGGAGGGAAAAATGAAAAAAATAACTTATTCTATTCTTCTGGTGGTAATCATTATTCTCGTTTCATCCTGTGCGACTAAGGTATATACGCGGACACTGGTATACAAAAAGGCCGGTGGGGACCTGAGAATTCACGAGAAACTCGAGATATCCGGTGAAAATTTCATTTTCACGAAAGAGACAGCAAAAGGGAAGGCCGTTTTTAAGGGGAAGTTCGAGGAGAAAAAGGATACGTGGATATTCAGAGTAGGGTATTTCAAACCGGTAAATGCGCAGGAAAGATACTTTGATCCGCCCATCGTGTATATCTACAGAATCAGTAAGACCCCCGGCGGAATACAATTTGCATCTCCTCGAGTCAAGGGGGGGAGATCACCTATACAGTTCATAATGCGAGGTACCTTCGTATTAAAATAGTAAAATCTTACAAATACCGCATTGATTGACTGCATAATGACAGTTTAATATCTTAAGGTTGTGGAAGCGGTCAGGAAAAAGACTCAAAATGTTTACCTGAAGTTGATTACGGAAGATAAGATACGTCTAACCGATAAGCTTCAGGAAATAGAAAGGATATTCGAGGAAGGAATAGAAATCAATGAAATTCTGAATGCGATTTCTACGTATGAGAAGAAACCAAGGGTGACATTGAAGTCCTACTCGATGAAATCAGCTTCAAAGCGTGGATTCTACGATGCAGAGGTCATTCTTGAGATAGATGGAAAAGAGAAAGTTGGCAGGGCGAGTGAAATCGAAGGCGTGGTAAATGCTTCCATAAAGGCAGCTCAAAATGCAAGCTGGAGTAATCGATTTAAACTTAACAGGGAACATCCCATAGAAATACGGATGGTTGCTCACAGAATAGAAGGACTTGTGGAAGTAACCACCCAGGTTGATGATTTGGATAGCGGAAAAACCTTCATAGGGTCTTTTGTCGATTATGACATAATGGGAGCAGCAATAAATTCCTATATAGATGCAATAAATCAGGCTTTGAATCCAGAGGCAGGTTCAAAGGGACTGGAGCACTCCTTTATATCACTGATTAACGATAAGGATAATAGTTTCGCAATAGAACTGAAGGATAATCATGTATTCCTCAAGGAACATCCCGGTAAGGAAACGATAAGGGCGGTATTTTATATTCTTTCAGCTCTGCATCAAAAAAATCAAGTTCCCCTGTATGAAATCATTGTCGAAACGATTTTTCAGGCTGTGCTGAAAAAAACGCATCGCGACCCGGCTAGTATAATTGCACATACATTGGACACGTACAGCTATGTAAGGGCTGAGGCCTGGGATATTCTAAAAAGTCTCATTCATTATGAAGAGACTGAAAATGCCATTATATTCAACTTTCAGGAGATTAATCGAATACTTGATGTTTTTGATGAACTGGGTACAGAGCATACAAGACAACTACTGACCGTTCTCGGCTCTTATTTTCTCGATCAGATCGTGGAAAGAGCAGGGGAAAATGTGTCTCACAGACTATCAGACCTTCTCTTTGTTTTCAAGAATGTGGATCACAATATGATAGAGAACCTCTATTCCGTGTACAGGAAGATAAGGGTTGGAAATACGAGGATAGTTCTTGACGGATTCAGGGACTCCTTTTCAAAACGTCCAGCAATTGATCTAATAAGAACATTGGCATCTGTCAACAGAGAACATCTTTCAGAGGCCTTGCAACTAATCGAAGAGAGGGAAAGGCTTTTTACCAGGGAAGATTTACAGAAGGCCCTTTTTAATGATTTTTTAAAATCACTTAATTTCATCATGGACCTGACTATAGATAAGGTAGAAAAATGGAAGTATTTAATAGCAGGTAGGCTCAGTTACCTCCATGAAGATCTGGTAAGGCTCTTCAGGGAAAATCCGGGTGTTGCAAGGAGAGACTTTCAGAAAATCATAACCAAGAATGTAATTGAAATAAGGGAGACACTGGAAGGTGGTAATCTTTACGTTCCATTGCACAACTTGGATGACTTCGTTAAGAACAAGGAACTTTCTTTTGGTCAGGATTCCATGTGTAATTACTGTGAATCAGGTGCCCTGAACATATCTATAGGCGAGGAACGTGCCATTGCAAGCAGAATGGTGCAGGAGTTTCATCTTTACCCGCCTGTTGCCGGCATACCTGAACTCCTGGGGGGGAACATTGTTTTCGATGGTTGGGAAAGTGATAACCTGGACGAATTAATAAGAGAAGAGGATTTTTCCCCGATCAGAGAGATACACAATTCAGGTCTTGCCGATACTTTCCATAAAATAGGCCAAAAGGATGAACATAAGGGGCCTTACCCGGAAAAACCCGCTCTACACAGAAACAAGAGAGGAATACTGATAGAGCGTGATGCTGTAAGGCAAAAGTGGGGTGATTGGCATATTATAACAACGGGCTACGGAATAAATATCAATACATGGGTGTCTTCTGCCGGAAATGAAGATGAAACGGTTAATATAGGAGGATATTGGATCAAATCCTTTGGTTTTGGTGTTAAGGTACATGACCTGTATGATAGTAGGGAACGGTATAGCGGGTCCAGGCTTACACTGTTTGAATACAATCCATACCTCAAGAAGCTTAAAAACCTTCGACTCCTCTCGAGGCGCGAGGCCGATATACTGGCCTTTATTCTGGACTATGAGAATCTCTTCAGCATCATCATGAGGAGTGCATTCTATATAAAGAGAGACATACTGAAGAATCCCAAAGACTGGCTTAAGAAAGTTCCACAGCATCTGAGGGATTGTATAATTGAAGGCGAAGAGGGTTATAACCGGATGACCTTCCAGGACAAGAGACTTCTCCTTCTTACTCTAGTAAAAGAACGATTTGCCGAGCCCGATTATTTTGTATGGTATATAAAGGAAACTTTTCCTTTCCTCCGAAAACCTGTTCCGGAAAGCAAGGATACGCCGGTAATAAAGGACAGAAATCTTGGGAAATCTCTCCTAATATTCTTCCAGAAGAGAAAGTACAGAGTGAAATATTTTATCTCCAAGGATGGTTTTGTTGTAATATTACCGGATTTCAGGAAAATCACCTTTGGCTTGTATGGCAGGCAGGGGCTGAAACCTGTAGGGAGAATATTGAACTCACTTCCTGAATTCTTCTCGGGAAGAATTTTCTGGGGTGTCCCAAAGGGACGAGGTTTCTATTTGAGTCATATAGAGTGCAAAAACGGAAAAATCACCGATAAGCGATTCATTTCAACGGAATCACTTCTCGACATGCTCATTCATAGAAACGATGCCAGTGAAGAACTGGCAAGACTGGCAGAGGGGATGAAGGTCCAACTTAATTTCAAGATAGAGAATAGAAACATTTTTTATGGAACAAGAACCATATATGGATTGAAAACGAGATTTTTCATAGAAGTCGGGAAAATGAAGAGGCAGAGGAAGGGAGCTTATTATGTTGGTAAGGAAATATTCAGGGGTACGGTAGTCACGAAAGGACCTCAGACTACCGGTTGGATACACGTAATAGAAGACGAGGATGACCTTTCCGGAATCAAGGAGAATGATATTCTGGTGATTCATGAGTTGAAGCCAGGCGTCGAAATAGATTTGAATAAGCTGAATGCCCTTGTGGTGGAGGCAGGGGGACCGGGTAGCCACTCGGCTATCATAACCCGTGGTAAAGGAATATCCCTTTTCCTTAAGAAAAATGCAGTAAAGGAGCTATCAAAGTATCAGGGTGAAGAGGTCCAAATTGATCCTGAGTATGGTTTGATAAAACTGATTCAAAAGACAGACAGGGTGTACACCGGCAAGAAGATAAGGGGCATGGGAGCGTTACCCGGTGAGGTTACAGGCAAAATTCGTTATATCGAAAGGCTCAATCCGAATGATTTTGACGAGGATTACATACTCCTTACCAATAACCTAAGCAAAAATGTCGGAAGGTATTTTTCTGATCCGCACCTTAAGGGAATAGTTTCTGAACGTGGCGGGACACTTTCTCGTGTTATTCAGATGGCAAAGGAGTATCTAACGATTCCGATTGTCACCGGTTTTGATGTTTTCAATGAAAAACGCGTTCATGACATCATAGAAGACGGAATGATCGTCACGATCAACGGTAATGAAGGATTCATCTCTTCACCGAAGGAAACCTTTGAGACTACGGAATACTTTTATTCCTCGGGTGACAGGGCGACCTGCATGATAGTTGACTCGGAGGGCAAAGAAAGATGGTCTGACTACAACGAACTGGAAGAACATTCCAGAGCGTACATGGATGAGTTGGAAAAGGTACTCAATAAGAAGACACGAAGTCAGACTTTGAAGAAACTTGCTGAATCTAAGTTCACAGAGATTCGAGTGGGTGTGGCAAGACACTCCAATACGCCTTATGAGATACTGTACAAGCTTATTGGCGATCCGGATCCTTCCGTGAGAAAAACGGTTCTGGAACGTTCAAAAGATTCTAAAAGATTGACATCAGAGCAGAAGGTTGATCTTATGGAAAAATATGAGAAGCTGAAACAATTCCAGTGATGAAAGGATATTGACAAAAGCCAATGTGAATTGATAATTTAAGAGTATCTATATGGATACCGGGCGGCTAGCTCAGGTTGGTTAGAGCACTAGCTCGACACGCTAGGGGTCACTGGTTCGAGTCCAGTGTCGCCCATATAACTTATTAATATATAATGAATTATAAAGGCTCTATTTTAATAGAGCCTTTTTTATTGACAAATTTTCAAAAACGTGCCATAAAAGTGCCAGAAAATTATGAAAAAACCGTTTTATTTGAAGAAGGTTAAAAGAAAATCTGGAGTAGTTTATTTATACAAATTAAATAAAGAATCTGGTGTAGTGAGCCGTGATGAGACAATTTTTCATTCTACAGGACAATCATCCAAAGCAAAAGCCGAGGTTTATGTTCTGAAAATTATTGAGGAAAAGAAAAAACAACGGATTGCTATTAATCTTACGCTTAGAGAATATGCTGAACCATTTTATTTATGGGATAAATGTCCTCACATCAGGAGATTGTTGGATGAGAATAAATCTATTACAAAAAGATATGCTAATATTCAAAGACAGACACTGGAAAAATATATTTTTAAAGATCAAATAGCAGATATGATGATTTCTGATATAAGAAGGGCTGATGTATTGGATTTCAGGTCCAGGCTGCTTAAGAGAACCGGAGAACGAACTGTTAATAGAGTAATTGGAATATTGAAGCTGATATTTAAAGAAGGCATATATAGAGAAGAATTGGACCGGGATCCAACTGTTGGAATAGGCGAAATAAAATATCAGAAGAAAATCACCGGTATATTTTCTGTAGATGAATTAAAAAGGCTTTTTCCGGAAAATTCCTTTGGACCATGGGCTGGACTTCTTGATTATGCTTGTTTTCTCCTTGCAGCGACAACAGGTATGAGGAGAGGTGAGATATTAGGCTTGCACTGGAGAAATGTTGATCTTGATAATGGAATAATCCATATAGTAGAAGCATGGAAAGGCGGGGATGAGATAGGGGAGCCAAAATGGAATCAGAAGCGAGTAGCACCTCTACCGGAGAGAACTATACAGGTATTATCTCAGTTAAGAGAAGATAGCATACGCACCAATCCGGATGATTATGTCTTTTGTTACGATGATGGACAAAGGTTGGGCGAGACATGGTGGAAAAAACACTTTCAGAATGCGATGAAAAAAGCTGGTATCGAAACCAGGGCTCGCAATCTTAAACCACATAGTTTTAGGCACACCTTAAACACCCTCTTACGAGATGCAGGTCAAGACCCAGCAAAGATCAGGGCAACATTGGGATGGAGACAAGAGCGCACACAGGATGGATATACTCATTGGCAGGCGGAGCATTTAAGACAGCAAGCGGATATTATTGATGGGGTGTTTTAAAGAAATTATTTTTTTAGTTTATCTTTTATGCAAAGCGCTACCGTTTTCTAAATGATACTAAACATATATTAATGAATTATTGCTTGACAGCATTGTTAATTCATTAAAAATAAATGTTTAATAACAAAAAAATATTATTGAAAATTAATAAATTTTTGATAATAATAAAGTAATTTAGTAAATAAATTCATTAAGATTTTTGCATGGCTAGTAAAATAAGTGGTATTAATCCCAAAATTCTAAAATGGGCTAGAGAACAGGCAGGATATTCTATTCAAGAAGTTGCTATTGCGTTAAAAAAAAATGAAACAATAATAAGGAGATGGGAAAACGGAGAGGATGCTCCGACCTATGTACAATTAGAAAAAATAGCATATACATTATATAAACGACCATTAGCATTATTCTTTTTCCCTGAGCCGCCTAGGCAAGATGAAGTGGGAAAAGAATTCCGCACTCTTCCAAAATTTGAAATTGAGAATTTAGCTTCTGATACCCGTTATGCGCTAAGACAAGCTAAAGTTATGCAATTAACTCTAAAAGAGTTAAATGACGGAGTTAATCCAAGTGAAAATAAAATATTTAGGGATATTCAGATAACATATGAAATACCAATTAATAAACTTGTTGCCCTAATAAGAGCATATCTTGGCATAACTCTAAAAGATCAGACTAAATGGAAGAATAATAGAATTGCATTCAAAAAATGGAGAGATTTAATACAGAAAAAGGGAATATTTATTTTTAAACGATCATTCAAACAAATTGATATTTCTGGTTTCAGTTTAATTGATACTGAATTTCCAATTATTTATGTTAATAATAGTACAGCAATCTCACGGCAAATATTTACCATTTTCCATGAACTTGCTCATATTTTACTTCATAATAGTGGGATCACCAAAACTAATGATAATTATATCGATTCTTTAAAAGATGTTTCTAAGAAAATTGAAATATTTTGCAATAGATTTGCAGCAGATTTTTTAGTTCCAGAAAGTGATTTTAAACATTGGACTCATCTTAATCCACATGAAGATGAGAACATTACAAAAATCGCTAAATATTATTGCGTAAGCAGAGAAGTAATATTACGTAAATTTTATGATAAAAGTCTAGTTGATCGGAACTATTATGAAAAGAAAATAATTCAATGGAATAAGGAATATCAGAAAAATAGGAAGTTAAAATATAAAGAAAGTAAAGTAAGGGGAAATTATTATCCTTCACAAGTATCATATTTTGGGGAAAGATTTTTAGAATTAGCATTCAGTAGATATTATAAGGGATATTGCAGTTTGGAGCAATTAGCTGATTATTTTAATATGAAAATAAATAATGTATTAAATCTAGAGCAATATTTCTTGGGTAAGAAATCAAAATAATGATTTATGTATTTGATACAAGTAGTTTTATTGTACTGGGGCATTATTTTCCTCAAAGATTTCCTTCATTTTGGCAAAATTTTAATGATTATGTCATATCAGGAAGAATAATATCAGTTAGGGAAGTTTATAAAGAACTAAAAAACAAAGGTAACAAGAAACATTTAGACGATTGGATTGAAAAGAATAAGAATATTTTTATTATTCCAAATGAGAAAGAAACAGATTTTGTAAAGGAAATCTTTCGTATACCTCATTTCCAGCAAATTGTTACTACGCGACATAGATTAAGTGGGATGCCGGTTGCAGATCCTTTTATAATAGCGGTTGCAAAAATACGTAAAGGCATTGTTGTTACCGAAGAAAATAAGAAGGAACATGCAGCGCGTATTCCGAACATATGTGAATACTTTGATATTGCATGGACTAACTTAAATGGCTTCATGGAACAAGAAAAATGGAAATATTAATTTTCAGGTAGATCAAAAAAATATCTATTTCTTATTCTTATTAAATAATTCTGCCTCTAAAAATATTTTTTTAAGATATTTTTTAACCTGTCTTCGATCTTTAAACTGATTCTTGATTATAATTTCTTTTAATTTGTGAGAATTAAGCCAAACAACAAGATCGCATCCGGATCGATCTTCGAGTATTCTTACGTCAAATAAGTCTAGTTCGACTCCATGTTCGTATGATAAATCTCTGATTGATTGAATGATATAGGCAAGTAACATATCAGAATCAATAATTTGATTCATAGAAAAGACCTCCTATAAGAGAATATATTATTGATTACTTTTTATATTAGTGTTTGGACTTTTATGATATGAGTAATAGATCTTTAAAGAAAAAGGATAGGCGCATTTAATGTGATACTATCATAGGGATAAAGTGCGTGCAAGAAGAAATATCAAAAATCTAATTCATTTTGTGAGTCGATAATGGTTTTTTCTGCTTGTTTTTGTGCCTGAATTTGCTCTGGCATCTCAGGACTCTTGCCTGATAATATTTCTTCAATGGTCAATATTTAAATCTTTGGATAATCCTTTCCCTATCCTTCAGAAAGGTAAAACCTTTTAGATATTGCATCTTTTTTCATAGGTCCTGTGGGTTCTTCTAATGTAATAAAAACACCTATTTCAGCGTTGTCTCTATCAATTACATGTTCTAAATCTCTAATATATTTTACAGATATATGATGACTTTTTACTCGCACTATAGCTTTTTTAGATTTTCGGAACCATTTTTAAATAAGCAAAAACATCTATTCTGATATTTGCTCCTTTTTTTTCACCGTAAGGGTGGACATTAATTAAAGATAAAGCCCCTAATTGGAATTGATATTTATTTTAAGAAGCCATTTTCTTAAACTGGGAAAATATTTTGATTACTAGTTTATTATATATTGAAATATTCTTATTGCCTTTGTATACTAAAATTGTAAGGAAATATATTTTAGAAGATTTCATTGAATATAATGGTTAAGATTTTTCATTTGACTTAGTAATAAAGATATCTATTATGAAAAAGAAATCTTTCCTTTCAAATCCATTAATTAGTCATTCAATTACAGGGGCTTTAATTGGTTATTTTATATTTCATCCAGTCACAATGAGTATTCATGATCTTATGAATTATTTAAGAGGAGAGGGTGATTTTTATTTCTGGTCTAATGTATTGGATCCTTTTAAGCTAAGAATGCTTCCAACAGCTTTACTATATACT
>JALUUM010000033.1 GCA_027021365.1 Spirochaetales bacterium
AAGATTATACTTGCATGGATTGGTATTATTGCTACTGGTATTGCCCTCTATATGCTGGTCAGAAAATGTAAGTCTGGAAACACTAAAAGAATTGACAGCGATATTAACAGAATACGAGACAATAACGAAAGAATTAAATACGACCTTGACCGAGCAGAAAGTAACGCTGCAGAAATTAAAGAAGAAGTCAATAGAGCAACAGAAAATAATCGACAATCTCTTAACCTCGTACAACGACTTGAAGCAAACAACAAGCGATTTAGAAAACTCTTGGAGAAATTACAAAATGAGTCAAGAAATTAAGGAAAGAATTATCTTAATTACAGGTAGCATTATAATTACAGGACTGCTTGTGTTAGTTATTATTAAGTAAATGCATTCTCTTCGTGATCATTTATTTGTTCAATTATACTTCATTTTAAAGGACATGTGCTTTAGACTTCTATAATGATACGCTGACCGGTTTCTGAGTAGCTTTTATAGCCAGTTTGAATTAGTGTAAGAAATTAGAATTAATTTTCCACATGCCAAAAAACATGCTATATTTTATACAAAACTATATCTTGAATATCTTTTAAATATGCTCTACTATAAAAACACGAGCAATAGAGCCTTTATATCTAGTAAAATATTGCTCGACACGCTAGGGGTCACTGGTTCGAGTCCAGTGTCGCCCAAAATCTCAAGGCTCCACTTTCAAAGGTGGAGCCTTTTGTTAGGCTTTCAACGGGATATAGTAAATAAAGAGCAAATAAGGGAAAAATTAAAGGAAGAATTGATGGCAGTTTGTGACATAACGGTGATTCCAAGTGGAAGAAAAATCAAGGATGTGTACAGTGCAGTGGATTCCGTAATTGACATTATAGCACGCTCCGGGTTGAAATATGAAGTGGGTGCAATGTCGACTTCAGTTGAGGGTGATCCGAGTGAACTGTTCAGGCTGGCAGAAAAATGTCACAGCGAGGCTTTTCAATTGGGAGCGGATGACGTGATAACAATCTTCAGGATTCACCAGTCCAGGAAATATGATGACAGTATAGATGGCAAGGTAGCCAAGCATAGGCAGAAGTAATGAATATGAAAGAGTCATGTTCTGCCATTGAACCGGTAAGAGATTTGAGAGGGATTATTACCGTTTTTAATACTCCCTTTGACGAATCAGGGGATATAGACGAGGAGTCTCTAAAGAGAAATGTAGAATACGCTGTGGAGTCTGGAGTTGTAGGAATACTGTTTCCTGCAATGGCAAGCGAAGTATACAGGCTCTCTGTAAGGGAAAGGCTTGAAGCTTCAAGAATCATCATGGATACATTGAATGGAAGAGCTGCCTTTATAGGAGGCTGTGCTTCATATGAAAGGGCTGAAAGGCTTGAAATGGCAAGATTGATGCTTCAGATGGGATGTGAGGGAATCCTTGTAAATATTCCATATGAGAATGAATGTAGCTATCTGGGTGAAGTGGAAGATATTGCTGCGCTTGATCCAGGTTTCCTGATGATTCAGGACTGGGATTTCAGGGGGTATGGGATCCCCGTGCCACTCATAAAGAGGCTATTCGAGAGCATAGAGGTTTTCAAGTGTCTGAAGATAGAGGTAGTTCCGGCGGGTAAAAAGTACAGTGAGGTGATAGCTGCAACTGCCGGGCGGCTTCATATTTCCGGAGGATGGGCGGTAATGCAGATGATAGAAGCACTGGACAGAGGTGTACATGCATTCATGCCTACGGGGATGCACAGGATATACACCCGGATATTCGATCTCTACTCTTCCGGTGATAGAGAAGGCGCAAAGGAACTATTCTACAGAGTGCTTCCTGTATTGGCCTTTTCAAACCAGCATCTCGACATATCAATTCACTTTTTCAAGAGATTGCTCCATAGGCAGGGCATCTATTCAACCGCCATAGTAAGAGAACCGCTACTTCCTTTCGATGGTGTACATGAGAAAATAGCTATTGAACTGATGGAGTATGCTGTAAAGCTCGAAGCTGCGATTATCCAGAAACACTAGTTTAACACTGGTTTTATGTTGTCTCTTTTAATATCAAGGCGCAGAAGCCTCCAGGGCCTGGTCTATATCCTTTATTATGTCCTCTACATTTTCTATGCCGACAGAGAGCCTTATATAATCGGGGGTTACTCCTGTTTCTCTCTGTTCTTCCGGCGATAACTGCTGGTGTGTGGTGCTTGCCGGATGAATCACCAGTGTTTTGGCATCGAGTATGTTTGCAAGGTGCGAAAGCATTTTCACCGATGAAATAAACTTCTTTCCCGCTTCAAAACCTCCCTTTACACCAAAACCAATAATCGCCCCTTTCCCCTTTGGAAGGTACCTCTCTGCAATGTCATAGTATTTGCTGGATTTAAGACCGGGATAATTCACCCAACTCACCCTAGGATGAGCTTGTAGGAATTCAGCAACCCTCTGTGCATTTTCACAGTGCTGCTTCATGCGGACATGAAGGGTTTCAAGGCCCTGGATGAAAAGAAATGCATTGAAAGGAGAGAGAGCGGAGCCCAGGTCTCGGAGCATCGTTACCCGAAGTTTGATTATATATGCCATGTTCCCAAAGGTTTCGACATATTTTATTCCATGGTAACTCGGGTCCGGTTCTACAAGTTCGGGAAACTTGCCGTTATCCCAGTCGAATTTCCCCGAATCCACCACTATTCCTCCTATCGAAGTCCCGTGACCTCCTATGATTTTGGTGGCAGAATGGATAACAATATCAGCACCATATTCAATTGGCTTTACGAGGTAGGGTGATGTTACCGTATTATCGATCATTAGGGGAACACCATGCTTGTGGGCTATCTCTGCAACTCTTTCGATATCGAGTACATCAAGTTTTGGATTGCCAAGGCTTTCTCCGTAGAGAAGACGTGTCTTAGGAGTTATGGCTCTTTCGAAATTCTTCGGATCATCTGGATCTACAAAGATAGTTTTAATTCCAAGTCGCTTGAGGGTGTAGTGAAAGAGATTGTATGTTCCGCCGTAGAGACTCGTTGCAGCCACGATTTCATCACCACAACCTGCTATATTAAGAACAGCCATGGTTATTGCAGCCATCCCGGAGGAAACTGCAACAGCCCCTATCCCTCCCTCTAGGTCCGCCACCCTTCTTTCGAATATATCATTCGTCGGGTTCATTATTCTCGTATAGATATTTCCGAATTCCCTGAGTGCAAACAGGTCGGCAGCGTGCTCCGGGCTCTTGAAGAGATAGGATGTGGTCTGATATATTGGTACCGCCCTTGACAGGGTCGAAGGATCGCCTTCGTAACCTGAATGCAAGAGTTTGCTTTCGAAATTCAAATCTTCTGGAAGCATGTTTAACTCCTTCTTTATAATCAAATTTGAAGTAACAGATAACACTTATTTGATTTTATCTCAATAGATCGAGAGTTTTTTTGAAACATTTTTTATTGACAAATATCAAACAAAAGTGTTATTTTCGCTCTTGGATCACGAGTTGTATCAATTATCAATTTACCGTATATGTTAACTGTCACAACATATTGATACAACCTGTAGAGATACGTGAAACATTATCGGGCGGTTAGCTCAGTTGGGAGAGCGTCTGGTTTACACCCAGAAGGTCATAGGTTCGAGCCCTGTACCGCCCATAATCAATACCTTCCTTTCTATTCGACTATCGGCTTTTATACCGAATTGAGCTTAAAAGAAAATCATTGATATTTCGCTTTTTTTATTTTCTTTCCGGTTTACATTCAAAGTTCCTTGACTTAAAATGTTTCGACTACCCTATGATTGAACCTGCCGTGAGTGGTTTTGAATAATTAATGATTAAAAGGGGAGCCTGGAAGAAAATGATTGCAAGAATCTGGCATGGACGAACGAGACTTGAGGATTACGAGGCATATTCTGAATTCCTGAAGGAACGTGCAATACCCGATTACAGGGAAACAGAAGGGTTTATCCGTCTTGTTTTCTTAAGAAATATAACAGGAAATGAGGCACATTTTTTACTGATCACTTTCTGGGTGAATACCGAGGTTATCAAGAACTTTGCCGGGGAAGACTATGAAAAGGCCAAGTACTATCCTGAAGACAGAGAATTTCTTCTTGAGTTTGAAGAAAAAGTAAAACATTACGAGGTGTTTACCGATTTGTCGAAGTAAACTCAGATAGAATGACTGAGATGAAAAGAATAGCTCATTTCATAACTCGAAATTCAAAGAAAATCATCGTAATTACATTGATACTCAACATGGCTGCAGCGATCTCTCTGATAAGAGCCAAGATCGATGTCTCTGTGCAAGCCTTTTTCAACATAGATGACAGATATACAGAAGAATTGAAGAGAATCACAGAGAAATATGGTGGTACGGATACCATTGAGATTGTGGTTACATCGGAGGAAGATCTGACTACAAAGAAGAATCTTCTCGAATTGTGGCGGTATTATACAAAGATTCTTGCAATCGATGGGGTTGCATCCGTTATAACCTTCATACCGCCTGTCATACCTGGTTCTTATCCACCCTTGAAAACAAGCGAGAAGGTGTTGAAAAAGTACCATGCAAAGATTTCGAAAATGATAGAGGAAGATGTAGGGAAGGATAGGGGATTTTCCGCGCTGTTCATCTCAAAAGACAGAAAGAGTGGAATTATCCAAGTTAGACTGAAAGCAAAGGAAGGGAGGAACAAGTACGAAACACTGTGGAAGATAAAAGCGGTAGAAAAACCCGATGACATGAATGTCAGATATACCGGTAGTGTAGTGATTTATGATACCCTTTTGCATACACTTCTGAAGATTCTTCTCGTTCTCCCTCCATCCGTTTTTTCAGTTCTCTTTATTGTCTTTTACCTTAATGTTCGTAACAGAAGATGCACCTTGTTTGCTCTTTTACCTGCCGCCCTTAGTGCATTGTGGGTTTTTGGTACGATATTCTGGTCCGGCCTGGCATTGAATCTTATACTGGTGATAACACCGATTTTCGTTATGATCATGGGTTCAGCAGATGGCCTGCACTTCGTGATTCATTTCCTGGAAAATTATTTTCAATTAAGTCATGCATCCGGAAGGGAAAATAACAATACTTCGAAAATCATTGAAATTGAAGATAACAATACCGGTGATGCAAGGTTAAAGGAAGCAGCAATAGCCAAAACCCTCGAACAGGTGGGGATTCCAATGATCATAACATCGGTCACCACCATGGTTGGATTCCTCTCGCTTTCCTTTTCAAGGATTGCCGCATTGAGAAACCTTGGCCTTTTTGCGGCAGTAGGAATCAGTTATGCGGGAATCATCTCCTGGTTTTTTCTTCCCGCACTTCTCTCGCATATTACCATTCCCGAAGGAAAGAGAAAGAAGAAACTCGGTGAACAGGTACTGAAACTACTTGACAGGTTAAACAGAAAGCCAATAATACCGATTTGTTTTTTCTCACTTGTGGTCCTTCTCTCTATAATGGCAATACCTCGCCTTACCGTATATTCCGATCAACTACTTTTTTTCAAGAAACACTCGGCCATAAGGAAGGATTTCGCTTTCGTTGAAAAAAAGTTCGGTTCAAGCGAGCCCCTTATAGGGGAGGTAAAAATTAAGGGTAAGCTTTCAGACAGAGGAAGGATGGAAGAGATTTACAAACTGGAAAGAAAGCTGGAAGGCATGGAGGGGATCTACCGGGTTTATTCAATAGTGGATATCCTTAAATGGAACTATGAAAAGCAGGTGAAAAAAGAGGGTTTCCCGCCACCTATGCTTGTAAGGCTCATGCTCAAATTGTTTCCGGAAACTAGAAGAATGATTAGCAAAAATGGTGTACTCCTCTTCATGATTACGAGGGACTGGAATACTGAAAGAGCCGACAAACTACTCGAGTTCGTGAAACATGAGAAAGATTTAACCATTACAGGTATACCTATACTCTTTACCCGTTTAAACGAGCTAGTTGTAGAGACACAGAAGAGTTCGCTTCTCATAACAAGCATTGGCATATTTCTCATTCTTCTCTTTCTATACAGGAATCTGAAAAATGCCCTTGTTTCAATGATTCCGATTTACATAACCGTCACCGGAATATACGGCCTGTTGTACATTACTGGTTTCAACCTCAATATTCTCACGGTGACAATGTCTTCGATAGCAATTGGTGTTGGAATAGATTATGCGATACACTTTGTCTTTCTTCTTGATTATTTCAAAGAGAGGGATTCGAAAACATTCATTCGGGATGCAATGCACTCTTCCGGTATACCTATTCTTGCTAATGCATTGGGAATTACTTTCGGAATGCTGGTACTTTTCTTATCCCCATTGAGGGTACACTTCCAGGTAGCAGTGGTAATGATATTTGCCATGCTGGTAAGCTCTATCTCCACACTAACGATAATCCCGCTCTTTTTTAAAAACGTGAAGAAAACATAGACTCCGGTAAAGGTAAGCCGACATCAATTCGTCAGACACCTATTACCTCCCTCATCATCCTGGCATTCAGTACCGCCTTTCCCTTGTGATGATTGTTGAAAAAGATGAGCAGTATTTTTACCTGTGATATAACCCTCTCTATTAGTGGTAGCCACTCCTCGAGCTCATCCTTTGAATAGAGGTAGTCGTACCTACTTACATTGTCACCCTTCCACCAGTTCTTCCTGTTCCTCCCGTGAAAGCGTATGTATGCAATCTCCGATGTGACAGCATCTCCGGGCAAGGGAAGGCGATTGAGCCTTGGGAGGTCCACATTTACCAGAGTTGTATTCATCTCTTTAAATTTTGAAACTACAGTTTCAAGGAACCACTCTGTGTTTCTGAACTCGACGGCAAGAGGAATCTTTTCTTTGGTCTTTTCGATGAATTCTGACAATAGTCTGTCCAGATAAAACCTGTTTTCCCTCGTGTAATGAAAGCTATAGGGAAACTGAAAGAGGAGGCTTTTGAGTTTTTCTGATTCTACAAGAGGGGCAATGCCGTAGAGAAAACGTGGAATTGCCTCAAAAGCATCATTTTCCCTCGAATGTGTGAATATTTGATTGGCTTTCAATGAAAAAACAAAATTCTTTGGTGTTTTTTCTGCTATCCTGGCGATTGTTGCCTGGCTTGGAAAACTGTAATAGGTGAAATTGATTTCAACACCGTCGAATTCTTCGGCATAGTAGTCGAGAAGTTTTCCCCTCGGAAGCTCTTTGGGATAGAAGACCTCTCTCCAGTCGTCATAAGAGTATCCGCTGGTACCAATAACTATCCTTGGTGTTTTTTCCATCATTGATTGAATTGTATCATGACTTCCGGGTAATAATCCCGGAATTATTTCCGGAAAATAAAAAATTGTCCTTGTACTTTTTTTCAGTATATACTAAACTTTTGTGTAGTAATTATGAAGGTTTCACAATATGTACCAATTGGCTTTTTCTCCTATTTTTCGCTTCTAAAGGGGACTCTTTCTCCCGAGGATGTTTGCCGCCTTGCAGCTGGCCAGGGATTTCGGGCTGCAGGGCTGGCAGATATCAACAATTTTTATGGCCTCATCCGGTTTTTAAATGCATGCAGGGAGGCGGGAATACGTCCTGTTGTGGGTGCCAGGATAAAAACAGGTGGGGAGGTTCTCTTTACCGCCTATGTCACCGGTGCCGAGGGATATGCAAGGCTGAACAGGATGATAACGGCAATCCTGACAGAGAGGGAGAAGGGTGGATATCAGCCCCTGGAAGAGCTCGAGAAGGAAGGGTGGAAGGGTCTTACAATCGTCACCGAAAGGCAGGATGTGGCGGAAAGGCTTATACCTGCAGCACTGAAGAGGGGCAGTCTGGCGGAAAAGCCGGAGAAAGCGGGGCTTTTCCTTTCTGTGACCTACGGGAGGAGCTTTGCAGGTAATGTTAGGTTTGCAAGGAGCCGCAGACTGCCTCTCGTGGCAGTAAACAATGCACGGTATGCTGAAGCCACGGATAGAAAGATATGTAACCTGCTCCGTGCCGTGGAGTTGAACTGCAAAATCGAAGAACTCCCCCCATCTGAGTTTGCCATAAAATCAGATCGCTTCGTTTCCTCCGGGGAGATGGAAGGTTTCTTCTCGGCCATTCCCGAAGCCATAGCAAACACTACGGTGATTGCAGAGAGAGCATGGGCGGAGAGAATCATCCACAAGGATTACCAATTTCCATGTTATAAGGGGATGTCCGAGGGGGAGGCTTTTCGCCAATTAAAGCGCCTCTGTCTAAGGGGGATACAAAGGCGGTACAGAGGCCGGGGTGGAAGAGAAGTTTTTCGGAGACTGGACCATGAACTCTCGATAATCAGGGAGAAGGGTTTTGCAAATTACTTTCTCGTCGTCCATGATATAGTATCACGTTATCCCCGCACCTGCGGGAGAGGGAGTTCTGCCTCCAGTATAGTCTCGTATCTTCTCGGTATAACCCACGTGGATCCGATAAAATATAACCTCTTCTTTGAACGTTTCCTGAATCGCGGACGAAAGGACCCCCCGGATATAGATGTGGATTTTCCCTGGGACGAAAGGGCCAAAACCCTTGGTTACGTGTTCGAAAGTTATCGTGGGCGTGCGGGTATGGTGGCAGATCATGTCACCTTCGGCCCGAGATCTTCTCTGAGAGAACCGGCAAAAACGCTTGGTTTTCCCGAAGAAGAGACGAAGAAATTTCTTAAGTACTTGAGAAAGGGAGAAAAGGAAAAAATTCCGTCGTCGCTTCTCGAAATCGCCCGAAGAATAAAAGGCTTTCCCCGTTACATTGGCACGCATCCGGGTGGAGTTGTGATAACACCGACGGCGATAACGAATTATACCCATCTGCAACTTTCGCCCCTTGGTTATCCCGTAATTGCATGGGAGAAGAATGCCACGGAGGATGCCGGACTTGTGAAGATAGACCTCCTTGGGAATAGGTCTCTCGGTGTCCTTAGGGATGCTATAGAACTTGTCAATACACGGCCGGACGAAAGGAGAGCGGAGAAAGGGCCCGGAGATACGAAGGGACGCAAAGCTTCATGCATTGAATGGGATACCTTCGACC
>JALUUM010000034.1 GCA_027021365.1 Spirochaetales bacterium
AACCGGGTTTCATGGTGCTGAATCCCGATTCTTCTCTCAAAAGCCCCCCTATAGAGATAAAGCAGGGCGATACTACCATTAGCCTTGGCTTCAAGCTGGAAGCCGCTTCTGCATCCGCTTCCGAGGACCAAACTGTAGAAAAGGCAGGAATCAACCTGTTCCTGGTGGACGAAGATACGGGGAAAGAGCTTTTTTCCGTAAGCTTCAAGGAGAAATCGAATATCAAACTCCTTCTTCACAGAGATGAAGGGGGTAATATTTACCTCACTGATAGCACCTCGGGCGCTCCTTCAGACAGCGTTGAAGGGGAACCTGTACTTCTCAAAGAAGCGGAAAAGAATTCACCGGTCGACCTTTCTGTAAAAATCAGCAATGACAAGGGTGGTGACAGTGTGCTACTTCTCGATTATATTACGGTAACAGAAGAGGAGTAATACCATGGCTGTCGTAAGACTCTACCTCATTCAACACGGAGAACCTCTGCCCAAAGAGGAAAACCCCATGCGGCCCCTCTCCCTGAAGGGCCAGAAGGATGTGCAAAGGGTAGCTTCCGCATGCAGCAGCTACAGGATAGGGGCAGAGATAATCTATTACAGTACAAAGCTGAGGGCAAGGCAAACCGCCGAAATAATCGGTAAGAAACTGGGCATACCATCCGAAGAGAGGGCCGGTATAGACCCTCTGGATCCGGTAAGACCATGGTTTTCAGAACTTAAAAACACGGAGAAGAGCATCATCATCGCCGGGCATCTCCCCTTTCTCGATAGGCTCGTTTCACTTCTCCTCACGGGAAGGGAGGAGAATCATCCGGTGAGATTTCAGCAGGGGGGCATGGTCTGCCTGGAGAGGAACGAGGAATCCGAGTGGTCACTTCTCTGGACACTCTTTCCCGACCAACCCTGGCTGCAGCCTTGAATTCCGTAGTCCCATCGGGAATCGTTATTTCATTGTTAGGTTAAAGACCCCGTCCCACGTTGCCGGGGGTTCTTTCCTCTTGAAATCCTTGCAGCGCTTTATATAGACATTGGCAGGCCCATCCTCCGGAAGAATCTTCAACACTTCCCTAAACTCACCTATTGCAGCATCCCATTCCCTCTTTTCAAAAAACTCCAGGCCTCTTTCAAAAACCTCTACCGCACTCGCTACCTTGGGGTCTGCATTCTCCTTCTCGTCTATCAGCTCGAAGAGGCGTACAGGTTCGTGTATTCCGACAACTCTCACCCTGTCCAGCTTCCTGACGAGGAAACTGTCCCCCGCCTCTCTCTTCGTTATTTCACTAATCATAACCCACGTACCATACTGCTTGTTAACCCCCTCCAGCCTGGAAGCGAGGTTTACACTGTTTCCCATTATCGTGTAGTCCATCTTCTGTTCAGTACCCATGTTACCGACGACCATGTCCCCCGTATTTATGCCAATCCTGGTAAGCAGGGGTGTGGGAGCAAGCTTTTCCTGGAGGAAGTGTTCATTCAAGTACCGCTCCATCTTTTTCATCCTTATCGCTGCAACACAGGCCCTGCTTGCATGATCCTCGAATTCCACCGGCGCCCCGAAGAAGGAAATAATCGCATCTCCCTCGTACTTGTCTATCGTCCCTTTCATTCCCAGAATGATGTTACTCATCTCTGAAAGATAAGAGTTTAACAGCTTTACCAGGTCTTGCGGATCGAGCTTCTCCGAAATCGTCGAGAAACCCTTTACATCGGTAAAGAGCGCAGTGAGGAACTTCTTCTCTCCTCCCAGGTTCAACTTTTCCGGATGGTTAAGGAGTTCCGATACGACATCCGTCGAGAGGTAGTGCGTGAAGGCATTCCTTATAAAGCTCTTCTCTTTCTCGGACCTCAGGAACTTAAGGAAGGTTATCGTTATGAAGGACAGAAAGACCGAAGCGGCAGGTGTCATGAGCCCCATGTACTTCCCTGTTACGAGGAAGAGTGCAATATCACCCCCTATCACGATGAGCAGAAATGAAAGACCCAATATTATAGAGAGGAAGGGAGTTAGGTTGACGATAACAAGCATCACTATTACCGAAGCAACCAAGGCTACAATTACCGCATACCACCAGGGCATGTCATCGAGAAAGCGGCCCTTTAAAATCGTATTTATCAGTGAGGCATGAGTACCGACATTCATGTACTCCTTTTCAAAAGGATTGACACCTATATCAGTAGTGGATGTTCCCGTATGGCCTATTATGCAAAAGGAACCGGGGAGATTCTCCTTGAGAATCGAACGGGTCTTCATGAGGTTTTGATAAATCGTCCGCGTACTTGCAAATACCTCGGAAGTCTGCTTTCTGATATCCCTGTAGGAGGCTTTCTCTTCCTCCGAAACCTCGTTTGATTCAAGTATCGCATCTATCTGGTTTAAAATTTCTTTTTCAGCATTGCCATAGAGAAACTTACCAACCTCGTCGAAGAAATACTTCCTCGATTCGATATAATCGGAAATCTGCACGGTATCTCCCCCTGCAAGTACATCCTTCTTTATCTTCTCCGCATAGTTATACGGTGCCAGGAGTTCCGTATCTCCCTTGTAATAGGTCAGGTACTGCGCCTCGTCCATCGCCTTGAGGTTGTGAATCAGGTCCTCCTCCAGCCTCTTGTGGAGAACAAGCTCGTAGTAAGAGAGGTGCCTAAAACTCTCCAGGTAGTTCTTCTTTGTCCAGTTGATAAGGAATGTCCCGTCCTCTGCAAGGGGAATCCTGATATTGGTCACTGTCTTCCTGCCGGGAAGCTTTGCCTTTTCAAGCACAATGTTCCCGTTATCGACTATCAAGTCCGGATTCCCCAGCCAGTCCAACAACGGTTCGAAGGATAGCTGGGCAAAGTACTTTCCGTTGTAGGCCCTAATCAGATCTATCCTGCGTCTGACCCCGTCCTCATCCACAATAACATTCGGAAAGCCAACACCCTTGGCCCCTTTCAGTATAGGCAGTATGGCAGGGCGTATATCCTTGGCAACCTTTATCTTTCCTCCAAGCACCTTGATATTCTTCAGGCTGAAATTATCCAGCACGTATTTTCTTCGCTCCTCGGATACAGATTGATCCTTACCATCCAGCATATTCACGGTAAAGTATGCATTGCCGAAGAATCTTGCAGTGGCACCCAGGTAGGTATCGTTGTTCCTGGCAATCTTCTCCACGTATGAGAGAAGCTTTGTCTTCGATTCCTCTGTGAGACCGGCAAGCTGATCTATGTAATCCGCTGCATCGCTCATGGGAATGCTCCCCGTCCTTATCGCATTAAAAAGGTCCGTTATATTCTGCTCGATTCCCGAAAATTCCTCATCAAAGACCTCCGGTAACTCCTCTTTCAAGAATTTATAGTCAACTCCGAGGGGGCTCTTCTCCGTATACTCGATATCGAAAACGGCATAGCTTGCATTGAACTCTCTCATCAGTACAAGACCATCTGCCATAATATCCCTGCTCCATGGCCACACGCCTACCTTGGAGATTGCAAGGTCATCCACATCGAGAAACAGAATGGATTTTTCCTCTGCAATTGGCGGTTTGATGTGAAGAAACATATCGTAGAGCTTCTCGTCGGCATTCTTGTAGAAAGTGGTGAAATGAAGAAGCACAAATATGCCAACTGCCAAGAGTGGGATAAAGAAGTCTATCCGCAATTTTCCTTTCATATTTCCTCACCTTAATTGAAATAATTACATTATGGAAGTATACTATAGTTCGAAAAATATTACAGGAGAAAAAGTATGAAAAAAAGCTTTTTTGTTTCCCTTTTTTTTATCCTTTTTGTAAGCATTCTTACACGTGGGCCGTCACTGTATGCCCAGTCCAATGAGCTCATAGACAAACTGCTTGCAGAAGAGGTGGCGACCTTCGGGGAAACGGCAGTCCTGGTACTTTCCGGTGCCGGCCTGATAGGTGACAGTTCCTCTGAAGGAGAGGCTATCAGTTACATAAGGGACAAGAACTGGGGATTCAAGGAGATCAAGGCCGATAGCCCCGTTACTGCGGGTGCCCTTTCCCTTCTGATAATGCAGGCCTTCGATATTCCCGGTGGTATCTTCTACAGCCTATTTCACGGAAAGAGATATGCATACAGGGAGATGGTTTACCTTGGCCTTATCACAAAGAGGGGAGGGCCTTACAGAAAGCTTTCGGGTGAGGAAGTCCTTAGAGTACTTCAGGGCGCCCTTGAATGGAAGGAGGTAGCGAAATGAAATCAAGACCAGTTATAAAAGTTTCGGTTTTGACGGTGATTCTGCTCTCTGCCACGCTTTCGCTCTATTCATTGGATTTCGGAGTTTACCTCGACAATTCCACCTCCCTTACTCTATCAGCAGCTGCAAACCAGCCTGCAACATCCTTTTTACAGGCCGACAAGGCATCTCTCTGGTTCCAGTCGGAACTCGGAGAATACTTCGATTTCCGGATTCAGGGAAGCTATTCTTATTCCAGCGACAACATGCCCTACCTCTTCGATATAGATAGGTTGACACTGACAGGAAGATTCCCAATAACGAAAGAAGAGCGAAGGGGAGCCCCCGGAGTCGTTCTTCCTGCTATTTTTTCCTTTTCCATGGGAAGATTCCCCTTCAAAGATTTTTCAGGTTATGTGCTGAACCACAACCTGGACGGGTTGAAACTTTCATTCGGATATCCCGATTTTAATACGGATATAAGATTCGGGTATTCCGGATTACTATTGAAACCAACTTCATCCATATACCTTTCCAAGGAGGATGTACTGGATACCGAGAGGAGCAACGTGATACTTGCAAGCCCCAGAATCATCGGGATGTTCACAGTTAATATTCCCAGCCTCTTTAGACAGAGCATATCACTCTCAGTCCTCTTTCAGGAGGACCTGAGAAACCTCTTCTCCTCCACTTTGGTGAAAGAGGGAGATCAGAGCTTCAACCCGCAGGATGGAGGCCTTGTCGACACGCAGTACATAGGGCTCGGCTCAACGGGAAGCATAGTTCCCTCCCTCTACTACGGTACATTTGCCTACCTGGGAACCGGCAGGATGCTTTCCTACCTTGCAGACTCCGGTTCTGCAACGGGATACTCCTATCAGTATACCGGAATCCTCTCATACATGGCAGGTTTAAGGCTGCGCTACTTCCTTTCCAATTTTCTCGATTCATATGCCCTTGTTGAAACACTGATAGCAAGTGGTGATGCGACTGACAATTCGATATACGAGGGGAATACCGATGCCGTATCAGAGGCATTCAACCCGATATCCAATACAGGAGTGGCGGTTGTATTCTCACCCGTTTTGAAAAACATGGTATCCTTTAAGGGAGAGTTTTCTCTTAAGCCGCTCTCCGTAACCGGAATCTATTACCTTAAAGACTTTCAGACGCAGTTGAGAGGATATGTATTCTTGCGCCCCACTGCCGGACCGATTTCGGAGAGCGGGCTTTCACCTTCATCGAATTCCCTGTATTTGGGTTCCGAAGGTGATATAATTATAAACTGGAGACCCTTCTCTGACCTTGGAATTTCTCTGAATTACGGCATCTTCATACCGAACAATGGTCAGGGAGGTGCATTCACGGAAACCGAGAGAGCACTGGAGCAGAAGTTACTCTTTAAGCTCTCTTTGAGTTTCTGATAACACAAGGAGGAAGCAATGAGAAAAACGCTTCTCGTTTTATTGATTCTGGCTGTTGCACTGGTGCCACTAATTGCACAGACTAAAGCCACAGTAAAAGAGGTCAAGGGCAAGGTCGAAATAAAGCTACCCGGTATGGGCTGGCAAAGAGCCAGAGGCGGAATGATTATTCCCAAGGGGGCAACGATTTCCACGGGATTCAAATCTTCTGCCGTCCTACAACTTGGTAAATCCATACTGCAGGTAAGACCTCTTACAAGGATGACACTGGAAGAACTGATTCAGAAGAACGGCGTTGTTTCAACGAAACTCTTTTTGCGGGTAGGAAAAATCAAGGCAAAGGTAAGAAGCGCAAAGGGTTTAAGGCAGAACTTCAAGCTGAAGAGTCCCGTGTCTACCGCTGCCGTCAGGGGAACCGATTTTGAGTATGACGGTATTCACCTGAAAGTGGAGGAAGGAATAGTGCAGTTCTTCAATCTCCTTGCTCAAAGGAGAGACATAATCGCAGGCGAGGAGAGTGAAACCGACGGGCTTAATGTACCGTCATCGGGAGAATCGGGAAGGCTTGCAGGCTCCAATGTTTCCTCTGATACCTCAGGGGGCGGAGGTGGAACCTCAGGCGGTTTCAATGCCGGTGCCTCCACGGGAAGCATTATCGTACAGATACCCCTCAACTGACAGGAGGTCGATATTATGAAGAGAATAATCAAAAAAACAGTATTTATTTCCATAGCCTTTGTTGCAGGCCTGTTTCTCTACTCCTGTTACTTCACAGGTGTAGGAGGTAGGGGAAGTATTGCCTTGAGGTTCTCGGAGGTATCACCGAAGAGCGCAAGAGCAGCATCCTCAACAACATATGCACGTGTATACCTCATTGCAAACGGAGAGATATACCCCATAGGAGACGGGACCGATTATGTGGAGACTTCCCTAAGCGGGACTTCAGCAACAGAGGTGGAGATACCGGATGTACCGGTGGGACCACAATACCAGGTGACAATTTCAATTGGTGACAAGCCCACAGTTGATGCCGACTTTCTCGAGGTTACGGAATACGGGGCTTCTGATCCTTTTTCCATTACACCGGGAGGAACTACCGATGTTTCGTTGACACCAACTGCCTCACCCTTCAGCCTCTACCTGGGAGGCACCGAACTAAAGGGTGTTATCTACAATACTGCAGATTCCACACTATACGTGGTTTCCGGAACCAGGCTTTACATGGGGGCTTCTGTCTCCGGTATGGATACGGGCACTCTGTTACCAACGGGCTACAGTGCAAACTCTATATCCCTGGGTACATTCTTCGGAGGAGCAGCCCCAAAGGATGAACCCTGGATCGATACAAACATGGGAATCCTCCCCTATAGGAATGGTGCATTCCAGGAAGACTTTTTTTCGGGAACGATTTCCTCAGGCACAAAACCCTCCATTCTGCAGTCCGGCGGTGTCTGGGTTAACTCCAACGTCGATTTGACCGTGTTCTACCAGAGGGATGGAGGCCTCGGAGGAACCTATATTGCCTCAGACAATGCGTCGACACCTTCAAATTGGAACTGGCTCGACATCGACTTAAGCGATGTGCTTACCGGCAGACCTATTCTTGATTTCTTCGTAACAGCCAACTATGCATACTTTGCCACCAAGCTCGGCGCATTCAGGCTGGATACAAAAATGATCCAGGATTACAGTGTAAACACCTCCAATGTCCCGGACCTGATGTCGTATGCCGATTTTTTCAAGGTTACAGACAGCAATGGAAATGAGATACCTATAATCTCACTTGGCTACGATAACGGCACTAAGATAGTAATGGGAACTGAGGCAGGTGCGTACATGGCTGAGCTTGATGAAGCGTCGGCAGATACTCCTCTGAAGGCAGGTACAATATCGCTTTTAGAAGGAACCGGTGACTATGAAATTACCCGCGTTTCCGTATCGCCGGATGGTGCCTACATCGCCCTGTTCAGCGAGAAGGATCTCTTCGTTTACAGGCAGTCGACCGGAACCATTGTAAAGCTTCCCTTCTATTCGGGTCTTCCGGGAGAGATAACCGGTGCAGCTTGGATGCCAGATAACAAGACCCTTGTAATAACAGGGGAAGATGGAATGGTAAGCGTTGATGTTACAGGACTAGGACTATAGGATCTGAATTGAAAATTAAGACAAAAGCCGGCTATCAGGCCGGCTTTTTATTTCATGTAAAACTACTTTCTTGTCAGAATTGCGCTCTCATTCCTGCATTTATACCCAGGAGCATGTTTCTCGGATCGAAACTTGCAGAACCGGTTAAAGAAAAGAAACCGAGTTTCAATTCCAAGCCGCCTGTAAGTACCACGAAGAGATCATTAACAGTATAGGATGCACTGGGATCAGGTAGTTTCTGATCAGCATAACTCGTGATTGTTGTACCTCCGCTGTCGATTACCTCTGCAACAAAATTACTGACACTTCCCGAATAATTAAGCATCTCGTACCAGGCCGAAATCCTTGCAAAGGGTACGAATATCAGGAGTTTCTTTGAAATAGCAACATCCAGGCCAAAGGCATTTATGCTGTTTTTCATGTTCAGCTTTCCACCTATGTTCAAGGTGAATTCTGAGAGGTCCTGACTGAAATTGCCTATATCGTAACCGAAGTTCAGCGCAGAGTACGTATAGGCAAGACTTGCAGATACCGCGGGGAATGCGCCCGTGTCAGATATCAATACCTTTCTTATCCTCGTTCCGATATTAAGAGTATTTGCAGTTATGCTACCGCTTGTAAGTCCTGCAAGGCTTCCTCCGAAATCAGTTATTGCCTGGGGAAGCATGGAAAAGAGGAAATAAACCTCTACCCCGTAGAGAGTTCCCAGACCGATGGATAACCGGATGTTGGGATAGGGGAAGAAAGTTCTCGTTTTGGTATAGAGATCCTGCGCCGTGGCAGAGGATGCAATGGCCTGGTTTACAAGGCCATACACATTGAGGAGTTCGAAATTCGTATTATTCTCATCGATGAAAGTACCGATACCATGCGCAAGAACGGCACCTCCCGAGGTGGAAAAGTAAAAGTGAGGGAAACCACCTAGTTCTGCCTCTCCCATGCCAAGGCCGGAAACGGAGGATAGCACGAGAGGGCTGCTCATCTCCTTTCCAAACTGATAGAGAAATGAAGACAGATCGTCACCCAGAGGCGCCAGGTTCTGGGTGAAGGCAGGTACGGAAACGAGTATAATTACGAGGGAAAAAAGAATCTTCAACTTTTTCATAATTCACTACCCCTTACTTGGTTTTCATTTCTATCTTACCTCAATATATGATATATTTCCATAAGATAATGACAAAATTACGATAGAACAGGTACGGTTCTTTATGAAGACAATCTTTTTCACAATCGCATCCATTCTGACCTTGATCATTCTTTCAGGCTGCTCTACGACAACGCTAAAAACGGAGTCTTCGAGGGTCTATCCACCGGGTTCCGACAAGGTTGGAAAGGAAGGCCTCAAGCAATACGTGGAACCATGGGAAGACGGACTCCGCAGTGACCCCAATGGCGACTCCTTCGAGTGGTGGTACTTCGACTTTACCCTATCCGATAGCTCCACGGTGGTGATTGTTTTTTCCACAAAAGACATACTAAAGCCTTCAGGCAAACCGGACCCTCAGGTTAGCATCAGTATCACAACACCCGACGGGAAGAGAATTTCGGATTCCGATAAGCCGGGTTTTGCGAAGTTCAGTGCCCTGAAGGATCGATGTTACGTAAGGATCGGAAAGAGCAGTGTATCGGGTGACTTACAGACCTACAGGCTGATCTATGACCATGGCGGAATATATGCCGAACTTAAAATGGTCTCAAGAGCACCACCCTGGCGTCCGGGAGATGGCAAGATGTACTTCGATGCGAAACGCACCAAGTACTTTGCCTGGCTCCCTGCTCTTCCGTACGGTGATGTGAGGGGAAGAATCGGTTTCAACGGAGAGATCCATGAGGTTTCAGGCACTGCGTATCACGACCATAACTGGGGCAACGTGAGGTTGGACCGGGTGATGACACAGTGGTACTGGGGAAGAGCACATATAGGTGATTACACGACAATTTTTTCCCAGATACTAACCTCGCCGGAGTACGGGAGCATGAGGGTACCAGTCTTCTACCTGGCAAAGGGAAACAGAATTCTCTCCGATGAGAGCTTTCAAATGGTACTATCAGCATCAAAGTGGAAGACACATTCGGGAGGAAGGGAATTTCCACAGGAGATAGAGATTGCCATACAGCAGAAAAACGGGCAATTTCTACTCAGGCTTTCAAAGCCTCAAATTATCGAGGCGAAGAGTTTCCTCGAGGACCTTCCCATACCCCTGCAATTACTCGTACGACTATTCGATAACCCGTATTACTTTCGATTCAAAACAAAGCTTACACTTTTAATATCCTTGGTTCCCGGAGCTGCAGATACAACCTACCGGGATGAGGTTGCTGCCGGTTCTGCAATCTTCGAGATGATGCTTTTAAAGGGGAAACACACTGTCAGATGAAATCCTCAGTCGGACTTTTCCATATTCCCGCTTAATGACCTAACGAAAACGCTTTAGAAGCAGAAAAAAGCTCACCACAGTAACAGAACTCATTGCCATTGCCAGGCCTGCAAGTTCCGGCCGGAAAGTGATTCCAGTGATTCCGAAGAACGGAAAGAGAAGCCCGGCTACCACTGGTATCAATACGATGTTGTAAGCAAATGCCCAGAAGAAGTTTCCCTTTATTCTCCGTATGACAGCCTTACCAAACTTCTTTCCAACAAAGTAATTCTTTCCGTGGATAGCGGCTTCTTATCCGTTAAAGCCGGTTTCCCCCCGGTAAGGTGAGTATGCTACGGTAAGGAGAGCTGGCATGAAGTATGAGACAGCCCTGTCGGCAATTCGCTGGATAGGTGGCTTGGAAGCCTGCGCCTCTTCGCCGAGCCTGATTATCTGTGCAAGGATGGTCTCGCTTCCTACCTTTTTAGCCTCTATATGCAGAATGCCACGCTGATTTACCGCACCGCCAATCAGGTTCTCCCCACCCTGCGTAGTGGAGGAATCGGCTCCACTATAATCATCGATTCATCGACTTGCATTCTTCCTGTCTCTTACATACTTTACCATTGTTATAACATAATAGATATCCGGATATTGTAAACTTAAAAATAAGTTATTCGTCATTAAGCAGAAAGAGCCTCTGGGGAGGAAAATATGCCGTAACTGTAGAATCAGGGGAAAGATTGATACCGTTAAACCTTTCCTTCGACATCCTTATTTCGAAATCGTAATCATGTTTATTCCAGCCCTTCATGCATCTATCATTATCCGCATTACCGACGATATTACAATAGAGGATGTATCCCAAGCCATAGGGAACATACTCGGTAACAACGCTTTTAACCGAGTTTTCCTTTCCAGGCTGGAATACATTTCCGGATTTTTCGGTTCCCATTATTTCTATCTCCTCGGCCCTGATAGAAAACTTCACCCTGCTACCTGGCTTCAAACCGGATATACTATCATTTTCCCCTATCGCAAGATTGATTCTGCGGTCACCCCACTTCAACAACAGGCTACCCTTTTCCACGGCAACCAATTCACCCGCGAAGATATTATTAATTCCGACCACCCTCGCCGCTTTGACTGTTCGCGGCCTCCCGAATACCTCATCACTGCTCCCTTCCTGAATCAACCTACCATCAGCAATAATTCCTACCTTATCCGAGAGAATGCGTGCTTCTTCCAGATCATGAGTTATATGGACAATCGTCTTACCTATCCTCCTGTGCAATCTTTTGATAAACCACCACAACGAATGCTTGAGGTTGGTATCTATCGAAGAGTACGGCTCATCCAGGAGAAGCACCTCAGGATCGATAATCAGTGCCCTGGCAAGGGCTACCCTCTGTTTTTCTCCGCCACTCAAACTATCAGGCATTCGATCGAGCAGGTGCCCTATATTCAATTCGAAACTTATCTCTCCAATTCTCTCTTCCATGACATGCTCTGAAATCCCCCTCAACTTGAGACCAATAGCAATATTCTTTCTTACATCCATGAAGGGAAAAAGAGCATAATCCTGAGGAAGATAGCCTATGTTTCGTTTTTCAGGGGGAGCTTTGGAGACATCCTTCCCGTTTAAGAATATTCTGCCTTTCTCAGAAGTTATCAATCCTGCAATACTCTCCAGCAACAAGGTCTTTCCGGAGCCAGTGGGGCCAAGAATCGTACAGTATTGACCTTTCTCAACTCTGAGGTTTATTCCTTTCAGTTGGAAGTTGCCTACTTTGACGTACAGATTATCGATTTTTACCATGGGACTTTTACCATGCCAACCTTACCATATCACCTTTGCCATGTCGCCGTTTACCATACAGCCTTCACCATGCAACGAGCTCTTTGGTTACCCTTCTTACCACAAGGAGAACCATAACGGAGAGTAACAGGAGAATGAGGATCACTATCATGGCCTGCTGGACATCTGCTCTGGCAAAACTAAGGAATATTGCTACCGGAAGAGTTTCGGTTTTCATGGTGGTAGCTCCGGCAAGAGTTACCGTTGCACCGAATTCTCCCATAGCCCTCGCCCAGGTTATGACAAAAGCGGCAAATATCCCATGCTTTGCCATCGGAATCGTAACATGAAGGAGTGTTTGAAACCTCGTCGCGCCAAGCGTTCTGATTACTTTTTCGTAACGAACATCCACGCTATCGAAAGTCGATTTTAGGAGCCTGATGGCAAGAGCACTTACAACTATGAACTGGGCAAGAATTATACCTGGAATTTCAAAGGTAAAACGTAAAAGCTTATTCTCTATGAAAGCTCCGATTGAGGTATTGTTTAAAAAGATTATGAGAATAGCTCCTATCGCAATGGGGGATAGAATAATCGGTACATCGAAAATAGTGTCGATTATGTCTTTTCCCGGAAAAGAGAAGCGTGAAAGGGCATAGGAAACTGGCAGAGCGAACAGCATGGCTGAAATCGAAGCGACAGAAGACGTTAAGAGGCTCAGTTTCAGAGCAAAGAGTATCTCTTTCGAAAAAAGAATCTTCAAGAAATGATACCAATCGATATATTTGAAGATAGAGAATATGAGAAGAAGAAAAACGAAAACAGAAACGAGGAGCGTTGCCAGAAACACCACCCCGAACAAGCCGTTCTTATTCATTTCCGTGTTTCTGCCTTCAGGTTTGCAAGCAGAGTAAAATCCTCATCCAGGTGATATTCTCCCCCTATCTTTGCATTCGGTGCAAAGCTGTATGCCTCCTGTGAGGTTGCAATATATCCCCACTTTCTGAAGATTCTCTGCCCTTCCCCGCCGGCAAGAAACTTTATAAAACGGGTAGCTTTGGAGACTTTCTTGGAGAAAACAGAGACCCCCGCCGGAATGTATGCAAGCCGTGGAATTTTCGATGGTTCAATGGGAATTGCCTCTGTCTTGTCCGGATTCCACTTTGAAAAAACTCTCCAACCAATTATTGCATCGACCGCCTCCATGGGTATCAATGCAGCAGTTTTACTGCAGCTCCCTGCAAAGGTCACAATATTCTTCCCAACAGACTGCAAAAGCCCCGCTTTTTTTAGTATCTCCACCGCATAGAGACCAATGCAGACGGACTGAGGATTGCCTATTGCAACTTTGATACCCTCTTTCGACAGATCTTTTAAGCCCCTTATGCCTTTGGGATTTCCCTTGCTTACTATGATAGATGGCACAAGGTAGGCCAAAATTACTTCAGTGTTCTTCCTTATCAGGCCCTCCTCTTCCGCTTTCATCATGTAATCCGGAGATCCAGGAATATAGAGGTCCCCCTGACGGCTCATCTTCATCTGCGAAAGAACAGTACCTGAACCGGAGAAGTGCAATACTACGCGGATTCCTTCTTTCTCTTCAAACCTCTTTGCAGCCTCTTCCAGAACAGGTTTAGATGCGGAACCGGCGAATACCGATATCTCGCCTATATCACCTTTCAACTCTTTCTGACAGCCGGCAAACAACAACGATACGGCCAGAAGACAGGTGATCGCCGGTAAGATAAGATAGTATCTCTTGTTTTTGCTCCTTTCGCTCATGTATCATCCTCCTATCTCTGCAGCAGTTTCGTTGCTCACTGCATAGTGCGGTTCCTTCCTTTTCATCATCACCAGATCTTTGATCATCTCTCCTATTACACAATCATTTTTCTCCCTGCGAATCAGTTCACGAAGGCTATAGTTCCTTCTGTCGAACAGGCACAGTTTAAGCTCTCCATTGGCCTTTATCCTTATTCTGTTACAACTGTTACAAAATGGATTACTGATATGGGTAATAAATCCGACCTTCACATTCTTGCCTTTAACCCTGAAATAACGGGCAACTGAATTATTCTCCGAAAAAACATCCTCCTCCAGTACCCCTTCCTCCGTCAACTTGTTCCTCATATGAGATAGTGAGATAAAATCCGATTCAGAACTCTCGTACTCTACAAAAGTAGATTCTGTCCTGAAATTCATCTTCTCGATGAATCTTACCGTTATATCGTGGGAAACACCAAAGTTGATGAAATCCCGTATTTCATTGTCATTAAAACCCCTTATAACGACTACATTTAGCTTTACGGGAACTCTCAACCTCTCGAGATTACTGAGAAAGGTCTTAAGATCTCCTCCTCTCGTTATATACCTATACTTCTCTCTAACCAGTGAATCGCAACTTACATTTATGCCTGACAATCCTGTATTATTGAGCCTTTCTATATCCAGATTCGGGACAACGAGGTTAGTGGTAAGATAGAAATTATCCAAATCGAGCCTCTCAAAAAACTCCAAAACACCCCTTCTTACAAGCGGCTCACCACCTGTAAAGCGGAACTTCTTTATTCCCAGGTTCTTGAATATCTCAATAATCCGTTCCAGCTCCTCGAAGCTCAATATCTCGCTGCGGGGAATCATTCCGAGACCTTTCACAGGCATACAGTACCGGCAGGCGAGGTTACACCTGTCGGTAAGTGATATGCGAAGATAATCTATTTTCCTGCCGAAGCTATCAACAATCACAGGCGTTATCTTTATAAAAATATAACGAATTGTCAAGTCCTGGAATCACACCTGGGATCACAAGCCTCAAGTGTCAACCCACCTGTATCGAGACTCCTTCCTTAAAACTTCCGTGTTGAATTAAAACAATTATTAAAACAATCTCGCTATTGACAATAAACTGCTATCAGCCGAATATAACAGGCGAATTATCAGCCGAATATTAAGGGCTAGAAGGTTTACAGTGTAATGATTTCAATAGAGGAAGCAAGAAGCATAATCAAGGATAACCTTCCGGATCGTAGAAGGACCATCCAACCTATCGAAGATTCTCTACACTATGTACTATCAGAAGACATAACAGCAAGAGAAGACTCCCCAGGCTATACGAACAGCAAGATGGACGGCTTTGCCTGCATTTATTCAGACATCGAAAAGCTGGCAGAAAAGCATGAAAGCCATGTGGTTTTAGAAATCACCGGAGAGAGCAGAGCAGGTGTTCCATTTGAGGGAGAACTGCAAACCGGACAGGCTGTCAGGGTGAGCACGGGAGCCCTTATACCACGCCATGCTGACATAGTTATCCCCATAGAAGAAACGGAGGTCAGTGGAGACAGGGTTGTCATTCGCAGCAGAATAACTGCCACCAGCCCGAGATACATCCGTCACAGGGGTTCGGAGTTCAAAAGAGGAGAGGTTCTGATAAAAAAGGGAACGGAAATAATGCCTCAACATATTGCGCTACTCGCCTCACAGGGAATTGTCACGGTCGATGTATTCGAAAGACCGGGTATCTCCATTTTCACAACGGGTACCGAGGTGAGACCGGCAAACGAAAAAATAGAACCCTTCCAGCTTAGAAATGCCAACTTGCCGATGCTGGAAAGTTCTGTCCGCTTGAGCGGGGGAATTGTTATTCTCAAATCACACGTGGAGGATGATTTCGAAAACACCCGTTCCAGCATAACCAGGGCCATGGAATCCGGAAACCTGGTAATTTTCAGCGGTGGCGTTTCCATGGGCGAACACGATCTTGTAAGAAAAGCGGCCCTGGCCATCGGCCTGAATCCGCTCTTCTGGAAGGTCAACCAAAAACCCGGTAAACCCCTCTTCGTCGCAACCGGCAAGAAGGGAAAGCTATTCTTCGGACTTCCCGGTAATTCGGTTTCCTCATTGATATGCTACTACCACTATATTCATCCGGTGATCAACCATCTCCGCGGCCTCTCCTATGAACACACAACCCTTACCGGCAGGCTCAAAAGAGCTGCTACAAACATAAACAACAGGTATCATTTTTCCCGTATCAAGATTATTGGTACAAGTGAAAGAGGAGTACCTGAAATCGTTACACTTGTAAATCAGGATTCCCATCGCCTCTCATCAGTCGTAGGAGCTGACGGTTACATAATCATTCCGCCATTGGCAACCCTGAAAGAGAAAACGGATGTGATCGTTTATCCCTTTCCCGGTAAGTTACAAAGTTTCATCGAGGCAACACCTGTATAATTTTATCACTGATTCTTTGGCATTGCTTAATGGCATTTCGCAAATCAAACAGATTTTCCAAGATTTTCCCTTTATCGTGGTATATAATATTAATATGATAGTATCATATCATTACGTTGAAGATCGAATTGAAGGAGAGGTCTATGAAGAGGCGATATCCGGTTAATCCTTACTATTTCATTTTCTTTTCATTGTTTATGCTCCTATCGCCAACTTTCACCCTGCAAGCCCTCTCTTTATCAGAAACCTCCGTTCAAGACAACCTGTGCAGCAAAATCTTCATAAACAGAGCCCTAAAAAAACTCATTGGTATAGCTGACCCATGGAGAACCCTTGCAGAAAGTCCGGTGCAAACCTCCGGGGGAAGGCCGGTGAAAAAACTTGGGAAGGAAACGGGAAAGGATACGGAAAAATCAGAAAATCAAAAAGTCCCGGGAAAAGTTTTGGAGAAGAAGTTGAGCTTTATAGGTTTTGGATGTCTAAATTTCGGAATGGTAAGCTATTATCCCTATACACCCGCCGAGGGAGATTACACACAATACCAGAGCTCCTTCGGGGTAAACCCGCCTGAACCATATGAGGATTTCAGTTGGGCTTTTGGCATCGGAATGGATTACAGGTTGTTTGATAGTATAAGCCTCTTCTTTGACGGGGGATTCTACACATGGCGACTTCTCCTCGCAAGAAAAGACGGTTATGCCTATGGTCAATGGGTTGCAGAACAAACCGGATACAGTAGTGCTGTCATTGGGCCATTTTCCATGGATACCTATTACTACATGGATACCACTGCCATACGAATCGGGGCAAGATACATCCTTTCAGCCGGAAACTTTCAACCCTGGATAGGAATTGCCGCGGGAGCATACGCATGGCAAGCTACCATTGGCAACAGGGAACTCGGCTTGAAATACGGTAATCCCGACTCCGGCATTTCTCCGGGTTACTCGATTCTTACGGGAATCGATTTGGTCTTTAATGATTTCTGCCTTCGAATTTTCGGAGATTACGGATCCGCCATAGGCTACCCGAGAATAACAGGATTGATAAAGGACAACCCCGATGCCGTTTTTGAAAACACTGGTGGTGAATTTGTAACAGGACCCTACAAAATTGGTATCGCAATATGTATAAAACAGTAAAAGCCCACCCTACCCCCTATTTTCCGATAGACTTGTCTAAAGTCGATTTTACCTTTAATATCATAAAACCATGATACTGGCCTCAATACTGATTATCTCGGCTTTCTGGCTTCTTTACCATGTCAAATTCATATTCACACGCATTCCATTACTCAAAGACATAGAGGCGAAACACTCTGAGGAAAAAGAACTTGTATCGATTATCGTGCCTGCGAGAAACGAGGAAAACAACATTATTCCCTGCCTTGAATCCCTGGTAGGCCTTGAATATGGGAACAAGGAAATCATCGTAGTGAATGACCGATCAGAAGACATGACCGAAGAACTGGTAAGGAATTTCATGAAGGAACACAGTGAGGTAAAACTCGTAAACGGAAGGGAACTGGAACCGGGATGGATCGGCAAGACCTTTGCCCTTTCACAGGGTCTTCGGGAAGCAAGGGGAAATTTGGTTCTCTTCACCGATGCCGACACGCGACATTCCCCGGAGAACCTCTCCCTTGCAGTCCGGAAACTCGAATCGGGTAATACTGCAGTAGTTTCGGTTCTCCCCTTTCTCATGGCCATTGGTTTCTGGGAGAAGGTGATACAACCTTTCGTGGCCGAAATGTTCCTTGTATCCATGCCCTTTGACAAGGTAAACGATCTGCACTCCAGAGTGGTACTCTGCAACGGGCAATTCTTTCTTACCTACAGGAAGATAATAGAAGAGGTGGGAGGCCTTGAATCTATAAAGGAAAACATACTGGACGATATTGCCCTGGCAAGAAAGATAAAGGACAGGGGGCACGGTATATATCTCTGCTACGGGGAAAAGCTCTTTACGGTACGCATGTACACGAAGCTTGGTGAAATAATAAACGGGTGGAGCAAGAACTTCTACAGGGGCTTTACACTGAACTATCCCGGAATCATGGTGATTCCCGCCGTTATCATCCTTCTTTTTTTCTATGTACTGCCTGTTTTCCTTCCCATTATTGCAATTCTTTTACATGCGCCGTATACTTTTACCCTCTTTTCCTTCCTCCCACTGTCGATCGAAGTGGTCTCTACATTCTTCAAGAGAAGGAAGTATGGCATGTATCCTGAAACTGCATGGACTATTCCCCTAGGCGCGCTCCTCTATTCTTATATAATGATAAACTCCACCCTCCGTACCGTTCTTGGTATCGGGGTAAAGTGGAAGGGAAGGTCATATTACAGAAAGGATAACAAAACATGATTCTTACCGAGCTTTTCAAGATCAAGCAGATAAAGTTCCATATCCTTACACTGACTGTTTCGCTTGGTGCTAGTCTTGTCTACTACGCCTATATCTTCACACTGGCAAGAGAACCCCTCGAGATAATTCAGCTCATATCCACATTGATAATCACCATCCACTGGTGGTGGGGTGCATCCTTCTACTTCTACTATTTCTATCTTCCGACGGAGAAATACTTCTTTATTCTGGACATGCTCATCATAATTTTCCTCGTTCTGGCAATGATCAATTACAAGATTTACTTTCTATGGGCACTCTTCATGGTTTTAAGTTATCTCGTGGCCTATATCATGTACCAGAAAAAACCAAATTCACCGAATTACGATGAGAGAGTCAAAAGATTTGCAAAGAGAAAGGCATTGCTCGATCTGATCGTTCTCTTCCTGTTTCTAACTGGTGTCATACTTGGTATTGTAAACAAATTGTTTCTCCGATGGGCATTTATAGATGCCTTCGAAATCGTAACCACTTTCATCATAATAATACTTAGTCATATTTATATCTTTGCAACTCATTTCTATCGTTTGAGGTAAATACCATGCTGGACTCGGCAAGTATCAATAGTATGTATTTCCTTAAGAGCCTAGGTTTTCCCGAACTTCGTGTCCATCCGCCCTTCAACCATTTCGATTTCAGGAGATCTTCCAGAAGGATTCTTGTCATTGGCCCCATGGGTTCCGGGAAAACCGAATACTCGGCAAGGGTGTGGCGCGACTCGCTTGTGGCACAGAAAAAATCAAACAGGATAAAAGAACAAACAACAACCGGAAAAGCAGACAGGAGAAAGGTATTCTTTATCCGCTCCCTCCTCGACAAGGAGCGATTTCCCGAATATCCACCAGATGCCCTTGCCTACAGAGGAGGCTACGAGATTTGCGGCCCCAACATTGCGTCGATCAGAGATTCCTTCGAGCTGGAACGTATCATCGAAAGGAATCCTGACAGAGGGACATGGATAATCGACGAGGCAAGCTTCTACGAGGAAAGACTGGCCTATGTCGTCCTCAACCAATCGGAACAGAGGGGCCTCATTTTCATATTTCCTACATTGATACTCAACTTTCGAAGAGAGATCTTCAATTCAACCGCAAGATTTCTCCTCGACATAGCAACCGATGTCTTTCCCCTTACCGCCTACTGTGAGCACGATGAATGCCTTCGTGATTCTTTCTATACCTACAGGTACTACCTTGTGGACGGGAACGAATGCCCCGCCCTCTACTTCGATCCGCTCATAATTATCGGTGGTGACAGAGAGAAGAAGAGCCCCACAGAACCTAACTACTGTACCAGATGCGAGGAACATCATTACCTGCCGGGAAAAGAGTATACATTCCTCATCTTGAAACCGCTGGGCGAAGAAGCCGCCAAGGGCAATCTGGCACCTTTAAAGAAGGAACTCAAACTGATAAAAAACAATATCAAACACTCCAACCTGTATAAACATTTCATGAAGAAATATGTTGAATCGGAAAGGGCAGAACCAATAATGATGAAAGCACTGAAAGTACCCTGCATTGCTGAGAAAGCTTTGATATACCTCCTTGCAGAGGAAAACCTCATATCAAACCAGACAGCGGTGGAGATAGCAGACGAACTTAAGCTAGACAGGGAATACATCGGCAAAAGATTGGCAGACAACAACAGGGCACTCGTTATTTAATCCGAACAGAAGACAGATTACAATGGAAGAGGAAAGATCAGTGGAACTTGAAAAACTAATAAACAGGGGAATCTCCGGTATCAAGCCTTACGTACCCGGCCGCTCTATCGAAGAAGTTGTAAGGGAGCGGAATGTGAAAAACATTATCAAAATGGCCTCAAATGAGAATCCCCTTGGCATGTCTCCAAAGGCCTATAATGCAATCATAACAGCCTTGAAAGCCTCATACCATTATCCCGAGGTCACCGGCATGAGGTTGAGGGAAGCTCTCGGGGAAAAATTTGATATGCCGCCCGAATATATCATTACTGGAAACGGTGCCGATGAAATCATCTATACAATAGCAATGACATTTCTCGATGAAGGTGATGAAGTTATAATTCCGGGGATTACATTTTCCATGTACGAAATCGTTTCCAGGGCAATGAGGGCAAAGATACTCAAGGCTCCCATGGACCCTATTCGCGGATTGAGAATCGATCTTTCCTCGATGAAAAAACTTATCTCGGAAAGAACGAAGATGCTCTTTATCTGTAACCCCAACAATCCAACGGGAGACCTGCTGACCGGCGATGAATTGTTTGCTTTTCTCTATTCTATTCCTAAAAACATAATCGTTGTACATGATGAATGTTATTCTGAATTTGCCGATCCAAACAGATTTCCCGACCTACGTGAGATGATAAGAAACGGGCAGGAGAATCTTATTCTCCTTAGAACCTTTTCGAAAATCTACGGCCTGGCGGGGATACGAATTGGCTATGGGTTAGCACACCCTGAAATGCTGAAACTAATGTACAGGATACGTCCTCCCTTTGGTGTATCGATACCTGCACAGGAAGCAGGCATTGCCGCCCTCGAAGACACCGAATTCTATGAACAAACACTTTCTCTAAATAGTACGGGAAAGAGATTCATTTATGACAAACTGGAGGAGCTGGGATTACAGTATGTAGAATCTCATACAAATTTCATTCTTCTCGATACGGGATTTGATTCTCTTGAGGTATCTGATAGAATGATATCGAGGGGAATAATTATCAGGCCCATGGCAAGTTACGGACTACCCACATACATACGAGTTACAATCGGGCTTAGGGAACACAACCTTCGATTCATAGATGCACTCAAAGAGGTTCTCGAAGAGCTAAAAGGTGAATGATGTTCCAAAGAAGGATTCTACGAAAGCCTACTATTTACATACTGTTACCATTGATATTTTCTCTTTTACTCATATCATGCTCCGGGAAGCCACCTGAAATAATGAGGATTAACTGGCAGGTAAACATAGAGAAAGCTCTGGACAGGAATGTGGTATTCGAATCCTTGAGCCTGTTTGTCGAAGCTTCCGACCCCGACGGAATTAGTGATATTGAATACCTCTATATAATCAATGATTCCCAGGAACTCTATTGGGAATTAAACGAAAACAACTGGGTGAAGGAGAATAGGGGAAACGAAACCTGGATTGGCAGTAACAACATAGTAATGCCGGACGGAGGTTATTTCCCCTCAGGAAACTACAGGATACTTCTCCGGGATGCAGGCGGGGATTCGGACGAGAGAGAAATCCATATCTCGGGCTACGGAACCGGCAAGATGGCAGGAAGCGGGATATTGGGTGGCAAAAAAGGAGTATTTTCAGGCATATACTTTCAAATGGCGAAGATCAGTGGTGATAAAATTTTCATCGACCGGTTATTTCCGGGAATGGAGATATGGATATATGACAGTAACGGAAAGTATGTAAGCAGTTACAGTGTAAAAGAGAAGTCTGTGGAGATAAAAAATATCACCAGGATAAAACCCGTTCTTTCCAGAGGCTTTTCCTATAAACTCTACAGATACAATGGAAAGATCAAGAGGGGAATCATAACAGGACCTTTCTACTATTCACCGGCCAAAAACGCAAACCCTACGAATTAACTGTACCAGGTGGTTTTCAATCAGACTCTTATTATTTCCTTCATTGAATAGATAGTATCCAGGTATTTCCTTGCCGGCTTGTCCCAGTAATACACCGAATGCATGGCATTGATTCTTGCCCTGTAAACAATGTTCTCCCTGGAAGAGGTAAGAAATCTGTATGCCCTTTCCATTGCATCGTAGAAAGCAGCGGGAGTATAATCGGTAAACAGAAAACCGTTACCTTCGACGAGGTAACCCCTCACCCGGACAGGCTTTACAGTGTCACGCAATCCGCCTGTAGCCCTTGCAACAACCAGACAGCCGCATGCCAAAGCCTCGAGCTGGGAAATACCTCCAGGCTCATAGAGTGAGGGCATCAGAAAGAGATCCGAAGAGAGGAGAAGAACGCTTATCTCCTGGAAACCTATGGAAACCGATGCATCTCCCCTGTAGTAATTTCCCAGTTGAACCAGCCCCTCTGCCAGTTCCTCCCCTCTCCTGTCACCCCAGGAAACCGGACCGCCAATTATCCCCTGGAACCTCAAACCCTGAAAGATCCCCTGGGAAGCTTCCAGTAGAAGCTGAAATCCTTTCTGTTCCGAGATCCTGTGGACCATGGTAAAAAGCACTTTATCCGGATCGACCTTCAAGCCCCTCTCCGCCTGAAGAAGGAGCTTGTTCCTCATTCTCGTAACAATAAACCGTCGCATCTTGCCACTTATCTTTTCACACCGGTAAGGTCCTTCAAGGAGCTCCGGATATCTCTTCTCTACCTTTTCTCTCAGAAGAGCATCGGTTTCAACAGCCTGAATGAAACGCTCATAATAATTCTCTACAAAACCCGATTCCTTGAATCTTCTCTCTATCCTCTCTACGAAATCCCTTCCGATAGCATTGTTTATACCAATTACAGTTTTAAGAATTCTTTCCAGCCCGTCACTTGCAAGTTTTATCTGTTTGGCATAGGAGGGGCTTACAGTAATAACAGCATCGGAGAATCTTACACCTGTTGCCATGCAATTTATTCGTTCGGGATGCACCGGATCGATAAAATCCCCTGCCCGCTCCATTGGAAGGTTGAAAAGCGAAAAGAGATCCTTTCCGTTTTCATATCTTTCAAAGGAATCGAAATACTGCCAGTTCCCATTATGGATTATATGAAAGAAGGTGGTATTCCTGAAATTCGCCTTCCACATATAATTGTAATCGCTCCTCACTATCCCGTTGAAGAGGCCTGCAAATGCATCGTTCGTAAAGATGAAAAGGGGAAATAGATTCATTGCAACTATCACTTCTGCCGAAGCACGTGCAAGACCTATCCTTCTCTTTAGCTTTTCCTCTCCCGTATAACCCCAGTAGAGCCCGTCGAAAAGTTCATGATGATCCAGAAGAATAAAATGAATTCCCTCCACAGTTCCTGAGTGTACCCCTACCTCATAGTGGCTGTCCTGAATTCTGAAACTAACATTGAATCCCTCGTATCGTATCCCGTACTTCTTCGTGTTCTTCTGCATCATCATGACCGCCTTCTCATCACCCTGCCTGTACATGGGGGTTATCACATAAACCTCTTCTCCCATGGAAACGAGCTCTCTGGGAAGTTCATAAACGACATTGGCAAGGCCACCACTCTTCGAAAAAGGCACCGATTCTGCAGATATAAAAACCAATGGCCCCCTTGCATTGTGCTCAACCAGTTTCCGGCCAAGCAACTGCATTCTCTCGTCTTCCGATTGTGAAAGCCTACCCAGATAATCCAGAATAACCCTTCCGTCTTTTATTCCCATCCTGTGAAAGTGGAACATCATTCTTTTCAACCCCAATTCCAGGGTATCAGAAGATTCTCGTGAAAAGATCGGAAGGAGATGATCTTTAATATAGAGAGAAAAATCTTCGAAGGAATCAAGGTGCTTTGCCATTTCCCGAAAAGCGAAGTTGGAATTAAAAATTTCCGGCCTCTCTATCCGACACAATCTCACAAAGGAATCGTGAATGAAATTGGAATAATATCTCGATGCTTCCTTTACCTCCACAACCTTGAGAAGCTTGTACCTGTCTGTATAGGGGATAGTTACATTGATATTTGAACTCTTCAGTTCGAGCCCTGTTATATGATTGTATTTGCCTGTGATGTGCGAAAATATCGGGTCTTCTATTCTGAAAAAAATATCATTCTCTATTGGGAGTGCAGGATTGTCGAATTGAAGGGATGCATACTGTGTGCTCTCGGAAAAACTGAACGCCCCTATCCAGATTGCCTCATCACAGAATTTTATGGCTCCGACTACAGAGTCATTATTGGTCCATACGAGGTATCCCTTACCTCGGTTGTCATGGTGAAAGCTGTACAGGCGCCTGTAGAAGGAATTAATCCCTCTGTTTGAAACATAGAAGAACTGATTCCAGTTTACAAATACATTATCAAGATAAACCTTCCATCCTTCACCCTCTGCATTACCCTCATAGTCCAGAATTATATTGCTCATGAATGAAATGAGCATGGAAGCAGCCTGAAGTCCCCTTTCTCCGAAAACGAGGAGCGGCCTGTTCTCGTCGTGGTTACCAAGGATACCAAGTAACTCCGTCCCTTCAGGTAACACTTTAGGGAAATACTCATCGTAGAGATGGTAAATCTCTCTGACATCACTCTTTCCTCTGGATATGTTCTCGCAAATCTTAAGGAGTGCCGAATTGTACGGTACTATTCCGGACCTTGCCAGGTATCTCTCTCTGCCCCAGTAACACTCCGAAATATTAATGAAGAATTTTTTCTTCAATTCTTTCAGTTTGGCCTCTATCCTGCTCATGAGAAAATGATGAAAGGGACATGCAACAAGGTCTCTGCAGAGGGAATCGTAATAACCGGTTGTTATGAAATGATCACCCTCCCTGTCGTTAACGACTATATCTCCATAGAGCATTTCTTCATCCGAGCGGTTCTTTTCACCGACAAGAGGGTAATTATTTCTCTTCATCATTATGGGAACAGCATGGGCAGAATCAAAGCGTATTCCATCTATATCGTAGCGCTCCAGCATTCTGCCAATGGAATCTGCCATCCATTCCCACACCTCATACCTTCTGTAGTTCAGCAGTTTTCCGTCATTCCAGCTTCCGTATCTCCCGTCCGTGGCGGCTCTCTCCACGAGGTTGCCTCTGTCGTCGTAGCATCTTACCACATACTCATCGGGTAATTCCCTGCTCTTTCTGTTCAGGTGCGGTATCACATCGATTATTACTTTTATACCCAGTGAATGAGCCTTCTTTACAAGCCTGACAAATTCATCCTCTCCCCCGAGGGATGGTTCCAGCTCGACGAGACTCATCGGAGAGAAGGGTGACGGAGAAGTTGCACCGGGAGCCCAATCCTCCCTATTACTTCCCCTTTTCTGGGCACCAAGTATGTACACCGTCGTTATATGATAGCGGCTCTGCATATCTTCCAGATGGGCGGTTATATCTGAGAAATTGCCCAGACGTATCACTTCGCCGTGCTCATTGTAAACAAGGCCGGGATGTTCTCTGTCATCCCACCAGTAGAGCCTCGTGTACCCGTGGATGTCGGGAAAAATCTCAAGAACGATTTCACCCCTCACATCCGGAATAACATTTATCCTGCCGCTCAACTCCGGGCTCAACATCCACTTAAGACCTTTTTGAGTCTTTCTGAAGACGAGAAAATCGAACTGGCCTATTTTTCTGAAACGGAAATTCGCCTTATATCCGCCTGATTCACCATCAAAGACAAGGGGAATATCGGTGTGCACGATATCTTTTTCCAGGACGAGACCTGTTTTTGAATTGCTCGAATATATGCGAAGGAAGAATGAAAGTTCTTTCGCCGGCCTTCTTTCCTGAAACTGGCCTGCAATGGGAATTTGAAATTCGAAGGTGTACTCTTTCCCAACCGGTGTCACGATGAATCTGGTTGCAAGCGGAGCATCGTACTCCCGTGGCGAGAAAATCCTTTCAAGAATCACATTGGCTCTGTTTCTAACCTCATGAATATCATGACCGGAGGCTGCAACGGCAAGTTTGACTATCTCCCTCAATGATTCCCTGTCACCCGCGGCCTTATACCGCCTTGCAAGCCGGTCGAGCTGTTTGACAGCTTTGAGGTTTTCATCATAATCGAAGCCCATAGGATCATGTGGAAGCCTGGCATTGAGACGCCTTGCCAGAGCGTGTCTCTCGGCTTCCGTGAATCTTTTTAGCTTCTTTCTTATTGTTACCGGTTTCGTAACAACTTCCAGCATACCGGCACGTTGGACGACTCTGTCTATCAACTCTTCCAGTTTCTTTTCCTCTTCGACACTGAGCCTTTCGGTATGGATATAACCTGTTTCGATGGCACGCTCTTCGGTCCTGAGGAGAAGCTTGAAAATCTCAAAAAACCTCGTTTCTCCCCTTATCATCTCATAGAGAAGGGTATCGAATATCTGTAATCCAAGGTAAATTGATGCTATCTCTTCCCAGGGAGGCCCCGGACCCACATGGCTTATTACGGTGGCTCTGTCCTCCACATGAAAAATAGTTGGTTTGCCTGCCTCTTCCTTAATCACTACAAATCTCCTCTGCATGACGGATTCGGCATAAACTGCATCACTCTCATCTGCCAGCATCTCGGCTATTGCGATATGAAGAAAGAGGATGGCATTTGTAAGTCTGGATGAAAGCCTTATATCACTCCTGTATCTTTCCAGTACAACAGCATCCCCGGAAGCTATCTCTCTGAAAATCGAATCTTTGAGGGAAGAAATCTCCGATGTTACGGATTCCTCTTCCTGCAGTGACTGAAAATCGGCAAAACTCAGCGGAACTTCACCGATGTGTCTATTCTTTATTTCTTCTATCAATCCGTGCGAAGGATAAAAGGGAAAGGCTCTCTTTTCATTGAAGGCTTGTTCTATCGTATCCAGTATTTCCGTGGCTCCGAAATAATCATCCAGACTTACACTTTCCGAATACTTCTTACCAATGGAGGAGCTTCTTGTAAAAACAAGTTTTGCCATGAGGTTTATGTTATTCCTCTGTTATTCCTTTAGTGCAATTCTCACATTTTTGCCATTGGTGTAAAAAATCAATTTATCTTCACGTGCCAGCCAGCCTATAGCCTCATGTAGAAGATTGCTTGGAAGACCTGTCCTGTTCTTGAGCATAGCCGGGGACATCCCCTCACTCTCACCTTCCAGTGTTTGCCATGCCTTAAGGGTTTTCCACACCTCACCGGCTGCGTTCCCTATTTTTTCAACCATCTCCATGGCTGCCTCCGACTTTTTCTCATAATTTGCTATACAATATGTATCATTAATTTAATACTATTACAGATGACCCATAGTTGCAACAGTTCGACAGTATCCTTAAAAGAGTAAAGCATAAGGAGAAAAGCAGATGAATGAAATCGCAAAGCAAACCCGATTCCCCGAATGGATACTCACCAACGATTCCGGTGGTTATGCTCTCGGCACGGATAAATTGATAAATACACGCAAATACCACTCTCTCCTCTGTGCTTCAAATGATGCACTCTGGCGTGTGAACCTGGTAAACTCGATAGAAGAGAGAATTCCTGAACTGGATGCCTACCTCGATTCCAACGATTACGGAGACACGATTTATCCACAGGGCTTCAAGTTGATAGTAGCCTCTACGCTGAGGCCTTACCCTTCCTTTCTCTATGGAATCGGTAGAGACCTACGCATAGAAAAATCGATCAGGATGCACTCCCGACACAATATTACAATGGTTTCCTATAAGAATCACGGAAAATCCCCTGTCGGTCTTGCCTTGAGGTACAAATTCTCCCTGCGGGATCATCACCATGTCAATCCTCCCGGAAGCTTCGACTCTGTGGAAAGGGGGGAAAGCTCCGTGGAGCTTGCTTTCAAATCGAAAAATCATATTGATTCTTGCCACGCGAGTATCAGAAGGGAAAGTGTGAATCGCTCGGCATACATCCATTGCCTTTCAGGAAAAATAACGGAAGCCCCTATTGTCTTCAGGAATGTTCACTACTCGATAGAAGATTTCAGAGGCTACGATTCCACAGAAGACCTCATTTCTCCTTTTATCCATACACTCACCCTCTATCCGGAAAGGGAGATCGATATACTCCTCTCTGACCGGCCTATAGAAGGCAGGGGCCATTTCACTAAAATCGTGGATGAAATCAAGAACCGCTACTCTTCTTTACCGAGGCACTTCCCGGAGAAGAAACCCTTCTATGAATCGGAATACCCTGTTCTTCTCCAACAGATGATGGATGATTTCAAGATAAGGGGAGATATCATAGCAGGCTACCCCTGGTTTTCATGCTGGGGCCGGGATACGATGATTTCACTGGAAGCCTTTTCAATGAAGAACGAAGAGGATGGTAGTGAATCATCTTTCATATTCAACGTGCTGGACGGTTACGGGCGCGAGATGAGGGAAGGTGTGCTACCCAACGTAAAAGGAGAAAAGGAAGAGGGCCGAAACTACGATACGGTGGATGCTTCTCTGCTCTTCGCAAACAGGATATTCGAATCATTTCACCACTTCGGGAGAGGCGAGAAAAAGAACTTGTTCGGTTACGTGGCCAGGATAGTCCTGAATTATGCACACAACCCGAACCTTCCCTTCTACATGGACAGAGATGATTGTCTGATCACCCTAAAGAGCGGTTCAGGAAGGGCAATGACATGGATGGATGTAAAGATAGATGGTACCCCGGTTACCCCTAGACACGGAAAGCCGATAGAGATAAATGCACTCTGGTTCAATTGCCTTATGATGACGGAAATCATGATGAACCGTCTCGGTATGACTTCTATTTCAGATTCATCCCATTCTATCACAGTCGAAGAGGTTAGGGCCATGGCTGGAAAAGTCCGAAAGAGTATGGCATCCTTCTTTCACAACGGAGTGTGGTGTGACAGAATAGAGGACGGGAGACCGGTGGAGGAGATAAGGCCGAACTTCGTAATAGCGCATTCGCTTCCCTTCGATTTCACTGACAGTGAGGGCCTTATGAGGGCACGTGAAATTGCCGAGGAAGAACTCCTCACACCCTACGGATTGCGATCGCTTTCGATGCACTCTCCTATGTACATAGGCTACTATGGCGGAAGCCAGAGAGAGAGGGATCTGGCCTACCACCAGGGTACCGTCTGGACATGGCTCCTCCTCCCCTATGCAAAACTCATTGCCAAGACAGAGGGGGATTCGGGTAAACTCGCTGAAAAATTGGAGGAATCGGTTAGCAACCTTAAAAAAGGCATTCTCGAGGGAATCTTTTCATCCGTTGCAGAAGTATGGGACGGAGACAACCCCACCGTGCCAAAGGGAGCGCCCGCACAGGCCTGGTCTGTGGCAGCACTCTACTGTATAGAGAAAATGGCAGGGAGAACTACAGGGAAGTGATAGCTCTAAAATGAAGGTTTTGATGTTGACATGGGAGTTCCCTCCCTATTACACCGGCGGCCTTGGTACAGCGTGTAAGGGCATGGTGCGGGCGCTCCTTGCAGGGAAAGGCATTGTCATATATCTCTTCCTTCCCTCTGAAAAACCTGCATTCTTCGTGTTTACAAGGCCCGAAGACACAGAGAGGCTTAAGCCCATTTCCCTTTCAGTGGATAAGGGAATTAAAGAACAGCCGGAAAGACCTGAAGTTTTCACCGGTTACTACAACCCTGAATTACGGAACAGGGACAAGCTGCCTGCAGCCCGGCCGCAAGGACAAAGCGAGGAAATTTCCAGCCTGGCAGATGCCATTCAATCCGCCCTGGTAGGGGATGAACCGATTTTCAGGATGGCAAGGATGTACAGCCAAATGCTCCGTTCCCACGGGATGAAACTTGACTACGATGTAGTTCATGCACATGACTGGGTCACATTTCCCGCTGCCGTAAGCCTTGGAGCTTCGAGCGGGAAACCTGTTATACTGCACATCCACTCCACCGAGTATGACAGGGCAGTGGGAAGGGGTGATGCGAGAATTCACAGGATAGAGGAACTCGGTTTGAGGGCAGCCGACAGGGTGATAGCTGTCTCCAAACGAACGAGAAGGCAACTGATAAGGAATTACCGGGGCATCGACGGGGAGAAGATTTCCGTCGTGTACAATGGCATCGAGTCAGGGGAATGGAAGAGAAGCGGTAGGGCAGACAGGAACCCTGTTGTAGTCTTCCTGGGGAGGCTCGAAAGGCAGAAAGCTCCGGACTACTTTATCGAAACTGCAAGACTCGTGGGGAAAGAAATTGCCGGTGTAAAATTCGTAGTTGCCGGCCAGGGAAGCGAAGAAGGGCGGCTGCGGCAAGTATCAGGTGGAGTCTCTTTTACCGGCTTCCTTAACAGGGAAAGAGTCAGAGAACTGCTTGCCCGCTCTGACATTCTGCTGCTTCCCTCCAGAAGGGAACCCTTCGGACTCGTTGCACTGGAGGCAATGGCAGCCGGCGTAGTGCCTGTAGTACCGGCAAACTCCGGCGTGGCGGAGATTCTACGTAATGCAATCAAAACCGAAATGAAGAATCCGGGAGAGACGGCAAGAATCATTATCGGGCTTTTAAAGGAACCGGACAAGCTTGCCGAGCTCAGGGGAAAATGCATCGAGGAGGCAGGGGAACATGAATGGAGCCGAAGGGTCGGTAAGATAGTGCGAGTGTATCGGGAGGAAATCGACAGGATGAGAAGGTAAAATTGGTGTTGCAAAATCATCACTATTTCTATTATATAAGGATTTAAAAGATTGATTCGTGCCGTGAGTATGATTATTTTCTTAGAACGCAAAGCTACGTTGGAGGTCCTAAAATGTTTTTCAAGAATATTTTCGTAAACCCCAGATACCCTGCCAAACTGGAGAAGCTCTTTACATTGGCATACAACCTGTGGTCACTGTGGGACGCCGATGCCCTGGGGCTTTTCTACAGGGTGGATGCGCCCCTGTTCAGATCACTCAACAAGAACCCGATAAAGCTGCTTCACAACATAACAGACAAACGAATGGAGGAGCTGGCCAGGGACGAGGCATTCCTCTACGATCTCGAAAAGGTGTGGAAGAAATTCGAGCTGTACACAAAACATCACAAACTGTTCAGCGATACGTACAAGGATTCGACAATTGCATACTTCTCCATGGAGTACGGGCTTCACAAGTCGATTCCCAACTATGCCGGCGGACTGGGAATTCTCTCCGGTGATCACCTAAAGGGTGCCTCGGACATAGGAATCCCTATCATCGGAGTGGGCCTCTTTTACAGGTACGGATACTTCAACCAGAGGATAAATGTGAATGGCCTCCAGGAAGAGAATTACGTGGAAAATGATGTCTACTACATGCCCATAAGGGAGTTGAAAGACGAAAGGGGAGAATCGGTTTTCGTTACTGTTGATATCCTGGGGAAACCTGTCAAGGTGAAGGGATGGTATATAAATGTCGGGATGATAAAACTCATCCTCCTTGACACCAATGTGGAGGACAATCCCACCGAATTCAGAGCAATCACCAATTACCTCTACGATGCGGACAGGGACAAGCGGATTCAACAGGAAATAATTTTGGGTTTCGGCGGGCCGAGGATGCTCGACCGGATAGGGATAAAACCAACCATATACCATTTGAACGAGGGGCACTCTGCATTTCTCATCCTCGAAAGGCTGAAAAGCTATATAGGAGAGGGTTACACCTTTAGCGAGGCATGCAAGATCGTAAAGGCCAGCTCGGTGTTCACCACCCATACGCCGGTCCAGGCCGGTAACGAGAACTATCCCGTTGAAAAGGTTAAGGAATACCTCGAGAAGGATATCGAGGCTCTCGGCATTAAGTTCGATAATTTTGCCCAATATGGTTTTTACGGCGATGAGAAAACATTCTGGCTTCCCGCCCTTGCCATCCGCTTTGCATCGAGGGTAAACGGAGTCTCGAAACTGCACGCAGAAGTATCGAGAAAGATGTGGAAAGACCTCTTCCCGAACCGGCTATTCGAGGAGATACCGATAATCGGAATCACCAACGGGGCACACTACTCATGGCTCTCCACCGAGATGCAGCAGCTATTCAGCAGGTACCTCGGCCCGGATTTCATATACTCCAACAACAACGAGGGTATCCTGAAGCGAATACTGGAAATTCCCGACGAGGAGATCTGGGAAGCACACATGCAGAGAAAGAGGGAAATGATAGCATTCCTGCGTGATTACATGAAGAAAAACTACACTGAGAAGGGTTTTTCACTTGTAAAGATAAGAAAAGTCCAGGACATTCTCAATCCTCGTACCCTGACGATAGGTTATGCAAGGAGGTTTGCAACCTACAAGAGGGCCACATTGATAATAAAGGACAAGGAAAGGCTCAAGCGGCTGATATCCAACCCCGATAAGCCAGTTCAGATAATCTTTTCCGGGAAGGCTCATCCTGCAGACCTCGCAGGGAAGAACATGATAAAGGAGATAATAGACTATGCCAGGGAATACGGCCTGGAAGACAGAATCATATTCGTAGAAAATTATGACAGGAGCATCGCGGAACACATAGTACAGGGTGTCGACGTGTGGCTCAACAACCCCATAAAGCCCCTGGAAGCATCTGGAACCTCGGGCATGAAGGCGGGAATGAACGGTGTACTCAATTTGAGTGTCTTAGACGGATGGTGGCCGGAATGCTACAACTGCAAGAACGGCTGGGCAATAACGGCAGGAGAAATCTATGAAAACCAGGAACTGAAAGACCTCGCCGAGGCAAACCAGATATACGACACGATAGAGGAGGATATACTGAACCTCTACTACAGACGGGACGAGCACGACATCCCCCGGGAATGGGTACGAATGATGAAAGAATCAATCTATACCGTTTTCAAGGGATTCAATATCGGAAGGATGCTGGAAGATTACAGCCACGAGGCATACATACCAGCCATAGAGACGACGAGGAAACTTACCGAAGGAAATGGCAAGCTGTTGAAGGAACTGGAAAAGGAATATCAATCAATAAGGTCAGTCTGGGACAAAATCCATATCAAGGATGTCTTTACCGATATAGATTCGAAGGAAGCACTGTTTTCGGGTGATACGATCAATATAGACTGTTATGTTTACCTGGATGATGCGGGTAAAGGGCTTTTTGACCTCGAACTTTGTTACTATGTGGAAAAAAAGAAGGAGTTGAAGGTGGAAAAAATGCACTTTGCCGAGAGGTATGACGACAAGACGGCGAAGTTCAATATAAAGCTCAAACTGGAATCATCCGGTATCCAGAAACTCACCATTCGGCTCGTACCAGCCAACAGGGAGATAAGGCTTCTCTACCCCGAACTCATCAAGCTCAAAGATTCACAACCCTGATTCACAGTATTGATTCACCCCGGTCTGCTGTACCAATTCAGCACCTCGATTTCTCGGATTGATTCCCAGGCTCACAGTGGGCATGCAACCTACAGCTCCGACAGGCGGATATCTTCTACGATTTTCTCCCACCCGAGGTTTTCGGCAAGTTCTGCTGCCGAGCTCAACAGCTTCAGCCTGTCAGCATCGGCCTTTGGAATCATATTGAACAATTCTTCGGCAGTTTTCTTTAAAACTTTCTTTTCGAGCTCGAATCTCTCCTCCGTCGTGATGTTGGCAACTTCATCCTTCTGCTTACCAGCCTCACCGGTAAAATCTGCAATACAGTAATGCTTGATGCTTGCCCTGCCAAAACTCTTCTTTAGGAGAAAGGAAGAGCCGCAGGAAGACGAGAGAGCTGCTATCCCCCCAAAAGGTATTGTTTCGAGCTGCGCAATTCCGAAGGGTTCGTAAATGGAAAAACCCAACTCCACATCGGAGCCCATCCTCAAATCGAGAAAGGAAGCACCCTCCGGAACTCTTTCACCGCATCTTCTCCTGTCGAAGCCAAACTGGTTCAGGAATACGCCCTTTATGCTCTTGGACCGTGCATTGAACAGTGAAAGTTGATCATAGATTTCCTTCTCGTATCCCACCAGGTCGGGCCAGCCTTCCCTGTGAATGATAGGCCACCCGTATTCCCTCTCCATCTTCACGACATCGGAGGGAGGTCTTCCCGAGCCGACCAGTGTAGAGAGAAGAATATAGGCGCCCTTAACCCTGTAACGGTGAAAGAGCTCATCCAACATATAGAGAAGTGTAATATCCCTCCATATACCCTTGCTCAAAACAAGACGGGTGACATGCGTAATAATGACATCCGGAGTAAAATTGAAGAGGTTTTCTATGTATTCCTGAAGCAACTTCCTTGCACCCAGTTTCTCCTCTCCGCTAATTCTCTTTATCGAGATTCCGTTGTACACAACCCTCACCCTGTCACTCGCTTCATCTTCCGAATTCCCCGCTCCGGAATC
>JALUUM010000035.1 GCA_027021365.1 Spirochaetales bacterium
GAAAATTTGACGAAATAGTAGCCTTTTCTGAACTGGAGAAATTTTTAGATACCCCGGTCAAATTCTATTCCAGCGGCATGTTCGTCCGCTTAGCCTTCTCCGTGGCCGCTCACCTGGAGCCGGAAATCCTGCTGGTGGACGAGGTGCTGGCGGTGGGAGACGCCTCCTTCCAGAAAAAATGTTTAGGGAAAATGGACAACGTAGCAAAAGAGGGCCGGACAGTATTGTTTGTAAGTCATAATATGGCGGCAATTGAAAATCTTTGTAAGAAAGCAATTTTGTTGAACAAAGGAAATCTCGTTCGCGAGGGGCCCCCTACTCAGATTATTAGCTATTACCTTGAGACTATACTTCCTGCCACAATCGAGGTCATTCCACTTGCTGAGCGAACAGACCGCTCAGGTAATGGTAAGATTCGATTAACGAGTTTTCATATCGAAGATACAGAAGGGAACAGATTAACAGCTGCATGTAGTGGTATGGATGTTGTTTTTGTGTTTGGCTTTCAATGCAGTAAAGACGAAAATTTAAGGAATGTTGATATTGGATTCTCGATAAGTGCTCCTAATGACCAAATGCTCTTCGTCTTGTATAGCTCTTATGTGAATCAAATTTTTACACCAGTACCAAAGTCCGGGGAATTTCGATGCTTTATACATAAGCTCCCCCTATCAGCCGGCCGCTATCGTGTGGGAGTTAGGGTAACAGTTGGAGGAGAAGAGGCTGACTGGCCAAGGAACGGAGTCGGTTATTTAGATGTAGAATCTGGAGATTTTTACGGAACCGGGAGTATAGGCTTTGGAGCACAAACTCCTTTCTTGGTCAGTGGGAAATGGGAAGTTAGAAAAAAATGAGGAGACTTCAAAGAGTAAAATCGGTACTTAAGCAAGCAGGAATGGCAATCTACAAACACGTCCATCCTATAGATAGAGAATTCTGGCAAGTTTATCCTACAATTAACTCCATTGAAGGATTTTTAGTATCCCCTGTGCAAGAGCGCTGGTTATTCAGAACAGCAAAATCTCTTCCCGACAAAGCTATTATCGTTGAAATTGGGAGCTTCAAGGGACGCTCCACCTGTTCATTAGCATATGGCTGCAGAGGAACGAATAAACATGTATTTGCCATTGACACCTTTGAGGGAAATGATATAGATTTTACTTATCGCGGATTCTTTGAGGAGTTCTTGTACAATATTGAAAGATGCGGACTTTCCGCCTATGTAACACCAATTCAAGAAAGGTCATCACAGGTAGCTAAGAGTTGGGATAATCCGGTTCATATGCTTTTCATTGATGGGTCACACCAATATCAAGACGTGCTAACAGATTTCTATGATTTCTTCCCCCACCTCGTTCCCGGCTGCATTGTAGCCGTACATGACGTAGTAGAAACCTGGCCTGGGACTTCAAAAGCATGGCACAAGCATATTAAGCATCACTTGCGGAATATTGGGTATTGTAGCACGCTTGCATATGGATTCAAGAAACACGTGGCTAACAATTAAATCCAGATGAAATGTTTAATCGTTTACCACTCGGGAGCATCATTTAATGCACGAAAAATCTTTGAGGCATTTACTCACCATCCAAGTGTTGAATTAACAGTAATTGTGCCACAAAAAGTGGCTGTCCCAACCGGAAAGTATACAAAACGGTTCTTAGTGGCAAAAAAAGAGAAACAAGAGTATGAGCTTTTAACTGTACCTCTACGAGACCCATATAATTACAGGCGAGGCTTTGAGATAAATTTGTTGTTTAATGCAATGCGTAAAATCAGGCCCGATATCATTCACATTTTTGATGAACTAACATCTAGATACTTATTTCAAGTAACATGGCTATCGCGATTGATATGGCCTTCTCCTAAGGTTCTGTTTTACGGTTTTGAGAATATGCCCTTTCGTTTGTCAAGACGCGCTAAACTTAAGTGGAACTTAACTTGGCTTAAACTTGCCGGAGGGGCAGTAGCCAATAGTGAGGCATTGAATAATATTAGAAAAGCTGGCTTCCCACAAAATCGGCCCCTTGAGAGGATTTTCTGGGGTATACCAACAGATGTTTTCAAGCCAATGGATAAGCAGAAATTAAGAGCCAAATTTAACCTTGATTGTGATTACATTGTGGGATTTGTAGGTCAACTTATTCCTGAAAAAGGAGTTAGGGTGTTTCTTGCAGCGCTTTGCCATCTTCCTAAAAATGTTCACGGCCTCATTGTTGGAGATGGCCCCTTGCGGGCTGAACTGGAGTTATTAGCAATGTCAGCTAAACTAAAGGATCGAGTACATTTTGTAGGAGTGGCTCCTCAATTCGATGTGCCAAAATACATAAATTGTATGGATGTGATAGCCGTTCCGTCGTTAACCATGCCTTGTTGGAAAGAGCAATATGGGCGGGTAATAGCAGAAGCCCTGGCGTGTGGGATACCGGTTGTCGCGTCGGATTCGGGGGCAATTCCAGAAGTCGCAGGCCATGCAGCCTTAGTTGTAAAAGAGGGAGATTCTGTTGCTTTAGCGAGTACTCTCCATTCGGTATTGTTTAGCGACTCAATTCGGGAAAGTCTCAGTCAAGTAGGCCTAGAACGCGCAAGAGCCGAGTTAAGCACTGACGTCTTCGTCAAAAACTTGCTAAGACTTTACCAAAGAGTTATGTCACGATGAGCGATAAAAAAGAACTCAAAGAACTTCAACTTCTTTTACACCAAGCATTAAGCTACTTTTTATACAATACGATTAACCAAACATCGCTTTATTCTCAGGTTTACCATTCTCTCTCGTCAATGCCTCTAATTCGGATATCTGAACGCGTATGCGGAATTTCCTCGATACACGCATTAGACATTACTCCAAGGACAAAGTTAAACCTTGTGGAGTTTGCCAAATACCTATCGAGCTTTTATCAGCTTTGGGACGAAATAATTCCGAAAGGAGAAGTTCGCTCCAAACTTTCTATAGGGAAATCATATGTAAGATGGCTACAAGATGGAGGAGAAAACACCAAATATGAGCAAGTGCATAACCTCTACCTAATGTTACGAAATAGGGAAGAATATTTCTTCCATAGAGCTCTCATTCATGGAAGCATTGCTACTCTTGACGATACGCTTGGTTTCAGTGATTTGGATACAGCATTTGTGGTTCGTGCTGAAGTTCTTAAGAACCCGAGAAAATTGCTGGAGCTTCGGAAACTGGCAACGGACATCCTGATATTGACCTATGCTTTTGACCCATTCATGCATCATGGGCCATATTACATCTCAGAAATAGACCTGGCATGGTATCCAGAGGCTTTGTTTCCCTCTGTGCTTTTCCGCTATGGCGTTGAGTTGCTGGATAATTCAGAGGAAATTGAAGTTCGGCCGCGCCCGTCGCATGACATTACCGATAAACAAATAGACATGTTTGAAGAATTTTTCCAAAACTGGTCATCCAAGCCGTTTATCCTGAAAAATAGTTTCGAACTGGAATGGATATTAGGAAGTGCTATGTTATTACCTGCGCTCTACCTTCAGCGAAAGACTGAAGAATTCCGTTATAAGCGCGATACCTTTCCGCTGGCAGAGAAAGATTTTTCTCCCGAAGAATGGGAGCCGATTCGAACAGCTTCCGAACTAAGAAATAATCTCGGGCCTCGCCCAAAACCGCCGCGATGGCTTGTAGGACTTGCGCAGAAGATGCGATGTCCTGGGTTACTGCAGAAGTGGGCACGTTACCACCCTATAAGCGTCCGACGTGCACGAGAGACAACAAAAATACTGGGACAGGACTATACACAGCACGTTTTGCACCTTTTGAATAGTATGAAGAGTAAACTTTCTCAAAAGACATCCTATGGTGCTACAGCACACGACAGAAAGAAGGTTTTGCAGCACACAAAAGATCCACCAATACTCAGATATTTCAATAATATATCTCATGGGCCTTTTACCGATATCCCGCGGGCAATACCAAAAGAGAAGTATGATGCTGCTATTGAAATGTTAGTAACCTATTGGAGTAGGTTACCTCAACGTCCAATGGCTATCTATCAAATTGGCAAAGTAAGTGCACCAGGGATATCTGACCTTGATTTTGTTCTGGTATTTGCCAATGACAAGACAATAGATTGGAACCAGTTCCAGCCACAGTCTTTTCCTGATTGGATTCAAGAGTTAATGACACATCCACCATACTGCTGCACACGAGAACTTTGGGCCGATTTGTCTGCCTGGCACCCAACTTTTGACCTACGTTACCTATGGGGAGATAGGTTATCTGCACCCAAGATTTCCGAGGAGTTTGTGTCTGGCTGTGCTTTAGGTATGTTAGTTGATTACTTGACCGTGAAAGTTCCAAGGGATTTCATCTGGACGGCGTGGGAACGCCCGCTTAATGTCCGGTTATTGTTGGCCATGCTCCACAGTTTTAAATATACGCTTAAACTGGCTGAGCAAGCCGGTTTCACCGTGCCTGAAAGTGCATGGCAAACAATTTCCCAAGTGGACTCGCTACGAGGCTCTTGGTCTGAAATGAATTATTCCGCGCAATTAGAAAAACTTGCTCAGTTATGTGCTGAAATATGCGATGAAGCAGGGAGATTGATTACACAAGTTGACATACAATTATCACAGAGTATAGGTAAGCTGGGAAAGCATGTGCCACGAGTAACTTGTCCCTGTTCCAACCCATCTCTGCTACATTTCGTAACTCCCTGGACATTCATGGATGCCATGGAGTTCACTTTTGAAAACTACTCGCGCACTGGTCGAATTGTCTGGACAAGCCCTTTCAGTTTTTCACAGATATTTGCGGTGTATGCTGATGAGTGCCCTCAGCTGACCAGGTATTTGCATGCCCAAGGTTGCAAAACAAAACTACAATGGGATGGCAATATCTGGAACGATGGATTGCGCTATCACGCAAGAGCTATGATGACGTATGCAAAGAGTGCTTACAGGCTCGGAGTGCCACCCCAAAAGTATATCGCTCTTGGGTATTCACCTCCCTTATCTCCTTGGCAATATGTGCAACGTCCTTTAATCAAATTAATTAAAGGAGAAATAGGGCTACGAGAGTTTATACGAAAAGGGATAGGTAAAATAACCAAAATGGTGAAACTATGACAAAACTTGATAAAACTAAGTTTGATGCAACGATGAGCTTCTATGTTTGCGCTTGCACGCGGGGGGATAGATAATGTTAGAATACCAAAAACCGTTGCCCAACCAGGATTCAGTTGGTCGACCTTCCCTCAAGCAACAGTTCTCTACAGGGAGTTTTTCTTTCACATGAAAGGAATACGTCAAAAATATAGAGGAACAGATATCCTTAAGGTCAAAAGTATACTCATAGTTCGGTTAGATGAAATTGGAGATACTGTATTAACCACACCTTTGCTGCGAGGGCTTAGAGAAACGTATCCCGAAGCACAGATTACCCTGGTGGTAAACCCTAACATTTATGAATTAGTAGCGTTTTGCCCTTATGTGAACGAAGTGCTTACGTTCAACTGGAAAATCCCCAAAAAGGCAAATAAACCTGCCAGGTGGAAGTATATATTTCAATGGTGCAAGAAAAACCTGGGAGATAAAGCTTTTGACCTGGCAATCCTTCCCCGCTGGGATATGGATTATTACTACGGCAGTTACCTTATTCTCTTCAGCTGGGCAAAGATGAGGGTGGGATACTCGGTGAAGGTAAATCCTGTAAAACGGAAAAGAAGCAAGTGGTGGTGGGATTTGTTGTTTACTCATTTGCTTTATACTAAAGAGTCAAAGCACGAGGTGGAGTATAACCTGGATGTGCTACGCTTCCTGGAAGGCAAAGTTAAAGATAGCTCCCTTGAGTTATGGTTAGATAAGAAAGACTGCCAGAGAGCCAATAAAGTCTTAGCTCCGTTAGCCGGGAAATTTGAAACTTTAATTTCAGTAGTACCTGGGGCACGATGGAAACGTAAAATATGGGAGAGGGAGAAATATATCCAGCTTATAGAATGGCTGCAAAGAGAACACAAAACAGGTATAGTATTACTGGGTGGGGAAAACGACAGGGAGTTGTGCAAAGATATAGAGAAAGGAATTAAAGAGAAAGAAGGGATTATAAACCTGGCCGGGAAAACCACTCTACGGGAGACAGCCGCCGTGATATCCCATACTTCCCTGTGTATTGGTAGCGACACCGGCCCCATTCATATTGCCGCAGCAATGAATGTTCCCGTAGTAGCACTCTTCGGCTCTGGGAATCATCGGAGATTCCATCCCTGGAAAGTGCCCCACCGGGTGGTAAGGGCAGGGCTGGAGTGCAGTCCCTGTTACGAGGCGTGTAAGTTTGCCAGGCCTTTCTGCATGGAGAAGATTTCCCTGCAGATGGTTAAGGAAGCAGTGGGAGAATTGTGGGGAAAGGATTAAAACAGCAGATGCAAGGTAGGGAAAGAGAGATGAAATGGATGCTGTTCTTTATTTTCTTTCTCTTTCTTACCTTTTTTACCTATCATTTCACCTTCCCTTTGCTGGATAAACACTCTTTTCGCCAAACTCAGACGGCAATGGTAACACGTAATTTTTTAAGGCATGGAATAAATCCCTTGCGTCCAGAACTGGATATGTTCGGTAGAGGGAAAGAACGTTTTCTCCTTCTTGAGTTTCCTCTTTACCAAATGGCAGTAGCTTCTATTTATCACATATTTGGGATGAATGAGAAATGGGGAAGATTGATTTCCATATTTATGGGCTATCTGGGAGCTTTTTTCCTGTACAAATTGGTGCGTTTACTCACTGAAAGCAAACCCCTTGCTTATAGCACGGCATTTTTCTATCTTGCCACGCCGTTAAATCTTTATTATTTCAGAACCTTCATGATGGAAAGCACTGTGGTAGGACTCTGTCTGATAGGGCTCTACTTTTTAACCCGGGGAGTAGTAAAAGAAAGTTATAAGTATTGGTGGATAGGATTAATAATTATGTCTATTGCTTTTATACATAAAGGGACTTACGGTCCTTTTTATGTTGTGCCTGTGTTTTTTCTTGTTTTATCAAGAAGAGAAAGTATCAGGAGAAAATGGATCTGGATGATTACGCTGGGGATACCCTTTCTATTGCTTTTTATCTGGCAAGGTTATACGCAAATAGTCAATCAGAATTGGGGGCATGGATATTTTTCTTTGCACAATCCTCTATATAGAACCTGGAATTTCGGTGTATGGAAGGATAGATTTTCGTGGAATATGTGGAAACCCAGGTTAGGAGGAATATTCAAGGATGTTCTAACCCCTGCAGGTTTTATACTAAGTCTCTTTGGCCTTTTTACCTTAAGGAGGATAAAGAGTTCCGCTTTTTTCTATATCTGGGGAATAAGTGAACTCTTCTATTCTCTAATTCTTTTTCGTATTCAATCTCACAATTATTATCAGATAATTCTTACTCCCTTAAGCAGTCTTTTCCTGGCTCAGGGGGTACTATTTATAAAAGAAACCACAAGTGGCTTGTTTTGTTTCAAAAATAAAGATATCTTCCCTCACAAGTTAAAAATTGTCCTTAAGAATGGTGGCTTGGTTTTGCTGGCGCTATCCTGGATTTTCTATTCATTTCACTTTTCTTCCCGTTTCTTAAAGATTGATACCAGACAGCAGGAAATAGCCCAGTTTATAAAGCTTACTACTCCACCGGATGCCATGCTGGCAATAGTATTCCCTCATTACGATTGGAATCCTGTCTATTTATATTATGCAGATAGGAAAGGCATCCACCTGGGAGCAAATGAGATAGAAGGGAAAAAACTTGTGGATGTGGTAAAAGATAAAATCGATTATCTTGTACTTGTGGATTTCCCCGGTCATCTTGATAGACTTCTTCAGTATTATCAGATAATCGGAGAATATAATAGAATAATAACCCTGAAATTAAAAGAACATTCTTCAGAGGGGTCATTGTAAACATTTAGTTGTAGGGAAAAAGAAAACCCGCAAATCATGTTAAAAGATAATAAGGTTCTTTTTGTGCCGGGATGCGTAGTGTGATAACCTCAAAATATTGTTATGGAGAAAAGTGTTGACGAAAGACAAAGCAAACTTGCCAATGCCCGTAGGTTTATGTATATTTGCACTAGGACTGCAAATATGAAGAAGAATAAGATTGACGAATGGTCTATAAGGAAGAGGTGGAATCCTTTTAATAGTTACAAACTTTTGGCGCAGGTGTACCGGTGGAGGAAAATTGAGAGGGGTAAATCGCTGCCGCAG
>JALUUM010000036.1 GCA_027021365.1 Spirochaetales bacterium
TGATTAGCGACAATTATAATTCCCTGCTAGCGACAATTAAAATTCCCGTTTAAAAGAGAGGGGAAAAGGTCCAAGATGGACAATTAGAGGAGGCATCTTGGATGGTTAAAGACAGTCAGGTTAGGAGGTTAAGAAAGATGGAACAGCAGGGTAAGAAGCTATACGAAAGTGCAGCGAGGAGTGGGATGGATGAGAAGACAGCGAGGAAATATTTGAAGTTAGGAAAACTTCCGAGTGAAGTTAGAGCTGATCATAGGTGGAAGACGAGGGAGGATGCATTTAAAGACGTATGGGAAGAAGTGAGGGTTAATCTTACAATCAATCCTGGATTGGAAGGGAAGACGATATTTAGGTATTTACAGAGGAAGTATCCTGGTAAGTTTGAGGATGGGCAGCTTAGGACATTACAGAGGAGGATCAAAGCATGGCGAGCATTGGAAGGACCTTTCAAGGAAGTATATTTTGATCAGAGGCATGTAGCGGGCAAGCTCTGTGAATCTGATTTTAGTAGTATGAATAAATTGGGTATAAGCATAAGGGGGGTGCCATTTAATCATCTTATCTATCATTTTGTACTTGTATATTCTAACTGGGAGACTGGAAATGTTTGTTTTTCTGAATGTTTTGAAAGTTTAAGTTTTGGATTACAGAATTCATTATGGAAACTGGGCAAGGTACCGGAGGAACATCAAACAGACAGGTTAACGACAGCGGTAAACAAGAATACGAATCCGGAGGAGTTTACCTGGAGGTACAATGCACTTCTTAATCATTATGGGCTAAGGGGAAGGAAGACGAATCCTGGGAGTCCGCATGAGAATGGAGATATAGAGCAGAGGCATAATCGATTTAAGAAAGCATTGGAGCAAGCGTTGATGCTCCGGGGGTCAAGAGATTTTGATAGCAGGGAAGAATATGCTGATTTTCTTGGCAAGTTGTTTAAACAACTTAATTCAGGGAGAGAGGTGAAACTTAAAGAAGAGTTACGTGTTATGAAGAATCTACCGGCGGATAAACTAGATATATTTAAAAGGATGAAAGTGAAGGTAACGAAGGGTTCTACTATCCGTGTGAATCACAATGTATACTCAGTTAACAGTCGGCTGATAGGAGAAAGGGTTTTGGTTAAGCTGTATCCGGAAAATCTTGAAGTGTGGTATGCGCAACGGTGTGTGGAGAAGATACCGAGGCTTCGAGGGGAAGGGAAGCATAGGATTAATTATCGACACATAATTGAATGGCTGGTTAGGAAGCCTGGGGCTTTTGAAAATTACAGATACCGTGAAGACCTGTTTCCTACTAGTCGATTTCGAATTGTCTACGATCAACTTAAGAGAAGGCATTCTGAAAGGAAAGCGAGCAGGGAGTATCTGAAGATATTGTATTTAGCTTTTAAGGAAGGGCAAGAGTTGGTAGACAGGATACTTCTGGGTTTAATAGAAAATGGAGAAGATATTGGAAGTGATTTAGTTGAACGATCTATAGAGCGTTCTAAAGGGGGAAGTGTTGGATTAGAAAGGAAGGTAAAAATAGAGGAGGTCAACCTTTCTGCCTATGACAGTCTTCTGGCTAGTAAGGAGGCTGTGTAATGGGAAAAGTTTTGGATGGTTACCTTAAAGAGCTTAAGCTTCCTGCAATACGGGAATGGTATGAGGATATGTCAAAGGAGGCTGAGAGGGAAAACAGTAGCTATGAAGAGTATCTGCTCGCGCTGGTCGAAAAGGAGAGGGAAGAGAGGAATATTAGGAAGCGGGAAAAGATGTTAAAGGATTCGAGGCTACCTATGGAGAAAAGTTTAAAGACATTCGATATCAAGCGGGTACCTTTAAAGGTAAGAGCGCAGGTAGATATACTGGTAGATGGGTCATTTTGTGACAGGAAAGAAAATGTATTAGCGTTTGGGAATCCTGGCAGTGGGAAGACACATTTGCTATGTGCTGTGGGGCATGAACTTATTAATAGAGGGAGGAAGGTACTATTCAAATCCTGTAATTTTCTGGTGCAGGAGTTACTTAAAGCAAAACAGGAACTAAAGCTAGCGAGGGTTCTAAAGAAGCTTTCTAAGTACGAGGCTCTTATTATAGATGATATAGGGTATGTGCAGCAGAATCGTGAAGAGATGGAAGTACTATTTGCACTTATTGCTGATAGGTATGAACGCTCTAGTATTATGCTTACAAGTAATCTGCCGTTTTCTGGTTGGGAAAGCATATTCAAGGATCCTATGACAACAGCAGCAGCGATAGATCGGCTTGTTCATCACAGTATTATTCTGGAGTTAAATATTCCTAGTTATCGATTAGAATGTGCTAAAAAAGGATAGATGTCTATGAATAGCAAAAGAAGGCTTTCGAGGATTGCCGTAGAGCCATCTTCTAAAATAAGGTGGTATTTAGATACCCCCTAAAAAACGGGAATTTTAATTGTCGTTAACCGGGAAAAATAATTGACGTTGATCACTTTTGTATTTTTCCCTTTACTAAAAATAAAATAAAGGAATAAAAGTAAACCAAGCAGTTTAAGTCCACCAATTATGAATATGGTATTTGAAACAAGATTACGGTAAAGTATAATTTGTATGCTATCATAAATAATTTCATAGATTATTACTGCTGATAGAATCATTTTTAGTAAAGAATCATCTTTAGATTTATTCTCTTTTGATTTTATAATAGTAATTAAAAGATAAAGAGCACTGAAAAAAAGAATATTTTCTATTACTATTCTATCAGCATCGCTATTTCTCATAATGTATATAAAGTTAAAAGCAAAAAACAATAAAATAAAAATTAAATACGGAACCTTTTTGCCTCTCAAAGCAAATATCAATAAAAGAAATATAATTGCTAAAACAATAATAAATAACAGGAACGTAATATAGTCATCTTTTACAAAGTATATTTTTTTATTGTATTGTTTGTATAGAAATGTATTGTCGGATGAGCCAGATGAAATGCGAAAAAGTATAATATTTTTATGAAGAAAAAATATAGGATCATTAAAGTTATTAGAAAAAGATTTTTGTCTTTAGTTTTAACCATTTTTAATCCTCATAAGAAAATATTATTAACTCCCAAGATAAAAATATTTGGTAATAGCACTATTGATTTATAACATTGCAGTTACATGGAAAACCATGTAACAACAGTTTTGCCCTGTTCGATTCACTTCCTTGAGTTAGCAACTCCCTGATTGGATGGGTGTAAGTTAAACCTTCTCTTCAGCTATTTTTTCTGTGCTACCTGATATCTTGTCGAAAAGTTTCAGGAGTTCCTTTCCCGAAATGAGGTCTATAAGGCGGGCCTGAACAAAATCGGTAGCTCCGGACGAATACTCCCCTGCAGTTATGCAAATACCGCGGCCTGCCTTTATTTCTTTCATCCGTGCATATAGGTCTCTCAGCATGAGTTCCCCTATTACGCCGGTCCCCCTTATGAATCTAAAGAGAACTATATCTTCCCATTTTCTGGAACTCACCTCGGCAAGGATATCGACATATTCATTCTTGTGTAGTGCAATATTTGTAAGACGGGTGATCGCTTCATCGAAAAAGCTGGAAGCCAGTCTCCTGCAGAGACCTATGAATTCTGATGTAGGCGACATGAGATATACCTGCAAATTTCTGTTAGCGCTTATCTCCTTATACTGCTTTAGCAGTTCCCCGACATCCTTGTAATCAGGTTTGCTCTTCACCATATCTGTAAGAACCGAGATAGCACTCTCGACATCACCTGTTTTTATGTAGGCGTCAGCCAGTCGGTACTGTGTCTCCAACTTGATTTCCTTTCTGATATTCTCATGTTTTAACCCTATCTCGAAATCAATTATGGCCTTTTCGAATTGTCCTTTCTTTGCCCGGAGACTTCCGGAAAGAAGTGATGCATGGGCTCCAAGCTTGGGGTTTGTTCTAAGATGCGAGAATATCTTCAGTGCATTTTCAACCTGGCCTAACTGCAAATAGCTCTGCCCAAGCACGAAGAGTGCGTCCATGTCTTCCGGTTCGAAATCGAGAAGCTTCTTGAAGTAGTTGATAGCCTCGGAGTATTTCTTTATTCGAAACAGTGAGTGGGCAAGGTAGCGAAGTGTCTCTATGCTTTCCGGTCTCAATATATACGCCTTTTTGAGGAGGGGATATGCCTTTTCATAGTTCTTTCTTAAAAATTCAAGGTATCCGAGGTTGTGATTCACCTCGAAATTTTCAGCATTCAGTGTCCTTGCAATCATGAAACCTCTATAGGCTTCCTTGAGTTTTTTCAGTTTGAGAGCGGATATTGCATGCCGTAAGGTAATTTCGAATTCATCGAGATCGGGATTTGTAGCGCAAAGGTCAAGAAGAATCTTGTAAAGCTTGTAGGATTTCTCGAAATCCTCTTCTTCAAATGCTAATTCTGCAAGTATCAACAGAGCCTTGGCATCCCTTGGATTCTGCTGCAGTCTTCTGTCTGCTTCTCGTTTTAGGGCTGCTTTATCCTTTTTCTTTGATTTTTTTTCTCTCTTACCAGACTCATTTCCTCTGGAGATAAAAAAATAGAGAACTGCAAGGCCCAGGACTGCAACCGTAATGGCAATAGCTAAATAGAAGGAGGGGTTGAACATAAGAACATTATAGGTGTGCTTTCTTTATTGTCAAGAAAGAGAAAAATCATTGACAAATCGATTGCTCCGAGATACGATTTTATTAAAGGTGGATACTGTGGAGAATTATCATATTGGTATCAAAATTGCAGATGGCTCTTTCTACCCGGTACTGGATTCTTCCGAAAAGAAAAAGAAGAAACTGGTTCTCACTACGGTAAAGGACAATCAAGAAAAGGTTCAGATAGACCTTTACAGGGGTGATGGAAAGGAGCTCAACGAGGCAAGATACATAGGCAGTCTTATCGTGGAAAATATCAAACCTGCTCCCAAAGGAGAACCGGAGATAGAGCTGGTAATTGGAATAGACGAAAATGGTACTTTGAATGCCACTGCTCATGACATCATGAGTGGTGAAAAACAATCTCTTTCGGTAAGTCTGGAATCACTCTCCGAGGAAATGACATACGATGTTCCCGATTTCGATATCGGAGAAGATTTCGTAAAGGATTTTTCCGAAGAAGAGATCGAAAGCTCGTTCATCGAGGAAGAAGGAGGTGAGGAGACGCCGGAAGAAATCTCACTCACCGGAGAAACATATCCTGTGAGTGAAAGGGACAGAAGAAGGGAACATATAGAAAAGAAGCGGAGAAGCCCACTACTATTGATACTCTTTATAATTTTTGGTTTATTGATAATCGGAGCAGCGGCGTACCTTATATTCACAAATCTCCACGGAGTGGAAGTGCCTCCTCTAATAGGAGGAACCCCCGGTCCTGTAAAAACCGCAGAATCTGCCTCCAGCGGGACTGCAGGTCAGGTACAGTCCACTGAAGCCGAGGCGAACAAGGCGGCTGACAAAGGGACAAGCAAAGAGGGAGAAAGCACGGCCAAGAAGTCCGGTAGGACAGGTACAACAGGCAGTACCACGGAAAAGGTCGCCCAGGCTAGTTCTGCGGGAAAAAAAAAGTCTGAAACCGGTGTTTGGTATAGTATAAAGAGGGGAGATACCCTGTGGGATATATCTGCAACCTACTACAGAAATCCCTGGTTATATCCGAAAATAGCAAGGGTAAATAAAATCAAGAATCCGGATCTCATATTTGCGGGTACGAAGATCTTTATTCCAAAAGAATAAGTTGAAAAAAGGATTAGTTCTGCTCCTCATTTTGGTTACAGCTCTCTCCCTTGTAAGCTGTGATTCTGGAGAGATTTGGGGAATACCCATATCGGTTTTCAGAACAAGGATAGAGAGCGGTGAGTATGCCTTTCTTCAGCATATCGATTATCAGAAAATCAAGCTCAGAGAAGTAAAAAAACTGAATCTCGATGCACCATATTACTTTTATTTCATTTTCAACAGGATAAAGCTTAAGCAACTGGCCCGTAAAATGGCTGAAATCGAATGGAAAGACGGGAAGGGGTGGTACAAGGTGAAGGCAGGTCTTCTGTTGTTGAAAGATTTGCTTGAAGAAGAGAGATACGAAGATGTGATTTCCATATCGGATAAGCTCTTGAGGCTTTTGAAGGGTTTTTCGACCAATACGTATGAGATTAGCAAGGAGGTTACAAGGGCAAGGGTCGAAGCTTTTTACTGGTTAAAGCGCGACAAAAAGGTCTTGAAGCTTCTTTCCAGGGAAAAAAAGTATCTTCCAATGGAAGGTGATGCAGAATTAAGGCTGTTTCAGGCGGTTAGCAGCTTCAGAGTTGAAGGCGTATCAAAACCGGAAAGATGGAAAGGCCATTTCAAGGAACTCTTTTTTGGTTATCAATCTTCCTTCGTTCATAGCAGGGCATATGCCTTTCTGAGAAAGAACAACCTCCTTGAGCCCTATTTCAACGAATGGGAGAGGGATGTCTTCACCGTTAGAGACCTCATGGGAAGGGGACAAAACAGTCAGGCTGTAGAGACAATGGAGAAGTTTTTAGCCGAACATCCGGCAGAGGCTTCGGAATATGTACCGGAGCTGGTTAAGGAATTGGGGTTCCTCTACCTTTCACTCTCCAAGTATTCAAAGGGGGGTATTTTTCTGGAAAAGGTATCCTCGAGTATGTCAGGGGAGGGGAGGCTGTATGCGATGGAAATGGCCGGAAGAAATTTCCGAAAGGCTAAGCAGTACAGAAGTGCCATACCCCTCCTTGAAGAGGTATTACTTATTACAAAAGATCCACTTCAATACGACAGGGTCTTGTGGTTCATACTTGACATGAAGCTTCATTTGAATAGTGACGATTTCTTGAATTCTTTGAGAAGGACATATGCACATTGGAACAATCCTGCATATTTTGAAGACCTTCTTGATAAATATATTACAGAACTCGTAGAAAGAAGAGATTGGCCTGTTATCTATGAACTTTTCAGGATGATTTCCGTAAAGGGGCCTTATTCAGTGAGATTCCGTACCGGTTATATAGTTAACCGTGTTGTGTCACTCGGACTGTTCAAGCTGACTACCGATGAGTTGAAATCTCTCGATTCATGGTTAGGCTCCTTAATTTACAATGGAAAGTCGGATAAATCCGGCAGTATTGTGGGAAAAGAGACTGCTGTGTCTCGAAATTCCCTCTACTACATTATGCTCCTCTACAAGAATAATAAGAGTTTGTACGACCTTTCATCCGGGGTTTATGAAAGGCAGCTCTTTTCCGAGAATTCTGTAAAAGCTACCCGGGAATCATCTTGGGATTTTCAGGAGAAACTTATAGAAGGTTATTTCGATTTCGGCCTTTCAGATGAGGTATACAGGGAGGCAATGAAAGGTAATCACACCCTTTCGTATTCTTTCTTGAGCGAGGTTGCTACAAAACTGCAGGTAAGGGATATGTTCAGAGAATCACTCAATATCATAAGAAAGTACCTTTCGGAAAAGGGGCTGAGGCCGGATAAAAAATTAGCCATGCTTTATTACCCAAGAGCCTTCATAGAGGCAGTAGACAATAATGCAGAGAAGTTCGAACTTCCACCGTATATACTGTTTTCACTAATTAGGGAGGAGAGCCACTTCGATAACAGAATTAAATCGGTTGCCGGAGCCGTAGGACTTACACAGTTACTCCCCGCCACGGGAGAGGACATGGCAAAAAGGTTGAGAATTGACAGAAAAAACCTGGATCTCTATGATCCGGTTTTGAATATCACTCTGGGTTCCAAGCACCTCTCCGACCTGTATAATAGACTGAAAAGCATACCCAAAGCCTTGATTGCATATAATGCCGGGTTGAAGCGCCTGAGACAGTGGGAGAAGCTTATCCCCGGTCTTCCGGACGATCTCTTTGTCGAGGCAATTCCATATGGTGAAACGAGAAGTTATGTAAAAAAAATTCTACTCTCTGCCCTCTATTATTCATTACTCTATTATGATAAAAAAGCAATTGAAACTCTTGAATTTTTCTATGAATGAAAGGTAATAAAGAATAACAACATGGGAGGGGATAAATGAGTATCATCGATTCAATCTTTCTTGGTATAGTCCAGGGGCTTACCGAATTCCTGCCCGTATCTAGTTCGGGCCATCTTGCCGTAATGAAATATTTTCTGGAGTTGAAGGATGTCCCAATTCTCTTCGATGTAATTTTACATGTGGGTACATTGATTGTCGTGCTGATATTCTTTAGAAGGAGGATAGCAGCTATTCTTGTTTCGATTTTTCACCTGATAGTCGGAGAGAGAAGTGAGGAAGACAGGGAAAACCTCTGGCTAACAGTGCTCATTATCTTTGCAACACTGGTGACGGGGATTGTGGGAGTATTCCTCTCCAATTATGAGAACACCTTTACACGTAATATGCCATTCGTTTCACTGATGTTTCTCCTGACAGCAGTAATTCTCCTTGTAGGTGGAAGGAGGAAGCTACCTGAAGGGGAGGCAAAGGGCTATAAGAAACTCTCCATTGGAAATTCTTTACTGGTAGGCCTTGCACAGGGTATAGGAGTTCTTCCGGGTATATCGCGCTCCGGGATAACGATATCCTCCTCTCTATTTCTCGGTATGGAGAGAGAAAAGGCTGCGGAGTTTTCCTTTCTGATTTCCATACCGGCAATTCTGGGAGCAGTCATACTGGAACTCAAGGATATTGGAAGATTGATAAAATTGGTCAGTGTAACCAATCTTCTGGTCGGATTTGTTACCAGTTTCATAACAGGATACCTTGCACTGGCTTTTCTCGTTAGGATCGTGAAAAGAGGAAGGATTTATGTGTTCAGTTTCTATCTTGTTCCTCTTGGAATAACGGTTTTTGTTATTTCCATGATCATCCGATAAGATATATAACCGAAGTATGAACGAAAGAAATGATATCAGAGAAATATTGATATTCATCCTCATAAGCACGGGTATGTTCCTCCTCTTTTCAATCGGATTTCGTTGGGTGAGTTCGGATTACGATAAACTCACCGGAATAATACGAATAATATCAGCGCCGGGAGATTTTCTCTTTTCCGCTTTTCTATGGGTATCTTTTCTCGTTCCGTTGTATCTATTTGCCTATGCATTGATTCTCTCTTCGCCTTCCCGTGGTTTGAAAGAACTGCTTTTGCTGAATGCTTCACTGGTGCCATTCCTGACTCTTGGCATACTGGTAAAGTTGATGTTTGCTACAGAGAGTGAGGGATCAGCTATCACGCTGTATCTCATTTTCCACTTCGGCAAAATTCCCTCATCGGTTGTAGTACTTCTTGTTTTCCTGATAGAGCTAGTTTTCATGTACAGGCTAGCAGTGGAATACGAGCCGGGGAAAGCGGATGGAAAAGAAGGGGAGGAGAGGAACTTCTCTGATGAGTTTTTTGACAACGATACGGAAACGGAAGAGAAAGGTGTCGAAACGGATAGTGTTGATAGAGAGTTGATACTGCTTGAAGACAAGAGGGACGATGGAAAGGACTGGCAGGAGAAACGACAGGATGAGAGAGAAGGGCAGACAGTGAGGGAAGAGATAGCCGCTGAAGGTGTAATGGAGAATACCTCTTCAGATATCACTCCGGATAGCAGGAGGGAAATAGTTTCATCTACTCTACCGTATAAACTTCCAGTGCACAATGTTCTGAAGGATTATCCCGATGGCCGGTACTGGGAGATAGACGAGGAAACAGAGAGAGCGGCAGAGATACTGATGCAGACACTGGAGGAGTTCAAGATAAAGGCCGAATTGACAGGGATAAGGAAAGGGCCTGTTATTACGATGTTCGAAATTCTGCCGGCTCCCGGAGTAAAGATATCCAAGATAGTGAATCTTGCAGACAACATAGCGCTTCGGCTTGCGGCACTGCGAGTGAGAATAGTTGCCCCTATACCCGGAAGGCATGCCGTCGGGATAGAAATTCCGAACAAGAAGAGGAATGTCGTTTCCTTCAAAGAGATAATAACCCTGAAGGCATTCGAGGAAAGTTCTCTTGAGATACCGATAGTCCTCGGTAAGGATATAACAGGTGAGTCACGAATAGTAGATCTCGTTCAGACCCCTCATCTTCTCATAGCTGGTGCCACTGGTTCCGGTAAGTCGGTTTGTGTGAATTCGATAATCAATTCGATTCTCTTTAAAAAATCGCCGGAACAGGTGAGAATGATTCTTATAGATCCCAAGATAGTGGAATTGAAGGTTTACAACGATATTCCGCATCTTTTGACCCCTGTGATAACAGATCCGAAAAAGGCATTTCAAGCTCTGCAATACTGTCTCGATGAGATGGAGAGAAGATACTCACTCCTCGATTCTCTCGGTGTAAGAGACATTCATTCCTACAACAGTAAAGTCAGTGAGGAGAAGCTCACTGTAAAGCCACTCCCCTACATTGTTATTATAGTGGATGAATTCGCCGATTTAATGGCTACTTCGGGAAGAGAGATGGAAGCTACCCTTGCAAGGCTTGCAGCGATGTCACGTGCTGTTGGAATTCACCTTGTTCTTGCCACTCAGAGGCCCTCCATCGATGTTATAACAGGACTTATCAAGGCAAATATTCCATCAAGAATAGCATTCATGGTTGCCAGCAAGTTCGATTCCAGAATAATCATAGATACAGTCGGAGCCGAGAAGTTGCTGGGGAAGGGTGACATGCTTTTTACTGCGGCATGGGACCCGGTCCCTGTGAGGATCCAGGGTGCCTTTCTTTCCGAAGCGGAGGTGGAGGCGATTACGGATCACCTGCGAAGCCTTGGTAAACCGGAATACATAGATGACGAGATTTTCTTCGATGAGGATGGTGAAGAACTCTTCGAGGAAGCTGTCGATGATCCGCTCATCGACAAGGCTATGGAAATAATATTTGCGGCCGGCAAGGCCTCTGCATCGTATCTGCAGAGAAGGTTGAAAATAGGTTACAACAGGGCTGCAAGGATAATCGAAGAATTAGAAAGAAGGGGAATTGTAGGGCCGCAGAATGGCAGCAAGCCGCGAGAGATAATCAAGGCACCATAAATTTAGCTTTTGCTTCAGCGATCACTGCTTTATCGGCATCGAATATCTGCCCACTCGTACTTATTATTTTGGAACGCACGCTCTCTATTTTCCCTTCTACATGGATGGATTTTCCCACATCAATTGGCTTTTTGTACCTTATCATTATTTCGGCGGTAAAGGCTAATTTACCGACACTTGCACATGCATGGGCCATTGTTTCATCGAGAAGCATTGCAAGGTATCCGCCGTGTACGATGTTTTTCCATCCGGTGTAATAGGATGGAATTATCGTCGTGGTAATGGCTTTACCCTCTTCCGGATAGGCAAACCTGAGGTGTAACCCCTTTGCATTTCTGATTCCGCAACAGTAACAGTACTGATCGTCTTCGGGTATCTTTTCCATTATTTCATCTTGCTGCCAAAAAAAAATGGGCCCACAGGGACTTGAACCCCGGACCAACGGATTATGAGTCCGCCGCTCTAACCAACTGAGCTATGGGCCCCGATTGATAATAGTTCTATAGTATTGACTATCTCTAATTCTCCCTGTAACAGAGTTTACCACAAACGAGCTTCCTGCTGTTCAGGTAAGATAAAGATACAAAAATAATCTTTCCTGTCAAGACCTCTCATGCATAAAAAGGTTATATTTTTTCTTCCAATTCACGAATCTTGTCTCGCAGTCTCGCTGCCTCTTCGTAATTCTCTTCGGCAACGGCTTTGTCGAGAAGCTCCTTCAGGATTTCCAGTTGAGATTTTGTTGAGACTTCCTGTATCTCCTTCGCCTCGGTGATGTTTTCCTGGTTCTGGTTTATCACATTTATCGATATACCTGCCTCATCGACAACTTCTTCGTCTATGTATATGGGGCACTTTACGCGTACCGCTATTGCAATGCAGTCAGAGGGTCTGGAATCAATGCTTATCTCGTTACTGTCCCGTTCGAGGACGAGCCTTCCGTAGAAGGTGCCCTCCTTTAACTCGGTTATCTCTATCCTGTTCACAGTGGCCTCAAGATGTTCCAGTACGGATATCAAAAGATCGTGTGTCAATGGTCTTGGCATCTTAACATTACCCAGACCTATCAGAATAGATTGAGTTTCCGCAGTACCTATAAAAATCGGGACTGCCATGTCTGAACCTACAGGTCGTATCAGAACAGCATTACCCTGTTCCGCCTTTGCCACAGTCCAAACTTCAGCAGGAATCAACATATTCCTAATTCCCCTTCGACTCTATGTATTTTCTTATTGCTTCATCATCGATATAGCCAAGAGATATGGCTATTTCACCAAAGAGCCGTTTATCCCCCTTTTTCTGGAGCTCGAGCACCTCGTTAACCTGCTCTTCTGTCATGGCGCCTATTCTCTTAAGACCTTCTCCGATCTTCTCAGCGGTGTGTTCTTCCATACATATATAATAGATAAAATAGTTTGAGAAAGCAACAGGATGTTAAGCCCTGGAACCTATTTTTAACTTGATTTTCAGGAACCCCTGCAGAGGTACAGATAGATGCACTTTGCGCATACATCCGTATCTTTTGTTTGTATAAAAGGAATTTCAGGGGATAGAATTTCACGAAAGATCATGGAGAGGAGGTATTCGAAGTCATCGAGGAGCACCATTTTATCAGAATTTGAAAGTCCCGCGACGACAGGAAGGAGGTAGGGGGAGTCCGGATGAGAGGATTCTTTGATATATTTCTCCTCTATTGGATCGAAGAGAAAAAAGTATCCCTCCGGTACGGAAACATCCCCCTTTCTCTTTTTATCCCCGGAATTTACATAAATATAGATATAGAAGAGTACCTGTAAGCCGATAATCTGTTTTGAAATAACCTTGTGCCTCTCCAGAACATCATCCGTATTATCCAGTTCGGAAAGAGTACTATTCAACCTTTCCGGTTGAATAAGGGCTTCTTTGTCACGAAATGAACTTCCCGTTTTGTAATCTATTATACTTTCGGAATTGCTGTGCCTGTCTATCCTGTCTATCGTACCCTTGAGACTGATATTCTGTCTAGTACTGTTGTGAAGGTTATCTCTGTCTATCTCAAGGATTGACCGTACAGTTGTTTCTGTGAGGATACCGGTTATCTTCTCTGACTTCAACCTTTCAAGTTCGCTGATAATGGGTTCGGTTATCTTTGATGTCATATTCCAGGCTTTAATCCTGTTTATCCCTCTTTCAGAGCTGAAGCCGAATAGATTGAAAAACTTTTCAACGAGGGATTCGATGTACGGTTCCAGATTCTCATATTCGGGGCCTATCTTGTAGAATAGAGAATCTTCAGAGTTTTTCTCTTTCGCTATTGCTTTTTTCATGATCTCTCTCATAATTGAATGAACTATCTGACCCCAGATTTGTTGATCTACACTCTCTATTAGTTCATCTCTCTGAGAGATGCCCGCAATCTTTTCATAGTAGAGTTTAAGAGGGCAATCCAGGTATTGCTTCAAAAGCGAAGGAGAATACTCAACCTTCAAGATGCGATCGATTATGTCTTGGTTCTTTTCAATCACTATCTTCCTGGGCCTCAAGGGTTTGAAATTCACATTAACCCTGTTGATTGGGAAACCCTCATTCTTTTCTCTCTCATAGGAATAAATTAGGCTCTCTATGTACCTGCTTCTCGTAGTTTCTTTTCCGTCTCTCTTCTTGGGGTAGAATATTCTTATCCTATTTGCATTTGCAGTAAGTGTGAAGAAATTATATGCAAAGAGAGCTTCCCACTTATGGTAATCCCGCATGCCAAATATTCTCTTTATATCAGGGGGAAGTATTGGATCGTACTTTCTGTTTTCAGGTAGGTTGCCCTCCAGTGCATCCAGAAGGAAGACCTCATCAAAATTTAAACCCCTGGTCTCCAGCATTCCGAGTATCTGTATACCCTTCAAGGGTGAACCTTCAAAGGGAACCACGGCCTTTTTTAGATAGTATCTTATGAAAGAGGCTATTCGTGTAAAGTCTGTTTTGCTATCTGCAGGATGGCCTGTCATATCTTGTATTCTGTTATCCAAATACTTCCAGTGATCGTCCAGGAATTTCTCCAGGTTGAATAGGGCGCGATATGCAATTGTGCTGTACTCCTTAAGAAACATTCCGCCACTTATCGAGTCGAACAGAAAGGAAACGATATTTTTCAAAAAGAAGGTTGTTGTACGGAGATTAGCAATTACGGGGAGAATAAATATATCGTTGATTCTTGAAATTGATGAAATGATACTGTCTTTCAGGTTTTCATCGATATCCAGCTTTTCAGTATCGAGCCTCTGCAATTCGGAAATTATGTCTTCGCAAGTTGCACGTATGACGTTGTTTCCGGCAATGATATTCTCTACAAGATGAATGGCCTGCCTGAGCACCTCGTCTTTGGAGGGGTCAGAAAGTTTAACATACGGATGCCTGATGATTGCAAGGTAATCGCCAGTTCTGAACTTTCCCTCTTCGATGTTTTCCGTAAGTTTGAGTACCGAATCGAGAAGCTGAAACAGTGGTGTTCTGGAGAAGGGATACTGAAGAGAGATGTTAAATGGTATTCCGGATAACCTTGAAACAATATGGTGAATAACAGGAATTAGACTGGTAGGATCGGGAAGTACAATGGCTATCCTCTTGAGGGCAGCCAAATCTTCATTCTTCTTGAAAAGATCTTCGATCTCCCTCGCTACGGAAGCAATTTCAGTTTCCTTATCCGGCGTCTCAAATAGTGAAATATCTGATTTACAGAGCCACTGTCCGTTCCCCGCATTTATCTCTCCGTGAAGGCCGAGCTCTTTCAGCATTTCTGACTGAAGGTGAAATGGTGATTCAGGGTTGTCCAGGCTTTCCTGATCCGTTCTTACTATGAATGTTGTATGAGGCCTCTTTATGAGATACTTGAACAACTTTTTTTCTGCATTGTTGAAAGAATGAAATCCTGTGATGAAAACTCTGGAAAATCCGACTTCGATTTTTCCCTTCTCTGCATCTGCAGAGACGAATCTGTAAGTCATTCCTCTGGTGAATCTTTTCTTTTCCTGCATAATTCTGTTGTATTCGCCGGTGATCCTGGGAAGTATCTCGATGAACATCTTGTACTCTCTCTCGTATTCTCCCAGGTTCACGAATGACTTGTATTCTTCGAAAGGAGGATCCGTTTCCGATGCTTCTGAGTTTATAGATTCAACGGCATTGAGCATTTGCAATGCCCAGGGAAAGAAATCTATAAAGTTACTTCTTCCTTTAAGTAGTTCAGGATACTGCTTTTCCACTATTTCAAATATCCGGAAGGATGCCTCTACCTCGTCTGCCCTTACAGAACCGGTGTTCTCTTTCTTGTAGAGGTATTCGAACAGGTCGTCTGCAGTAAGCATCCTGGGTGGAATAAAGTTTTTTCCGTAGTATCGGGCAAAAACATCGAGGAGGAAGTATTGCATTCTTCTTGTGGGGAATACAAGAAGTACATTATCAATTTTTTCTCCGCAGGTATCTATTATGCATTTGACCGTTTCTTCTATCAGATCTGCTTCCGGCGGTACGATTCTTAGCATATTCTATATCTCCATCCTCTCATTCTCCGTGATGTAGAGAAGGTGGCATTTGAATGTGTAATCGGGGTATATTTTCTTGAGTATTTCCAGGTACTCCTTCATCTGTTCGATATTTTCCGGTTCCTTTTTACCCAACTTGTAATCGATTATCTCCATAAGCCTATCAGCCTGGAAGACTATTCTGTCCACTCTTTTCAGGGCTGTCTCGCCTTTACCTGAATGGGCAACTATATCCAGCTCATTTCTAAAGTCTATATCTCCGATATAAAACCTCTTTATGTCTTCCCTGGAAAAGTAGTCGGTGATTCGTGCTTTCTCCTCTTTAGCTATCATGTAGGAGTCTGCAAGTTCTTCGAGGTGTAGGAGCAGTTCTTTTTCGTTACCGTATTTCTTTAGATGTGATAACAATTCATGTATCAATTCTCCGTGCCGGGCCAGTTCAGGATCTTCGGGAATACTATGTGATTTGAATACCAGGTACCTCTTTTCTATATTACGCGTTAAGGTCCTTTTTGCACAGAATACAGAAAGGGAGAGTTCACCTTCGGTGCCTTCGTCCTTATTGAAATCCCGGTGGATGCTTTTTACTTCACCATACTCCAGTTGAAGATCCGTATTTTCCTCTTTTATCTCTTTCCGGACCAGGCCGTTTCCAAGTACCAGTGCCGGAAGTTGGAGTGACCCGTTTTTCAACTTGTCGGCCAGTACAAGAACGGACAGTATATCTTTCGCTCTTGTGAAGGCAACGTAGAGAAGGTTTAGTTCAGCTATGAATCTCTTTTTCTGTTCCTCTTCGAATATTATTCCCAGATTGCTGCTGATCTTTGCAAAGTTTGCCGGTATGTAATAGATTCTCCCGTTGTATACATAGTAGTTGTCGGTTGCATTCTTTTCCTTTGCAACGGGGATAATTACAACCGGAAATTCCAGTCCCTTTGCCTTGTGCATTGTCATTACATGAACACTGTTCCCCGCTTCTCCCGGTTCGATGGAATACTTGAGGCCGGATTGTCCTCTCGAAGACCATTCTTCAAGGAAGGATGAGATAGAAGATATGCCTCTCTCCTCGTAATCATGTATCACTTCGGCAAGCTTGAGCAGGAAGGGGGCCTGAAGAGGGAAATTATCGAATACCTTGAAAATAGAATAGAAATCCTGGAGGAGGTCATAAGGGGGAAGAAGCCCTGCCGACCTGAAGAAATAATCGATATAGGTATCCCATATTTCACTGAAATAAGAACTGAAAGCCTTGTACAGTGGACGTGATTTACCCATGAAGAATGATATGTCGATTTTTCTCTGCTTAATCGGAACATGTTCTGATAAGGGTTCTGTTTTTTTTCTTGATATTTCAGCATTCAGGATGTCGCCGGTAACAAAGGTAACGAAACTCAGGTCATCGGGAGGGTACTCGAGAAATTTCATAAATGCCACTATTTCATTTACCAGGTTGGAAGATGATAGGGAAAGGGATTCGTCGGTTGTAGTTTCAATTCCCCTTTCTTCGAGGAGGTTAACTATATCCCTTATCTCATCGTTCTTTCGCACAAGAATGGCTATGTCTCCTTTTCTGTAGCCGTAATCGATGTATCTTTTCACCTCTCTCGATGTTTCTTCATAGAGGAATGATTTTTCTTTTTGAGGAATTCGAGTGATCTTTACGTATCCCCTGTAGTCCGTTTCGTCCGAGACGGCCTCCTGAGTGCTGTTTGCGAAATTCTTTCTTATTGCATCCTGTATTGTCTGATTTTCTGTAACTGCTTCCACATTTTCGGGTGACCAGAATTGATTGTTGAATCTTATTATCTCCCTCCTGCTTCTGAAATTTTGGGAAAGAGTAAAGGTCTCCACGCCGTGGTAACGGGCAGGAAGAAATTCGTCCATCAAGGTTGAAGGCTCCATCAGTTCTGCTCTTCCGCCCCTCCATTCATATATGGCCTGTTTCTTGTCTCCCACGAGCAGCATTGTCGCGCCTTGATATGACGAAAAGACCTCTTCTGTCAGAGGAGCCAATGCCTTGAATTGAAGTTCACTTGTATCCTGGAATTCGTCGAAGAGAAAGGATTTGAATCTGTCAGATAGTTTAAGGTAAAGATACGGAACTGCTTCCTCGGGATAGGGGAGTGAATCTTTGGAAATCGAGCTCCAGCGCTGGAATAGTTCCCTTATTCTGTTGCTCAGCTCACTCACATAGAGGACGTGATTTCTTCGCTCTCTCCACTGTTTCATGAAACCTTCGAACAGGTAAGCCACATCCGAGGCCGAATATACACTTAAATCTTCGAGTAGTTTATCGAGGGAATTATGGACATCCTTCCACAGTTTTTCCCACACGGAAATAAGCATATCTCTCTCCGGGGCTCTCTTTAGAATGAATTTATCAAGCATGAGGGACTGCGATCCGGAAAAAATTGCTTTGGAAGTTATACTCTGTATGAGTCGTCTGTTATATTTTTTTTCTCTTTCCAGCAATTCGAGCTCTCCGCGAAGGGATGCTCTAATCTTGTTGCCATTGAGGTAGTTCGAGTACCTTGCAATAAAGTCATTAAACGGCTTGAGATTCTTTTGAAAGTTTCCAAGATCGGTAAGGATAGTCTCCCATGTAATTCCTCCCGAGAGTGCTCTGTCGATTCTTAAGTCGTGTTTTAGGGACTTTTCGAAAAATTCCCTCAGTTTCCCTTTGATGATGTTTTCTATGTCATTTCTATGTTTCTGTTCCGTTGCTTTCAGCCTTTTCAGAAGTCTCTTAGTTTCATTCCAGGTTCTCTCTTCGAGAGTAAGGCTTTCCAGGTAATCATTGAGGAAATTGTCCAGTTCGGTATCATATTCTATCTCAATCGATGTGTCGGGGGCTATACCGAGTTCAGGAATCAGTACACGTATTATGGATGTCATAAGGGAATCTATTGTTCTTACATTGAAATCACTGTAACAGAGGAAGAGGTTTTCAAGTAAGCGGGCTGCTGTTTTTGAAATGATTTCGGTGAAGTCACCCTTCTCTGCTTGGGTCCGTGACCTCAACAGGTTCTCTCTCTCCGAAGAGAAAAATCTCTCCCGTAGGAAGGCCAGAGCTATTTCCCTTTCCTTGGCGCGTTTGCTGTCGGTGAATGCAAGAGCTTTGAGGTACCTGATGATTCTTTCACGCATTTCCCCGGCAGCCTTGTTTGTAAATGTTATTGCAAGGATCGTATTGAATGGATATCCCTCTTGAAGTTCGGGAGAGATGATGTAACTTTTAAAGAGTTGATAGAGGTATTCAAGGGTCAGCCTGTGAGTCTTTCCCGAGCCGGCCGAAGCCTCTATCAGTGTTATTTTCCCCATAATCTTTCCCTGATACTATCTATTGATACCTATACTTGACTTCCTGTTTTTCCCGGTATTTCTCCAGGGCAAGGGCAATAAGTCTGTCCAGTATCTCCGGATATGGCATACCTCCCGCCTGGCAGAGTTTCGGAAACATGCTTATCGATGTAAAACCAGGGATGGTATTGATTTCATTGATATATATCTTGCCCGTTTTATCCTCCACGAAGAAGTCGACTCGTGAGAACCCTTCCGCTTCAACCGCTCTGTACGCCTCTCTGGCAATCCCCTGTATTTCCCTGGAGAGTTCTTCGGAGATTCTGGCTGGTATAACGAGTTGTGCTCCCTCCGGGTCGGTATATTTGGCACTGTAGTCATAAAAGCTGTGCTTGGGAATTATTTCTCCCGGCGGAAAGGATACGGGTTCCCTGTTTCCAATGACTGAGCATTCGATTTCTCTTCCCGTGATTGCTCTTTCAAGAATAACCTTGCTGTCATAGATAAACGCCTCTTTCAGGGCATCTTCCAACCCTGAAGTGTCTTCAACCTTGGTGATTCCCAGCGAAGAGCCGGTTCTTGCCGGTTTTGCGAAGAGGGGAAAACCAAGCTTCCCCGCAATTTCCTCAGCCTCTCCCTCATTCAAATGTCGCCTTATTGTGCCAAAATCCACAACGGGAAGCCCCTCCTGTCTCCAGACCTTCTTTGCCTTCTCCTTGTCCATGGAGAGCGAGCTTCCCAAGACACCCGAACCGATGTATGGGATATCGGCTATCTCGAGCAGCCCCTGTATTGTTCCGTCTTCTCCGTAGCTCCCGTGGAGTATGGGAAAGACCACGTCGACTGAAATACTCTCACCCTCGCAGAACAGGCCTTCTCCGGGAACGATAGAAACCTTCTTCCCGGTTTTCTCTAATAGCAGTGATTCCCCCTGATTCTCGATCTTCACAATCGATGCCTTTTCCTGGAGGTGCCATCTCCCCTCCCTGTCGATACCCACAAGTATTGTTTCGTAGAATTCCTCCTTCAGATTCTTCACTATGGAAGCAGCAGATCTCAAAGATATCTCGTGTTCACCCGATTTGCCGCCGTAGAGAATACAGATCGTGGTTTTTCCCCCATTGTCAGCAGAACTTTTGGTAGTACTCATAAATCCTTACTCCTTTGATAATTCAGTCTTGTTTTCCCCTGATAGTTACGGGGATGGAAATAAAATTGCTTTTTTCCCTTTCACCGGAATGGTAAAGAATAAGTATATTGCATTTGCTCTTCATGGCATAATTCAATTTTATCGATCTTGCAGAGAGATAAACCGAAATATCCACAGTCTTCTCCGCCTCTCTGTCGATAGATTCTACCACACTTTCTGCCGGTTCCGAAAGCAATCCTTCGATATAGAGAAGAACCTTCACCTTGGTGACCGGTTGGACAGAGTCGTTTACTATACCGAGGTGTAAGAGCCCTTTACGTTTGTATCCCTTGCTGGAGTAATTTCCGAGAGGGAAGGGGTCTATCACTTTCGATTTCAACCTTATCTTCAACCTTCCTCTGTTCTTCATTCTCTCGAGCATGCTGTTTCTCTCTGATACCAGTCTCTCCAGAGTAGGTGAATAGGAGGGATTTACAGGGTCATACCTCCGCAGATCCTTAACCAGAGAGATGGCGTTGTTGATATATCGAACAGCCATAGGAAAGTCCAGTTTCTCTACAGAATCTCTGTATTCCTCTTCGAATGCCTTTTCTAAGGCTGATTTGAAAGAAATACTATCCTGATACTCGCCGCTCCGTATCCTCTTCGCACTTTCTCTGTAAGGCCTCTCTCCGAATATGAGAAGCTCTCCTCTCTGCGGGTCATAGAGGTAAATGTTTCCACTTCTTTCGTGAATTCTTAATGTGAAGAATGGCGGAAGTGAACGAATTACCGAATCCCTGTAACTTTCGATTTTCCACAGGGGGATTCCATACCTGTCGAATCGGACAATTATACCGTTTCCGGCAAGTATAAAGCCCCCATCCGAGTAAAGGGCTATCTCCTGTGGAAAGAGCATCTTTTGGGGTCTGTAGAGGGGCTTTATCGTTTCGATTTCTCTACCTTGGGCACCGATTATCCTTATCTTCCTCTCAATCGAGTCGAATACCCAGATGTTACCTGACTTGTCACTGCTACATGCAGAAATATATCCGGAATAGAAGTTTTTTCCCGTTGGATTCTTCTTGGTTGAGGTAAAGATTCTAAGGGTTTTTCTCCCGATGAGACTTGCACCTTCTCTCTGCTCGATTAAGGCAATTCCTCCGCCATAAAGCCCTGTAACGAGAAAATCTCTCGTTACCTCAGTTTCTGTCTTCTCGACTTCATCGCTCCTGTAATCGATAAAAGAGAGGGTGACCTTACTCTTTCTGTTGTCCGGTGTAAGTATATACGTTTCATCAAAAGCATCGGTGAATATGTAAGTGGGAAAACCGTCGTAGAGAGAATGGTTATCCCTCTGAAATAGTATGTCCCTTGCCGTTTCACCTGTTATCTTGAGTTTATCGTCGAAGGTGAGATAGCCCTTTGTAGTAAGAATGGTAATGCCCCGCCAGCCGGTATCGATGGAAAGGATTTCCCTGACTTTGTCTCTCCTGGTCAGGCTTCTGTCGAAGAGGGTAAATATTTCCCGTTTACCGAATTTTTCAAGGAAAACCGGCGGTATGGAGAATTTCAGTGTCTTCCATTTTGTTGCCACCATGTAAAGGTATGCAATGCTTCCGGAAACAGAATCAAGGAGCAATTTTTCGGTCAGGTCTTCCTCGTTGCATGGAATGCTTGTAACGTCCCTGTAGGATAACCTTTGATTTTGGGATTTGACTGTAATTGTTACAGTGGCTCTTATTATCTCTATATGGTCGATATTCATGAGGCGAAGGCTTATCCTTAAACCCAGGTTTTCTTCCATTCCAATGGCCGGGGCATACCTTTCAGCCATTATTCTTTCAAGCCTTTTGATGAAATCTTTCCTGGATGCCTCCTTGTCGTATTTTTTCGGAAACCCCTGAAGCAGGAGGCTGTCTACCTCTATGATGCCGGCTCTCGCTTCTGTGTCCGAGTAAAAAAGAATGATGAAAAGCAGGAGAGAGATTAAAAAGCTTCTTGTCCTATTCACCGTAACCCATCTCTTTCAGTATCCTTTCTGCCACCTTCTTCTCGTCCCATTGTATCGAGTAACCATCGTAGATTATGCTTTCCTCATGTCCCTTACCAAGAAGTACCACAGTATCATTTTCTCTGGCAATAGCAAGTGCCCTGCGGATTGCCTCTTCCCTGTCGGGAATCAACAGCAGGTTTTCACTCTCTCTGAAACCCTCGATGCCGGAAGCTATCTCATCGAGTATTTTCATTCTCTCTTCACCCCTTGGGTCCTCGTCGGTAAGTATCAATATGTCACTGTATTCTCCTGCAATCCTTCCCTGAATGGGCCGTTTTTCAGTATCGCGTTCCCCTGCAGAACCGAATACAGCTATCAGTTTTCCATTGGTGTACCTCCTGAAGAGAGGGAAGACTCGCCTGAAGGATTCGGGGGTGTGGGCATAGTCCACTATCACGTTGAATGGTTGGCCCCTATGAACCTGTTCCATCCTCCCGGGAACTCCGCTGACACTTTCAAGTAAGGGGGCTATCTTCGAAACTTCCTTCTTCGTTGCGATATGAACGGCGAGAAGGGCGGCCATCGAGTTGAGTATGTTGAAATTTCCCCCGAGAGGCAGGCTTATCTCTCTCTCGAAGTCGACGATGTGTATGACGAATGTGGAGTGGAAGAGGTTTCCCCTTATCTCCGTTGCATATATATGAGCCTCATGATTCTCCAGACTGTAATAGTGAATCGGGGGATTGATTGTGTCTTTGCCATTAAATTTTTCCAGAAAGCTCGATGCAAAGTAATCGTGGTACATGTCGTCCATGTTTATGACAGCAGCATCCCTGCTCATTCGGAAGAGGTTTGCCTTGTCATATCTGTACTGTTCCTCGCTCCCATGAAACTCTATGTGTTCATGAGTCACGTTCGTAAAAACCGCTATGTTGAAATCCACGTCGATCAGCCTTGCCGTTCTATCTGAGAGGCCGTGTGAGGTAGCTTCTATGACGGCGTAGTCCTTTCCGCTTTCAAGGATATCATAGAGCATGGCATGAATCTCCGGCGATTCCGGGGTCGATTGTCTTAAGGGATTCTTTTGCATGTTTTCCCCGGTAAGAAAATGAACGGTGGATATGAAACCTGATTTTTCTCCCAGCATGGAGAGAAGTTGGTGAATCAGCCACACCGTAGTACTCTTTCCGTCAGTGCCCGTTACACCTATGACCTTCAGTTTCTCGGAGGGATTGCCATAGAATCTTGAGGCGACTCGTGAGAGCACCCTTCTTACATCGGGTGTCTTCAGGTAGGCGATGTTTTCCCTGTATCGGGGAAGCTCTTCTGAATGCACTACTGCAACCGCACCCGTACCAATGGCATCATCTGTGTAGAGGTGGCCATCGGTATGGAACCCTTTTATGGCAAAGAAAATACAACCTTTCGTTACCCTTCTCGAATCGTAGGCTATGCCCCTGATGAGGTGGTTTTCAGGTATCCTTTTTGAAACGAAATCGATTCCTTCGATAAGTTCTGAGAGTTTCATGCCAATACCCATGTGGAATATCGTATCAGCAGTTGTTTCAACTATCAATATCTGTTAGTATCAAATTATCATGTACTATGTTAGAGCGGAGGATACATTTTCTGCTGCCCATTACCTCAAGAACTACCATGGTAAGTGCGAAAGGCTGCATGGCCACAACTACAGGGTAAGGGTTACCGTGAGAGGAGAGAAACTGGACGAGGGTGGAATGCTGCTGGATTTTACCGTGCTCAAGAAGAAACTGAAAGAAGTTCTAAGCACCTACGATCACATGAACCTCAACGAGGTGGAAGATTTTAGCAAGACGGATCCCAGTGCGGAGAGGATTGCAAGGGTAATCTTCGAGAGGTTGTCCGCCTCGATGCCGGATGTCGAAATCGACCAGGTAGAGGTTTTTGAAACGGATAAGAATCTGGCAATCTACAAACCTTGAAAAATCATTCCTCCATGGACCGTTACCTGACAAACCAGCTTATCGCATATATTGGTAACAAGAGGGCACTTCTCCCCTTTTTAAAGGATGTATTCGCACAGTTGGATAGCAGGGGCAGGATAAAGACTTTTCTCGACCCTTTTTCGGGAAGTGGCGCAGTGTCGAGGCTTGGCAAATGGCTCGGTTACAGAGTATTTGCAAATGATTGGGAACCGTACTCCTTCGTTGTAAATCTCGCACATGTAGAGATCGACAGAAACGAACTGGCTGAACTCTTTAAGGATGATGGCGGAATCAGCAGAGTGGTCGATTACCTTAATCATTTACCGCCCGTCGAAAAGGCAAAACGCTATGTTTCGCATTACTACGCTCCAAGGAATACCGATAATGCGGACTATAAGAGGGAAAGGTTATTCTATACCACAGAGAATGCTTTAAGAATAGATACCGTAAGGGAGAAAATCGAAGAACTGTACCCCTTGCCATGTTCATACCGGGAAGAGGAAATCGAGAAAATTGAGAGCTCGGAGGCCGAATTCAGAGTATTCAAGAAGAAACAACTGCTTCTAGCTTCTCTACTCTACCAGTGTGCAACCCACACCAATACATCGGGAGTCTTTAAGGCGTATCACCGTGGGTTTGGTGGTTATGGCGGTGATGCACTGAAGAGGATAATGGGAAGAATCTGGCTGGAGGAACCCGTTGTAATTGATTCAAAGGCAGAAAAATCATCCGTCTCTATCATGGATGCGAAGGATTTCGTAAAGGATAAGGTTGCCGATCTCTGTTACCTCGACCCGCCCTACAACCAGCACCAGTACGGAAGCAATTACCACCTCCTAAATACCATTGCGATCTGGGACAAGCCCGATGCTCCGCTGAAAGTGGGAAGTGACGGAAGGTTGGTTGACAAGGCCGGCATACGGAAGGACTGGAAGAGGACGAGGTCTCCCTTCTGCTACCGTGATTCTGCCATTTCGGAACTGAAAGTCCTGGTGGAAAGAATCAATGCGAGGTTCATTGCAATCAGTTACAACACGGAGGGGATAATACCTCTGGACATTCTTTTGGATGTCTTCGAAAGAGAGGGTAGAACGGATATATATACAAGTGACTACACGAAGTACAGGGGAGGAAAGCAGAGCATAGCCAGAGAGGTAAGTAACATGGAACTCCTTATCGTATCTGACAGGTCGGAAAGGGGAAGGGGAGACAGGAATGCGCTAAAGAGAAAGCTCCTTGTGAGGGAGATTCTTCTTGCCATGAAGGCATCCTTTAACCCTGAAAAGGTGGAAAGCCTCTTCAGGGCAGAGGGAGGTAGGGATGGAAGAGTATTTATGGAGTGGAAGGACAGGGAAAGAACCGAGCTGCCGATGCCCTTCCTCTACCGGTTTTCTCCCGTTTCCTTGGAGCGTGTTACAAAGGTAATAGATTTTTTTACTTTGTCAGAGCTTGAGGTATTTAATGATAAACTCAAAAGATCACGCTGCAGGAACAGGAGGGAGGAACTGGAAATAGTACTGGGTATCCTAAAGAGAGACGGAGAGGAACTATCCCTCTCAGCGGAGTATACCGTGTATCAGCGGAGGGTTCTCTGGCTCTTGAAAAAATTTGCATTCAAGAAGTACAGGGATGTTTTCCAGGAGGCGGTTGCCAGTGTGGAAGGATTAGTAGCTGAAAATCCGGAAAACTATGAAGTAATCGGTAGGGGACTCAGAGAGATAAAGAGAATCGCTTCTCTGAGGTTCAACGGATGAAAGTTGAGGCAGATCAAAGAGCAAGCGGTATTGTTTATGAATCATCGGTTACCGGGAATGACAAAAAACTTGAAAAGGAGCAATTCTTTTCTTACATTTTATTGAAACAGGTTATACAATCATTACAACTTTATTGGTATGGAGGAGATTGATTTGAAAAAGAGATGGTATATCTTTCTGATAATCGCCCTTGTGGTGATTTCACTTTCCGGCTGTGGTTACAATACCATTCAAAGGAACGAGGAGGCCGTAATGAAGGCCTGGGGTGATTTGCAAGCACAGTTGCAGAGGAGGGCTGATCTCATTCCCAACCTCGTGGAGGTAGTAAAGGGTTACGCGGCTCATGAAAAGGAGACCCTTCAGGCTGTAATAGAGGCTCGGGCGAAGGCCACATCGATAAACATAACGCCTGACAAACTCAGCGACCCGGAGGCCATGAAAAAGTTTCAAGAGGCTCAGGGTAGCCTTGCTTCGAGTCTTTCCAGGCTGATGGTAGTTGTGGAGAGGTATCCCGAACTGAAGGCAGACCAGAACTTTCGGGATCTACAGCATCAGCTCGAAGGTACGGAGAACAGGATAAGTGTTGCAAGGCAGCGTTACAACAAAGCGGTTGAGACATTCAACTATTCGATAAGAAAGTTTCCAAATTCAATTACCAACAGCCTGCTACTTCGCCTGAGTAGGAAGGAGTATTTCAAGGCGGAAGAGGGAGCTCAAACGGCTCCGAAGGTAAAATTTTAAAGTCATGGTAAGAAAAAACAATCTTCTGGTCGTTGCGGTAATCTCCCTTTTCTTGATTTTGCTGGCAAACCTGGCATATTCACTTGAAGTTCCGCCACTAAAAGGGAGAGTAAATGACTATGCGGATATGATATCCCCCAAGGCGGAGACGATACTGGAAGAAAAGCTAAAGGCCCTGGAGGATACCGATTCTACCCAGGTAGTTATCCTTACGATACCCTCACTGGAGGGTGAAGCGATAGAGGAGTACTCGATAAGGGTAGTGGATAAGTGGAAGCTGGGACAGAAGGGACTGGACAACGGGGTTCTTCTGCTCGTTTCCAGGAATGACAGAAGGGTGAGGATAGAGGTTGGCTACGGATTGGAGGGAAGGCTTACAGACCTTCTTTCCGGTAGAATAATAGACTACGTTATTGTTCCCCAGTTCAAGAGGGGTAATTTCGATGAAGGTTTCATAGAGGGGGTCGATGCAATAACTGCCGCGGTAAGGGGTGAGTACAAGGCCATACCAAAGAAAGAAAAAGAACCTGAAAATGAGGGTGCCAAATTCTTTCCATTTTTCATTCTGATTGTAATAATAGCGATGCTTGGTTCACGAAGAAGATGGCTTGGCGGTATAGTCGGTGCGATACTCTTTCCGCTAATAGCCCTCTTCATGTTTCCCCTTGGCTGGTTATTTCTTCTGCTCCTTGCCCCTGTGGGCTTCTTTGGCGGACTCCTGCTTCCACTGTTCTTCTTTGCAGCAGGTTCGGGGAGGCACCATGGTGGCCCCTTTATAGGAGGAGGATTCTCCTCCGGGGGGTTTGGCGGTGGCATCAGCAGTGGCGGTTTCTCCGGTGGCGGGGGAGGTTTTGGCGGAGGCGGTGCCTCCGGCGGATGGTAGAAAAAGGGTTATGATATGGAAAAACTTGTAAAGAAATTCCTCTCCGAAGAGGAGAAAAAAAGAGTTATAGAAGCTGTCAAAGAGGTAGAAAAAACAACCTCCGGGGAAATCGTCCCGATGATTGTCGGTTCCAGCTATCATTATCCTCTGGCCGATATGATAGGCGCGCTTATACTTGGTGCATTGACAGCGGTCGTTGCAACCCTTGTTGTAAGTATGAGAAAATCCTGGGCTGGTTTCAGTATCTACGACCTATGGCTATTTCCGGCAGTATTCGCCGTGGCTTTTGTTGTTTTTCATGAGATTGTAAAGAGGATACCATGGCTCAAGAGATTCTTCATATCGAAAGAGGAGATGCTGGAAGAGGTTGAAGAGAAGGCTCTCACTTCCTTCTACAGTCATGGGCTGGGTAACACGCGTGACAGGACAGGGGTACTCATCTTTATCTCGGTATTCGAGCGTCTCGCATACGTTCTTGCAGACAAGGGTATAAATGAAAAGGTAGATTCCGGTGTATGGCAGGAGGTTGTCGATATCATTATCAAGCATATAAAATCCGGGAAACAGGCCGAGGGTATTGTAAAAGCAGTAAAAAGATGCGGAGAACTTCTAAGGGACAACTTTCCTATAAAACCAGATGATACCGATGAACTTGAAAACCTTATAATGTAATTTTTTTCATATGAAATAAAATGAAATAAAACCGTATAAAATAAAGCCGTACCTTCCGGTACGGCTTTTTATTATGCTTTCAAAAATATGTTTCTTCCGAAACTTTGTTTCTATTTCCCGAACTGGTTGTAGAGGAAGTTGAAGTATTCAGGGTCTGTTGTAATTGTCTTCCTGAACTTAGGAAGCATCTGACTGTACGAATCTATCGCCTTCCAGAACTTGTAGAATTCGGGATCCTGGTTGTATGCTGCAGCATAGATGGCAGCGGCCTTTGCATCCGCTTCACCCTTTATCTTTTGTGAACGTTCGTATGCACTGGAACGTATCGATGCCAGTTCTCTCTCCATCTTGCCAATCCACTTGGCTTTTCTTCCCTCGCCATCTGACCTGAATGCCTGTGCTATCTGATTCCTCTCCTTGATCATCCTATTGTACACACTCTGTGTAAGATCCTCCGAGTATTTTATCTGCCTTATGATTATGTCTATAAGTGCGATTCCGTACTGTGGCGTTATATTTCTCGCAGAGTCCAACATCTCCTGGGAGAGTTTGCTACGGCCCTTTTCTATTTCGTCATATACTACCGTGGTAAAAGTAGCTATCGAAACATCCTCTATTCCCTCTTCCTGCTCGGCCGAGGACTTGAATACATTTGTACGTTTTATCTGATTAATGACATTGGAGTCCCTGACAGCCTCGCGCAAGGGATTCTTGGCAATCACCCTTCTCACCTCGGAATCGATAACATCGTCCAATCTGGATTGAGCTTGCTGAATCGTTCCGACAGATTCGTAAAACTTCTTGGGATCCGTTATTTTCCATCTTGCGGTGGTGTCTACCCAGATGAACTGGTTCTCTGCCGTGGGGAGCCTCTGTGCCTCGCCATCCCATGAAAGGATCTTCTTAGAGTACTTCACGACATTATCGACGAAGGGAATCTTTGTCTTCAACCCGGCCTCTGTTTCGACCTTCACGATTCGGCCAAACTGTGTTACCACTGCCTGTTCACCTTCCTGAAGGACATAGAATGGTCCCAGGAGGAGGAAGATAAGGAGTATTACTGCTATTACCACTACGATTGTTACTAGTTTTTTCATTTCTGCACCCCCTGTGTTGCCGATCCGCTGTCCAGAGATTTGAGTGGTAGGAAGTTCTTCAGATTCTTGTCTATCAGATCGACATTCTTTGCATCCTTGAATGCATTCTCGAACATCTCGTAGTAGAGCCTAGTTCTTGTGACCTTTGGGTTCTTCCTGTATTCTTTCAACACGGCCAGAAACCTCTCTACATCACCTTTAGCCCTATTTACCCTTTCCGTTGCATAACCTTCAGCCTGCTGGATCATTCTTTGCGCTTCACCCTGGGCTTTGGGAATGCTCTGGTTGTAGGCTTCCTTACCTTCGTTTATCAGCCTGTTTCTGTCTTGGATTGCCTTGTTCACGTCTTCGAAGGCATTCTGTACTTCACCCTTGGGCGGTACCACGTTCTGTAATTTCACCGTGGTTACCCTTATTCCGAGATCGTACTTCTTGAAGAACTGATTCATCATCTGTTGGCCGAGGTTCTCGATGTTTGCCCTCTCCGACCCGATTACATCCAGAACCGTCCTGTCGCCGACGAGCAGGTTTATAACGGACTGCGAAATGTCCCTTATATTCTTCCTCTGGTTTTCCACATGAAAGAGCCATGCTCTCGGGTCTGTTATCCTGTACTGAATTATCCATTCCACATCGACTATGTTGAGGTCGCCGGTAAGCATTACCGATTCCTCGGGGTAATCCCTGCTGGAGTAGATAGTCGTTACTCCGGGAGTCTCGGTTCTGAAACCGAATTCCTCTTTCAGTATTCTCTGTGTGGGAACATTGAAATTCTTTTCGATGCCGAAGGGTAGCTTGAAGTGTAAACCTGGGCCTGATATTCTATTGAATTTGCCAAGTCTAAGCACTACGGCCTCTTCCTTCTGGTCTACCGTGTAGAACGATGTGAATATAATTATCAGGGCAACTACGACCAGAATTACCATACCGAATGCTTTCGGACTCAACCTCCTCGGAAACTTTCCGGGGGTTACGTCACGTTCTGACATATTACCTCCTTAAAAGTAATAAAGTTTTGTTCAATTTAATTCTAATGCATGGCATAGTCAAGATAATAAGAAATGTGTTAATCTCTATATCCGGGAAGGAGGATGCAACCCATATGACTTCAAGGGAAAGGGTAGTAAGGGCACTTTCACATGAAAAAACTGACAGGATACCGATAGACCTCGGTGGTTCCATTGTTACAGGTATAAATTCGATGGCCTATCAGAATGTAAAGAGGTACCTGGGATTGAGTGATACCAGGTCCAGGGTCACAAATATCATTTTGATGCTTTCCGAGGTGGAAGGGGAGTTCATCGGGAGGTGGAAGATAGATGTTCTTCCTCTGGACAGGTATGAAGCGGCCCCCGGTGTTCCCCTCTCGGGGAAATGGATCGAACATCCTCTCCCGGACGGGCAGCCAGCATGGTTCCCCGAGGGGTTCAAGCCTGAGATAAGGGAGGATGGTACATGGGCACTGCGAAGAGAAGGAATAGTAACCGATATATTGAGTCCCGGAAGTGGTTCCTTTGTTCCTGCGCATCATCCTCTTAAAGATGCAACGGTTAAAGACCTGGATAGTTTCGAGATACCAGTAATAAGCGATGAAGAGCTGGAGTACCTCCACAGGAGGGCAAAGTATCTCTACGAAGAGACGGACTATGCAATCTTCGGATGGTTCAACGGGAGCATATTCGAAACTTCCCAGTTCCTCTGTGGTTGGGATGGTTTCATGTTGAGGCTTGCAGCGGAGAAGGATTTTGCATCGAAACTGCTTGGAAAACTAACAGACGCCGTTATTAGGGATTTGAAACTGTATCTGGATGCAGTGGGGGAATATATCCAGGTAATCGGATTCGGTGACGATTTCGGAATCCAGGATGGTTTGCAGATATCGAAAGAGATGTTCCGAGAAATGATAAAGCCACACCTTAAGCGGATATATGGCTTTGCAAAGAAATCTACGGATGCCTTTCTTTTTCTTCACTCCTGTGGTTCGGTTTCTGAACTTATCGAAGATTTCATTGAAATGGGCATAGATGTATTGAACCCCGTTCAGACTTCTGCACAGAACATGTCCCTCCCTTACCTCAAGGAGAAATTCGGTGAGAGGATATCTTTCTGGGGCGGCGGCTGTGATGTACAGAAGATCCTGCCCATGGGGAGCGAGGAGGAGATAAGGAGGGATGTCAGGGAAAGGCTCGAGCTTTTCAGGGATAGCGGTGGTTTTGTGTTTGCTCCTATCCATAACATTCAGGCGGATGTCCCGCCAAAGAATATCGTTGCAATGTACGATGAGGCGGCAGGACAATAGGAGAGGGAAAGCCGTAGCTTGACATCGGGCTGCATGACAAATTATAGTAGTCCAATCATGGAAAGAAGATTAATAACATCCGCTCTGCCCTATGTAAATAACATTCCCCATCTCGGTAACCTTATCCAGGTGCTCTCCGCAGATGTTTTCTCGAGGTACTGTACCCTGAAGGGCTATGAAACCCTCTATATATGTGGCACCGACGAGTACGGTACTGCTACGGAAACGAGAGCTCTGGAAGAAGGAATTACACCGAAAGAACTCTGTGACAGGTACCACAGGATTCACAAAGAAATATACGACTGGTTCAATATTGCATTCAGTGATTTCGGAAGAACCTCCAGGCCTGAGCATACAGAGATCACCCAGCATATATTCAAGAAACTGGATGAGAACGGTTATATCACGGAAGATACCATAGAACAGCTCTACTGTGAGACATGCAAGAGGTTTCTGGCAGACAGGTATGTAAGGGGGACCTGTCCGCACTGTGGTTATACCGAGGCGAGGGGTGACCAATGCGAAAATTGCGGGAAACTCCTCGATCCGACGGAACTGATAGATCCGAGGTGCAGTGTCTGTGGTAATACTCCCGTAATAAGGGAAACGAGGCATCTCTATATCGACCTGCCTGCAATTCTTCCCAAATTGAAGTCATGGATGGATGTTGCCGCAAAGAGGGGATTCTGGGCCAACAATGCTGTCAAGATGACAGAGGCATGGATACGTGACGGACTTAAGAAGAGGTGCATAACCCGGGACCTCAAGTGGGGAATTCCCGTTCCAAAGCCCGGCTTCGAGGACAAGGTCTTTTACGTCTGGTTCGATGCACCGATAGGCTATATATCGATGACGATGCACATAAGAAAGGATTGGGAGAGCTGGTGGAGGAATCCCGAAGGGGTAAGATTGTACCAGTTCATAGGTAAGGACAATATTCCCTTCCATACTGTAATCTTTCCATCTTCCCTCCTTGGTACGGGTGAGAAATGGACCCTTCTATATCACATGTCTTCCACCGAGTACCTGAACTACGAGAGTGGCAAGTTTTCCAAGAGCAAGGGTGTGGGTGTTTTCGGAACCGATGCAAAGGATACGGGTATTCCGGCCGATGTATGGAGATTCTATATATTCTACAACAGGCCGGAGAAATCCGATGCTCTCTTTACCTGGAAGGATTTCCAGGTAAAGGTCAACGGTGAACTTATAGGGAATCTCTCCAATCTGGTGAACAGGACCGCTACCTTCATATCGAGGTATTTCGATGGTAGGCTGAAGGAAAGCAGCAAGGATGAAGAGCTATGGGAGAAGGCTTTGAAGCTGGAGAGCGAGATAGAAGAACACTTCGAGAGAGTGGAACTTAGAGATGCTCTCAGGAAGATACTCAAGTTATCTTCTCTTGCCAATAAGAAGTTCCAGGATTCAGAGCCCTGGCGCCTTGTTAAGGAAAAACCGGAAGAGGCAGAGAATCTTCTCTGGAACTTGAGCCATCTCATTCGTGACCTTGCCATAATGTTATTGCCCTTTCTTCCCGAGACCTCGAGTCGGATAGCCTCTATTTTGGGTGTCGAGAAACCAGAATGGTCGGAATTGGGAAAACTCTCCGGTGTGGGACTTGTTAGGAAACCGGAGTTACTCTTTAAGCGTCTCGAAGACGATGAGATAGAAGCTTTTAGGGTAAGATTCTCCGGAAGCCAGAGCGACCGGAGCGAGGCTGTGATAAAAAGCTTCAGGGAAAAAATACGGCTTAGAGTGGGAAAAATAGTTTCCATAGAGAGGCATCCGAAGGCTGACAAGCTCTACATAGAAAAGGTGGATCTGGGAAACGAGGAGAGACAGATAGTATCAGGGCTCGTGCCGTACTACAGCGAGGAAGAACTCCTTGGAAAGAATATTATACTCGTTGCCAATCTCAAGAGCGCCAGGCTCCGAGGGGCCGAAAGCGATGGGATGCTTCTTGCTGCAGAGGATGAGGAAATTGTAGAGGTGCTCTTTGCAGACTGGGCAGAACCGGGAGACCCCGTTGTTGCGGAAGGTGAAGAGGAGAGCTCTGCTGTGGATTCCCTGGGAAGTGATGCTGCGTTAAAAATCAGTATAGAGGATTTCTTCGAGATACCAATAACAGTTTCGGACCATGTTGTAAGGGTTGAAAACAGGGCCCTCCTCTGCAGGGGAAGACCGATCGAGGCCAAAAAGGTGGAAAGAGGGAAGGTACGATAGTAAAAAGGCGCGCCGTAACAGTTTCACTACTCCTTCTTGTGCTGCTGGCTACCCTGGAGTTACTGTTTGTAAGGTACGGAATACTGGATGATGTCCGTAAGATTACGAGGTTCTCTCTTTTTGCAGTTGTTGCCTTTATTGTCAATTCGCTGGTTTTCCTTGTAACAATGCTTCTGCTCATGGGGAAAGGCAATACCGTTTTATGGACCCTTACTGCATTCATTATCGATGCTTTTATTCTCATAAGTATCATGAACCTCTACATGGTATTCTACCTTGCCATTCCCTTGCTGCGTGCGGTATTTTCCTGGATCCTGCTCGTTTCCGTTATACCCTTCGCTGCCGGAGTACTGATCCTTGTTTTTGCGGTTACGATAGAGGGGGCTGATAGGGAGGAAATGGTATCGAGAAATGTGATAGGAATCAAATTGAAGAGCCTTTTCCTCTTTGCAGGTTTTTCACTTTTCTCGCTGAATCTGCTTGCCTCGCTTCTCTATATCTTTCTTGAACCTCTAAATGGAAGATTCTTTGTTGAGTTCTTCAAGGTACTCATGTTGGCAGAGGTTGTGACTGTTGTGGTAGCAGTTCTTCTTTCCCTTGTGGCAGGGAAGCGCTACATAAAGGCGTCTGAAACACTAATGGAGTTCTGGCGTGATTACATCGCCAGAGAGGGGGACCTTACGAGGGAGATTCTCATAACCACCAACGATGAGTATCACTTCGTAGGATGGCACATTAACACATTTCTCTCTTCACTGAAAGGGCTCTTCACAATTTCCAAAAGCAGTGCAGGCGAGGCCGGGGATAACAGCATCGAGATAGCCGAGGTTTCCGAAAGTGCGGTGGGTCTTATAGATACGACTTCTGGGATGCTCAGAGAGATATCAGCCTATGCCACGGAGGATATGAAGAAAAAGGATGGGATGAGTACCGATATTTCACGTGTGGCGGACCAGGCATCTTCCCTCCTCGGGCAGATGGATCGGCGGTTGAAGGTGATAAAGGCAGCGCTGGAGAAGGCAAAGTCGGCCAATAGGGAATTGGAGGAGGTATCTGCAGTTGCAGAGGAGGCGCTTGCCGACGGAAGAGATCTGGAGAGAATTTCCAACACCAACATGGATACGCTGGATTCTTTTAATGAAAAGATACTTGGAATCAGAAAGATGTCGGGAGAGATTGCGGAGATTTCGGAGATGATTGCCGGTATATCCAAGCAGACGAATCTCCTAGCAATGAATGCGGCAATAGAGGCGGCTCATGCGGGGGAGGCGGGGAAGGGTTTCTCCGTTGTTGCCGATGAGATTCGAAAACTTGCCATAGAGAGTGATGAGAATGCCAGGATGATATCAGAGTCCCTCGACAGCATTCTCGATTTTACAATGAGTGTCAGTGATGAACTGGAGAAGATAAACTCCAGTTTTGGCGAGACATTCGAAAAGACAAAACTGATAAACTCGAGAAACCAGTCTATCAAGAGGATTCTAGAATTGCAGACAGGCTACATGAGGGACGTTCTTGCCGGTGAAAGCGAACTTGAATCTATCCTGGAGGAATCGAAAAAGGTAATAAGAGAGCAGAGCGAAAAGCTCGATGCGGTTATGAAGAGTATTTCCGAGGAGAGGGAATTGTCTGAGAAAAATATGAAAAGAGTAAAAGAGGGAATCGAAATACTTTTGCAACTCAATGATAAAATAGCTGAAATGAAGAGATTGAGCGATACTATTCATGATACTACGAACCTTTTCTTGAGTAACTTTTCAAAATTCAAAGTATAGAATGAAACACATCGGAATTGAGATAATCCCATGGTCGGAATAGCGGTAGACATAACAGAGGCTGAAACTCTCGATAGTAATACAATCCTTCTTCAGACAGGCTTCTGGGGGCGTTTTAAATCGATGTTCGGTTGGAAAGCCTATCCGTTGCTCCTCCGCTTCGAAACCGGTGAAATTGATAAAAAGCACAGGGTTGTATCGCTAAAGCTCCTTCTTTTAACAAGGAGGGTTGGAAAACTTATCAGTTTCGGTTACGTACCCTTCGGGCCGGATGGCAGTCTTATCAGGTCTCAGGGTGATAAATCTATCGAACCTGGTAACTTTCTTACCGAAATATCCGGGGCAATCTCTGATTTTCTTTTGGAACATGAAGGAGAAAGACTCTCATTCATAAGGTATGATCTTCCATGGGGTTATTCGGTAGGGCAACCATCCGAAAGGGCTCTCTATTCAGGCCTTCTCTGTTTTGACTCTGTCAATCTAAATCCGGGGGAGAGAGATTCTGTACTCTTTGCCCTCTCTTCAATACCACGGGTGCAATTCGGTAGTGGGATGATTGTTCTTAGGAAATCCCCAGTTGATATTCAGCCGCCCAGCACGGTAATACTGAGTATAGACGGGGAGGAAGATGAAATACTTGGGGCAATGAAGTCCAAGACACGTTACAATATAAGGCTCTCCATGAAACGCGGTGTGAAGGTGAGAGAAGGGGGTATAGAGGATATTCCGCTGTGGTATGACATGTACTCGGAGACTGCGAAAAGGGACAGAATCGCAATTCATAGCAGGGTTTACTATGAGAGTCTCTTCAAGCTTGCCGAAGGCTATGGAGATGATGCCCCTGACTTAAGACTTCTCCTTGCCGAAGTCGACGGAGAGGTTGTAGCAGGTAACATAATGGCAATTAAAGGGGAGGCGGCATGGTATCTATACGGAGCCTCTACGAACAGATATCGTAACCTCATGCCCACATATGCCCTTCAGTGGCAGTCCATACTTACTGCAAGGGCTAACGGTTGCAGGTACTATGACCTTTTCGGGATACCTCCCGAAGGTGACCCTTCACATCCCATGTACGGATTGTACAGGTTCAAGACAGGTTTTGGGGGAACGATTTTTCACAGGTTCGGATGCTACGATGCCGTACTGGACACTTCGAGTTATTTTGTCTACTGTTTCATTGAAAGGTTACGAAACGGATTTTTCAAAAAGGTGAAGAAGCTGGGAAGAAATGGAAAGGGTTAGGTTGCGTGCATGCCTCGTTTCCCGGATTTTGATTTCCGTGTTATTGCGTTTTATCTTGTTTTCTCCTGTACAAGTTCTTTGAACACCCTTCCCCTGTGAAATTCATTGTCGAACAATTCGAAAGAGGCACAGCCGGGAGAGAAGAGAACCTTGATTCCCCTTCGTAACTTACGGAAAAGCCGCTCTACCAATCCTTCCAGATCCGGGTATGGGCCATGGTAGGGTACATCTTCTTCTTTGAGAATCCTCTCTATCTTGGTCGTTGCAGAACCGGCAAGGAGAAAGATTCTCTCCGGTTTATCTGCAATCTCCTTGAATGGTGAGAAATCGAGCTTCTTATCGGTACCCCCCGTTATGAGAAACAACGGGGGAGAAAGGCTTTTAACTGCTTCCACGGTGGCTTCCGGTATCGTTGCCGCCGAATCATTGTAGAATTTTATCCCGTTGAAATCGAGGAACATCTCCATTCGATGTTCAAGGCCGGGGAAAGTCGCCATGGCACGGGAGATGAGTTGTGCCCTGATATCAAAGAGTGACAGAGCTACAGATGAAGCGAGAAGGTTGAGCCTGTTGTGTCTACCCTTGAGCATGGTATCTTGAAAAAGCTCTGTGATGCTACCCCTGTCAACAAGAAGAGCCCTGTCCCCATTTAGATAGCCGCCCCTGAAATCCGAATCTTCAACGGGAGTCGATGAGAAAAAGTAGATATTCGAGGAAGTTTTGTAAACGAAGGCATCCCTGTACCTATCCCGAAAGTTGAGGATCGTATAATCCTCGCTATTCTGGTTGGAAACAATTATCATCTTGTCCCTTACGTATTCCTCCATGCTGTGATACTTGTTCTGGTGGTCGGGCAGTATGTTGGTTACAATGGCGATCTTGGGTTTGAAGTATGGGTTCCCTCTAAGATCGGCAAGTTGCCATGATGACACTTCGAGTACAATAGGATCTCCCTCTCTTAGTTCATCCAGGAAGGTAAGGGGTGATACCGTTATATTTCCGCCAAGTTTTGCATTCTTGTAAGTTGTCTTTAGCCCATGGTGAATTGCAGCGGCAGTTGTGGACTTTCCCTTGCTACCCGTTACCGCAATTAGAGGGTTTCTTGAATGTTTCAAAAAAACAGAGATATCCGTTTCTATAGGTATACCCCTCGCCTTGGCAATCCTTAAGAAAGGAGAATCAGCGGGAACTCCGGGGTTTTTTATTACCATCTCGGTGTCTTTGAAATCCTCTTCTCTGTGCCTTCCGAGAACAAGGCGCAGATTCCCTTTGTCTATGTACCTATTCAGTTTCTCCAGTGAAGGGGCGAGATCATCTCTCTTTTTAAGGTCGGTTATAGTTACTATTGCTCCCGATTTAAGAAAAAAAATGGCGGATGACAATCCACCGCCATGAAGGCCAAGCCCCATTATCGTTACTCTCTTGCCCCTGTACTCTTCCCTTCTATATATCAACCTTGAACTCCTTCATATCCTCTTCGTTGAGGTAAACTTCGATGTTGAGATTTTCCCATGGTTGTGAGAGGGCCGGTGGTACTCTGGATTTCAATTCCTTGAAAATCGGAAGATTTTCCGAGAAATCCGCATTCTTAAGGGCATTCTGTATCCTTTCCATCTCGGGAAGAAGGAACTGTATTGCCCTGTGCAGATATGGGAGTTGCTGCTTACGGCCAGTTGCAGAGAAATCGATTATGTTAAGACATACCGTTTTGTACTTGCATATAAAGGGGTAGTATGGGTACGTTCTTTTCCCTTGCGGTAAGAATAGTTTACTGAAAAATTTCGTCAAATCGTCATCGATCCATATACCTTGAACAAAGTATCCCCTTCCCCTTTCACCAATCCATGTCTGTGAAATGGTCTGTTTGATATGAAAGGCTTTTACTTTGCCTCCGTCCAGTTCGATATGGGCAAGGGGAATCAGATTTGCTTCGAGAAAGAGGTGGTTGGTCCTGTATGAAGGAGTCGTATCGTTGCTTCCCTGCGTAATAATCTCGTCGTCGCGTGCCCGGAACAGCAGGTCTATCTTTACAAGGTAGAGATAGTTTTCACCGTTTATTCTGTATATTTTGAAAAAATTTGGTTTTAGTATCTCGGTTGGTTCAAAGAGATAGGTGAGATCCTTGAAAACAGAAGGTGCATGCTGCACGAGTGTGGAAATGAGTTCTCTTATCTTTACAACATAGTCCCTGGTTGGGTAGGGGTTTTTTACATCATGGTGAATGGGAAGAGCAGGAACAGTAAAGCTCTCTTTCAGTTTCAAGAAGAGTTCCTCACTCTGGTTGTAATGTTTTGTGAAGGGAGAGCTGTCGCTGCCGATCTGTGAGAGTATCGAATTTATCTCTCTATCCGTGTAGAAGAGCTGTATTGTTCTTGAGACGTTTTCCACCCTTGGCATATTAACTGGAAACTATTCGATTTTCAATAGATAAAATCACATGTAAAATTGACATATCATTAGGTCTACGCTATTATCCTCCCTATGAATAGATTAGCAGAGGAACTCAATGAAATTTTGAAGGGAAGTGTTGTTATAGAAACACTCTCGGAGATGGGAAAGGAATTCTATTTCCCCAAGGGAATAGTGGCACAAGCCGGAGAGGCTAAAAAACATGCAAAACGGTATAATGCTACCGTAGGAATGGCATACAGCAATGGGAAACCGATAAATCTTGGTGTTATCAGGAATTATATACCTGAGTTGGAAGAAGAGGAGATCTTTTCCTATGCCCCTACACCCGGGCTTCCCGAACTGCGAAGGCTTTGGGCTTCCGAGATGGAAGAGAAGAATCCGAGCCTGAAACACAAAAACCACTCTCAACCCCTTGTCGTTCCCGGACTTACCAACGGGATCGTGAATGCGGCAGATTTATTTGTGGATAGTGGGGATATCGTTGTAATACCCGATATGTTCTGGGGAAATTACAAATTGATATTCGAGGTCCGGCGGGGAGCAAGGATCGTCAACTACCCATTTTTCAATGAGAAGGGAAGATTCAACCTGGAGGGTTTCGAGGCTTCACTTAGGGAGAATTCCGAAAAAGGGAAAATAATTACAGTACTGAACTTTCCAAACAATCCGACAGGGTATTCACCCAGTGTGGAAGAGGCAGGCAGAATCATCAGGATACTCAAAGAAATCGCATCTGAAGGGACAAATGTCGTAGCAATTACAGACGATGCATACTTCGGCCTGTTCTATGAAGAGGAGACATACAGGGAATCCCTGTTTTCAAGCCTTGCAGATTTGAGTGACAGGATTCTTGCAATTAAGGTGGATGGTGCAACGAAAGAAAACCTCGTATGGGGATTCAGGATTGGTTTTATCACATTTGCCTCCAAGTCTCTCGGTACCGATCAGTATGATGCCCTTGTGAAAAAGGCAATGGGTGCAATAAGGTCTTCTATTTCCAATTCAAGTAGGCTCGCACAGAGTCTTCTTATCCGGGCAATGAAATCGGAGTCTTATAAGAAGCAAAAGGACGAGGCATACCATGTTCTTTACGAGAGATACAGGAAGGTCCGTTCATTGCTGAGTACCGCGGAAGAGGAACTAACCCGGAAAAAGATTTCCCCGCTTCCCTTCAATTCGGGATACTTCATGACTTTCAAGGTAGAAGGCGGAAAAGCAGAGGAATTAAGGAAGAAACTTTTACTGGAAAGGGGTATTGGTACAATTTCGATAGGTAATGATTTTCTCCGGGTGGCCTATTCGAGTATAGACCTTGAAAACCTCGAAGATCTCTATGGAGAAATCTTCGAGGCCGCTGAAAATCTCTGATTCAAAATCATGGAACTGTATTTCGGAAGAATATGAAAAACTGTAACCAGAGCGGGTTACGGTACTATGTGGGTTCCGGTCTTACCCTGCAGGGCGTCCAGTGCCTTGTCCAGTGAGCTGATAATGGCCTCTTTACCGCTCCACTTGACAAACCTGATTGCTGCCTGCACCTTAGGCCCCATCGAACCCATAAGGAAATGGCCCTCTGCCATGTACTTTTCAGCTTCTGCAACTGTAATTGTATCCAATGCTTTCTGATCCGGTTTATTGAAGTTTATGAAAACCTTTTCCACATCGGTCAGGATCAGGAACTTGTCGGCCTTTACAGCCTGTGCAAGCTTGAAACCTGCCCTGTCCTTGTCTATAACCGCTTCCACTCCCGAATAACTGCCGTCATCATTCTCCTTTACCGGGATTCCGCCGCCTCCCGAAGCTATCACGATTACATCGTTGTCCACAAGGATATTTATTGCCTCTCCCTCTACGACCTTGATTGGTTCGGGAGAAGGAACAACACGGCGCCAACCCTTTTCCACTCCCGGTTTGACCTCTTTTACTATGTAACCCTTTTCATCCCTGTGTTTCAATGCTTCTTCTTTCGTATAGAAGGGTCCTACCGGTTTTGTAGGGTCCTTGAAATCCGGATCGTCTTCGCTTACCACAACCTGTGTAACGACAGTACAGACAGGGGTATCTATTCCGTTTTCTTTGAGACGGTAGGATATTCTATTCTGCATCATCCAACCTATCTGGCCCTGGGTCATAGCCCCGCATACTGCCAGTGTCTGTGCTGGTACAAGGCCGTTTGCCTCTTCCTGCTGGATAAGGAGGGCACCTGCCTGCGGACCGTTTCCATGGGTGACGACTATCTTATATCCTGCCTTTGCTATCTTGGCTATCTGGTTTGCCGTGGTATCTACGTTCTTGAATTGTTGTTCCGTGGTACCTTCTTCATGAGCCTGTTTGATTGCATTACCACCAAGTGCAATCACGAGAAGTTCTTCCTTCATTTTACTACTCCTTGTTTGAATTGTATTTGTTTCATATGTGTCATATGTAGAAAAATTAGATTATAATGATTTGTGAAAAAATTTCAATAGGATTTAAGCTTCGATTTGAAATGATATTTGAAAAACTCCGTTTTTCTGCCTATGAATCTATTAGAAGCTGCCCAAGTTTAGACAATTCGGGTATCTTCTGATAAACAGGTTTCTTGCCCTGGTGTTGTTCCTTGTCCAGTTTAACTACCTTCACATAGAGTTCGTTCAACATGTCTGCAAGGATCTGGAGGTTTGCCGAGAAGTTGTTTATTGCCATGTCACGGAGCACCCTGTCCTGGTTGGAACCGCCCTTCTCCCTGGAGAGGATGGTACGGCTACCCTGCGAGAGGAGCAGGCGAAGGTTGGGCTGCAGTTCCTTCCTTGCCTTGTATATGAAATTTGCAATGGCCAGTATCTGATCGTAAAGTTCGTGGAACTGGTAACCTTGTGATTTGTAGTAATCGGATTTGTTGGTAAGTCCCTCTATCAAATCCCACTGCGATTGAGGGATATTCATGGTAAGCAGTGCCTTTCTTATGTAACGGTTGTTGATATTATTCTGATAATGATCAGATATTTCTTCTATCAACCTGAATATCTCTTGATTTTTAACTGACAATTATCTCTCCTCCTGAATGAAATCCTTGTACTTCTGCTAAGGCTATGTATATATTGCAGCTTGTAAATCCAAGTAACGCCAACCGATATACAGTAATATACAATATATCACTCAAATATACCAGTGTCTGTGAACCAAAAAACTCAAAAGTCTTCTCTGTACATGTCACCTTGATTTAAGCCCTTCTCCATCATGGTTTTTCTTACCAAACTGTAAAAATCAGCTTTTCCCATGAAGGATTTTGGCAGTGCCAGTTTCCCCTTCAATGTATCTGTTGTTATGCGCATTACGATGGTTTGAGGAGGAATCCTTCGAAGTGCTTCCACCGTATAACTTGCATGTCGCAAATCGGAGAGCTGGGTGATTTCACCCATCTTTGTTTCCATGTAAAGAACCGTATCGAATGGTATGTGAAGGTTGTGAATCTTTATACCGTCCGGTTTCATCTTCGCAATATATTTTATCGTATCCATTATATCTTCCCTGTTTTCACCGGGGAGACCGAATATGATGTGGATAGCGACTTTTATTCCCCGCTCTTTCACCTTTGAAAAGGCTCTCTCGAAGCTCTTCAAGCCATGACCCCTGTTTATCAGTTTAAGGGTCTTCTCGTGTGAGCTTTGAAGTCCCAGCTCGACCCACACATCGATACCTGTTTTCATGTAACTTGAAAGCAGGTCGACTTTTTCCCCATCTATGCAGTCAGGGCGTGTGGATACGATGAATTCCTTGAACGGAGCAAGGCTTAAGGCATAATCGTAGATCTCCTTCAGCCTTTTCACACTTGCAAAGGTATTGGAAAATGCCTGCATATACAGGATATACATTCTTGCATGGTACCGTCTCTTAAGGAATGCCATTGCATTCTCAACCTGCTTTTTCAGGGTTTGTTCATCTCCCAGGTATGGAGCACGTGAACCCATTTCATCACAGTAGGTACACCCGGGTTTTAAGCGATTCTTGCCCCTGTTGGGGCATGAAAAACCTGTATCGACTCCTATTCTGTACACCTTGTCACCATATTTGTCTTTCAGGTAACTTCCGTAACTGTAGAAGGGTTCTCCTCTTCGATTCATCGATTTCCTTGCCTAAAAGATGGATCAACGATTGACAGTGTATCTTCAATCAATTTAAATTACTCTACATTATGAAAATAGACAACGGTAAAGCTTCGGACAAATCACTCCGGCTAAAACGGGTTTTGGTATCACTCCTGATAATTTTTCCCATTACAGTATCACTTTCGGGATGTTTCTTGTTCGATCAAACGATCATTCACCTCTGGACGAATAGGGCTGAATTTGCCGCATACATAGAAAACTACAACAGTTTCCAGAATAAATACAAGGTGGAGGTTATATACAGGGAAAATCCGGGGCTTGAACTTGAAAGAACAAAAGAAAAACCGGACATTGTTATAGGAGAATACCTCAATTCTCCGATGTTGATAGACAAATTCCGATCCCTGGATTCTCTGTTCAAAAAGGAAAAACTAAAAAGTGATGTTTTTTACAGTAGGGCTCTGGCTCTCGGTGACAGTGGCAATAATCAAAAATTGCTTCCCCTTTCCTTTAACCTTCCTGCTGTGGTCTTCAGAAAGGAACTGGGAAGCGGGATAAAGTCCGGTCTTGTCATCTCTCTGGAAGAGCTTCGCAAGGAGAGCTTTTCCTTCAACAGGATGAAGGGTAAGAAGGTGGTTGCCATAGGTTACTCACCTCTCTGGAATAGAGACTTTCTTTACCTCTCAGCTCAACTTATGGGGTCCCGCATAAGAGAAGGTGATGCAGGAAAGGTTCTCTTCGATGAAGGAGGTGTGAAGAAGGCAAACCAGTACCTTGAGTCCTGGTTTTCACAGGAGAATTATGGTTATGAGGTGCAAAGATTTTTTACGGATAAGTACCTCGTTGTTCCGAAGTACAAATTGATACTGGAAAATCGGATACACTTTATGTTGTCCAGTTCATCGGAGCTGTTGAACATTCCGGAAGAGAAGAGGGAAAGCCTCGATTTTCGATGGCTTTCTCGGAACAACAGGATACCTGTTGAGGATGATATGCTCTTTGTGGGGGTATATTCAGAGGCCCGTAATGCTCGCGGGGCTTTGGATCTGATCGAGTGGTTGTTCAGAGAGGATACTCAGGAAAAGCTTGTAAAGATGAACCTTTCCAAGCGCATAAAGGCCTTTGGCATTGGAAATGGGTTTTCCGTTATAAAAGTGGTAAATGACAAGCTGATACCCCGCTATAACGGGTTGTTCCTCGGCCATATTCCTCCGGAGAGTTTTCTCCAATTCCCCGAAAGGATGCCGCCGGACTGGCAGGCTGTGAAGAAGAGATTTGTCGAGGATTTGTTTCCCATGAAAAATCCAGGTGATTGACAATGAGGTATTAGTATACTAAAATCTCCAATATAAGATAAACTAATTGGAGGTTTTATATGGCCACAGTAGAACTAAAAAATGTAAGCAAGGTTTACGAGGGTGATGTTCACGCGGTGAATGATGCGAACATTACTATTCAGGACAAGGAGTTCGTTGTTTTGGTAGGACCTTCCGGCTGCGGAAAATCAACTACCCTAAGAATGATTGCCGGTCTCGAAGAGATTACCAGCGGTGAACTGTACATCGATGGCAAGCTGATGAACGACGTTGCTCCCAAGGACAGAGATATAGCAATGGTATTCCAGAACTATGCTCTGTATCCCCATATGACGGTGTACGACAATATGGCTTTCGGTTTGAAAATCCGAAAATATCCGAAAGCCGAGATAGATGCCAGAGTACACGAGGCAGCTCAGATACTCGATATCGAAGAGCTTCTCGACAGAAAGCCCAAGGCCCTTTCCGGAGGTCAGCGGCAGCGTGTCGCCGTAGGGCGTGCCATAGTAAGGAAACCAAAGGTCTTCCTCTTCGACGAACCGCTTTCCAACCTCGATGCAAAACTCAGAGTTCAGATGAGAACGGAGATTTCCGCCCTGCATACGAGATTACAGGCTACCATGATCTATGTTACGCACGACCAGGTAGAGGCAATGACGATGGGTGACAGGATCGTTGTACTGAAGGATGGTTACATACAGCAGATTGGTACCCCTCTGGGATTGTACAATCACCCGGTCAACAGGTTCGTAGCAGGTTTCATAGGTTCACCACCGATGAATTTCTTTAAGGTTACCGTGAAGAAAGATGGAAGCAAGACCTACATAGACGAGGGAGGTTTCAAGGTAAGTCTGGCCGGAAAGAATGAGGAGAAGCTAAGAGCCTATGAAGGCAAGGATGTAATCTTTGGTGTAAGGCCGGAAGACCTTATCTACACGGAAAAAGCGGAAAAGGTCAACAATATCCCTGCAAAGGTGGAAGTTGTAGAACCCCTTGGTTCGGAGATTCACCTCTATGTAAGTACGGAAAACAATCAGTTTACCGTAAGGGTTGCTCCGAGGTACGAGTTCAAGGTCGGTGATACGGTGAATTTCCATCCCGACATGGAGAAGATTCACTTTTTCGACATCGAAAGTGAAAAGGCTATCGTATAAGATCGTATAAGGTAAGATCGCATAAGACAATAGAAAATGCGTATATGAAAAAAAGGGCTGCCAACGAAAATGGCAGCCCTTTTTTTAGCCGTTTTCATGGTTTTTAAAAATCACATGGTTTTAAAAATCGCTGTCATCGCCCGAGTCGTTACCGAAATCATCATCGTTTCCGAAAAAGCTTTTATCCGATTCTTCATCGCTTGAAAATCCCTGCGAAAAGGCACTGGTTGGTACAAACCCCCCGTTTCTCTTTGCATAGAGCTTCAACACGTACCTTACCATCGACATCTTTCTTGAAAGTTCCCGTTTCTGTGCATTGAAACTTTTGAAAAAATCAGCGCTGCTCGTATTTGAATCTATCATACCCCTTCCATAACCCTGTCTGTAGTACTCGTTCAACTCGGCCAGCCTGAAATATATTCTTTCGAAAATGAAAAGGATCCTCCTCAGCTTGAAAATATGGCCGATTATTCTTTTCTTCTCCCTCATGACTTCCATTCTCGAACCAATCTTATGATTGCGGTCTTCATTTATCCACTTGTTTATAACCTCTCTCTCGGAGATCAGTGCACGGTACTCCTCGTTGAACTGGTCATAGAGCCTGTAATACCTCTTCGAAAAGTCCCTTATTGCCTTGAGTGCATTGGCCTTAAGCACTTCGATTCGCTCTGCATACCAGTCCCTTCTGAAATCAGCTAGAGAGGAAACAGAAACTGGAATTTCCCTGAACATTTCACCGACCTTCTTCTCTACTACAGTACCGGGTTTCGCTATGGCACTGTTACCCTCATCGTCGGTGCAGAGGACACTTCCCTCTTCGCAGGTGACAAGGATATCTCCGGAAGGAGGTGCCGTGACGTTGAATGTGGTTCCTCTTACTCCAAGGACAGCCGTATCCGAGGTGACTCTGAAACTCTGCGAAGGTTTCAATTTATTGACCTTTGCTTTAAGAGAACCTGTTATTATTCCTATGGCGGTATCACTTTTCCCCTTCACCTTGCTGATTTCAAATACGAATACCGTATTTGGCGCAATTTTCACTGTTGTTTGCGGACTGTCTTCCGCGTTGATTTCAGCTTCCAGCAGTCCGTCCCGGTGAGTCGTGATAAGGTCTTCGTTCTCTATCTCGTCACCAATATTGAACTCATCCTCCTGGTACACTTCCCCGTTACGCATCAATTCGACACTGCCCTCTTTGTAAACGACATCACCTATGACGGTCTGTGCAAATGTACCGGTAATCAAAAGAGAGAAAAGAACTGAAACGGATATAAAGATTTTTTTGAAGGACATTTTTACCTCCTTTTAGCAGATTCTTCTACTCAAAGGCCCCTTACAGGTTTGAATATATCACTTAATTTGGGTATTTCATACGGATTGTTGCCAAAAACATTGTTCCAGAGTGTATCACTCTCCATGCACATGTATATTGGTACATCGGGGTAATGTTCCTCGATACGCTGACGTATCGAGCTGTATATCCGGCTTCTTACCTTCTGAATGTACCGGAACTTCCTGTCCCTTGAAGGAACGAATTCCTCCAGAAAGATTTTTCTCTCCTCCGCTTTGTCCTTAAGTTCGGGTGTGTATCGGAATGTTCCCATACTTATCCATGCTATTTTGTCTTGAGGGATCCTGTATCTTTCCTCGATGCTGTCGATCAGATCGAAGTATTCCCTCTGCCACTCGTCGTATCGAAATATCGGATCGAAATGGAAGGATACGAGGTAACCGGCTTCTACCGCACGCTCGGCTGCCTCCAACCTCCTTTCTATCAGAGCTGCCGTTCCTTCCTCGCCTGTTACCACACCCTGGGGATTGAGAGAAAATCCTATTACGGCATTTCCCTTGTTATTAATATCCAGAAGATGGTCCACGAAATCTGTTTTCGTCTTCAACTCGAAATAGACATTATCCAGCCCGGAAAAGCTCTTAACCAGCTCTCCTGAAATTTCGAATAGCGGATCATAGAGAAGAGAGTCACCCACCTCTCCCGTTCCTATCCTTATTACTCCGTCTGAATTGATTCGTGCAAGCCTTTTCACTCTTTCGATTACCGGTCTGGTATCCACGTAAACGGTTATTGGTGAGAAGTTGAGGTAGTCCTGTAGGATACAGTATGAACAGCCAATGCCACAGCCGATATACAGGTCTATGGTAAGGTAGTTGCAACAGAGATGTCCCCTCGTTCCTGGGCATCTGTCTACCGTGTTACCCACGGGTGAAGTTACGAAGAGGCTCCTGCTGTTTCTATGCTCAGAAGGAATATCCTTCTTGGTCCCTATCACATGTAGGGGAAGGCTCTTTAATCTTTCCGTAGCCCTGATGGTGGCAGGATGCTCTGTCACATCAGAGGTTACATATATACGGTCGAAAAGCCTACCGTAGTAATTCGAGAAATTCATCTATGACACCTTTCAATTTTTCGAGGTATTCGATTTTCTTTTCAAAGTTCCTCTTACCTGAAAAGTTGAACTGAAGGGTAAAATCGGAGCCTTCAAAGTATGGGGGAGGGTAAAGCCTTATCTTGCTTCCTGAAAGGTATTTTTTGTAGAGACTATCGAATCTTTCCCTCATCCCTGTAAGTTCAGGGTACCTCAAGCGTTCCACGTAAGAAACCGGATCCTTGTGCTTCATGGCGGATTTCAGTGTTTCGAGAACCGCCTTATCACCGAGTTCGTCTCGCTTCGCTATTTCTTTGAGCAGACGAAGTATTATCCTCCGTTGCGAGAAGGTGATTTTTCCCTCTGCAATAGTGTCAAATACACCCGGAGGAAGCCCCTTCACATCATTGGCGGTTTTCAGGTCGAGTTTTTCTTCTTCCACGAGATGCTGCAGTGTTTCGGGCAATGATTCAAAAAGTAGAACTCGTTTGTACCATTCGGGGTCATCTTTCCCCTCCACGAGATTTCCGATTTCATCAAGTTGATTCTTGCCACTCGATAACTTAACGATCCTGACCTTCTCGAACCACGAATATTTCCGGGGCCTGTTCTCGAGTTCCAATGACAACTTCAAGGCCTCGAACATTCCCTCTTCTCCGGTTTTGTTACAGAGAAGGAGCTCTTCTCCCAGATGTCTGGCAGATCGGATTATTCCAAACCCCCATACGATGCGTTTATCGGTTACAACTACGGGAGGATAAAGTCTCTTCCTTATGATATCAGGATGTATTTCACTCGTTCTGCTATGGGTATATATATCCAATGACCTGTCCAGATACTCAAGCTCTCTGACCGATCGGAGTTCGATTTTAGTTTCAGCTTCCATTACCATTTGAAATTAACAAAAAAGACCCTTTTTTCCAAGTATATTGTATTCTTGACGTCTAGTCGGTAGCGTGCTAAACTTTTTTTATCGAGGAGGAAAAAGTATGAAAAATATTATTAGGTTGTTAATTATTTTCACAATAGCTTTTTCCCTGTTGAATTGTCCTTCTGCACCAAAACCTGTGGAAAAAACACCGGAGGAGAAAAAACCTGTGGTGGAGAAGCCGGTAGAAAAGAAGCCGGAAGAGAAACCTGTGGAAAAGAAACCGGAAGAGAAGGTGGTAAAGAAGGCAACTGTAGAAAAGAAGCCCGTTATTCAGCCTGTAAGTGATGAAGAGGTGAGAGAGGTAAGAAATGCCATTGCCAGGGCAGAGGAGGCCGATGCCAGCTACTATGATCCTGATACGATAAAGGCCGCCAAGGCTGACCTCGATATGGCTTTGACTTTGAAAGATAAAGACCCTAACAAGGCAAGGGAATACCTGAAAAGTGCCAAGGAAAAGGCAGCCCTTGCTTTTGATAACTCGGTAGAACGTGCCGCAGTAGTTCTTTCCGACAGGATGGAGAGAATGAATGCAAAGCTTCAGGAGATAGAGGCTGACAAGTTTATGCCTGATCTTTACAGAGAAGCTGTGGCAGGGATAGAAGAGGCAAAGAAGCTCTACTCTGAGGGCAAGCTTTCCGAGGCGAGGGATGCAGCATATGCTGCACTCAAGAAGATGTCCGATCTCTACGATCTCCTCGATAAACGGATCAGATGGGTGAGAATACTAAAACGTGATACCGAGCAGTACCTAGATGACTCGGAGAAGGTAGATGCCGCAACGTGGGCACCCGATGAACTTGCAAAGACGAATGAACTGTACTTCAAGGGGCTGGAGGCTTTTCAGAACTACGACCTTGATTCCGCGGAACAGTACCTGGGAAGTGCAAGGGAAGCAGCGAAGGATGCCGTAACACTTGCCAGGGAGAGGAAGGTTGCAACGGTAAAGAAGAAAACCGAGGACCTGATGCTGGAAGTGATGAAGGAGATAGAAGAAGCCTCGAAACTCACGGTTGTAACGGAAGAGGGAACCGTTATAGAACCTGAACCCTGGAAGGGGGAAGAGATTCTGAAAGAGGAGGAGAAGAAGCAGAAGGAGGAAAAGCCAGAGAGTGGCGATCAGTCACTGCTCATACCAAAAGACGACGGGGCAGCCGTTCTCGGAGACGTTTCCCAGTTGAGTTTCCTCGATCAGGCTAAAAAACTGTGGAAGCTCGGAGTAGTGGAGAAGAACAAGGGCAATTACGAAAAAGCGATGCAGTACTTCCTCGAAGCCAAGAGGTATATTGCCGCATACAAGGACCTTGCTGTACAAACAGTCTACACGGTTCGTCTTATTCCCGAACGGCGGGACTGCCTCTGGAGAATAGCTGAATACGACTTCATCTACGGTGATCCCTATCTGTGGCCAAAGATCTGGCGACGTAACAGGAAGTTAATTCAAAATCCGGATCTTATATATCCGGGGTGGAAACTGGTTATTCCGCCAAAGTAGAAATCTTTTCTTTAAGTTCGTCGACGCGCCGATTCAATTCATCGGCTGTTTCCGCCTCCACGACGAGACGGAGATAGGGCTCTGTATTAGAAGGGCGGGCGTTGAACCACCAGGTTGGAAAGTCAATCCTTATTCCGTCCAGCGTATTGAGTTTGCCCTCTCTGTAATCTCTCTTTAGAGCTTCGAGGATTCCTTCCTTGTCCTTGACTTCGAAGTTTATCTCCCCAGAGTAATGGTACTTCTTTATTCGGCCCATCAGCTCGGAGAGACTTTTCCTTTCTCTCTTCAGCACTGAAAGAACGGTAAGGGCAGCAATCATTCCCGAGTCACAGTAGAAGTTCTCCCTAAAGTAGTAATGGCCGGCAAGTTCGCCACCGTATATTCCATTCGTCTCTCTTAAAAGCTTTTTTGCATGAGAGTGACCCACCTTGCACATAACAGGGTTGCCGCCGAGTTCAGTAATGAATTCGGGAACACTCCTGGAGGATCTCACATCGTAGAGCACAGTCTTGTCTTTACCGGGTTTCTCGGGGAAATGTATGAAGAAGTGATATCCAAGGAGTGCCGTAATGAGATCGGGAGAGACGAAGTTCCCTGTTTCGTCTATGAACATCACCCTGTCCGCATCTCCGTCGAAACATATTCCTATTTCAGCATTGTCGGCCCTGACAGCAGCTTTCAGGTCGGCCAGGTTGGATTCAATGAGTGGATTTGGTTCATGATGGGGAAAGTTTCCGTCGGGCTTGTCATAGAGGAATCTGATCTTTGCTCCCGTATCACCCAGAATGTCGTGTATGAAAACACCGGCAACACCGTCGGAACAGTCTATTACAGCATCGATACCACTTATATCATCCTTGAACTTTGCTATGTGATTTAGGTAGTCCTCCCTTATGTCGAGCTTTTTAATACTGCCCCTCCTGCCCGCACCGACACTGTGCGGTTTTTCATTCCGGGTTACCATTTCTTCCAGCTTATCGAGACCGGTTTCATATCCCACGGGAACGGCATTTTTTCTTGATATCTTCAACCCGTTGTACTCCTTTGGGTTGTGGGAAGCTGTTATCATCACACTGCCACTCGCTCCATAGAAAGCAGTAGCAAAATAGCAGGAGGGAGTGGAACAGAGGCCGATATCGGTTACATCACAGCCAGCCTCGGTTATTCCGGAAGAGAGAGCCTCGAATATCTCCTTGGAAGAAATCCTTGCGTCTCTTCCCACTATTATGTTATCGGTACCAAGCAATTCGGGAAGGTGCAACCCAATCCTGTATGCGGTATCCTTGTTCCAGTCTCTGTCATAGATTCCCCTTATGTCGTAAGCTTTGAAAATTCCCATATAACCTCCCTCAGAAAATCATTTTTTAACGGCAGCTTGATATTAGCAGAAATAGGATTTATTGTTAAATACTTTGAACAATCAATCAGATAAATAATACGAGGGAGAAAATGTTGTCAAGTTTTATTGATGAGAACTCAATAAGTGAAATAGCGATAGAAACAGATCTTTCTGGAAAAATCGTACAATGGAACAAAGCAGGAGAGGATATAACATACTATTCCGATTCCGAGGTGAGAGGGAAGGGAGTTGAAAAGCTCTTTACATCCGAATCTACCAGGCGCCTTCTCCGTATAATGGAATTTGTTAGGATGGGAAGTACCTTTCCCGCACTGCAATTCGAAATGCGGATAAAAAACGGACAGATAATGCCCGTGGATGTCTCTATCTCTCCGCTCAAAGAGGGGGAAAAGATAACCGGTTTCACCTTCATAATAAGGGATGTAACACTGCGTGAACTCCTTCAGAAAAAGCTCGATGAGATGAATGCACTGTACAGGGGACTTGTCGAACAATCTCCTTCAATGATATACCTGCTTGATACCGAGGGTAAGATCATCTTTATCAATGAAACGGGAGAAAAGATGCTTGGCTACAGTCGCGAAGAGATGATAGGGAGAGAGCTGGTGGATTTCGTGTATCCCGAAGACAGGGAGAGGAATTACTGGAATGTGAGGGAGCGGAGAAGACCGAGCAGGGCAACGAGAAGCCTGGAATTAAGGCTTGTCCCGAAGGAGAGGAAGGAGAGAAGATTCGAGCTGGATTTTATATATGTATCGTTAAACAGCTTTGGTGTATATGTTAAGGGTAAAAAGAAGAAGGATGGCCAGTTCATAGGCACAGAGGGAATTGCACGAGACATAACGGAGCTGAAGGTCTTGAAGAATTTCATAAGGAACGTACAGGGTATCATTCCGATATGCAGTGTCTGTTACAAGGTGAGGGTCGAGGAAGAAGGAAAGGAGAAGTGGTTTCCCATCGAGAGGTATATAGGTATCAAGGGAGGGGCAAAATTCTCCCATACAATCTGTCCAGAATGTGCCAAACATATAAAAAAGGAGGGTTTCTAAAACCCATTTTGAATAATTCTTTCGAAGTAATCGACTATCATTCTTCCGACTTTTTCCGTATGTGTTTCACCCGAGGCGGCAATCTCTCTATAGCTTGAGAGGGGGATTTTTTCTGCAAGTTCCTTCACTGTGGCCGACTGGTGCATTCTGTCCAGTACCGAGCCTATCAAGAGGCAGGGAATATCTATCCTGTTAAAATCACCTTCCAGTTTGTAAGTAACAAGGTCTCTTGCCGAAGCCTGCAGCCTCCTGGGTTCTGCCTTATCCAGGCCGTCGAAGATGTAACCAAGCATGCTCTTCTCCTTTCCCCTGTCGCTCTTGAAGAGATGGAGGTATCCCTTTATTACCGGTTTCAGAACGGGATATATCCAGTACGGAAGATAGAGGAATGGCTTTCCCCATACCGGTATCCTGAACTCGGCATTGGGAAGCATGATGACTGCAGCTTTAGGTTGTATTTTCCCCTGGAGGAGGTACTGGAGTGCAATATTTGCACCGAGTGAGGTGCCTGCAAGAAAGAACCTTCCCTCTTCAAGGCCGAAGTGGTCTGCAACATGCATGATATCGGTAGCGAAACGAGACATGGAGAAAGTGGTTTCCCACTTTTTCGGAAAAATAGCAGAAGGCTTTTCTCTGGACTCTGTGTAGAGTATTCTGAATCTCCTGTTTAGAAGGGGTAGCAGCCTGTCCCAGGTGTGAAACTGTGATATCCATCCGGGTATGAAGAGGATCGTAGGTTGATAGTCCCCGGTAGGTCTTTCGGGAAGGATCTCTATCACCCGTATGGAAATACCCCTTTCGACGGTTACGTAGTGCTCTCTGCTCCTTGAAAGCAATGTCTGCAGCGACATGAATCAGGTATCAGCCTCTGTGTTTTGCCTGGAGCCACAGGTGTGAGGTTTTTCGGAAAGCCCGCTTCCTCGAAAGGAGAATGTATGAAATGCTTACAAAGACCAGGTAACCGAAAAAGATGGCAAATGTCACGTAGTAATAAATGGGGTTACCCGACCTGTACCCGTAGGCTGGCAGGTTGATCATTAGAATAAATGGAATTGCAAGGAAGAATGTCAATCCCGATGCATACATATAGTCTGCAGCTACCGGAGTTTCGAATTCCGGGTCGACAACCCGGAGCAGGGCAAGCCCTGTAGGTAGTGTCCCCGTTAGGGCTCCGTACAGCATAATGGTTCTGTGAAAGTGGTGATCTTCGAATATTCTGGATGATATCCAGATGAGTGTGAAAATCGTTACTATCCCTCCGAGAATGCCCATTGTTGCAATGGGGAGCCAGTACTTCGTGACTACGACAAGTGAGATTGCTCCTATCGAAGCGGCAACCATGATATCCACAGAGGTTCCTGCTATCCTTGTCATGCTTCCGTTGTCGAGAAGATGCTCTATTCCCAAGACCTTGAAAAACTTCTTTACCACCTGGGCAATGAGTGCCGCAAAGATGAAGGAAATGCCCCAGAGATTTACCGCAAGATCATGCCCCGCAGATCCGGCAAATGAGAGGAGGTATGTCAGGCCTTTTAGAAAGAGGAAGGCAAAGAGATAGACTCCCAGAATCACGGCAAGGTTGAAAGACATCGAATCTATTGCCTCTGTTTCCGTCGTAAGGTGAGCCCCCACGGGGTGCTCTTCGTCCTTACCATAGATTCCTACTCGAATTCCTCTCTTCTTGAATACTTCGATATGCTCCTTTTCCAGCCAGCCCTTTCTTATACCGTAATTTATCAGATATACCCCGCCGAAGCATGCCCAGAGAAATCCTATCGCTGCGAATGTGAGCCCGATACTCCCTGCTCCGTCGAAGCCAAAAGTTTCCCAGCCCTTTCCGATTGCAAAGGACTGGCCTGGTCCGAGGGCAAAGCCCAGCGGAATGAAAAGTCCGAAACTGGGAAAGAGATTTGGAATTATCGTTGCTATGAATAGAAAAGTCAGTCCCAGTCCGACAAGCCCCTGGAATGTGTACTGTGAAAGTATTGTAACGGTTGTGGAAAAAACCCTTTTCCCGGAACCCTTCAGGTTCGACTTTCTCAGACTCATTGCCACGAAAGATATGTTGAGCAAGTGAAAGACTAGGTTTTCGAGGCCGTTGGTATTCAAACCGAGAGTATGTGAAAGAAAATTGTATATTGGCAGTACCAGGAAACCCGCTGTAAGGGAATTCGGTATGAGGAATCTCTGGAAAAAAGGCACTTTTGCCCTGATAAAGGTTGCTACCAGTAATGCCAGTGAGATTATTCCAAGGTCGACAAATATCATCCAGGAAAAGTTCATTTGAAGGCCCCCTCGATATCGGTTGAGTATAGAAAGAATATATCAGTTCTTCTATTTAATGTCGATAAGTAATTGTCAATAAACGAATAACGATAAACAGTCCGGCGGTTATCGGAGGTTTCTCCTGCCGGCTACTCCCTGTCCCTCTCTTATCATTTCGAGGACTATTCTTTCGGGTTTCTTAAGCCGCCTGTTCATTACGGTGCCTACCAGTTTCAAGAAGTTGTCCTTTTCTTCCATTATCTTCAGGAAAGGTATCTCACGTTTCAATACCTGGTAACCGAAGGTAGTGTTTACCTTGAGGCTCGGTGTCCTGGAGTTTCCCCTTATTCCGCTCTCCAGGCTCTTCAAGTACCTGTAATGTCTGTCAAGTTCTCTGGATACCCCTCTGCCTGCAATCCGTTTAACAAAATCCATCCTCACAAGCTCCATCAGCCTTTCAGTGTTGTTTCCCGAATATATCCTTACCGGTACAGGGACGTTAACGAGCATCTCACCATCCCTTGTGAAACCGGTGAACCATTCGTCGTAGAATCCCTTCTCCATTACTATGGGGGTGGACCTGGGAATGAATTTCATTTTCTTGTATTTCTCTACGAGGCTCATTATCCTCTCGATTTCCCCCTGGAGCCCTCTGTTCCCCGGATTCGATTCGAGCTTTTTCTTTAGCTTGGGAAGAACCTCCTCTTCATAGAAGAGTATTGCCTGGCTCAGTGGCATTCGCATGTTTTTTGAAGTGTAGAACCGTTCCTCTCCCTCCTCTATGCCGTAAGGGGGTGGTTTCTGGTTTTCTTTGAGAAGAATCGGAAAGAAGAGATTTATTATTCTCCGAATAAGTGGGGGGTACTTTTCGATTTCAGGGGGCGGATAAAGGTCATCCCTCTTTGTGAATTTCCGAATCGAAGAGACGAGTATCTTGGATACAAGCCTCAATTTCTTCTCGTCGTATTCATTTCCCTCGAAGAATATTCCTCCCCCAAGAAGAATTATCCGCTGTATTTTTTCCCTTGCATCCCTGTAGAGGGGATGTTCCTTGATTGTCTTTCTGTCATCATCATCGAGGTCTCCTGTCACGAGATTTTCGAGCTCGATCGTGGCCTTTACGGCCCTTTTCTTTGATTCGAGGTGATACTTTTCTACCTCTTCCCTTGTAGACGAGGACATTCTCTCGACCAGCATGAGGGCAATGGAGAGGCGAGTGTTTACCAGTTCCAGTGTGAGATTGATGTCTTTCAAGCCCGAATACCTGTTACCGATTTCAAAAACCTGTTTCTCGAGAGAATGCTCCCTCTCCTTGAGCTTCTTGAACCGGATGGACCACTTCTCTTCTATCGGGTAATTCATGCTGTTCCCGTCAAATCCTTTACACAAATATACCGCCCGGTTTATCATATGTCCACCTGCGGTTGAGGGATCATTGTTTTTAAGGAACATGGGGAGGTTTTTAATGATTGCCAGTTACGACGATTTCCTTAAGTTAGATATACGTGTGGGAAGGATACTGGAAGCCGAGGTTTTCAGCGAGGCAAGAAAACCGGCATATAAGCTGTTAATAGACTTCGGCCCGCTTGGTACGAAGAGGTCCAGTGCCCAGATAACGAGACGTTACAAGCCGGGGGAACTTACAGGGAGGCTGGTGGTGGCCGTTGTAAACTTTTCTCCCAAGAGGATAGCGGGATTTTCTTCCCAGGTTCTGGTTCTGGGAGCTGTCCCAGGGGAAGGAGACGTAGTACTTTTGAAACCGGATGAAGAGGTAGAACCTGGAACGAGGATACTGTAGGTGAAATGCGGGGAATAATCAGAATGGCGGAGATGGCAGGTATGGATTGATTGCAACAAAAATCACTATCAGTATCAGTGTGGGTATGAAGTTCGCGGTCTTTATGTTCTTGAGACCGAGGAGGTTAAGGCCAATCATGATAACGAGGACGCCTCCTGCCCCTGTAAGCTCGGAAAGAACGAGGTCAGTTACCATGGGTTGAAGCCACATGGATGCAATGGTAAGGCCTCCCTGATATAAGAGTATCGTGATAGCAGAGAAGGCTACTCCTATTCCCAGTGCAGAGGTGAGCATTATTGCCATGAAACCGTCCATAACCGATTTCGTAAGTAGAAGTTCATAGTTTCCCTCTGCTCCTGCCTTGAAAGCACCGACCAGCGTCATCGCTCCCACACAGAAGAGAACAGAGGCATCTAGAAAGCCATACGCAAAGCTCTCACCGGATTCACTCTTGGCGAATCTCTTTTTCAGGAAATCTCCGAATTTCAGAATTCCCCCTTCGATGTTCCACCATTCACCAAGTATGCCGCCGAGAATCAGAGAGAATGCAAGAAAGATTATCTTCTGGCTTTCAAATGCCATCTTGAAGCCGAGAACCATTGCTATCATCCCGGTAGCGGTAAAGACGATCCCTTTGAAAGATTCGCTTATATGCTTGTGTAGTAAGAGGCCGATAAGTGAGCCGATGGTAACGGTTATTGCATTTACTATCGTTGCTATCATGGTCTGTCCAATTTAAATCATTTTTTTCAAATTGAAAAGTCAAAAAAGTGGCAGTATGGCTTGTTAAATACCGTCATGATTATTTAAAATGAGCCATGAAGTCCGGGAAAAGCCTTTTGTGCCTTTCACTCACCGAAGATACACTAGAAAAAAATGAAACCCTTGCCGGCAGGTATGCCGGGCTGGTGGACCTGGTGGAGCTAAGGGCCGATTTTCTCGAAGAATCTGAGCTTCGGTACCTTGACCGGTTCAAGGCACCGGTTGGTATTGGGAGCATCCTCACTGTTAGACGGGAGAGAGACGGGGGCAGGTTCCGGGGCGAAGAAGAGGCCAGGCTGAAGATACTGGAGAATGGTACCGGTGGAACGTATCAGTTTATAGACCTGGAGAGTGACCTGGGAGAATCGGGAAGGGACAAAAGGCTTATCGAAAAGGCGGGAAGGAAGGGAATCAGGGTGATACGATCTATGCACATTTTCGATAGTTTCCCGGGTGACATCCTTTCACTGATAGGAAGGCTCTCAGGGAGAAAGGGAGAACTTCCAAAACTTGCCCTTCATCTCGCTTCGAGCGAAGAGCAGTTAAGGTTCATCGAGGCTGCAAAGAAGTTACGGGGGAGGGAGAAGATTCTGATCGGAATGGGAGATTACGGGGTGCCATTGAGAATTCTATCATCGAAGCTTGGTTCCTACCTCACATTCACCTCTGTCAGAAAGGACGGGGCTGCGCCGGGGCATATCTCTGTGGAAGAAATGACGGGGCTCTACGATTACCATGGAATAGGGGAGAAGACCGGGGTTTTCGGTGTAATCGGAAACCCCGTGATGCACACGAAGTCTCCCTACATTCACAACAGCGGGTTGAGGGAGCTTGGAATCGATGCGGTATATCTTCCCTTTGTTGCAGACGATTTGAAAATATTCCTGAAGAGTGCCGATTCTCTTGGGATTTCAGGTCTCTCAGTTACCGTTCCATTCAAGGAGAGAGTTATTCCTCTTTTAGATGAGGTTGACGAGTCGGTTACCTTTATCGGGGCGTGCAACACTATTTTCAGGGATGGTAACGGCTGGGCGGGTACCAATACGGATTGGGAGGGGTTTCTTGCTCCCCTGGACAGGCTCCTTGGCGGGGATTCCGAAAATTTTCTTGCAGGGTCAAGGGTAACCGTTATCGGTGCCGGTGGTGCGGCCAGGGCAGTTGTTTATGCACTCAAGAAGCGTGGGGCAGAGGTTCTCATTCTGAACAGGAGCGCAGATAGGGCTAGGCGCCTTTCAAAAGAGTTTGGCTGTTCCTTCGACGGGCTTTCGCCTGAGGGAATAAAGAGAATATATAACTTTAATGATATAATTGTTCAGGCCACTACTGTGGGAATGGCACCGCACGAGGGCAAGAATCCCATAGAGGGCTATGCCTTCAAGGGTGATGAAATAGCCTACGACCTCGTTTACAAACCGGAAAATACGGCTTTTCTCGAGGAGGCAAGGAAAGCAGGCTGCAGGACGGTAAAGGGAAAGGAGATGCTCCTCGCACAGGCAAAGATCCAGTTTAAAATTTTTACGGGAAGGGATTTCCCTTTTTCCGATTTACCGCTATAATCCCTTCAATCAATCACAAATCAAAGATATTAAGGAGCAAGGGACGAGCATGAAGCACAAGAAACTTTTCATACCGGGACCGGTAGAGGTTGATAGTGAGGTACTAAAGGCCATGTCAACCCCGATGATCGGACACAGGACGGCAGAGTACAGTGAACTTCAGAGGGGTGTTACGGAAAAGCTTAGGAAGCTCATGTACACGAAGAATGATATTGTTATATCAACTTCCTCGGGTACGGGGCTGCTCGAGATGGCTATCAGAAACTGTACCGCAAAGAGGGCAATCGTCTTTTCCGTCGGAGCTTTTGGCAACAGATGGTATCAAATTGCAAAGTCCAACGGGATTCCCGCGGACAAGCATGAGGTTGAGTGGGGAACCCCGATAAAACCGGAGATGGTGGAGGAATACCTCTCTACGGGTAACTATGACCTCGCGACTGTTACTCACAACGAGACTTCGACCGGGCTTATGAACAATCTCGAGGAGCTTGCTCCTGTTTTCAATAAATATCCCGATGTCGTATGGTGCATAGATACCGTTTCCTCCCTCGGTGGGGTGAAGATAGAGGTGGACAGGCTGGGAGTCGATATCTGTGTATCATCCAGCCAGAAGGCACTCGGGCTGCCGCCGGGGTTGAGTGTTGCCTCGGTATCGGAAAAGGCGATCGAGAGAGCCGAGAAGGTGGAGAACAGGGGCTATTATTTCGATATGCTCCTGCTGTTGAAGTACATAAGGGAGAGAAACTTCCAGTATCCCTCCACGCCTTCGATAGCGCACATGTTTGCCCTGGAATTCCAACTGAATAGAATACTTAAAGAGGGACTGGATGAAAGATTTGAGAGGCACAGGGAAATGGCAGAACGTGTTCGGGCGTGGGCCAAGGAGTATTTTGACCTGTTTCCGGTGGAGGAGTATGCATCCAATACTGTGACTTGCATAAGGAATACCAGGGGAATTTCCGTAAAGGAACTGAGCAATGAACTTGGCCAGAGGGGATTTCAAATATCCAACGGATACGGAAGCCTTAAGGAAAAAACTTTCAGGATAGCCCACATGGCCGAGATGAAAATGGAAGATATCGACGAGTTACTTAAGAACATCGAGGAAATATTGAAACTCTGACCTGTTAGGATTCTGTTGAATCTTCTTAGGTGTTTTTCAAGAGCTCGTTTATTATATCCCTGTTGTCGAGCAGTGAACTCAAGCTTCTGTTGTAGTGAAGTCGGTAGATAGCCTTTGCAAAGAGGTTGGTTACATCGGCCGAAAGGTACCATTCCTTGTTGAGTAGCCTCTCTTTCGTGTGAAAGACTGCATTTGTACCAATGACCCTGTAGAAGAGCCCTTCATTGTAGGCGGCATCGAAGACATCTATTGCATCGCCACTGAAAAAGGGAAGACTTACAGCAGCCACTATCTTTTTTGCACCTCTCTTCTGTAGAAGGCGCATAGCCTTAAGGAGTGTGCCACCGGTGCCTATCATGTCATCACTCATGAATACATTCCTGTCCTTTACGAATCCGAGAAGCCGCATGTTTGTTATATTGTTCTTCTTTGCATTTCTTGAGGCACGGGAATAGTCTCTCTCCTTGTAGAGCATCCCAAGGGGCCGTTTCAGTGTTGTGGAATAGAATTTGTTTCGCTGAACCGAACCCGCATCAGGTGAAACTATTACTAGTTTCTCATCTTTCAGGTTAATGACAGTGGAGAGAGTTTTCAGAATCTGGTATGAGGCATGAAGATTTTCCAGCCTCAGATTGTTGAAAGTATTTTCTATCTCCTTTGAATGGATATCGAGGGTGATAATTCTTGAAACTCCGAAGTATTCCAGTATCTGTCCAATCCTTGCGGCACTCAAACCTTCCCGTCCCTTTTTCTGATGCTGCCGTGAGTAGGGATACGTGGGCAGCACCACAGTGACACGCTTTGCTCCGGCCTGCAGTGCCGCATCGACCGTTACGAAGAGGCACATCAAATGATCGTTAATCGAGAGTACCTGAGGTTCATCACAGTTATCGAACTTCAGAGGATAGTGATTTTCCACATCCTGAACGATGTAAACATCGAAGTTTCTTACCGTTGCCTGAATCTCTGTCTTGAACTCGCCATTGGCGAAACGTGTGAATTTAGCGGGAATGGCAAAGTGCGGTTTTCTGTACTGATCCGGGTCCCCGGAGGCCTCCAGATTTTCCTGCCTGAGGTCCGATGCGAGATTCATCTCTCTTATTACATCATTCCTGGTCATCTTGTACTTCTCTGCTATCAAGCTGACCTTCTGTTTGAATTTCTGATAGGAGATAGTATTGAGATGAGAAATTATGTTTTCGGAGAAGTGTTTACCGCCGGGGCATGAAAGAATACCTATCATGAAATTTTTCCGAAAAGTTCCTTTCTTAGATCGATTACCTTGTTACGCACATGCATTTTTCTGTCGCAGCACTTTGGAACTCTCATTTCCCTTCCACAACTGGAACAGAAGAGAACACCATCTACGTACTCCATCTCCTTGCCGCAGCATTGTGGAATTTCCCTCGTTTTCCCGCAGGTGGAGCAGTATAGCTCCTGCTCTACAACCTTTGTCATTGAAATGACACCTCCTTTTCAATCTTTTTTTATCGTTTACTTCGTTTTTCGAGAGCTTTGCTGTCCTTATTAATCTCTACCCTGTAAGTTAAGCCTATATTCTTGGATTCCAGATTCTTGAAACAATTCTTAAAGACTTTTTTTAAAAAAATCTACCGTCTCCTTAAGACCTTTTTTAAGATTCACCCCGGGTTCCCAGGATAGCATTTCCCTTGCCCTGCTGTTGTCAAGGCAACTGGCCCGTAAATCCCCGGGTCGTGCTTTTCCCTTCTCCGGTTCGAGATTTGTTCCTATTATCGAGGCAATTTCATCATAGAGAGCCCTTGTTTTCGTTTCTTTGCCTGTTCCGATATTCACCACTGTATTCTCACCCTTCTCCAGTGCCATCAGGTTTGCTCTTGCAACATCCTTTACATAAACGTAGTCACGTGTCATTCCTTCCGGTTCATCCGGGTATGCGTAGATCGTTGCCTTTTCTCCTCTTAGCAGCCTGTTTATAAAGATTGCTACAACTCCAGCCTCTCCAAATGGATCCTGTCTTGGGCCATAAACATTGGCATAGCGTAATGAAATAGACTTCAGGCCATACTCCTCGTTAAAAAATCTCAAATAATTCTCTCCGAGGAACTTATGAATGCCATAGGGTGATAGCGGTTGAGGAGGGTAGGTCTCCGGTGTGGGCATTACATCTGCCTCTCCGTATATAGCTCCTCCGGAGGAGATAAAGATAAATTTCTTTACCCCGCTTTTTGAAGCGGCATTCAGGACATTCAGCAGTCCTAAGGCATTTATCCTTGCGTCCGTTATGGGATCCCTTGCCGATACGGTAACACTGATCTGTGCCGCGTGATGGTTTACGATATCCGGTTTTTCTATTTCCATAACCCTTTCGACTTCTTTCGAGGTTATGTCCAGGAGGTAGAATTTGACACCATCAGGCAGGTTTTCCAGTTTTCCAGATGAGAGGTTATCTAGCACTATCACTTGATGTCCAGCTCTGAGGTATGTCTCTGCTACGTGAGAGCCAATGAAACCGGCACCGCCGGTAAGAAGTATCTTCATCAGGCAAAAAATAACACGTCAAGTAGAGGTGGTCAATAGTTTAATTTTTCAAATTCGTTGTCAAAGATATTTTCTGTATATATTATTACCTTTATCATTACCTTAATAATTACCTGGCATGAAGATGGAAAAGAAGGAAGGACCGGCGAATGAATATGTCAATTTCCTCGAACGGATAAGGAAAAGACTCGGTGAGAAGGCTTGCTCCGATGAATTGGTTAGAAAGCGGTACAATGCAGCGGTACTGATTCCTCTGATTCCCAGGATGGGTGAATGGCGTATCCTATTCGAAGTGCGTTCTGACAATGTATCAAGACATCCCGGGCAGATCGGATTCCCTGGCGGAAGCATCGAGGAGGGCGAAGTGGCAATCGATGCTGCAGTTCGTGAGTTGGAGGAAGAGTTAGGCATTGGTAGGGAGGATATAGAGATACTTGGTAAACTGGGACGTGTGGAGAGCATAACCGGCGCAGTTGTGGAGGCTTATGTCTGTTCCATAGATGGAGGAAAAGAACCGCTACCCGACGGCAACGAGGTTCGAGAGATATTCGAGGTACCGCTTGAAAGGATTTTGAAAGAGGGACTCAAGGAGTCTGTCATGTATGAACATTTTTCCCTTGCAGAAGATTTCCCTGTTGGTTTCCTTCCCGGAGGACGGTGGGAGAGGAGCTATGAGATACCCCTTTACTATTTTATTCATGAAAAGTGGCTTATATGGGGTTTGACTGCGAGGATACTGAAATGTTTTGCAGATTCCCTGGTCTAAGATATGCGTCAAGATATATGATAATATGCCGAATATCTTAATGAACAGAAACATGGCATGTGTAGCGGTGTTTTATTAGAGGGGTGTTTTTTTGAAAAGGCTCTGGTTGTATCTATTTCTCTTTTCATTCCTGGTATCGGCTCTCTTTTCATTCGGTGAGGTAACCTTTAAGAACCTGGATCTCACCACTGATGACAAATTGATCGTGGAAGCCGTTGCAGAATCACCTGTTTTCGGGAACTATACCTCACTGTTCTTGAGTGATCTTAAGAAGAAGAGCATAAACCAGATTACCTTTTTCCCCGAAAGAGCACTCTTTTTGCGTGACCGCGGGGTGCTACAGATACAGAACAGATTTGGCGTATTCAGGTCGGACGAGAGTCTGAAAAAAATACGTGCTGTTTCCAATTTCCCCTCCTTTACGGATGGGAGTGCAGTACTCAACGGAAAAATCAATCCGATTTCCAGTTCTCCCGATGGCAGATTTCTCCTCTATTATTCGGAGACCTCGGATGCTTTCGGAAAGCTTGTCATGTACGATCTTCGAGAGTCCAAGGAAATTGTAATATCAGAAAAAGTGGAGCTTTCTTTAAAGGGTCCCGATGCGATCTGGTCTCCCGATTCCAAGTATGTAGTGTACTATAAAGGTGGGAACCTGTACTACTATTCCGTAGACCAGTATCTTGAATCCCGAGTGCTTGCGGAACTGTACAGAAGGATAGGAGAGGGCAGGATAGTAAATGTCAAATGGGGAAGTGAAAATTCCCTTTACTATATTACAGGAAGCCTCGTTTACAAACTCGACAGCAGGGAACTGTTTACCAGGGCTCTCTATTCGGGTTTCCTGAAGATAGGAAACATTACGGGAAAGATACCCTTTAGGTTCGACCCCAATTTTGACAGGTTCTGGATTTCACCTGACGGGAAGAAGATAATCTTTGACAAGGGGGGTAGAAATGTTTTTCTCTATTACCTCTCCAATAAAGATTTTCTTTCGATAGGTTCCACACAATCACTACCTTACCTGTATTTGCCGAGAAATACAGAGGTAAAGAAACTGCTATGGAGCAAAGATGATATAATTACCCTTCTTACCGTAGGAATTGAGAGCGGAAAGAAGTTTGTTTCGCTGTTCAGGCTTGATATAGGAGAAAGAAAGGATGACGGTAAAAACCGAATTCTCGCTTTCCAGAAAACGAGTGACCTTGATGTAACGGGGATAGAGCTTTCTCCCGACGGAAGGAAGATAGCCATACTCAAGAAAGACTCGGTTCTTTTGAAGGACTACAGGAAATGGAAGAATATTAATGAGCTGAAATACCTCGACCCGATTCATGCTCTCTGGGTAGATGATTATAACCTCCTGATATGTGGGAGGTACCTTACTTCTCTCTACAATCTGAAAGAGCAGAGCAGTTCGCTGATTACAATTTCCCAACCTCAGGTTTCCGGTTTTTCAAAGGAATCTTTAAAGCCAGCAGTGAAGGTCGGGGAAGACTACTATACCTACGATACGAAGAAACTTGTATGGCAGAAATACGGGGAAAGCGGTAAGAAAGTGGCCGATAGTCCGGGCGGGGAGAAGGGAGAAGCCGGGATTCCTAAAGCTGAGGGAGTAAAAGCAGGGAATGGTGGCGATAGCGCTTTTTTCAAGAATAGGAGCGTAGTTTCCACCAGTTACAGAGCCTACCTGGAAAATGTTACCATGGGTAGTTACAGAAACATGGTAATGATAAGGGACATTCAGGGTTACGGAACGAAACCCCTCTTCCATATGGCAGAGATAAAATACGAGCCCTTCCCTGCAAAGGAGGAACCGGTCGATTTTACCAATTTTACGCACGGATCAAGGATAAGACGACGTGAGGTTGCTCTGGTATTCAATGCAATAGACTCATCCGAGGGGCTTGCCGATATCCTTAAGGTACTCTCCGAGTATGGTATTAAGGCAACATTCTTTGTGAATGGTGAGTTCATAAGGCGATATCCGGATGCTGTAAAGGAGATTGCACAATCGGGTCATGAGGTAGGTTCCCTTTTCTACATATATTTCAATATGACAGATGCCAGATTTCACCTGGATGAAGAATTCATAAAGAATGGATTGGCAAAAACAGAGGATGAGTATTTCGAAGCAACGGGCAGAGACCTCTCATTGTTGTGGCATGCACCTTACTACTTTGTAAGTTCGGAGATTATTGCAGCTTCACGTGAAATGAACTATACTTATGTTGGGCGAGATGTGGATTCGCTGGACTGGGTTACAAAAAGTGAGAGAAATGTAGCTTCCGGTATCTATATGTCTTCGTCGAAACTTGTAGAGAGGATATTGAAAAAGAAGAAGCCGGGTTCCATAATTCCTATCAGGATAGGGGTTGGGAAGGGTGAGAGAGATGATTACCTTTTCCAGAAACTCGATATCCTTATAAATGGGCTGATGCGCCGTGGTTACAGGGTGGTATCCGTTACAAAATTGATCGAGCATGCAAGATGAAATAAATGATAAAATGATGGAAAAAAAATATTTTTTCAATAAAATGAAAGAAATGGACGATATATCATAAGTAAGGGAGGGTGGTAGAAACCTTGAAAGGAAACAATCCATTACAGGCTTACAGAGAAACTCAGATAAAGACGGCAAACCAGGGGAAGCTTATTATAATGCTCTACGACGGTGCCATAAAGAATATCAACCTCGCCATGGAACTTCTTGACGAGAAGAAAAAACAGTACGACAGGATAAGCAATAGCATCATTAAGGCACAGGATATAATAACGGAACTTATAGTTTCCCTGGACTTCGAGAAGGGCGGAGATATAGCAAAAAATCTCTTTTCCCTCTACATATTCATGAACCGGCAGCTTCTCGATGCGAATATTAATAAAGACAAAGCCCCCCTCGAAAGTGTTAAAAAGATGCTATCCGACCTGCGAGAGGCATGGGCGGAGGTGGCAAAAAAAACCGGCGGAAAGATAGCAGAGAACAACGGAGGAGGAGTCAATATAGCCGGTTAGAGCAGTCAGATGGGACAGTAACATTGGCAAACAATACAGGCTGCTCGAGGTGAATAAAAAAAGGCGTAAAAAGGCGGATTATTCTTATGGATGATAGAGTAAAAGAGATAGATGAAAGGGAACTGGAAGAAAGGGTCAACCTGCTGAGGCGTTTTCGCCAGATGCTGATTGAACAAAAAAAGCGTTTTATTTCATACCTGGACTTACTGGATCACGAGGAAGAGGCTATCGTTAACGGGGACATGGATAAACTGGAAAAACAGGTAGAGATAGAGAAGGGAATAGTACAAGAGATAACCGATTTTCAACGCGTCATAGACCCTCTGGATGCAATGTACAGGGAACTCTCCCAGGACACGGATGATTCTATCCCCCGGCTTAAAACATCCCTGCAGAGAATGAAACAAAAGGTTCTAAACAGAAACAAGCGAAATCAGAAGCTCTTGAAGGAAAAAATGGGTGAGTTGAGAAAAGAGATAGAGTCGTTGAAAATAAAGAAAGATGCTCCCTCACCTTTTGCAAGTATCGGTGTTCCCACACTGATAGATATCACTACATGAATGAACCTGTCTATCTGATAGATGCATACAGCCTGATTTACCGTTCCTACTTTGCCTTTATGAGAAACCCCCTAAGGAATTCCGAAGGGAAGAATGTCTCTGCCGTATACGGATTTTTCAGAACGCTGTTGAGCCTACTTAAAGAGAAGAAACCCAGAAAAGTAGCGATCATTATGGATTCCAGGGTTCCTACATTCAGGCACAGGATGTATGAGCAGTACAAGGCAACACGCCAGAAGCCTCCTCCGGAGCTGCATACACAGATTCCCATTATAGAGGAAATACTAAATGCGATGGGCCTCTTTACCCTTAGGAAGGACGGGTATGAGGCGGATGATATCATTGCGAGTTATGTGGAGACACTCTCGAGGGAGGGGATTCCATGTTATATACTCTCCGGTGACAAGGATATTCTTCAGCTTGTAAGACCTGGTGTAACTGTACTCCACCCCGAGAGGGGAGTCGGAAGTTTGAGTGCCTGGGGTGAAAGAGAGGTGCTGGAGAACAGGGGAATCAGACCCGACCAGATAGTGGATTACCTTGCCCTCGCAGGCGACCAGGCTGATAATATTCCGGGTGTAAAAGGTATAGGTGACAAGACAGCAGTAAAACTCCTGAATAAGTATGGAAACCTCGACGGAATTTACGAACACATAGAGGATGTAAAGCCTGAAGGGCTCAAGAAGAAACTCATAGAGGGAAGGGAAAGTGCCCTTTTAAGTCGAAAACTTGCCACGCTCAAGAGTGACATTGATGTTAAGGAAACCCTGCCAAGTCTTGAAGTTACCGGTTACAAGACGGACGAGGCAGTATCCATATTTGCCCGTGAAGGTATGAAGAGTATTGTGGAGGAACTTGGTGGTTCATTTGAACGTGAGATATCAATGGAGAGTGCCTCTGACAAGTCGATGGGGAAAAACTATATTCTTGTCGATTCCGAGGAACTTCTTGATGAATGTATCGAGAGAGCAGGTGAAAGGGGCATCTTTTCCTTCGATGTCGAAACGACCAGCCTGGATGAACTGGAATCGAAGCCTCTTGGTTTTTCGATATCCTATGAAAGAGGAAATGCTTGCTATATTCCTCTTAAGGCTGATGGCCAGCAATGCATACCAGAGGATACTGTAAAGGAAAAAATAAAACACCTCCTTGAAAACAAGGATAGCAGAATAGTAGGCCAGAACATTAAATTCGACTACAAGGTGTTGAAACGCTGGGGCATCGAGATGGCTAATATCTATTTCGATACCATGATAGCCTCATGGTTGATAGATGCGACATCTTCCTCGTACGGTATGGACAGGCTGGCAGAGAGGTATCTCAACTACAGAACCATACATTACGGTGAGCTTTTCGAAGAGCGCATTGGAAAGGGAGGAAAGGGAGGGAAGAAAAAGCTGGACGGGCATTCGATAGACGAGGTGCCAATTGAAAAGGTCGTGGTTTATGCATGCGAGGATGCTGACATCACCTTGAGACTCTATGAAAAATTCAAGGATACACTCAAAGAGGAGAAGCTTGAAACTCTCTTCTACTCAGTGGAGATGCCCCTGGTTAAGGTTCTTGCAGAGATGGAGCTTGCCGGGATCAAGTTGCTTCCCGGAAGGTTATCAGAGTACGGGAAGGAACTTGCAGAACAGCTTAATGAGATAGAAAAGAAGATATTCGAACTGTGCGGCAGGAGTTTCAATATCAATTCCACCAAGCAACTTCAGACTGTTCTTTTCGAGTGGAGGGAACTAAAACCGGTCAAGAAGACGAAAACGGGGTATTCCACGGACATGAATGTATTACGGGAACTGGCCTCGGAGGATCCCGTACCCGCACTCGTTCTTGAGCACAGGATGCTTTCGAAACTGAAATCGACCTATGTGGATGCACTTCCTCTTCTTGTTAACAAGAGAACGGGCAGGATACACACTCACTACATTCAGACAGGTACGGCAACGGGAAGACTTTCCAGCAAGGACCCAAACCTTCAAAACATCCCCATAAGGGAAGAGGAGGGGAGGCGAATAAGAAGTGCCTTTGTTGCCGAGGATGGTTATACTTTTCTAAGCGCCGATTATTCACAGATAGAGTTGGCAGTGCTTGCATACCTCTCGCAGGATCCCATGCTTCTAAAGGCTTTCAGGGAGAAAAGCGATATTCACAGGCAGACTGCCTCGCTTATTTTCAATGTTCCGCTGGAGGAGGTGGATTCCAGACAGAGGAGAATAGGAAAAACTATCAATTTTGGGGTAATCTACGGGATGTCAGCATACAGGCTGGCAAGGGATTTGAAAATCAGCAGGAGTGATGCTGATAGATTCATAGCAACATACTTTGCAAAGTATGCTGGGGTAAGCAGGTATATAGAGGAATCGATAAGGGATGCCGAGAAGAAGGGGTATGTAACTACGATACTGGGAAGGAAGAGGAGAATCCCCCAGATAAACAGCGAAAACAAAACGGAAAAGATGGCTGCAGAGAGAGTCGCAATCAATACCCCCATACAGGGTAGTGCGGCGGATATTGTTAAGCTCGCCATGGTCAATGTTCATGAAATGCTGGGAAATGGTGATAGCGGAAGCAGGTTGATCCTCCAGGTACATGATGAACTTGTTCTGGAGGTACCCGATGAAGAACTGGAGGAAATGAAAGTTCGAATAAAGGATGTAATGGAGAATGTTATCGACAAACCGATTCCCCTTGCGGTAAGTATTGAAACCGGAAAGAGCTGGGGGGACCTGCATTGAATGAAAAAAACGAGTGAAAAAGAGCTTAAGAAAATCGGCAGTCATAAACCTGTGACCGGGCGAAAAATTGTCGGAATTGCAGGCGGATACTGTGCCGGCAAGAATGTTCTGGCAGAAATTCTCAAAGAGAATGGTTATCTGGAAATAGATGTAGACAAGCTGGGGCATGAGGAACTGGAGAGATCGAGGGAAAAGATCCTCCGGGCATTCGGGAAATCTGTTCTTGGGGAAGATGGTGCCATAGACAGAAAGAAGCTGGGAAATATTGTTTTCAGGGATAAATCAAAGCTCAAGATACTGGAAAGCATAGTACATCCGCCTATGAAAGAAAGGGTCAAAGCGATGGTCGAAGGAAGCAGGCAGAATATCGTAATAAATGCAGCACTTTTGTTTTCCATGGAGTTACACCGCTTTTGTGATGTTGTGATATGTGTAAAAGCTCCCCTTTTGAGCAGGTTAAGGAGAGCCACCAGGAGGGATGGAATCTCGCTATTTCAGGCACTAGGAAGGATTTACAGGCAGAGAGGAATATGTTTTAACCCATCGGAAGATAGAGTCGATACTTATATTGTGTGGAACAGTGGTGACCTTGATGTTTTTGAAGAGAAGGCGGAAAATTTGATGAGAGAAATGGGTTTGTTTTAGAGGAATTAGAGGGATATCTATGGAGAAGAAAAAGCTTATCTGGGTAGTTCTTTCGGTGACACTCTTTTTCGTGGTCGTGCTGGGTGGTGCGTTGTATATTCTGAGGCCGGTTCAGACGACATCTGCCGGGAAGCAGAGTAGCGAAGAAAAAGTTCTTGCCGATTCGGGTTTCGATGCCTATGAATACATAAAGAAGAATGAGACTCCTCCGGGTCTGGAACCGGAAAAGAGCAGTACCGGTGCGGAAGAGATGACGATAGTGGTGGGTGAACCGGAAAAGACCACCGAAACGAAAAAAAGCGTGCCTGAAACGATCAACGTTACGGAGAAGACAGTCAATGTCGTCTCATCCGGTAAAACAGCCAAAACCGTTAAAAAGAGCCGGGTGGAGAGCAAACCCAAAAGGACCATTAAGAAACCAAAGGTCGTGAAGGAGTACTGGATACAGGCTGCTTCATATAGCTCGCTGGCAAAGGCAGAAAGCCTGAGGGACAATCTCCTTGCAAATGGAGTAGGTTCCAGAATCTTATCCAAGGAAATTGCCGGTAAGACTTATTACAGGGTAAGAATCGGACCGTACGGGAGCAGGGAGGATGCCGAAAGGTTTCTCGGAGAGTTAAAGAAACTGAAAGGCCTGGAGAAGAGTTACATATCGATAGTTTACGTCCGAAAGTAGTTAATATCCATGACCCGTTTCCGCAGGCAATTCATATCTGAAAATCTTCAGCCTGTCCATCTGTGGTTTTTACCACGTAACCTGCGGGTTTGTTGTATATCTTGCTGCCGGGAGGCACCGAGGAGACTAGCCATACATTTCCGCCTATCGTCGAACCACGTCCTATAATCGTGTCTCCGCCGAGAATAGTAGCACCGGCATATATGGTTACATCATCCTCGATGGTGGGGTGTCTTTTCCTGTTGCTCAGCTCTTTTTTAACACTCAAGGCGCCAAGGGTGACACCCTGGTAGATCTTCACCCTGTTCCCTATTACAGTCGTTTCACCTATTACAACTCCTGTACCGTGATCTATGAAAAAGGATTCCCCTATTGTTGCTCCGGGGTGTATGTCTATGCCGGTTTTCCCATGAATGTATTCGCTCATGATCCTAGGGATAAGGGGTGCACCGGAGACCCAGAGCTCATGTGCTATGCGATGAATAATAATTGCCTCAACGCCCGGGTAGGAAAGTATTATCTCCTCATGAGACTTTGCAGCCGGGTCACCGACGAATGCTGCCTCGACATCCTTCTTTATCGTTTTCCTTATCCCGGGAAACTTTTCAAGCAGATTCAGCACTATCTCCCTGGCTCGATCTGCAGGATTATCACCCTTTTCCATGTATCTAAGGCTCTTTTCCAGTTCCAGGGTTAGGTTCTGTGCAACATGGGTTATCTTGGATGCAAGGAGATAGGGATAGTTCATGGAATCGAGGTTTTCCTCGTCTCTGAAACCGGGAAAAATGAGGGATTCCAGGTCGTCAACTATTCGTATTATACTCTGCCTGGAGGGAAGATTGGGGCCCTCCAGATGATTTATGCCGCCGATGCTCTTGTAAGATTCGAGAATACCTGAAATTAGGTTTTCTATTTTATTTTTCATTGTTACCTACCGCCTTGTTAAAAAACCTTCCATTCAAGGGAAACGCCGAGATCCACCGCCTGCACATCCCTGTTTCCCACGTGATGGTCGTTCTCCGTGTAAATATAAGAAAACCAGCCGGAAATATCCATTCCCCTCAACGGATTTAAAGTAACACCAATGGTGTAGAGGTTTCTCCACATTACATAGATATGGCTAAGCCCCTCGTCTATCCCCGTGGAAAGAATGCTGTCCCTCTCCGTCGGGGCGCCGGATAAGGGAAGGTTCCCTTCCGTCGTGTGGGAGAAGAGGCTGTTGTCACCCCATCCGTAGAGATTTATGGAACCGATACCGCTTCGATTCCAGTGAAAGTAGATATCCCACTTTCCAGGCTTACCGTACGAGAGCCTGGCATTGATGTCCATGACATCCGGCCCCAGGTAGTATCCCAGGGGGTAATCGACCCAGTTTCTCTTGCCTGCTCCGGTTTCCACGTACACTATCCTCGATGTGTACTTCTTTAGGTCGTACCACCTTGCATAGCTCCATGGGTCAACCAGTGAAAACTCCCCGTCTATTCGTATCCTGCCGGGGCCTGCGTTGAAGTACGGGGTGGAAAGCAGGGTCAAACCCGCCTGGTAGCCCGATGCACCCGGTTTGTAGGAGGGGTTCTTTTCATCTGCGACAACAGCATCGTAGAGGTAGTATTCCCCGTAAAGTTCGATACCGGGAAGAGGAACGAGGCTTGCAGTGACGCTCATCGACTGGTTGTTGCAGCCCTCTGCAAAGTTGTTGTGAAATATGAGTACGGGGTTGAAGTCTGCAAGCTGGGGGCTCCTTCCGCCTATCATGTTGAGTTCGGCAATTCCAAGGGTGAACCATGGAAGGGGTTTCAAAAAGAGCTTGTGTATTGCCAGGTGTTTCGATTTCTCGGAAAAGGGAGTCTCGTACCGTGCATTTACCTCGGGGTTCGCCGATGCATCCATACTCTCGAGGGCATTGCTCTCTACAGGAGTAATAATCGGATTTAACCTTATGAGGTACGAGGAGAATGCAAACCAGTCAAGGTTCAGCCTGAACCGCAAGTAATCGAAGTATGGCATGTTTTTATTCACCGACATGGAACTCCACCTGCCCGGCCCGAGCTGGAGCTTGTCCCTTGCCGCGGTAAGGTTTAAGGCTCCCCTCTGGTAACTTATGAAGCCCCTGTAGGGAAAGTTTTCATCGAGGTCGAGGAAACGCTTGGGAAGATTCGTGTAGCTGTCCTGTGACAGGAGTGATGGCATTGCCTCCCGAATTTCCGGCTGAAATAGAACAGACCAACCTCCCGTCTGCATGATAAAGCCGGCCTTGAGTATCGAGGGAAGGCTGTTTACCCTGTACAGGGGAAGGTAGTCCAAAAAACTCTTGTCCCCCGTGTTTATGTAGTGAATCTTGTCCTCCTCCGGCTCCGAGTTGTAACCGGCGTAAAAGCCTGTCTCCAAAACAGGTGAGACGGGATAGAAGGGGAGGGCTATCCCGGGGTCTTCAATGCCATACCGCTTGAGGGAGTCTTCCAGTTCTCCCGAAACAACCGGTGTATCCTCGAATGGCGGCACAATCCCACTTTCAAGGAACTCTTCCTCGGTAATCCCGTATATCGGACTCCCGTAGGGGATGATCCATGAATCCCTTGCCGCCCCCTGGGCAGAAAGACAGGAGGGGATAAGAATTAAAAGGCCAAGTATCAGTAGAGTTACTGTCAGAAGAATCGATTCGTTTCTCATGCCTTATTTGTAAAACTTTTTCATGAGATTGAAAAGTGACAATTAATGTTCTATCCTGATTATCTATGGTGAAGGTGAGTATTTCTTTGATAATTGCAATTTCGGTTCAGTTGTTGTGCCAGCTTTTCAAGGTAGTTCTCTATTCGATAAAGGACGGAAAGCTGAGCTTTCACTATTTCTTTACACCGGGCGGAATGCCGAGTGCCCACTCCGCCTTTGTAACCTCACTTACGACCTCGGTTGCGGTGAACTCCGGCATAGACTCGGAGGTCTTTGCCGTCTCGGTGGTATTCTCTGCGATAATCATCTACGATGCTCTGCGTCTTCGAGGAACCGTGGAGAGGCATTCCAAGGCACTGAATATTATTTACAGGAAGTTTCTTCCCAATGAGGAGGCAAATTTCTCCGAGATGGTGGGCCATTCGCTCGACGAGATAGTGGCAGGCATTGCGGTAGGAATTGCGCTTCCCCTCCTTTTCCTGTACCTCTTTCCGATTTTCCCGAGATGAGAGCATCGAAGTTCTTTTTCATTCCCGTCTTTTTTTCTCTCTCCATATTGATATTTGCCGAGGCCGAGATAACCCTTACCTTCGGCGGAGATATCATGTCTCATTCGGTAAACCTCCTACCCGGCGATTTCAGAACTCCATACATTGGTATCAGAGGTTTGCTTGAAAGTGATGACCTGAGTTTTGCAAACCTCGAGTTTACCATAGACGATATGGAGCCGATGAGGGGTTATCCGCGCTTTAACGTACACAGGGAGTATGTCGAGGCCGCGATAGACTCCGGTATCGAGGTTTTTTCACTGGCAAACAACCACGTGAATGATCTTGGCGTTTCGGGAATATTTCAGACGCTTCGTGCCGTCAGGGACCTGAAAACGGAGTACGGCGAAAGGGTGCATTTTTCGGGCCTTCGAGGGAATGTCAGGAGGGGCTTCCGGGTGGAAAGTATCAACATAAAGGGCTTCGAGGTGGGCTTTATCGCTGTTACACAGTTCCTGAACAGGCTGGAAGAATCGCCCTACGTGTTCAAGGCGGATTATGAAAGGAAGGCCGAGCGCAAGGCGCTCCTGGAGTTTGTCAGGAGGACTTCCGGGGGGTATGATATCTTCATCCTCTCGTATCACGGGGGGGTGGAGTATTCAAGGGTGCCGGATCCCAAGAAGGTGGCATTTTTTCACGAGGCTGTCGAGGCCGGAGCGGATGTCGTATACTCCCATCATCCGCATGTTAACCAGGGCTATGAGATAGTGAGAAGGAGGGGACTCAGGAAACTTATAATCTTTTCGGCGGGTAACCTGTTGTCGGGAATGACGGGAAATGGGGGGCGATATGACGGGGCGCTCTTTCGTGTGGTTTTTTCTGTAGGGCATCGCCTGGGAGGTAGTGCGACGCTGGAAAGCCTTAGGGTGATTCCGGTAGCAAGCAGAAAGAGGAGGGACGGGCTTGTCGTGGTAACTTTAACCGAGGATGCCGGGAAGATTAAGGAATACCATGAGGTAGAGGGGAAGTAGTATGAGGTATGCCAGGTAGGTGAAGAGGAGGGAAAAGGAAACGGAATCCTCGTTTACGCCTGCCTGCTGGGCCATTACGGAGAGATTTGTGGCGGGGGGTATGTGCATTTCAAGGAATATCACCCAGAGCATAACGGGATCCCGCATGTATTGCCTTAAAAAGGTAAAGTAGGCAATCAGGAAGATAGCCGGAAAGATTACAAAGCGTATTCCGGAAATGGTAAGTGCTGTCCTGGCGAGTTCTCTTCCCTTCTTCGACAGGCTTTTTCCTTCGAAGTGGGAGAGGTTTGCTATCATGGAACCGAGGGAGAGCATTATCATTGGGAGAGTGACCTGGGATAGCCTTTCCAGTGCCCTGTATATGTGCAGGAATGGCAGCCTGGGATTAAAGAGCGGGCCCTGGATATTGAAAACCACCACGAGGAGTCCGGCAAGTATCCCGAGGAGTGGGGCTGATATGAAGTCCCTGGGCTTTATCCTTTCACCGCTTCCGCTGACCAGGAAGTTCCCCACCGACCAGAGAAGGGGCGACTGCGCAAGGAGGTAGGTTCCCACGTAGAGGATGGAGACCTGTACATTGAAAAGTTCTGTAACCAGGGGAAGTGTAAGGGGGAATATCTCGATAAGGGTTATCGGTATGTAGCCGCTGTTTCCGAAGGAAGAGAGGCCGATTGCAGCCCTCTTGTCGGTCTTGGGAATCTTGATGAAGCTGAAGATAAGGGAGGAAATCAGGATACCAAGCAGGGTAAGGATAAGGGCAACCAGGGGCAGAAGCATCCCTCTCTTTACATCCACTATATCGGTTCTCGATACCCTCACGAAGAAGTAGAGGGGAAGGGCTATCTTTACTATGAACCTGCTTAAGGGTTTGAAGAATTGCCTGTCCCACCCCCTGTACCTGGCAAGGTAGAATCCCAGTGCCATGAGGAAGAGGAGTTGCAGGAGAGTGTAGAAGACCGGTATAAAGAGGCTCGGGAGATTCATGCGTGTCAGGGGAGGCTCCTTCGCATGGTAACTAGCCTGTGCCTCTCACCCGAGATAAGGAGGTAATCTTCCTCCTCTCCCGTTCTCTTGAAACCGAGGGCTTCCAGAAGCTTTGTCTTTTCTCCTTCAAAGCCTTTGAACTCAAGTTTAAGAAAGGGGTTGTCGGAGAGTTCTGCAAAAACCTCCTCTGCAAGCTGAAAGAGGCCCTTTTCGAAACCTGGTATGAAGTAGAAGTCGAAGTCGAGGACGCTCTCTATGGGAAGGTACCTGTTTCTCACCGTTACGATGGAGCGGATGAGGTTTGCCCCGAATTCCACCTTGTTGAGGAATGGCAGTCTTCCCGTTATCGGATTTACCCGAAAGAGGTCTGCAAAAACGGCTTCCGCTTCGAAGCCGTAAAGCACCCCCTGCGGCCGGTTTTTTATGGAATTTTTCAGGGAATTCATGGAAATCGTGGAATTCGTGGAATTCGTGGAATTCGTGGAATTTTTTTTGGAATTGGAAGCTGCGGGCTCATCACCGGCCCCCATCTCTTTGAGTTGTTCTGAAACAGGCTTTTCCGGAGGCAGTTCGTGTGAAATGCTGTAGAGGAGGATAAGATACGGCAGGTCTCCCGTGTTGAGATGCCTCCTCTCTATCCAGTAGGAGTCCCTCTCCTCGTCGAGAAGCCTCGTAAGCTCCCCTTCCTCCCGCTCCATGCACATTACCACTGCCTGGCCGGGGGATATGTCCCCGCTTAACCTCCTGTATCCGTGCCTCCTGTAGTAACCGTAGGCAACCGGGTTTTCCGTGTGGAGAAGCATCAGCCTTCCGCCGTTTTCGAAGAAGTGCCTGTGTGCAACTTCGAGCAGTTTCGAGGAAATTCCCTTCTTTCTGAATCGAGGCTTTGTGTAAACATGTCCCAGCAGGCCGAGAGAGGGGTTCTCGGCAGAGGTGGTAAACCAGAGGTGAGAAGCCGGTTCTCCCTCCACATGTGCGAGGAAATAGTAGTTGATGCTCTCCACGAAGTCGCCCCTTGTCCTCCTGGCGATATCGTACAGCCAGCCCTCGTTCTTGTGGGAGAGAAAGGAGAGAATTGACTCTCTCTCTTTTCCCAGAGGTGCCTGAAAGAGAGCCACTCTCAGTTCAAGGCCATCCTCCGTTTTTAAGAAAAACTCTTCCATCCGTTACCTCCTGTTACACCCTGCCGCCGGCTAAATGATGCCTAGCCACGCTTTTCCGCCGGTTCCCAGGCCGACGTCACCCCGCCACGCTTTGCAGCCGGCTAAATGATGCCCAGCCACGGTTTGGTGGCAAGGCACAGATTAACCCCATTGATTTTTTTTTGCAAGATTTTATGTGTTTTCGATTTGTAAAGAATGCCGAGATGGTATAGATTTGGTAGAAATGAACAAGATAGCAAAGATATTGATCCTAACCGCATTTCTCGCACTACTGTTTACCGGATGTTCCTTCTTCATTGCACAGAAGCCCAGGCTTACCCTCGTAGAATCGAAGTTCGGGAGTTTCAATTCGCTCCCCGAATGGCAGTGGACGACGAAGAACAACGATTCCGTGGGCAAGTTCAGGTATTCCCTGGATAACCCGGGAAGTCTCACAGAGGTTGATAATACCGTCACGGGCTACAGGGTACTTAAAAGCCTTACAGAGGGAAGCCATACCTTCTACCTTCAGGCATCCACTACTCTCGGCTTCTGGTCCGATATGGTAAAGAGCAGCATATCGGTAAGCTACCTCGCTGCAACGGAGTTTCTTCCCGACGATCCCTACTACGATCCGGCCAACGGAGAACAGTGGAACCTCCAGATGATTTCCATGGGGAAGCTCTGGGGGATACTGAAAACAAGTTTCATAGATTCTTTCAGGGCATCCAGGGATAATACCATTGTTGCCGTGGTGGATACCGGGTACACGGAGCATCCCGAGGTGATAGGAAGGATACTTACCGGTGAAGGTTACGATTTTATCTCTGATGTAGATACTTTGGTAGATCCTAATGACGGGGACGGAATCGATCCCGATGCAACGGATGCCGGAGATGATGACGGAACTGGCTATGGAAACTCCTGGCACGGTACCGGTGTTACAGGAATAATAGTGGCTGCAACAAACAATGGCACGGGAACCGCAGGAATCAGCCCGGATCAGCATATATTAGTTCTTCCCGTGAGGGTCCTGGGAATTGGCGGAGGCCGGATGTATGATGTGCTTCAGGGAATCCTCTATGCTGCAGGATTGGATAACGATTCGGGGCTGTTGCCTACTCACCCTGCAAAAATCATAAACTTGAGCCTCGGAAGCGGTAATACACCGGCAGAGAGTCCCGTTTTCGAGGCAGGCCTGAAGAGTGTGATGGAGAAGGGGATTATAGTCGTTGCCGCAACGGGAAACGACGGAGCAAACTTCGTCTCGTATCCTGCATCCTCCCAATATACGATTGCCGTTTCTGCGGTGGATGCCACTAAAAGCATTGCCTCCTACTCCAATTCCGGGGACGAGGTGGACATAGCAGCACCAGGCGGAGACGGTAACAGTTACATATTGGTTCCATCGCCCGATCCCAATGCTAACCAGCCCCTTGGTGCGAGTGATTATGGTTTCCTCTACTCACAGGGCACCTCTGATGCAACACCCCATGTTACAGGCCTTCTTGCCCTACTGGAAACCGTGGACGATCTGGGTGACCTTTCAGATGTTCTTTCCCTCCTGGAGAATACGGCAATAGACCTTGGAGAGCCCGGATGGGATGCAGACTACGGCTACGGCCTTGTAGACGGGGAAAGCCTCTTTACACGCTTCACCGGCGTGGTGGGAGACTTTAGCGGCACAAAGTCTTTCGGCACTTCATCGAAAGGCTCATTGGGAATAGCGGGAGGTTTAACGGAAGGAAGTGTAGCAGGAAGCTTTGGCACTCGTGGACTTTTAACCGGTAATACCGGAAATCCCAAGTACGACAAGAGCAGCCTGATCGTGATGTTCAAGAGACCCCTGTCGGCGCAGAAGAGTGCCTTTCTATACAAGTCTCTCGGAATCAAGTCGATTTCAGGAAGAAGCGAGAGGCTCAAACTCCTACGAATACAGGATACTGCAAGCCTGGACAACGTGCTTGCCAATCTGAAGAAGGACCCCGATGTGGAGGCAGTTCAGTACAACTACAGGATGAAACCATTCTGAGAGAAGAATCAACCTGGACTGTCACTTTCTCCCTGTCGCCTCGAAATGCTCCTAAATATTGGTTTGAGTTTCCCATAGATTTCCCGATATGCTGTAAAATATTTTGTGTATGTTTCGAAATTGCCCACATCGGGTTCCACGATTCTCTGCACCCCTACCCTGTCATCGATACTTTCAAAGCTGTCCAGCACTCCGAGAGCTATCAGAACCGTCATCGCCGTTCCGATTGCACCTGCCTCCAGGGGGTTCTCAGTGATTTCAAGCCTGATTCCCGTTACATCGGAGACGATCCCGGGCCAGAGCCTGCTCGTCATTCCGCCGCCTATCGCCCTTGCCGATTCAATGGCAAAGCCTGTCTCTTTCATCTTCTCGGCTATCCATTTTAGCTGATACGCAACACCCTCCATCACAGCCCTTGCAAAGTGCCCCCTCCCATGCTTAAGGGTAAGGCCGACGAAGGCTCCCCTTGCATAGTGGTCCAGTACAGGTGCCCTTTCGCCGGAGAGCCACGGGCAGTATATCAGCCCCTCGGACCCGACATTGATACTTTCCGCCTCGCTGCCCAGCCTTTCATAGGCTGAGAGCTCTTCCTTTTCACCTCCGCCTGAAAACAACCCCTTCAACCACATGAGGGAGCCTCCTCCCGTTTCCATTTCCCCTGCTATTATCAGTTTTTCAGGGTCACTGTGGTTCAAAGCCCAGAGGGGCTTTTCCTCATCGTTTCTTAGAGTGCCGGTTGAAACTCCTATCCACGTGGCGGTACCCAGGCAGATATGTGCCTTACCCTCGGCATTCGAACCAGAACCCACCTGGGCAGCCGCCACGTCTCCCGCTGCAAGGATCACCGGTGTTCCTGCCTTAAGCCCCGTTTCATGGGAGGCTTTCTCTGTTACCTCGCCGATTACGGTTGTAGAAGGAAATGTATCGGGGAGCATGGAAACCGGTATACCGAGGGCACTACAGATCTCCTTCGACCACCTCTTTTTTCGTATGTCGAAGAGAAAGAAAACAGATGCCCCGTGCCAGTCCGTGGCAAATTTTCCCGTGAGCCTGTAAATAAGGTACTCCTTGCAGTCCAGTAACCTGTAGGTCTTTTCCCATATATCCGGCCTTTCAGACTTCAGCCACAGTATCTTGGGTATTACGTCCTTTGCCGTTGGAATATTTCCCGTGTAACGGTATATGAGATTTCCCATTCCGCTGTTTTCTATCTCGTCGGCAAAGGCGATGCTTCTCGTATCGAGCCAGCTTATCATTCTTGGAAGAGGCTTTCCCTTTTCGTCGACAGGGAGAAGGTTGAACATCTGTGCAGAGATTCCGATTCCAAGGATGTCACCCGGCTCTACTCCCGATATGGAGATTACCCTTCTCGTGGTAAGTGCTACGGCATTCCATATCTCTTCTGGATCCTGCTCCACCTTCCCGCCTGGCATGTAGTATAGTGGGTAGGAGATGTACTGCGAGGCGATTATGTTGCCTTCCGTGTCAAGAAGTACCGCCTTGTCTCCGCCTGTTCCCGTATCGTGGGCGATGATGTATCCTTTTCTCATCTTCAAATAATAACATATATACCTTTGATTTTTTAATCTCCAGGGGGTAAAATATAAGACAAACTCTTAAAAAAGAAACGGAGGTGTCCTATGATAAAAAAGAAGTTATTACTGTGGATTTTGCTAGTTCCGCTTTTTCTATTTGTTCTGTTTGCATTTTCGGGGTGCGAAGCTCTGATAGCAGCCCTCACTTCGGTGAGCGGTACAGTGGTGGATGCGAGGGATGAGGCACTTAGCGGCGTTCCAAGTGTTACCGTTACACTTACGGCGAAGGATGGAACTTTAAAAGGTTCTGCTGTCACCGATTCAAAAGGTTACTTTAATATAAGTAACGTGGATCCCGGTGAATACACATTGCAAGCATCAGCGAGCGGCTGGTTCTTTGTTCCCAAGGATGTTTTTGTAGGTGGTATGGCCCAGGACCTCGGAAAAGTGTTGGGTATAAAGTTGGATTCTGACACGAAGCTTGCAGATTCGGCACTGTCCTTTGTGCTTATCTGGAATAGCCAGTATATGGATGTGGATGGTCACCTCACCTTTGCAAAGGGAGATGGACTGGGCTATGCATCGAATCCTATCTCAGGAATAGGCCCTTTTACAAAACCGAATGAAGACTATTCAAGCGGGGTTGCAGGTTTCGGTCCGGATAGTTCCTCTTTCAGAGAACATATCCAGCCCACATTTTATGAAAGTTCAACTAATACTGTAAGTTCTGTTATGGGAACAGGATTTCCGGATGCATCTGTAGTTACATTAGACAGGGATGATATGGATGGTTCGGGTCCTGAGGTTATCACAGTAAGGAGTATTCCATACTGGTACACCTCTCCCGGTACGGCTACAACTCCAGACGGTGTAGATACGGGAAATTACCTTCCAAAGACCGACCCTGATGGAACTTCGGTAACTTATTATTGGGTAGGTGTTATGGAATATTATATTGACGGTTGGAATGAAACACAATCGGGGGCATCAAGGCCGAATACAGGAAATTTGCTATCCTATACAGACGGAAATGGTGCAGATGCAGTTGTATTTGTAATACAGGGAAGCAATTTGATAGGAAAATTTGTAGTTCCTACATTTACCAATATACGAACAGCGGATATGGTAAGAGTTAATCTATTCATAACAAATACTAATTATACGTATTTTCAGATTGTACCTAATATTAGGGCTATAGATTATAATGATATAAAGGCTATTGGTGATACACAAGTAACTGGTTTCTTTGGACCAAAGAGATCAAAATAAAAATAAGAAAAGGAGGCGCTTAATTGAAAAGAGCAAAGTTATTAATTTTAATCACGCTAATTCTTGTTGTTGGTTTTTCACTTTATGCTCAGACAGGCACATTTGGCAGCAAAAAATCCAAGGCGCAAGTATATGTAACCTTCAATGCCAATGTGCGGGGTGCAAGGGTTTACGTAGGAAAGTATCAGGGTACCGTCCCCTTTAGGGTCAAGCTAGCGCCGGGAGTGTACAACGTAAGGGTTACTGCACCGGGGTATCAGACATTCAGCGGAAGAATCAACGTAACGACCAAGAATTACCAGAGTATCAATATAACTCTCCAACCTCTTACAGTGCTTGTGACAATTTCGACTATCAATGTGAAGGGTGCAAGAATCTTCCTCGATGGCGCTTTCAGGGGGACTACCCCTGCCAACCTAAGGCTTCCGCCCAAAAACTACAATCTGCGCCTGGAGGCAGATGGGTTTATGCCCTTCAATACGGTAATAACTGTGGGCAAGACTCAGAATCAGAGGTTCAACTTCACACTTCAACCTGCTATGGCAACCCTGAATGTTTCCGTACCGATCGATTACATCAACAAGAAGGTCAAGAATCCTCGGAGGCTCATAAAGATATGGGTGGATAATAAGCTCATAAATCCTAATGGTGAAATTAGAAACCTTCAGATTACTCCCGGATTGCACATAATTACACTGGAATCCGGAGGCCTGGTAACCGTTGGGAAATTCGAGTTCATGGCAGGACAGGTGTATAACATTCAGCTGAATATGCAGCTTATACTTGTCCAGTAAGGGGTGCAGGATGAAAAAAAGGCTAATTCTACCTTTGATGAGCATGCTATTGATTCTGTCGACAACTGCACTCTTTGCAGACTTTCAAGCGATAATAAGGAAAGCAGAGGAGCTTAACCAGCTTGAAAGGCACAAGGAGGTAAAGGAGTTTCTTCTAGAGCAATTAAAGACAGTTTCGGACAGAAGAGAGAAGGCAGAGCTTTACTGGAGGATAGCAAGGGCAACCCTTAACCTGGGTGACGAGGCGGAGGACAACGGTGCCAGCAAGGATACCCTCTTGAAGATTTTCGAGGAGGGGGAATCCTATGCAACGGAGGCTATAAAAGCTGACCCGGAAAACTACAACGGCTACTACTGGAAATCGGCAAATATAGGAAGATGGGGGCAGACAAAGGGAATACTCAACTCCCTCTTCAAGGCAGGTCCCATGAGGGATCTGCTGGTAAAGGCCATTAGCCTCAAACCGGATTTTCCCGATGCATACTACGTCCTCGGCCAGCTCTATGAACAGGTACCGGGTTTCCCGGTCTCCTTCGGTAATGCCGACTATGCGGTTTCCCTTGGCCGGCTTTCAGTCGATTTGTACAGGGAATGGTACGATAAGGGCCTTAAAAAGGAAATCGACTACGATTACTATACGGAACTTGCAAAGCACCTGTACAAGAGAAACTGGGATTCTAGAAAGAGAAAATCAAGCCAGGCAAAGAAAAAGAGAAAGTACCAGTCAACGAGGGATGTGTTCGAGAAAGGTGCCAACTATGAAGGTGTGATAACATTGAAAAGTATTTCCGACAGGGAAGAAGCTCGTGAGATGATAAAATGGGTGATTGATAAATTGAGCTCCATAGGCAACAGGAAGAGAAGTCAGAATGATGACCTCAAGGAGGCGAAAGAAACACTGGCTTCCTGGAAATGATACCTCAATATTGATCCTTGTAATGATGATGGCGAGTCTTCCTCTTCAGGAGGCTCGCCTTAGTAATTTCAACGTCGCTTATCTTTTCTTTTATTAGGGCAATGGTTTCTTCGACCTTTCTCTTTCTGTTCATTGAATCTTCAAACAGGTCTTTCTGCTCTGCGTCCTCCCTTTCGGTCACATTTGCAAGGCCAAGTCCTATCAGCCTGATCTCGCGGTTTCCTTTCCACTTCTTCTTAAGAAGTTCTCCTGCAATTTGAAACAGTTCGTCCGAGGAAGAAACAGGGTGCTTGAGGCTTTTCTGAATGGTTACGGTGGTGAAATCTGAGTATCTCAACTTGAGGACAATAGTTCTTGAATGTTTTTTTTCCTTAAGCAAACGATACATCAGTTCCTCGGAGAGTTCGAGAAGCACTCGTTTGATTCCGGGAAGATCCTTCCTGTCTGTTTGAAAGGTCACCTCTGAGCTTATGGAGTGACTCCTCGTTTGCGGAGGATGTATTCCGGGGTCAATACCCCTTACAGCCATGTAAAGGTAATCGGCAGCCGATTTTCCTATTACGGAGGCCAGCATCTCCTTTGGGAAACTGCGAAGCTTCTTCGTGGATGTGATGTTGAGTTCCTTCAGCTTTGCAAGAGTTTTCTTTCCCACTCCCCAGAGATCCTTCAGTTCTACTTTGTCGATAAAGGCCTCCTCCTCTCCTGGTCTTATGATGTACAGGCCGTCGGGTTTACTGAAATCGGATGCGAGTTTTGCAAGGTACCTGTTAGGGGCTATTCCTATGGAAACTGTAAGTTTTGTTTCCTCTCGAACTCTTTTCTTTATCTTACGGGCAAGGCTTTCCGGTGAACCGAAGAGTCTCTCCGTGCCTGTTGCATCGATAAAGGCTTCGTCCACCGATATTCGCTGAAAAACCGGGCTGAAACTCTTTAGTATCTCCATAACCCTCTGTGAGACTTCTATGTACCTCGACATGCGAACGGGTAGGTAGATTCCCTCCGGACAGAGCCTATATGCCTGGGATATCGGCATTGCCGATTTTATCCCGAACTTTCTTGCCTCGTAAGAACAGGCTGAGACAACACCTCTCCTGCCGGGCAATGCGCCAACTATCACAGGCTTTCCCTTGAGGGAGGGATTGTCTATCTGTTCCACAGATGCGTAGAATGCATCGATATCTATATGTAGAATTATTCTGTTAATAGCTTTCCTCTATCCTCGTCTTTATTGTCTGAAGCATTTCAAGTATATCGCTGTTACTCTCCGATCCCATTCTCCGGTTTATAACCTGCATGAGTACCTTTGGATTGGCGTTTTCCAGGAGACCCTCTATGTAACCCCTTAAGTCTGCATCGGAGGCAGCGTCTATGATTACGGAGAGTTCGGCCTTGCCGCCTACCTGGTAGAGTGCATACAACACTCGTTTCATCCTGTCCTTTCCGATATTACCCTTAAGGAGTTGTGATGCAAGCTCAGCCGTTCGGTCCGAATACATGTCGCCGAGGGCTTCAACAATGAGTATCTTTAATTCCTTGTCTTTCGTTTTCTTGAATACCTTTACAAGGGAGTTCTCGACTCTGCTGTCCTGAAGGGCGAATTTTCTAAGGGTTTTCACTGCCTGTACTTTCAGGGTTATGTCATTTTCTCGCTCCGCTATTTTGGAAACTGTTTCAACAACCTGAGGTTCGGTACTTCTTAAATCTCCCAGGGCTTCTATTGCATAGTAACGCAAAGTGGAAAATTTAGGATTTCTCACCTTTGCAATCTCTAAAAGTGTCTCCCATACCCTTTTCTGTGGTGAATCCAAACGTATTGCTCCCAGTGCCCTTACGGCATTGATCCTTACGGCAAGCATCTCGGTATCGCTCTTCACCAGCTTTTTCAATTCGTCCACTACACGCGGATTGGAGGCGGAATGTATCCTGTACAATGCCCAGGTTACATTCTTTTTTACCATGGGGTACTGACTGGATAGGAGCCCTACGAGGTAGGGGAGGGAATCCTCGTTTCCAAGCCTTGCAACGACATCAGTGGCCGCTTCCAGGGTTCGTTCATCCTTGTATTGAACCAGGGCCTTGTTCAATGCACCGGTTACCTGTATCGGATGAAAACCAAACTGTGAGATGAGCGATTTCTTTGCCGCCTCACTTATGGAGTCATCTTCGGAACCAAGTTCCTTTACGATGTAGGTAAGTGCTTTGTCACCTCCTGGATTTTTCCCCAATGCCTCCAGTATCGCCTTTTTCTCTTCACCGGGGGTATTCTTGTTTCTCAGTATTGCGGTGAGGGCCGGCACCGTGTTTGTGGCATTCAATTTGTTCAGGGCCTTTATCAGCTCTATTCTAACCTCGCTTACACCTTCCTTTTTCAAGAGGTCGAAGAGAATCTTGCCCGCCACTGCATTCTTATAGTTGGAGAGACCCCTAATTGCAATCATCCTTATCTGAGGGTCCGTGGAAGTTACGTAATCGCTGAATATCTTCTGAAGGCCGGGTGTGGCATTACCCCTGGCTGCCGTGTTTGCAAGGGCATCCAGTGTGGCAATGAGTATCTTTTCCTCGACCTTCTTGCCCCCTTCGGGGTTCAAAATGGATACCAGCCTGTCTATGCTCGATTTGCTGCCTATGCTTCCTATGGCCTCTATGATTGCTACCTTGATGTCCACATTGGTTTCCGTATCCAGTTCGCTCAAGAGACGTTTCAGTGCACCGGGACTTCCTATATTACCAAGTGCCCTTATACTCTCGATTCTCAGGGAAGGTTGATTTATTATGCTAATCAGGTAACTTACGGCCGATTCCGCCTTCAATCTGCCCAGGGTCTTTATGGCAACCTTGACCCTTGCAGGGTTGCTCTTTTTCTCCTTGATAATGGTATTTATCATTATGCTTACAAGTATGTCCCTGTCCTCTTCACTCAAAGTTGTGGGAAGCGGATAACCCTGCTCGATCATGGTAAAGAGGCTATCACGTGCCTTTATGAAACTGCTCTCCAGTTCCCTGTTCTCCTTCTTGTAGGCTTGTACCATCGTTGTTATGTATGAGCTTTCCTTTTCCAGCGCAGCTCTCAATGCAGAGGGGGTGAGGTAGAGACCCTTTGCCTCCAGCTCTTTCTTCTTGGTAATAATGGTATCTATCTTTGCTATATAGTTCAAAGCGATCAGTTCGGGAATGGCCTCGCTGGTCCTTTGAAGAGCCTGTTTAACCTCGGTCAGTTTGTCCAGGGGTATGTATGCAAAATTCTTTATTATGAAATCAAGCACTTCCTTAGCCTGTAATTTCGAGTCTTTTACAGAGGATTCGGGAATTATCTCACTCACTTCGGTATCGGTATCAACCTTACCGTTCTGGTTCAGGTCGATGTACCCCTCTCTGATTTCAGGAAAAATCCCGGATAGGGCCGTATTCAGCTGATTCTTTACAAGTTGCGGTGCCGAATAAGCATACATACCCAAGAGCATCAGTATTCCAAGCAAAAGAGCAATTCTTTTTCGCATATCTTTCTCCTGTTTCGTATCCTACATATCACGGGTTGATATGTCAAACAACTCATGTTTTCAGTGAAATTTCATCCTTCACGTTGAGAATCCACCTGACTTTCTTGTTTTCACCTATTATTGTCTCATTTGCCTGTGGTTCATTGTATATCACATTTATCTCCAGTTTGTAGTAGTGCTCTTTCGGAAGTGTAAGCTGCAGCACAAGAGGTTTCGGGGGATTCTTGCCTATGAAGATCCTGTAGGATTTGCCGTTCTTACCCCTCTGAAAGGGGAAATTGGAATCATACAGTATGAACTCGTTGTCCGAGACGACTTCTATCTTGAACTGGTAGGGTTTCCCCTTTGTATTGATATTTAACACGAAATTTCTTCTGTCTAAAAAGACACGAGAGCTCAAGTCGTAATCGATTAACCTCTCCGGCATTTCTATAGGCATTCTGTAGAGCCTCGAACCCGTAGATATGGAGATCCCCTTTCCCTTCCGTATGTATTTAATAGTACCGATTGGTGCAGGGCTGGTTATAAGTATCGAACTGTTCTTTTTTGAGAGGTCGATACTTTCATTTACCACTAGGGGCTGCGGATTATCCGGGCCATAGGGTCGGAAGAAGAATATCGTGTAGAGGGGTATGATAAGTGCCGGGATAAGACTTATTACTGCTATTATGCGTATTCTCTTGCTCCTGTTGGCTGGTAGGTTCCTCCTCCTGTGAAGGGGAGGGAAAAGTAGACCCAGGCGGATAATCATGAAAACGAAGGGGAGTATCAGGACGGCTGACAGTATGTTTCCCTTGATTCTCGATAGAAGAATGATTCTTATGAAATCGAGTTTCTGGAGTGAGAAGAGTTCGGAAGTAGCCTTGAGAATCCAGTACGGTGAAAAGAGGAAGAATAGAAATTTCAGGTATCTGTTTGAAGTTAGGGTAAATAGAATTGCAAAAAGGAGTGCCCAGGTAAAGTAATAGGTATAAGAGATATCTATCAGTGACAGTACAACTACATCGATGAGCAGAAAGAAAATAGCGGAAGCGGAGTAGAAGCTTCCGTTCTTGGAGAAGGGGAACTTTTTAAGGAGCGGGTAGAGAAATGAGAAGAGTAGTATCCCGGCAAGTATTTTCTCGGTCAGGAAGAAATAGGGGATATCCTGCCAGACATCGGGCATTTTTTTTATATTTATGATTAATTCGAGTAAAAGGGTTGCACCAAATAGTATTCCGAAGGTTATCAGGAAAATCAAGGGGTAGGTCCATGAGCTTTTCCATATTGTTCGCAGGTACTTTTTTACTCTCCTTGTGAATATCATGGAATAACCAATGATAAGTGCAAATAGAAGGATAAAAAGGATAATGTATAGCCTTTCAGAGATTGTGAAGTAGAATCTCTTTGCCTGAAAGAAAAGGTAATGCTTGTCCCACTTTTCGGGAAACTCCGACTTGAATTCTTCGAGGAGCCTCTGAACGAAGAGATTGAAGGCGAAAACAAAATCCTTTTTATCCTCCTCCGTAACCTTCTCGTACTCACCGGAAAGACTTACTGCCGGTATTCCGTTGTTCAGATAGGGCCCTATTATCGTTCTTTCCCTGGTGAGGGAGGTCCTGAACATCTGGTTTTCATTGCCCCTAAGGAGAAAGAAAATATCAGTTTTTTTCAGAGCTTCGGTTATCTTTTCCATGAACCAGAATGGGGCAATTATACCCTTCGATCCTCCCCTTATGAATAACCTGCTGGGTATTCTCTTCATTTCGAGGTAAATTACAGCGGTCTTGAAAGTCGGTTCGAAGTCTCTTAAGAAGAGCTTGCTTCCCATGGGGTAGTTTTCGCCATCGCCGTACTCTGCCCCCAGAAAGAGAATCTTGAGTGAGAGTGGTGGCCTGTGAAGGAGAAACTCCCTTGTTAACGAGAGGCCCAGGGCAATGTTTACCGCCCCGTCATAGGCAGGGCCAGAACCTTCGATGTTGTTAAGTGGTATGGCAAGAATCAATGTATCCTCTCCCTTGCCAGGGATATCAACCTCTATGACCCTGGAGAAGGAATGAAGGTTGTCCGATTCACTGAAATCGTACTGGCTGTAATTGGCACGGAGGAAATCGAGCCGCTTCAGTATGAAGTCTATCACCTTTGCTTCACCTGCAGAGCCTTCCGTTCTCGGATAGAAGGAATGTACCGTGTTGATATCTTTGAGTATTTCCTTCGGACTGGTCGGTATTATATTATCACCGTAAGTGCCGGTTGAGGATATCGCCAGGAGGAGGAGTACTGCTAGGGACTGGAAAAGTGCATATTTATTCTTGATCATGCGTTACAGTTTCAGAATATGGCAAGATAGGGGTTGCGTCAATCGACTTTAACAGGTGTGATCGAATGGTACTACCAGGTATACTAGGTATTGCAAGCGGCAAAAAAATCCAATTGCAAAGTATTTTTAAATGTTTTAATATGAATATCTAATGGATATCTTACCGGAAATCTCAAAGAGGAAGAGTATAAGGAATTTCAAAAAAGACCCCGTTGATCGGGAAAAGGTTTTAAGGATACTGGAAGCCGGAAGACTTGCACCCTCGGCAAAGAACCGCCAGGAGTGGCGTTTCATCGTAATAGAGGATGAGGCCAAGAGGGAAAGAATTAAGGATGCTGCATTCGGCCAAGAGCATGTCGGGCAGGCGCCGGTAATTATTGCGGTATGTACCACCAACATCGATTACAGGATGCCCAACGGTCAGCTCTCATATCCCGTTGACCTTGCATTTGCCTCGGCTTTTATGTGTCTTCAGGCGGTACATGAGGGTCTGGGAACCTGTTGCGTAACGACCTTCGATGAGCAGGAGGTGAAGGACCTCCTATCCGTGCCTTACGGTATGAAGGTCGTTTTGCTTCTTCTTGTTGGCTATTCAGAGAGTGAGCCCGGGGAGCGTTCAAGAAAGCCCCTCAAGCATATTTCTGCCTTCAATCACTGGTAAAATTGGGAATAGTAATAATTACCGGGGGAATAGATTCGGGCAAAACTACCTGGTGTATCGAGAACCTTGTTGAGGGCAATGCGCAAATCGACGGAGTCTTGTCTCTAAAGGTGTTTCGCCATACAAAGAGAATCGGATACGATATCCTCCGGGCAAAGACAGGTGAAAGGTTTCCGCTTGCCAGATTGAGAGGGTGTATTCCACTGGGGTGTAGAGAGAGATTGGAGTTGGGTATATTTTCATTCTGCATGAGTGCCTTTAGGAAGGCTGAAGAATGGTTCGAAGATATCGGCCCGATGGAATCTTTCGTAATAGATGAGGTCGGACACCTCGAGTTGAAGGGGGAAGGATTTCATGACCTCGCCGTATCGATTCTAGGGAAGAGGCATCTCTTTGAAAATATATACCTTGTTGTAAGGAAGTCCCTTGTAGAAAGTGTTGCTTTCGATTTAAATATCAGTGATTATACCTTGATAGATGTAGAACAACCTCTACATTGATAACATCGATAGTTTTTTTAAGGAGGTGGAAAGTGACTGTTTTTGATATGGATGGGCCGACTGCCCTTATTACAGGGGGTTCCAGTGGTATTGGTTTTGCAATAGCAACCGACCTTGTCAAGTTGAATTTCAATGTGATACTCCTTGCAAGGAGGAAGGAACTGCTGGAAAAGGCAAAGGCAGAGTTGGAAGGCATTGCACCTTCAGGAAAGGTCGGAAGTTCAGACCAAAAAATAGCAACGGTTTCCGCAGATGTTTCCAGCGTGCACTCGCTAAAGATAGCAGAGGAAAATTTAAGGCGTTCCTTCGATAGGATAGACCTTCTTGTTAACTGTGCCGGCGTGGTGAAGCCTGCAAAGCTGGATGATCTTTCGGACGAGGAGATTCTGAATCAGATTCAAATAAACCTTCTGGGGATGATGCTGGCAACAAGGCAGTTTTTGAAATATATTCCCGAAAACGGAAGCATAGTGAACTTTTCTTCTGCATTGGGTCTCTTCGGTCTTGCAGGTTACACGGCATATTCCGCCTCCAAATTCGGAGTTGTCGGTTTTTCCGATGCCCTTCGGAGGGAGTTGTTATCGAAAAGAATCTCTGTTCACGTGGTTTGTCCCCCCGACGTGGATACACCGCAGTTCAAGAAGGAACACGAGGATATGCCCGAATGGATGAGAACGAAGGAAAGGCCAAAGGCGCTTCCCGCTTCTCTCGTTTCCAGAAGGGTTATTTCCGGGGTCAAACATGGGAAGTTTTTGATTCTTCCCGATATCTCTACCAGGTTCCTCGATTTCATGCTGAGGTTTTTCCCTCGCCTGTCCAGGTGGATACTGGACGGAATGTTTCCTAAACCATGAAATTGTGCTGTTGAGGTAAAAGTCAGATTTCAAAGGAGATTGTGATTATGGCTAATATCGAAGAGAGATACTTTTACGGCAAAGACGGGAGCAAGATTTTCTTCAGGAGTTCCGTACCGGAAAACCCCATTGCAACTGTGATAATTCTGCATGGTTATGCGGAACATTCGGGAAGATACATTCATGTGATGGATTACCTTACAAGCAGGAACTTTGCCGTCTTTGCGCCAGACGAGAGGGGTCACGGGAAAACGGCCCGTGTTATGGGAGACCTGGAGGGCTTCGACAGGATAATCGACGATACGGATATCCTTGTAAAACAGGCTGCGGAGAAGTACCCTACCAGGGGTGTTTTCATGCTGGGACACAGCATGGGTGGAATGATTGCGCTGCTGTACACGGAGAAGTACCAGGAAAAGCTTAAAGGTCTCATACTGTCAGGACCGATGCTGGTTCTTTCCGAGCAGCCATCCGGCTTTCTCCGGTTATTAAGCAAGGTAATGGGTAAACTCCTTCCAAGGTTGCCGGTGAAGTCATTCGATTCATCCTATGTTTCCCGGGACAATGAGGTTGTAAAGAGAAAAGATGAGGACCCTCTCTATTACAAGGGAAAGGTCATGGCCAGGGCGGGTTACTGGTTCTTGAAAGGAATAGACGAGGCAATAGCAGACCTCGGAAGAATAGAAATCCCCGTACTGGTAATGCACGGCGGCGGAGACAGGATAATAGATCCCGAGGCATCAAAAATTGTCTATCACAATGTATCCTCAGAGGACAAGACATTAAAGATATTCGATGGCCTCTACCATGAGATCATGAATGAACCCGAGAAGGATGAGGTTCTCAAAATGATTGGCGACTGGATAGAGAAACGAGTTTAGAAAGAACCTTCCAATATACCCGTTGTTATGAATTCTAATTCATTGATTTCTACCGAGTGCCTCCTGGAACTTGCATGGCAGGAGGGCTTTCACAGGGCAGTTGTGGCAAGTAATATCGAACTTGAAGATTATCTTTCAAGGCTCGACTCTTTAAAGGAAGAAGGCCTGCTTGATGATGTAGAGTACGAGTCTCTTGTCAGGGAATGGCAAGAACTGGGAGGGAGAGGTACATTCCTTCTCTGCGCCTTGTCATGCTACAGGGATGAGCCGGATGACCTGACAGATGATAACGAGACGCATGGTCTAATTGCGCCCTTTGCAAGGAGAAACTACTACAGAGAGGCTGTCTCGAGGCTGAAGCGGGTATTCGGAAAGGTAAGGGAAAGAACGGGTTTAAGGAAACGTGACGGTAGAATATTCTGTAACTCGAGGCTTCCTGAAAAGCCAATCGCCCGTGAAGCAGGCCTGGGTGTGTACGGGAAGAACAGCCTCCTCCTGATAAGGGGTCTCGGTTCGATGTTCGTAATCGCAGGTCTGTATCTACCCCTGGAGCTGGCCGATAAGGCCGGCCCGACCGGAAGGAAGGCCATTGAAACTGGCAATGGCACATTTTCACTCTGTAAGGGCTGTAACGCATGCATGGATGCCTGTCCCACAGGGGCAATAGTGATGCCCGGTATACTGAATGAAAAGCTGTGTATCTCCTATATTTCCGCAAGGGAAGTTCCAATTCCGGATTATATGAGAGAAAAGTGGGGAAAGAGGCTGTACGGCTGTCAGACATGCCAGGATGTCTGCCCTCACAATGCAAATCTCTTGGTTGCCACTGATACCCGGAGAGGTGAGATTGGTCCCAGCGTACCCTTAAAGAGGATACTACAGATGGACAGGAAAGAGGTAAAAGAAATGTTCAAAGGTACCCAGATGGGGTTGTCCTGGGTATCCGGAGTTGCAATACTAAGGAATGCAATCATCGCTTCGGGAAACAGTGGTGACAGAAGACTTCTGCCCCTTCTCTTTCGATTCCTCGAATCGAAAGAGAAAACCCTTCGGGAAAGTGCAGAATGGGCTGTGAGGATATTGAAATGAGCACGGAAAGGCCCGCGGTTACAGTTGCCGATTTCGAGTGGAAACGAAGTCTCTTCCTTCTCTGGATTGCACAGGTTCTCTCGATAGTTGGTTTTGGTTTCGGCCTTCCCTTTGTTCCCTTCTACGTTCAGGAGCTCGGAATAACCGACCCTGCAAGGCTGAAGATATGGTACGGCCTATTTGTTTCAAGTACGGGTGTTCCTCTGGCAATAGCCACTCCGGTATGGGGGATTCTTGCCGACCGCATAGGCCGGAAACCAATGGCTTTGAGGGCTTCCCTTGGCGGAGCGGTTATCCTCTTCGGGATGGGGCTTGCAAGGAGTCCCGGTACCCTGCTTATACTGAGGGTATTCCAGGGATTTCTCACCGGTACCGTGACAGCTTACCTTATTCTCGTCGTTACAAAGACGCCGCCGGATAAGACAGGTTTTTCTATCGGTATAATGAATTCGGCAATCTTCGTGGGTAACACACTGGGTCCCCTCTTGGGGGGTATGTATGCAGACAGGTTTGGTTACAGGAGCGGTTTTTTCATCTCTTCCGGACTCCTCCTGTCTTCCTTTCTCATAACACTGCTCCTTGTAAAAGAAGATTTTAAAAAGCCGGTTGAAAAAACATCACTTCGAAGTCTCGTAAGGGATACGAGAATATTCTTCGTGAACAGAAGGATCCTTGGTATTTTTATTCTCATATTCGTATTTGCAGTTACCAGGACCTTTATAAAGCCGGTCTATCCCTTGTTGATCCAGGAGTTGATGTCAGGCAAGGGTGCACTTGCAACCAACACGGGTATAGTTAATGCGGTTCGCGGGCTGGCGACGGTTCTTGCCGGTATCACCGTCGGTTACCTTATCGACAGGAAGAAGAACCTTCCCCTCGGTTTCATCATAGCCCTCTTTGCCGCAGTTTCTTACGTACCATTTGTCTTCGTGGGCTCGGTGTTTCAGATGTCGGTCCTCGTTCTGTTTACCGGTTTTTTCAGCGGTGGAATAAATCCCATGTTGAACATATACCTTTCAAAGAGGGTGGCAAACGAGAGAAAGGGAGCAGCCTTCGGAATAGCTGGAAGTTTCAAGTCTATCGGATGGGCAATAGGGGGAATGTCCGGTGGTTTCATTGCAGCGGCATTCGGGTTAAGAAGCCTCTTCATTCTCTGCGCTGCCTTCTTCGTTTTTATAGCCCTGGCTCTTGGGAGGCTGGAGAAAGCCAATAGCGGGGAAAGAAAAGAAAAGATAGGATAAATGTCTTTTCTTCCCGGGAGCTATTACCTTCTTGGACCTATGTTTACATAGGCAAGCAGGAGGAAGACGGGGGTAAGAAGGTATTCAAGAATTCTTCCCAGAGTTGGTATCCCTTTTATAAGGACGAGGCCAAAGAGGTCCGGTACGTAAAATTTAAAGAGAATTATGAAAAACCAGAGTATTCCCAGTAGCCCCAGAAAGGAGTTCCTCCCTCGGGCGATACGCCATATTCCGAAACCACCTGCCAGGATGGCGAGTATCAGGTATATTGTAGACCACTGCATAGACAAACCTCCTATGTTCGGCTTCCTAGAGAATACAGAAATATGAATCGAAAGTCTATAACGGGCCGCCTATTTAATTACACGGTTTTTAACATAGATGACATCGTGAAAGTTCCAGAAGGCGAAGTCGAATCCGAGTTTCTCGGAGAGCCTTTCTATTTCTTTCCTGTTATCCAGAAGGTTTGTGTAGAAGAATATCATATCGGCACCTGTTTCTCTAAGGTGGTAAGTTATCTCAGGCTCAAGGAGCTGGGGGAGAAAGCTGTTAAAGCATAGTATCGGAAAGAGATATGCAACTCTCTTCCTGCTGTGTTTCTTTAAGTAGCGTACTATAGCCGGATTCATCGCTAGAAAAGTGATATTCCTGTTTCCAGTTCTATCGAAGACCCGTTTTACCTCTTCCAGAAAATCAATGGTATCCCTCTCCCTCGTTCCTATTCCCTTTATCTCGATAATCAAGCCCTTTTTTGTCCCTTTAAGCTCTTTTGCAAGTTCCTCCAGTGTGAGTATCCTGGTACCTCTGAACTGTTTCTTCAGGAATTTTCCGAAATCACGTTCTTTCAGCTCGGTGAGTGTAGAGTTCCGGACCCTCTTGAACTCGCCGGTATATCTTAACAGTATTGGGTCGTGAACCACCACGTAATGGTTGTCCCTCGTTTTGTACACGTCGAATTCTATGTAATCGTAGAAGGCCCTGCTCTTGGCATATTGAAAGGCCCTGTAGGAATTCTCCGGGAATAGCTGAATGCTTCCCCTGTGGGCAGCATGGCGGTAAGAGGCCCCGAAAGAATAGTCGTTGTCAGAGAATTCCGTTCTGTAATTCCCGAGGCCAAACTGAACCATGGGAATCCCCCTGTCGATAATGCCAGATAATCTGAATGCAAGGCCCCTGAAAAGTGGAAAGGTAAAATCCGTCTTAAAGTAATCTGTATTCTTCATGGTGAAGGAGATACCAAAGTCCTTCAGAAAGTATCCTCCTGTGAAAGCGAAACTTCCGTCCAGGAAAATGTTACCGCCAAAGGCAAGGTTGTATATCTTGGATGAGAGAAAGAGATACGGTGTAGATTTGAAAGGTTTTGCCGTGCTCTTGCTCCCGATTCCGAGTGAACGGATAAGTGCCAGCCTCGAATAGAGGTCTATGTAGCCGATTTCCGAATACCTTCCCATTCCGATATAGAGCGGAAAGAACCTCGGTAACCCCGTAAAGAGGGTAACTCCACTGTCATCAGGGTCGTATGAAAGAATAAAGGGAAAGTCACCGGTATAGATGTCTGCGGTAATGTTGAAGGGTAAAAAGCTGTATTGAGGAGGCGAAGAGTTTATGCTGATGAATGTATATTTTTCCAGAAGGAAACGGGAGAGGCTGTCTCCCTGCAGTCCGGTACCGGAGAATAAAAGAAAAAGATTTATCAGTATCACCACAGGTACAACAAGCCTGCCAGCCTTCATAGGGGAATTATTATGGCGACTTTTGAATACTTTTTCTATATCTGTTCTATAACTTTTCTGAAATGAAAGCCGTAGATTGCCATGGTTACCGCTGTTGATATCTTTTCCGGATAATGACGAAGCGTGTCAAATATCAACCTCCAATAGTATTTCCTGCCCTTTTCGACTATGCCAAGCTTCCAGGCGGCTTTGAGGAAGGCGCCTATATGATTGAGGGGTATCCTTAAATATTTTTTTGTAGGCTCATACTCCTTCAGAAAGGTTTTTACCCTCTCGTAGTACGGTGATGGTGAGTATATCTTTTTTAAGAGTTCCCTGTACCCCTTCTTAAGTGACTCCAGATTCATCCTGGGGAGAAAGTTTATCTCCGTATCCATGTTGTTCCCGTCGATAGCAGTATTGAGGAGCCTGTTTTCTCTCTTCAACCGCTCGAATAGTTTCGTATGGGGCGGAGCATTTAAGAGTCCCACCATTGCCGTCACTATGCCACTCTTCTGTATGAAATTTTTCTGTTCCTCGAATATTTCCGGCGGGTCGTTGTCAAAGCCAAGAATAAAGCCCCCCGACACGCTTATCCCTTTCTTCTGCAGTTTCTTGACCGAGCGGAGTATGTCCCTGTTCTTGTTTTGATTCTTTCCGCACTCTTCCAGGCTCTTCTCGTTGGTACTCTCTATGCCTATAAAGGCCGAATCGAATCCCGCCCGTGTCATGAGGTCTATCAGCTCATCATCATCGGCGATGTTGATAGAGGCCTCGGTTATGAAGGAGAAGGGGTAATTTCTGTTCCTGGACCATTCTACCATTGCCGGCAGAACCTTAGCTTTAAGCTTCTTCTTGTTTCCTATGAAATTGTCGTCCACAATAAAAACACTTCCCCTCCAACCCTCCCTGTATAGCAATTCCAGTTCGCCTACGAACTGTTTTGTGCTCTTGGTTCTCGGCCTGTGTCCGTTCAAGAACCCGATACTGCAGAACTCGCAGTCGAAGGGACATCCCCTCGAGTACTGTATACTCATGGAGGCATAGTATTTCATCTTCAAAAGGCTCCAATCCGGCACAGGGGTTTCCCGTATGTCGGGGAATTCTTTGGATGTATAGATATGTTTTGGCTTTCCTGCTTTAAGGTCTGAGAGGAACATGGGAAGTGTGATTTCTGCTTCATTCAGCACGAGATGGTCGACCTCTGTAAATTGCTCGGGCTCCATCGTGCACATGGGACCGCCCGCAACTATTTTGGTTCTGAGGTTCTTGCACCTCTCTATCACTTGAATGAATGATTTTCGCTGAATATCCATTCCCGTGATAAAAACATAGTCCGCCCATTTTATGTCTCTGTCTTTCAAATTTTCTATATTCAAATCTACGAGCTTTTTGTTCCACTCCCCGGGAAGCATCGATGATACAGTAAGGAGACCCAATGGAGGTTCCGAAGATTTTCTGGAAATAAATTTCAATGCATATTTAAAACTCCAGAAAGTCAGAGGAGTTTCTGGATTGACAAGCAGTATATTCATGGTTTTCCCCCGTTACATTTATTTGATATAATCATTATACTCCAGGTTGGAGGGGTTGTTTGTAAAAGTTTTGTAAAATGAAAAAGAGATGAAGAAGAAGAGAAGATTCATACCGCCACTACTTGTTTTTATCATAGCCCAGATTGCCTGGGTCAGTCTCGTTGGTATGTGGATATACCTCTATATGTCGAATTACTTCATCTTGAAACGTGTTGGCGATCAGTTTTCCATCGAGCTCAGTGCAGAGAGGGTCGGAGTATGGATACTGATAGGGGGATTCATCCTTCTTCTTCTCCTCCTCGGCGGGATATATCTGATTTTTGTCTATCTCACCAAGCAGGTGGATATTGCCAAGTCCTACGACAGCTTTATAGAGAGCGTCACTCATGAGCTGAAATCTCCGATTGCCTCGATTCAGCTCTACCTCGAGACGCTGAAGGCAAGAGAGATGGAAAGGGAAAAGGAACTCGAATTCGTGGATCTGATGCTGAAAGATGTGGAACGATTGAAGAGCCTTATAAATACGATACTCGACGTGTCGAAACTCGAGCAGAAAAGGATGTTCTACGAGTATGATGTCTACGATTTTACCGCGTTGATTATTGAGATTGTAAGGGAGGTTGCCGGAGATTACTCCCTTGGTGAGGATCAGGTAGTCTTCCTGGGTAATCCCCGGTGCAAGATAGTGGCAAACAGGGATGCTGTAAAGGTTGTGGTTAGAAATATCATAGACAATGCATTGAAGTACACGATTGGCAGACTCTTGCTCACGGTGAACCTCTATGAGAAGAAAAAATATGCTGTTGCAGATTTTACCGACAACGGAATTGGAATATCTCTAAGAGACAGAAAAAAGGTATTCGGGAAGTTTGTCAGGCTTAGCGGAAGGCTCTTCCCCAGTGTCAAGGGTACAGGTCTTGGGCTGTACATCGTTCGGGAGATCGTGAGGTATCATCACGGAAGGGTGGATGTACTAAGCAGGGGAAAGGAGAAGGGTTCAACTTTCAGGGTGGAGTTTCCCATCTACGATGAGAGCGGAAGGGGAAAGCTTGGCAGGCTTTTGAGATTGAAGGTTAATAACGGGAGTTGATATGGCACTGAAGAGGAAAGAGGAGCCCATGAGGGCAGAAAAGATACTACTCGTGGAAGACGAAGATTCACTGGCCATCGGCCTTCAGTACAACCTCGAGGAAGAGGGGTACATGGTAAAGTGTGTAAAGGACGGGAAGGCTGCCGTGGAAGCCTTCGAAAGTGAAGACTTCGACCTGATAATTCTCGATCTGATGCTTCCCTTTCTCGATGGTTTCGAGGTTGCCAGACGAATAAGGAGGGAATCCCTCCAGGTTCCCATACTAATCATTACTGCCAGGTCCGGACTCGAAGACAAGAAGAAGGGATTCGACATAGGTGTGGACGACTACCTCGTTAAGCCTTTTCACCTGGATGAGCTTCTCCTACGTGTAAAGCGAATGCTCCAGAGAAAAAGGTGGTACCGGCCGGCCGGTCACCTTACCCACTTCCGTTTTGGCAACAATGAGGTCGATTTCGAGACACTTGTTGCCAGGGGAAAGGGCGGAACCTTTAAGCTGACCAGCCAGGAGGCAAGGCTTCTCTCTTACCTCATAGAAAACAGGGGGAGGGTCCTTTCCCGATCCGAGATACTGAAAGAGGTTTGGAACATGGACAGCGAGATGGAAACGCGAACGGTGGACAACTTTATGGTAAGGCTAAGAAAATACTTCGAGGAAGACCCCAAGAACCCAAGATTTTTCAGGAGTATCAGGGGTTCGGGCTATATCTTTGAATCCTAACCCTCTTTTTCCTCTTCATCCTTTATAATCTTTATGTGAAGCTCTTCCAGCTGTTTTGGATCCACCTCACTTGGCGTTCCGTCCATAAGGGAAACGCCCTGGGTGTTCTTGGGGAAGGCAATTACCTCTCTTATTGTGTTTTCCCCCGCCATCAGCATTACAAGCCTGTCCAGTCCAGGGGCAATGCCTCCGTGCGGAGGCGGGCCGTACTTGAATGCCTCTACCAGGAAATCGAACCTTCTCTTTGCCTCTTCCTCTGAAAAGCCGACTATCTTGAATATCCTTTTCTGGAGTTCCGGGTCGTGTATCCTTATGGAACCGGAAGCAAGTTCGACACCGTTGCATACCAGGTCGTAGAGTTCACCCTTCACGGATCCCGGGTCTTTCTCCAGGTTGGGAATATCTTTCTCCTGTGGCATGGTGAACATGTGATGTGCCGCTTCCCACCTCTCCTCCTCCTCGTTCCATTCGAAGAGTGGGAAGTCTGTTACCCAGCAGAACTTGAAAACTCTCTCTCTTTCGGATTCTCCCTTCGATTCTTCCCCAGATTCTCCTCCTGTTTCTCCGACCAGCCCGAGTCTCTTTGCAAGCTCGTTTCTCACGGCTCCCAGTGAGGTACAGGCAGTCTGCCAGTTATCCGCAACGAGAAGTATCAGGTCTCCCTCCTTTGCCCCCAGCGTTTCGATGATTTCTCTCTCCTGTTCCTTGTAGAACTTGGCTATTCCTCCCTCGAGGCCCTCTCCCGTTACCTTCATCCAGGCAAGCCCCTTTGCACCGTACACCTTTGCCGCCTCTTCCAGTTCGCCGATGTCCTTTCTCGAGAAAGCAGAACTTCCCCTTGCAACGAGGGCCTTTACAGCTCCTCCCGAGGCGGCAATCTTTTTGAAAGTGTTGAAATCAGAGCCAATGGCAAAATCATTGAAGGGCTGAAGCTCCATTCCAAAGCGTAAGTCTGGCTTATCGCTTCCATACCTATCCATGGCCTCGTGGTAACCGAGACGCTTGAAGGGAATTTCCAGCTCAATCCCAAGCGTCTTCTTAAAAATGTAATGGAGCAATCCCTCGACGACCTCGAATACATCGTCCTTGGAAACGAAGCTCATCTCCATGTCTATCTGTGTGTGTTCCGGTTGCCTGTCTCCCCTGGCATCCTCGTCACGGAAACAGTGTGCTATCTGAAAGTATCTGTCGAAACCTGAAACCATCAGTATCTGCTTGAACAGTTGAGGTGACTGAGGTAGCGCATAGAACTTCCCCGGGAAAAGCCTTGCCGGTACGAGAAAGTCCCTTGCCCCTTCGGGTGTGGATTTAATGAGTGTTGGTGTTTCTATTTCGTAGAAGCCCTTCCCGATCAGGTATTCCCTGGCAGCAAAGGCAACCTCGTGCCTTAGCTTTATCTTCCGCTGCATGGAGAATGAACGCAGGTCGAGGTATCTGTATTTGAGCCTCAGCTCTTCCCTCGCCTCGGTTCTCTCGTCTATCATGAAAGGCAACACCTCGCACCTGGATAGTATCGAGATTTCCGCTGCTTTCACTTCGATCTCTCCGGTATCCATCTTCCTGTTTACCATGGATTTTGGCCTGGGTCTCACCTCTCCCTTTACGGCAATGCAGTACTCGAACTTCAGTTCCTCGGCTACTTTCTTAAGTTCATCCGGGGAATCGGCATCAACAACGACCTGGGTAATTCCGTACCTGTCCCTCAGGTTTATGAATTTTATTCCGCCATGGTCCCTTAACCTGTGTACCCAGCCGTTCAGGACCACCTCTTTTCCCCTGTCTTTCAGCCTCAAGTCTCCGCACGTGACACTTCTCTTCATATTTTCCATGAAGCTAATGTAGCATGTTCCCTCGAGTTGTTTCAATTGCCTGGATATCTCTTTTGAATTGATATTTGCCGTCCTCTTGCCTATTATTTAGTGGGAGGCTCTCTATGAAAAACTATTTCCTGATATTCTACTGGAACCCGAAGGATAAGCGTATGTTCGTTCCTAAGAGGTGGGGATACGGTTGGACGGTGAACTTTGCAAATCCGTTCTCCCTTCTGCTCTTTGCAGGAAGTATCGCCCTGGTTGTGCTCCTTGCCGTTCTTCTCTGAGGTTTTTATGGAACATGAGAGTGTAATCGTAAGGATTCTCAACTATGAAAACAGGGCGGTAGATATAAGGCGTCCGGTGAGCCTGTTGAACAATTTCTTAATGAAGGGGATTCCCATCGATACGGTCTGCGGTGGCAAGGCCCAGTGTGGGAGGTGCCAGTTGAGGATAGTAGAGGGAATGGAGAACTTAAGTCCCCTACGGGAGCGTGAACGCACGAAACTGGAGAGTATGGGGGTTCCCGGTGACAGGAGGCTTGCCTGCCAGAGTTACGCAAGGGGACCGGTAGCGGTGGAAATAATCAATTTCAAAGAAAAACTTCCTCGATCTTGATTGGAGTGAATCTATATGGTAGATTTGGAAAAAAGATAAACAAGCGCAAATATAGGAGAAACCTAATGAAAGAGTTTACCGTGGAAGAGGTTATCAGATTTTCTCAAACCATCGAGGAAGAATCGTACAAGTTCTACACGGAAGCGGAGAAGAAATTTCCCGATGAGGAACTAAAGAAGCTACTAAAAGAGCTTGCAGAGGCCGAAGTCGATCACCTGAACAGGCTGAGGGCGCTCTTGAAGGAGACGAAGTTGTCGGAGGGCGACTTAAAGGAGAAGGTGCAACTGGAGGATACGGGGTATGACAGCATAGTGAAGACACAGTCCATACCGGATGATGCCGATGCAAGGTCTGTTTTGAATATCGCCCTGGAGAGGGAAGAGAAGACTGCCGGTACCTACAAGATGCTTCTTAATTTTTCGAACCTTTCCGACGAGATTTTGGATGTTTTCGAGTATCTCGCAGCCCAGGAGGAGGGGCATGTCAAAATAATAGAGAACAAGCTTTCGAGGCTTTGATATTGATATAACCAGCCGCGGATGGCTCTACGGGCATTCCTGCGGGGTTTTAAAGGAGGTTGAAAACGGAATTAGAGAGGCTCTCTGTATGGAAAAAAGTTGCATTCGGAGCAGGTGATTCCACCTTTTCCCTTCTCTTTACCACTTTGAGCTTTTACTTCTTGTTTTTCCTCACCGATGGAGTCGGTGTGCCCGCTGCTATTGCCGGCTGGATCTTCTTTGCAGGAAAGCTGTGGGATGCCTTTAGCGACCCGCTTATGGGATACATTTCTGACAGAACACGTACCAGGTGGGGAAGGAGAAGGCCTTATCTCCTCTTCGGAACACCTGTCCTTGCAGTTCTGTATATCATACTTTGGCAGCGCTTCGGCATAGAGAGTGTAGCCCTTCAGTTTGTCCTCTATGCCCTCCTTGCAGTACTCTTTTTTACCGGCTTCACACTTGTGGCTGTGCCATATTCTTCCCTGATACCTGAACTTACGCTGGACTACAACGACAGGACTTCACTTGTCAGTTTCCGCATGTTCTTCTCCATAATCTTTTCGATTGTTGGGGCTGCCCTTCCAATGATGTTCGTCGATGCAGCCGGCGGAGATATCTCCAAGGGATTCGGGAGGATGGCTGTTATCTTCGGAATATTTGCAATGATACCCCTTTTTATAACATTTTTGGGTACAAAAGAGCGTTTTACCGAGGAGGGAAGTGCCGCAATTTCCCTGAAAGAGGCATACAAGCTTACGTTGAAAAATCGCCCCTTCCGCTTTGCCATGTTCATATTTCTCCTTTCATGGGTCACCGTCGACCTTATCGGGGTCGTATTCGTTTACTTTGTGACGTACTACCTCAACCGGCAGGAGATCCTCGATACGCTGTTTTTCGTAATGTTCATAATTGCAGCCATCTTTCTTCCCTTCTGGTACGGTGTTTCGAAAAAGATAGGAAAGAGGTGGACCTATATCATCGGAATAAGCCTCTGGGCAAGTGTAATGTTGATAATCATCTTTTTCCCCAGAGATACGTCAAACCTCGTTATCTATATATTAAGCGGCCTTGCAGGAATCGGGGTTTCAACGGCTCATGTTATTCCCTGGGCCCTGATACCGGAATGTGTCGACTATGACGAACTCTCGACAGGTAAGAGGCGGGAAGGCATGTATACGGGGTTTCTTACCTTCCTTCAGAAACTGGCATCATCCTTTGCAATCCTCGTAACAGGCTGGATTCTCGGCATCTCCGGTTACGAGGCGGGGATAAGCCAGTCTCCAAAGACCCTCCTTGCAATAAGGATGCTCCTTGGCCCCATACCGGGAGTAATGCTTACAGCCTCTGTTATTCTGGCCTTCTTCTATCCTATAACGCGAAGGCGCTTTGCAGAGATTCGTTCTGAGCTCGATGCAAAACACTCTGTAAGTGCCAGGGTTTTAGAGGAGTAATGCCTTCTCCTCTCGTCTCCGTTGTCATCCCCACATACAACAGAAAGGATTTTCTAATCGAGGCAGTGGAGTCTGTTTTAAATCAGTCTTACAGGAACATAGAATTGATAGTTGCCGACGACGGCTCTACCGACGGGACCTATGAAGAGCTTGAGAATCGAGGTCTTTTAGGAAGCCTTCGTTACGTTCGAATAGATCACTGCGGAAGGCCCGGCAGGGTAAGGAATGCAGGCATTCGCAAGTCTTCAGGGAAATACATAGCCCTCCTCGATTCGGATGATACCTGGCTTCCGAAAAAGCTGGAGATGCAGGTAGAGCTTATGGAGGGAATGGCTTTTCATACGGTGCCACCGCTATGCCATACCAGAGAGCGCTGGATCCGAAACGGAAGAGAGGTTTCCCAGGCCGGTCAGAAACACCGGCGTGAGGGTTACATATTCGAGGATGCACTTAAAAAATGCATTATCGGACCCTCAACCGTTCTTTTTAAGAGAGAGCTCTTGGATGATGTGGGATACTTTGACGAGGAACTGGAAATAGCTGAAGATTACGAGCTCTGGTTAAGGGTCACGGCAAGGTATCCCGTGGCATATATCAATCTACCCCTGGTGATAAAGAGGGGAGGGCATGAGGATCAGCTTTCAGAAAAGTACGGGCAGATAGAGGTTTTCAGGATAAGGGCGCTTCTGAAAGTGCTTCATAGCAGGGAAGCAGCCTCATGGAGTGATAAGCAACGCTCGCTTGCATTCGGTGAGCTGGCGAGGAAGTGCAGGATATATGCAAATGGCTGTTATAAAAGAGGTAAGATAGGGGAGGGAGATGAATACATGAGGCTCTCACTGAGGTACCGTAATGGCGGGTAAAATGAAACGGATGGCTGTAAAGGTGGTACCTGTAAAGGTGATACCCGGTTCCTCATATAACAGTATCTCCGGTTACAAGGACGGGGAAATTATTATCAAGGTTAAAGCTCAGCCTGAAAAGGGCAAGGCTAATAGGGAGCTTGTTAAGTATCTTTCAAAGCTTCTTGGTATTGCAAAATCGGATATAGAGGTTTTATCAGGTGAGACTTCCAGGCATAAGAGGCTTTCCCTTCCCGATGCTGC
>JALUUM010000037.1 GCA_027021365.1 Spirochaetales bacterium
ATTTACTGCTTTCCTATTTTAAGTTCAAATCTTCTTTCGGTTGGTCATTATATATTTTATCTACAATTCTTCCTACAAACCTTTTTTCCAGAAGAGATATATGGGATTGGCTTAATGAACCTTTCCACGCTTCTTCTAATTCACCACCAAAGATCATTCAGCCTGAACTTGACTTTTTCTAATTTGGACAGCTATGAATGGGTAATTATTTTTATATCAAACTACACAGTCGAAAGAGCCGGGCTACAAGAATAAAAAGGTGACCTTTTATAAAAGCTACTAAAGATATCAAGCGAGCTCCGCTTTTGCAAGCTCCCTTACAGTTTCAAGGCCAAGCTTAACTGCCTTCTCTATCGCTTCACTTACCTTTCTGTCATCTGAAAAGGCAGAATCGTCTCCGATTATTGCAAGAACGGCTCCCGTTTTAAAGCTCATACCCGGGCCCAGGTTTCTGTAATCTTTATAGTTCGTAACCGTGGATTTAAGCTGTTTATCAAAAACCATCCCCAGTGTAAACAGAAGTGAGCATTCCATTTCCGACGCAAGGACTCCGGAAGCCTTTAAAAGCTCCATGTACCTCTTGTTCTCCTCTGCCATGGGTCCCTCTTTGAACTCTCTTGCATAAAGGGAATCCTTCGAATGGACAACTCCAAAAAATGCATCCTCTATTTTCAGATTGTTACATGCCCTCTTTGATGCTTCCACAAAGTCCAGTGATGCCACTGCCGGAACACCTTGGGGAATATAATTAGAAGTTGTACCTTCGTCCCGAACACTTGCAACAGGAATTACAACCGAACCCACACGTATGTATGAAGGCTGAAGCGAACCGGAGGTGCCAACTCTAATTATCCTTCTGGCACCGAGCCTGTAGAGTTCGTTGACGATTATATCTATACTGGGACTTCCCATTCCTGAAGCTACGGTTGCAACATCAATTCTCCTACCACCTGCATCGATTGTGCCCTTGAAGAAATTGTGACACCTCGGATGCTTTTTAACTTCGACATTATCAAAGAAGCCCGCTATCTTTTCTGCCCGTCCGTTTGAACCAGGAAGAATGATGTAACGCCCTATGCTGCCGTTCCCCATTAGGTCATCCTTATCGATGTTCATGTGATGTGGCACAAAATCTTTAAAACTCATTTTAATTTCTCCAATCTCATTCACTCTTGTTCACTTACACGAAATTTTTTGACTTCTGCGTTCAGTGAAGAAATGGTTTGAGTTAATTTATTACTGGCATCGGCAACACTTACTATTGCTTCTGTTATATTGGTAACGCCAAAGTCTATTCCTTTAAGCGATTTTAACATCGTACCTGATAATTCACGAACTTTCTTCATTGAGGCAACAATCTTATCAATTTCATTCTTTATTGTATTTGACCCTTCCTTTATACGAACCTGAGTTTCATCCAGTGAAGCCATTGCCTGAAGAATCTCTCTGCTTCCTTCTGAGAGTTCAAAAGCACTGTCTGATATTTCTTGCAACCCCTGAGCAACTTTTCTGATAGCTTCATTTATTTTCTGAAAAGCAGATTGAGTTGATTCACCAGATTTAGCAGTATCTTCAATCTTGCCAATAATCTTTTTAAGCACTGTAGATATATTCTTCGCATTCTCAGATGTGGATTCAGAGAGATTTCTAACCTCTTCGGCAATAACTGCAAAGCCCTGACCATAATTTCCCGCATGCGCTGCCTCAATAGCTGCATTCATGGCAAGAAAACTTGTCTGTGAAGATATACTTCCTATAAGCCTTGACATTTCAAGCAAGGCTCCGATATCTTCCACTATCGATCTTATCATTTCGTTTGTCTTTTCAAGTTCTGACCCTCCCTGTTCTGCAGTGCTGATAAGAATTTCAGAGGATTTTTTTTCTTTCGCAGCGAGATCAGAAACTGTTTGAAGAGATGAGATTGCCTGTTTTACTGCCGCTGTGGATTCCATGACAGAAGCCGTCTGGTTTTCTATTTCTGAATTCAATCGGCTGACACTTTCAAGAATCTGTTCGACAGAAGAGTTGCTAGTGTCTATATACTGATCAAAGTCGGCAAACTTTTCTATGACAGATTCTATATCAGCCGTACAACTGGTAAGCGTGTTGACTGTTGTATCAGAACTTAATGAAAGACTTGTGCGAATTTCCTCTATTCTTGCAGAACCAGCTCGAATACCTTTGATTATTCTGCATATCTTTTCCATGAACATATTAAAAAAATGGACAAAACGACCAATCATATCCTCCGAATCAACATTAATCCTTTTCGTAAGGTCAGCTTCTCCCTGTGCAATATTCTTCATTTCATCAGATAGAATACCGATGATCTTAAGGATAGTTATCCTTGTAATAATAAATGCCAGAATACCCACGATTAGTCCAGCAACAATTGAGCTGAGAGCAAAGAGATTTCTTAAGTTAACACTCTTGAAATTTACGAAAATTCTGGCATAGAAAGGGAATACAATACCAATGGCCAATCCGAAACCAAGTGAAACAATAAAATTTAGACGAATGATGCTTTTTTTAAAATGCCGCTTCATATACTGCATCCTTTCCTGGCTATTTTAAAAGAATATATCACAAAGAATCCAATTCAAGCAAAAATATTTTTTATTATCTTGTAAGCGTTGCATTATTATATTAAGCTGGTATTAAATTTTATAAATGGATGTATCATTGTTATTTAATAAAAACAGTTTTAAGAAATTATTCAATCAAGGCATCAATACCTTTACACGTAACATATACATATTTCTAACAATCTACCTTACTCTGATATTACTTCCAAATATCATTACAATTTTCATCAATCGAAATATGTTTTTGATCGAAAAAATGAGGTCCCTTCCGCTTGCTATCATTTATATCTTTTTCTCATTGATTTCCACCATTGCTCCGATTCTTGCTAGCATCTGTGTAATCATATTCACCCGCAGAAGGCTGAATAAACTTGACAGCTCTTTTTCCAATACTTTGAAGGAAGCATTCAGCTCGATTTGGAAGGCCATAACAACTTCTTTGAGTATCCTTCTTAAATTGATACCATATATGCTGGCTGCATTTATTCTGGTAATTCTAATAGCACTGATTCTTCCGGAGAGGTCAGTTTATTCTTCATATAAACTTTACAGAGTTCTGGTTGCGCTGATTGTTTTGCTCGTCCTACTAATTCCTTTGAGAAGATATTTTCTCGCATACTATCTGGCTCTTGTTACTCCCGTAAAGAACTTGAGGGCGGTAAATATCAGTTCAGAGATTTACAATGCTAACAGAAAAATTGTAAATCTACTTTTTGATACCTCTGTTTCGCTTCCCACTATTCTTGTAGTCCTGTTGCTAAGCTGGATATCATTGTACAGCTATGCAAGTCTGCTTTTCTTGGTTCCCCTTGGTATTTTTAACCAGGTACTCATGATTTCAATCACAATCTATACGGTTGAAAGAGGAATTGAATACAGACTGGGACAATACCCAAACTAATAAATACGAACACCCAATGTACTCAAACAACAAGGGGCTCTACTGCAATTTTTCCCTTTACCTTGTCGAGATAGAATCTGCAGTGTTTTAATTCCCGGTTTACAATGTATGAGATGTGGCATATCTCTATATATACCCCGGGATACACACTGGCTGAAACTTTTACATCGGCTTCTTCATTCTTGTCCAGCTCATTTACCATCGTGGCAGATGCGGCATTCAGTTTATGAATCGCCTGGCTCAACTTCTTTCTTACTTCCTTTAATTTTTCAATGTAGGACGGTGTAGATGCATCTTTGATTCTTCTGTCAATCTCATTCAATTTCATGGCAAGCTCTATATTCTTATCCCTTATCCATTCGAGCTTCTGTTGAATGGTAAAATCTATTCCGCAGTGGATCTCTGTCTTGGGCCCAACCCGTGTACCAAGCTGTGCAGCTTCTACCCCGTTCTGGGCAAACACCTTTCCCCCGACTATTATTCCCTTCTCCCCCAGATTTACCCTTTTCAAGGAATGGACAACAGAGTTAAGAATGCTTGTTTTTATGCTGATATTTCCCCCGGCTTCCAGGTAGCAGTTTTCTATGAATTTCGCCTCTACCGAACCCTTTACCTTAACAACTCCTTTCTTGCGTCCGATTATGCCAAGACGAACAAAGAGGTCACCACCACAGAGAACCTCGGAAGCATCCAGCGTTTTATGACAGTAGATAGAGCCGCCTGCACGTACCTTGAAACCGTCCTGAACGTTTCCGTAGATTACGACATCACCGGGAAAATCAATATTACCCGTGTGATAATCAACATCACTTTTTATCTCCAGAACCTCACTCACCCAGAAAGAGTCATCCGTGTAGATGAATCTTCCGTGACACCCTGCCTTTGCGATATCGGCTTCCACCACTACATTCTTTCCGGGTTTTAGTTGAGGTATGCTGGCCTTCTTAAAGGGAATCGCCTTTCCCAAAACGGTTTCACCAAATGCACCCGGCACTTTTGGTACGAGTCTTGCGAGAACCTGTCCCTTGTTTACCAGAGTGAATGGGCTTATCTCCTTGAAATCGATTCTCTGTGAATCGGTATCAATTGGTTTCCTGCTCTTTAAAAGTTCTTCGATTATTTCGAAATGAGGTGGAATCTCATCCACGGGTTTCTTACCCCGCGCTATCGTTACACCGGTAACGGGAGTTCGTTCCGTATTGCACCTGAATATTGCCTCGCTTATGGCATTCCAGTCTATGCCCGTTACTATACCCTTCTTTTCCAGTACCTTTTCAACATCCTCGGGTTCAATGGGTTTGCCCGGCTCTATTCCCGCATCGGAAATGCCCTCTGAGGGCGGATAAAAATCGGCTGTGGCTTTCATTTCATCTTCCGAGACATATACCTCTACATAGCCATTGGCCCTTATTGCAGTAGAAAAATCGAGGGATTGCATCTCCTCGCGCTTTACATCTTCCTTTATCGTCTCTTCGACTTTTTCGGGAAGAAGCCCGTTTTCTTCATCTATCTTTTCTATTTCACTGATAAGAGATTCCGAGTCTTTCAGTATATCTTCAAGGATATAGTCTTTATCCCTTCCCATTTCCTATCAATCTTATTTGCAGTAAATCACTGCCAATCCGCTGCCAAGAGCCAGGCCACGGCCAACCTTTTTCTGACTATTGATCAACCCTTGGCTAATCCTTTAAAAAATCAAGAATCTTTCCTATCTCAAAGGGTTTCTTCACCAGTGCCATAGCACCCGCATCCATTGCCCTTTTTGCAAGAGGATCCGTCGGATATGCCGTGATAATCAGGAGTCTTGCATCGGGCTTGGCTTTCATGATTTCTTCGGTCACCTCCGCTCCGTTTTTCCCGGGCATCCTCAAATCAACAAGTATCAGGTCGAAATCCTCATTCTTGGCCTTTTCCACTCCTTCTACCGGGTCGGAAAAACCCACGACCTCATATCCAAGATCCTTGAATATTATCTTTGCAGCATCAACGATCATTACTTCATCATCTATAATAAGTATCCTTTTCATTCCTATTCCTGTAAAATAAATTTGGCTCTTATCAATCTCTTATTTAAATTATAATGCCATTTATGCTTCTTGGCAAACCAAGGATTGTAAAAAAGGATTTTTCAGATTATTATTCAAGGATAATGTCTTTGGCGAATTTTGAAATGCCATGAGCCTCCCGGAAGATTTTTTCGACAAACTGACTCACCATGTATTTCGTTTACTTGCCGGGAGAGAACCAGAAACCGCACTTAGAGAAACCTTTCAATACCTGGGAAGAGAGCTTTCCGGACCACTCTCCCTGGTAGGAATGATACTCTGGGAGATTTCTTCCGGGAGTTTCAAAGTTCTGATAGAATGGAAAGAAGAAAATTTCATGGCAAAGTCGAAAATAATAGAAGAAGAATACAGCCGTGCAGGGAAACATTCAAAAAAGCTTGAATACAGTTTCAAAAAGATACTTGAAACAAGTGAGCCACTCTACATAAAAGATTACTCTGAACTGAACAATCCATTTGCCAGAATCAATACTCGTTTCGGAATAAGATCGGCATACCTTCTACCCTGCTCTGTAAAGGAGGAACGAAGTATACTCCTGGGAATACTGAGCTCCAGGCCCGATGCTTTCGATTCCCAAGCCATGAAATTTTTCGGTGAAATACTTCCGTCCTTAAGAGCAGTATCGAGGTCGTGGCATTTTCAGAAAGAAATCCTCTCACTGAACAACGAACTGGAAGAGCGCGTGGAGCAGAAAACAAGAGAGCTTCAGACGATTCTCGATTTCAGCAGGAAACTCAGTTTTGTAAAGGATTTCAGGCAATTGCTGCTTCTAACTGTCAGGTACCTGAAAAGAGTGGTACGCATCGATATAGTTTCGGCATTTCTTTCGACCGAAGATGAAAGACATCTATACATTTACTGCTCCCATCGCATTTCAGAAGCACTGATTGAAACATTGAAGAGAAGAATATTTGCAGAGTATGAAAAAAATTGTAACAAGACTGTGAATGAAGAAGTCAAAATAGTACTTCTTGAAGGCATTGCGCCGGCAAACGGGAATAAAGAGAGAGGAACCCTCGATTATTCGGGAAAGACTGAGAATAAATTGGATCAAATCGTAACCACATTGATTTTTCCCGTCAGAACGACCAACCTTTCAACCCCGGACGGCCTGGTATTACTCGGCTTCAAGAACAGAAAAAGGATAAATGCGGAAAAGGAAAAGCTGATTCACGCAATAATCGACCAAGCCTCCATATCGATCATGGCATTGAATGGCCTTATCAAAAACGAGAGGGAAAATCTGCAATGGATAATGGAAAAGATGCCCGGTGATATAGTTTTTCTAGACGATTCCTTTAGGATACTATACATGAATGCCAGGGCAAGAAAGGATATGTCACTCTGTTGCAAAATACAGAACAACACTCTCAAGAAAATAGGCGATATGGAAATATCCGATTTTAAAAACCCCCTACTGTTGAATAAGAAGTGGACGGTGATACGTATACATGAACCGGAAGAGAGATTTTACCATGCAATGCTTATAGACGGCGCTTTCGATATAAGATGGATTTTTGTTTTTCATGATGTAACGGAAGAAGTTAAGCTTCGAGAAAGGACGGAACAACTGAATATTCTTGCAACAATGGGACAGTTGTCTGCCGGTATTGCTCATGATTTCAACAACATACTTACCGGTATTATAACTTTCACACGTTACCTCATATCGAAACAGGACATTCCCCGATATGCAAAGAGCTATCTGGAAAAAATAGAGAAGGAGGGTAACAGGGCAGTAAAGCTGATAGACCAGCTTATGGATTTTGGCAGGCAGAAACCTTCTGAAATGGCAGAAATAAACCTGGAGAAATTCATCGAAGATTTTGCTTCTGAAATAGAAAAAACCCTGCCTGAAAATATCGACCTGGAACTGAAGATCGGCAAAATGAGGACAATTATCAGGGTGAATCCTGCACACATGAAGCAGATTCTAAGCAACATAGTGTCAAATTCAATAGAAGCCATGAAAAATGGAGGTAAAATTACCATTTTTGTCGATGATTTCATCCTTGAAGAAGATGAAACCCCTCCCTTCTACGAGATGAAACCGGGAAAATGGATAAAACTTGGTATCTCCGATACAGGTAAAGGAATACCCGGTGCTGTCCTACCGAGAATTTTCAACCCATTCTTCACCACCAAGGAGGTTGGAAAGGGTACCGGCCTTGGTCTTGCCCAGGTGTATGGCCTTGTCAGACAGAACGAAGGTTTCGTAGAGGTAAAGAGCAAGGAATCTGAAGGAACTACCATAATCCTCTATTTCCCGGCAATTCCAGGAGATGATTGAAAGGTATATAAAAAACTTCTTTGACTATTTCTGATTAATATAGTAATATAATATAGATAATATGATGAATCAGATAACTCTAAAAAAGGGATTAGACAAAGATTCCTGGCAAAAAGATGATCCGAACAGGGAAATCCTCCTATATGCGCTCAAGCAAATGCTTCTTGCAAGAACGATAGACCTGAAGGCATTGACACTCCTGAAACAGGGGAAGAGCTTTTTCCATATAGCCGGTGCCGGACATGAGGCCATTCAGGTGGCAATCGGCATTACCCTGGACAAGAGAAGAGACTGGTTTTTTCCATACTACAGGGATCTCGCCCTGATTCTTTCTCTTGGAGTAACACCGCTGGAATTCTTTCTCCAATTTTTCGCTAAGCGGGATGACCCTGCAAGCGGGGGGAGACAGCTGTCCTCTCATTGGGGCACCGTATTCAGAGACAAAGAGAGAGCCAAAAAGTTGAATAAACTCTTTGGTAAGAATCCCGATGATCTTGTAAGAATCGTTTCTCAGTCCAGCCCCACTGGCACTCAGTTTCTTCAAGCAGTCGGCGCTGCCCTTGCAACGAAGAGACTTGGAGAAAAGAGAATCACCTATGTAAGCAGTGGCGAAGGCACCACCAGCCAGGGCGAGTTTCACGAGGCAGTAAACTGGGCAAGCAGGGACAAACTCGGGGTACTCTTCGTAATTCAGAACAACCGTTACGCAATCTCCGTTCCCGTGACAGGGCAAAGTGCCGGAAAGAAGAGTTCCATAGCAGAAATGGTTTCCGGATACCACAATCTCAAACGGATTCACATCGATGGAACCGACTTCGTAGAATCATACAGGGCATCCAGGGAAGCGGCAGATTATATCCTGTCCGGAAATGGGCCTGCCCTTATCGAGGCCGACTGCGTAAGGTTGCTCTCACATTCCTCCTCCGATGATCAGCGAAAGTACAGGGAAAGCTTCGAACTGGAAGAGGAGGAGGAAAATTGCCCCATCAGAAAGCTCTTCTTAAGCTTGAAGGAAGCAAAACTCGTAGACGACACTACATTCAGATCGATAGAAGAAGAAGTGAAAAAAATCACCGATGATGCCTCCGAAAAGGCCATGACATTTCCTGAGCCCAACGAGGAGGAAGCCCTGGTTCACGTATTTGGCGGTGAAAAAGAGCTTTCCTATCTTTCTCCCGGAATATCACCTTCGGGAAATTCCCCTTCCAAAACACAAAACAGCTTCTCCAACAACGGCAGAAAAAAAACAGTGATGGTTGACGCGCTGAACCATGCTTTGAAAGAGGAATTGCGTTCAAATAAAAACATATACCTCTTTGGGGAAGACGTTGCAGACAGAAAGGGCGGGGTCTTTTCCGTGACAAAGGGACTTTCCACGGAATTCGGTGATGATAGGGTTTTCAATTCTCCCCTGGCCGAGGCAAGCATAATCGGAGTGGCAAACGGAATGGCCCTTGCCGGATTAAAACCGGTGGTGGAAATCCAGTTTGGCGACTACATATGGCCGGCTTTCATGCAGATAAGGAACGAAACGGCAACAATGCGTTACAGATCCAACAACGCCTGGACTACTCCCATTGTGATAAGAACCGCCGTGGGAGGCCACATCCACGGGGGGTTGTATCACAGCCAGAATATCGAAGCTTTTTTCGCTCACATTCCCGGTCTTCTGATAGCCTATCCCTCCAATGCAGCCGACGCAAAGGGTCTTCTAAAGACGGCCTGCCGTCTTGACGACCCGGTACTCTTCCTGGAACACAAAGGCCTCTACCGTCAGAGCTATGCCGCAACCGATGAACCGTCCGAGGACTACCTCCTCCCATTCGGGAAGGCAAGAGTGGTAAACGAAGGCAATGATATAACCATCATTTCTTACGGAATGTCTCTATGGGATTCTCTCTGGGCATGCAAGAGGCTCGAAGAGGAGGGTTACTCTGCAGAGATAATCGATCTCAGAACGATAATTCCCCTGGATGAGGAGAGTATATACGACTCCGTAAAGAAAACGGGAAAGGCCATCGTGATACATGAGGATATGCTTACTGGCGGTTTTGGAGCAGAAATAGCCTCGAGAATAGGGGAGACTTGCTTTGAATACCTGGATGGGCCTGTAAGGAGGGTTGCAGCGAAGGATGCGCATATTCCCTACTCACAGAAACTCGAAGAGACAGTTCTTCCTTCCCGGGATAGAATCTACAATGAAATAAAGAAACTACTGGATTATTGAGGTATTGATTTGGAAATTGTGATGCCCAAGATGGGCGAGAGTGTAAGTGAAGGTACCATAGTTAAATGGCACCGCAGAGAGGGTGAAAGAATAGAGATAGATGAAACCTTGCTCGAAATAGTGACCGACAAGGTGGATACCGAAATCCCGTCACCTGCAACGGGAATTGTAAAGAAATTGATGTTCGGGGAAGGTGAAACGGTACCGGTTGGTACAGTTATTGCGATCCTCGAGGAAGAAGGAGAAGAAAAGAAGGAAAGAAGATTCTACTCCCCGCTGGTCATGAATATAGCAAGGAGAGAGGGAATATCCACGGAGGAACTCAAAACGATTGAAGGAAGCGGTACGGGGGGAAGGGTCACGAAGAAGGATATCCTTGAGTACGTGGCAAAGAGAAAAAAAGGAGCCCTCCTCTCGGCAGACCGGGAGGAGGCAAAGGCTGAAGTTCCAAAGGAGGCTTTGCCAGGCAGAGGAGAAGTCGAGGGGCGGCAAGAATCAGTCTCGAGGATACCACTGGAACCGAAGAGGAAGCAGATAATCAAGAACCTGACTTCAAGCAGGGACACCTCGGTGCATGTCGCCTCGATGATAGAAGTTGACATGAGTGCCGTGTCTGTGGTACGGGAAATGCTGAAGGCCGATTTTCAACGGGAAGGAATCAAGCTGACCTATCTACCCTTCATAGTGGAGGCTTGTGCAAAGGCACTGCGCCGGTACCCGCTGCTCAACTCGTCGCTGAGCGGTGAGGAGATTCTTATAAAGAACTACGTGAACATCGGCATTGCTGTTGCCGTTGGTGAAACAGAGCTCATCGTTCCCAATATCAAGGGGGCAGACAGGATGAACTTACTTGGCATTGCAAGGGCAATAGATGATCTTGCAAAACGTGCAAGGGAAGGGAGCCTGAAACCGGAAGATGTTTCTGAGGGTACTTTCAGCATTACAAACTACGGAAGCCTTGGTACACTATTCGGCACGCCCATTATAAAGCAGCCGGAGGTTGCCATCCTCGGGGTCGGGGCAGTCACCAAGCGTGTTGTAGTAATCGAGGGCGGCAGGATGGCTTCGGGCGAGTCTGCCGGAGGTTCCGGGGGTGGTACTTCACTTGATTATACCGGAGATTCAATTGGCATAAGGCCAATCGTCATGCTCAGCCTCTCCTACGATCACAGGATCATCGACGGGATGCTTGGAGGTCTCTTCCTTAAAGATGTAAAGGATTACCTGGAAAATTACCCGATTCAGGAAATGCCGGTTTGACCCGGCTTGACCCGCAGTTTGACCCGACTTTACCCGGCTAATCCCGGTTGACCGTGCTAGTCCAGGCGTTACCCGGCTAACCCAGGTTTGAATCCGGCCCGGTAATGCTGCAGGGGCTAAAATACTTAAAAAAACTTGACAAAAGGAAAGGCAATTTGGTACTATTGAACTATCTAGATAAGAATAGTTCTCATTAGCATTATTTGCTGGTTTTGATTTTTTGCATTAGTCCGAATACTTGTAGTGGCATGCAGAAAGGTTTACAATGATAGTCCGGGACAAAAATGATTGACAGGAAATATCTGGAAAGTTTCTACGCAAAGTACAACAGAAAGGAATTCATTCATCCCGACCCCATCGAGTTTCTTTCTCTCTTTGAGAATTCTCTTGACATCGAAATCACGGCATTCCTTGCCTCTTCACTCGCTTACGGGAGGGTAACCCAGATATTCAACAGCATAGAGACAATCCTGAAAATGATGCAACCCACGCCATCGCTTTTCCTTGAAAATAACAGCGTAAAACATATAGAAGATGCCTTTTCCGATTTCAAGCACAGGTTCACAACGGGAAAAGAAATAGCTGCCTTTCTGAATACTGTCAAAATAATCATAGAAAAAAGTGGTTCCATGGAGGAGTTTTTCCTTGCCGGTTACAACCGGGAGGATGAGAACATCCTTAATGCACTGACCTCTTTTGTGAAGAGGTTCAAAGAACTGGGAAGGATAGGCAAGACCTCCCTTCTCCCCGACCCGGCGCTGGGAAGTGCATGCAAGCGGCTTAACCTCTTACTTCGCTGGATGGTAAGGAAGGATGAAATAGATTACGGTCTCTGGAGAAAAGTAGACCCGGCAAAGCTGATAGTTCCGCTTGATATCCACATGTATAGAATAGGCAGAAAGCTTCGTTTCACAAGCAGAAAGAGTGCCGATATGAAAACAGCAATCGAAATAACGAGGGGCTTCAGACAGATAAATCCTGAAGATCCCATAAAGTACGATTTTGCTTTGACAAGACCCGGAATATTGAATCTCGAGGAAACAAGGCAACTGCTCGAGCTGTCAGCCTGGGAAGTTGCTTGAAAAAAATATTATATATAGAAAGGAGATCTCAAAAATGGAACTAAAGGGATCCAGAACGGAAAAAAACCTGCTCACTGCTTTTGCAGGTGAATCACAGGCAAGAAACAGGTACACCTATTTCGCAAGTAAGGCGCGGAAAGAAGGGTACGTTCAGATTGCAGACATCTTTGAAGAGACTGCAAATCAGGAAAAGGAACACGCCAAGAGGCTCTTCAAGTTTCTAGAGGGCGGTGAGGTGGAAGTCCAGGCTTCTTTCCCAGCCGGTGTCATAGGAAGTACCGCTGACAACCTGAAAGCCGGAGCAGCGGGTGAGAATTACGAGTGGACGGATATGTATCCCGGTTTCGCTGAAATTGCAAGGGAAGAGGGTTTCAACGAAATCGCCGCTGTTTTCACCGCAATTGCCGTTGCAGAAAAGCAGCACGAGAAGAGGTACCTTGGATTACTCAAGAACGTGGAGGCGGGAACAGTTTTCAAGAAAAGCGAAAAGGTTGTCTGGCGCTGCAGGAATTGCGGATATATCTATGAGGGAGAGGAAGCTCCCAAGTCTTGTCCGGCATGCGCCCATCCTCAGGCATACTTCGAGCTACTGGCAGAAAACTGGTAAAGCGGCAAGTTTTGGTTGGCCATTACGATTGGTTGGCCATTACGATTGGTTGGCCATTACGATTGGTTGGCCATTACGAGTTGCTGCAGTTAGTGACAGGCTGCCCGGCCAATAGGTGAACCTGATATGGAACCACTGGCATCACTTTTAGTGGCACATCACGTGTAGTGCTACACTTGCGATGCTTTACTTACTATGCCACACTTGCGATGCCAGTGGTAACTTATTACCATGATGATACCATGATAAGAATAGGAACTTCCGGCTGGAGTTACAAACACTGGAAAGGGAAGTTCTATCCCGAGGGTCTTTCACAGAGAAGATGGCTCGAATACTTCGCAGAACACTTCGAAACGGTAGAGATAAACAGTTCCTTCTACCATATCCCCAGGGAAAATGTTACAGCAGGTTGGGCTGAAAAGACACCTGCGGATTTTCTCTTCTCTCTAAAGATGAGCAGGCTAGTTACTCATGTTCACAAACTGAAAGATCCCGCCGATACCCTTGAATGGTTCTTCAAAAGTATTAAACCTCTTTTCGGTAAGGTAGCAGCCATTCTTATTCAACTGCCACCATCCCTCTGTCCTGCCGAAGAAAGACTTGAAAACTTCTTTACGGTCCTTCACCGAACAGAAGAGAGGATAAACGGGGAAAAGGGAGGTTACAGGTATGTCCTTGAAATAAGAAATGTCCATTGTTATTCAGCCACACTCTTCAATATGCTTAAAAATTACAGGGTGGCCCTCTGCCTGCATGACTTCGGCAAGGCATCGACGGAGAAACTCCTTGAAGGTACAACCACGGCAAACGACAAGAGTGGTGTTAACCAGGACGTTAAACCCCCTGCAGGTTTTCCACAACCTTACATAACCTCCGATTTCATATACATACGCTTCCACGGTTACGGAAGAACCTATGGCGGATCGTACCCCAATGATCACTTAAAAAGATGGGCAGATCGAATATCGCTGTGGAACAGAGAGGGTTTAGATGTCTTTACATACTTCAACAACGATGCAGAGGGTTTTGCGGTACAGAATGCAGATACCCTGAAGGGATTTGTAGAGAGATTCAAGGATTAATCCAATGATTCACAGAAAAATAACCCTTCTTTAAATCCTGACAGGGCTTAAATTCTTGCAACGGATTCCCTGACCATCAGTCTTGTATCGAACTCTACCGAGGTTTCAACGGGTTTTTTCTTCAGGAGCTTAATTAGAAGCTCACCAGCTGCCCTCCCCTTCTCGAAGGCCGGTTGAGCCACAGTGGTGAGAGTGGGTGAGACCAGCGAAGCCTCCGGTATATCATCGAAGCCTGCTATCGATATATCGTCAGGAACCCTTATGCCATTATCCCTGCAGTAAGAGAGCACTCCCAGTGCCATGATATCACTCATAGCCACTATCGCCGTCGGTGGTTTCTTCCTCGAAAAGAACTTTGCCGCAGCCCTGATCCCACCCTCGATCGAACACTCGCATTCAAGGAGTTTGACATTCCGGTCACCAATCTCGCTCCTGTACTTCTTGAGGGCATCGGAATAACCCTTTATCCTCAAATCCCTTACGCGGGAGAAATTCTCCTGGTCTTTCTCTAAACTCTGTCCGGATTTCAGAGAGATTATTCCAATCCTCCTGTGCCCCGCCTTAAGCACATGCTCCATCACTTTTTTAGCCCCGTTCCTGTCATCCGTATTCACACTGGGAATCTCCGTTGAAGGTTTTCCGTCCACAACGACAAGGGGTATCTTTCTCTGCAATATAAGCTCCACAATTCTCAAGTGAGCCTCAAGCCCAAAGGTAACAAAGCCATCAACCGCGGCACTCCTGATCCCCTGGAAGATACACCCCTTTAAAGGCGGTACAATGGTAAGCGAAAATCCCTCTTTCTGACATACTTTACCTACACCCTGTAACACCAGAGACAGGAAGGGATTCTTGAATGCCACGGGGATCGATTGAGGTATGAGGAAACCTATGGAACCAACCTTCTTGGTAGCAAGTGTCCTGGCAACAGGGTCCGGAACATAACCAAGCTCATTGGCTATTTTCATAATTCTCTCATAGGTGCCTCTGGAAATGCGTTCGGGACTATTGAAAGCAAACGAGACAGCCGTTTTCGAAACTCCAGCTCTCTGTGCAATCTGATTGATTGTTACTCTTTTTCCCATCTCTCTGTCGCCACCAGGATATTTCTTTGGTACTCCATTCCACTATGAATTGCAACCTTCCACATGGGAAACAGGCAAAGCCCCTGGTATATCCGCTCAAAACCTTCTTCCGAATTCGATATCGTTTCGATGGGGTACCATACGAGCCTTGCATTTTCATCCCATGAAATCGTCAATTTCATATTCAAAAGCGAAAGGTAAATTTCCACGCCCTTCGCTCCTTCCATGTACCCCCTGGAATCGAGTCGCTCTCTCATTTCCCTGCCCGAATCTACCTTGATTTTCATGAATGAATTCTCGGCTGTGCCTCCCATCAGTGCCCAATTAGTCTCTACTCCGAATAGTGCCTCCATTCTTTCCGTTTTTGCTTTATGCGCTACGTTTCCAGACTGCACGCCATTTCCAAGCTCCCGTAGCCTGTAGGATACCGAGAATCTTGCCTTATCCCTGTAAATGGTATATTCCTTTTCTAGCTCAACCATTGCAGATACATCGTTTTCCATGTATCTGCCGGTTTTTACCAATTTGACTGCCAGCTTTTCTCCCTCTTCGCTAATATCATATTGATATTTTCCACCGGCGAAGTCTCCTCTTTCCTCGTAGAGCATCTTGTATAGGTCGTCCAACCTCGTCTTGATATCGAAAAAATGTTCGGTAAAGGCCATTCTCCTTGCACGATCATAGAACAGCCTCTTTTCCAGCCCCTTCTCCTTTACACGGACCTTTTCCGAATGGATGCTCTCCGGGGAAGTCGATGCATCGTCTTCCGACGATGCATCACCGGCTCTCCCTGTTTCCTTGGAAGCGCCGCCCGTGGCAAGTATCAGTCTGTCGTCCCTTACTGCTTCAAGAAAGTCACTGTGGTAGCTCTCCCTTCTGCGAGTCATCACATTGACAAGGTTGAAGCAGGCTTTCTTCCAGTCCCATTCGAAAATCGCCCCTCCCCTGTCCGGATCTATATAGATATTTTGAGCGGGGCTTTCCACCAGAATTTCGTTGCTTCCGTCCCTGTCGAAATCTTCTATACTGTATGAGACAATATTCCCTTTCGGAGAGAAAACCGTTTCTGCCAGTTTATCAGCAAGATTCTCGGCGTAAATAAGGTTCTCGTAGATAGCCGAGCGAAGATGAAAGAGATAGACACCCCCGAAAACACCGTGCCAGTAAGGACAGTTACACTGCCCTGCCCAGAGATGTGAGAGCATATTTTCTCTATCAACTTTATCAATTCTGTCAGCCGAAGGGAAAGATACCGTTAAGCCTTTCAGGACCTGATGAACCTTGGCACTCACCCGAAGCATCTTCTTGTGCATGCTGTTTATCTCATCGTACTTCACCATGTAATTACGCCAGAATCCCCCTTTTAGGAATCTCTCAACATCATCCATACCGGCATCTTCCAGCTTTCGTTTTATCTCTTTGAATTTATGCCCCAGTTCCGGGGGTAGCACCCACTCGGTCATCTCGTCGTAGGAGGCTGTTGGGAGGTAGATTCTTCCAAGCGGTTCAAAACTGCCGATATACTCGGAGGGTGTAATGGTTTTGAGCCAATCGGAATTGGCCTCCAGCTCCGTGAAAAAACGTTCCATCCAGCCATCTTTTGGGTTAACATGCCCGAAAATATCATCCCCGGAAACACCTTCGTCTGAGATTACATTTTCGGTAATTCCATCACCGAATTTTTCTCTTTCTCCCCAGCAATGACTGAAGGTTCCCGGCCACAGGCCGAACTTTTCTCCGTCATCACCCATAAGGGCAAGGATCGGTGAGGTGCTGTTTTCTGCCATTTCCTTGAACCATGAAATGACATCTTCCACCGGTGACCATGGTATTGAGTATCTGAGCTCTTTCAAAGTACTAAAGATCTTCAGCGGTTTCCCTTGTTCTTCCGTGATATAGTAACCGTACAGGTCTTTATCCTCGAGGCCCGCATATTTGAAGTGGGTATCATCGACAATGGTATACTCCACCCCCGAATCACAGAAGTTTTCTGCAAGGTGGGGTTCCCAGACCCTCTCTGCAAGCCAGGCACCCCTGGGATCGTATGTAAACCGCTCTCTCACCACATTGGAAAGTTTTGCAATCTGGCCCTTCTTGTCTTCCTCCGGGATCGCAACGAGAATCGGTTCGTAGTAACCGCCGGTCATTATCTCCACCTGTCCTCGCTCGACAAGTCTCCTTACCCTCGACTCGAAGTCCGGCCTGTTCTCAAATATCCAATCTAGGAGGCATCCCGAGTAGTGGAGCGTGCACTTAACAAGAGGATGTCTCTCCAGTAATGCCAGCATAGGCTCATATGCAAGCCTGTAAGCTTTTTCAAAGACAAAACCAAAATTGCCGACGGGCTGATGACTGTGTATTACGAGGGAGAAGTAGATCTTACCCATCAAAACATTACCCTCAATCGCCTTTTTTCTCTGTCTTTTCCGAATTTTCCGACTTTTCCGTCTCACCGGTCTTGAAGCTCTTTCCTGAGAGTGCAGGTATCATAAGTGGTATCTGTGCGAAATCGTCTGGGGTCAGGTTGTCCACGGTCTCCTTCGAGCTACTGTAACCGGAAAGAATCTCTTCCTGTGTCGGTTTTTCTCCTGCAGGCCAGAGAAGATCCATTATTCTGGTATGATTTGTATCGTCCGGCCCGCCACCGATTCTCCACTGCTTAGCCGTTTTTTCAACATCACGCACCCGTCTTACACCCGGGGAGGGAAAACCTTCCTGACTCAAGAGGGCACATGCATAACCCCATTTTGACAGGTCTGAAATGTTTTTAAATACTTCCTTCTTAATCTTGATATTGATAAGGTGCTTTTGTTCATTTACTATTACCTTAACGGGAGTACCTGAAAGTTCCACTGGCTTTCCATCCTTACCCGGAACAATGAGTTTCTGATGCCAACCTTCCGCCCAGACTGCATAGTCCCATCCGTTGCCCTTTTTCAGCGCCGCATTCCTTCCCTCCAAGAGCATCCTGCTGCCTGTCCCCTTCCTCGGGTCAGTATCGATATAGATATCAATTGTTTGAAGCGAGAGTCCTATTCCGGAACCCCAGACATTCTTGATATCACCCTTTATTCCAACCTTGAAAATCAGGTTTCTCTTATCCTCTGAAACAGAGAAGAATGTTGCATCAAAAACACCTTTTTCAAAAACCTTGTCCGTGGGATACACATAGCTTCCCGGCCCATGGTCGTCACCAAGGGGATCCTTAACCTGCATGATAATTTCCGACGTACCAAGCTCCGGAACGATCAGCTTTCCGGGACCCTTTTGAGGGAAAATCTTTATATCATCCGTTGAATCAGTTACAGCAATCTGCATAAGTATAGTATCCCCCGATTCTATTTCACCAAGTGCTTCAAGGGGAATTGCAAGCTCAATCGCATTTCCTGATACTGCATTTCTTATCTTTGTTTTCGTCGTTGGAACTTCCACCTGCCAGTTTCCATATCTCCCGATACTGTAGAGCAGAGAAACATAATTTCGTGAAGTAAGGCCTTCCGAAAAATCGAACTCGAACAGGTAACCAGCCCTCAAACCTAAGAGGTGCTTTTTTGCCCTTGCATCATTTTCACGGGGTTTTGTAAACGGTGAGGATTTTCCCTGTTCCGGAGTGGAAAAATAGAAACCGATTTTTCGTACCTTGGAAGCATTGGCAAGGGCAGGATCTATCCTTATATAGAAGTTATCCTCATCGAAGCCGTAATACAAGCCCCTAATATAGGCACCGGCGATTTTACTGAAATCGTAGTAACCTGCATTTTTCCATTCGTCATTGGAAACCCTGCCATCAATTATCGGTTTGATTAATCCTTCTATAGGCCTGTCAGATTTTACCGGTTTCTTCGGAATAATAGGTACCTTCACAAAGTCTGGAACCGGGTCACCAAGTGACCTGTAAACCTCGCTCAATAAAAACCTGAAATTTTCATCGAAGTACTCATCCACACCCGAATCTTGATCCTTGCCGTACCACCAGAACCAGTCTGAACCCTCGGCAAGGTACATGAAGTCGAAAGCCTTATTGAGTTTTTCAGGGGTTGTTGTCCTTTTCTTGTACATGTCGAACTGAGCAAGATGCTTCCTAACCTTTCCAAGGTATTCCCATGCAAGATTTTCCTCCGGCTCCCCTATCCATGTTCCGTAATCGGGACTGAACCATGCTCCGGGCCAGAGTTTGCCTATCTTCTTCTGCTCAGGATACATTTCGAGGAAATCGCTTACCGTTGTTGTCTTAATGAGTTTGCTTTCCGAGAGCTTCCTGTAAAGTGCATTCAAGAAGGCCTTTCCGTCATTGGGATAGTACTCCCATGCGTTTTCACCATCCAGAATAACACTTACAAGGTGAGGCTCCGTTTTCCCTGATTTTAAAAGTCGTTTCCTGATTTTTAGAATTCTTCCGATAAAATCGTCTGCTGCTTTCTCTCCTGGAGTGCCTGAATACTCGAAGCCAATTAGGTCTGAAAGCCTGTTGTCCCTGAATACAATTCCAACCTTAGGGCCATTCTTAAACTGTACATAGTATGGCCTGTAAAGGTCATCCGGTTTTGTAACAATACCGGAGGAATCACGTACAAAGTCACCTATGCCAATAGACTTTGCCAGCACCTGGTCACCGGAAGCCATCCACTTGAAGCCTGCATCTGCTACAAGTTTTACTATATCCTGAGCAACGGCACCCTCAGCAGGCCAGAGACCACTCGGTTTCTTCCGGAAATGTTTCTCGTAAATTTCTACACTTTTACGAAGCTGGGCAATAGCATCCTGAGGGTATGAAAAACGAGGGGGAAGCTCTACAGTGGGATCTCCCACTTTTGCCAGGTCGCTATTGTAAATGAGGGGCAGTATGGGATGGGCATATGGGGTTGTTATGACCTCTATCTGTCCCCTGTCTTGAAGCTTTCTATACTCAGGTATCACCTCTTTCAATATCTTTCTTATCTCCGAAAAAAGTACTTTTTTATCGGAATCATTAAAGTTTCTTCCCTTTTCAACAAGGGCCTTAAGGGGGTTTTTCATGAGGAGGTCTGGATCTATCCATGCGAGGTTGAACCATACCTGAAGATCTAGAAAGTCCTGATCGGTAAATCTTTTTAGCGCACTATCAATTTCTTCCTGGCTGCCTCCCCCACGTTTTTTCAAAAGCTCGTAGTAGCGCGGATACCTACCTATGATATTCTTGTAGTTTGCATCAAAGAACCTCTGAAGTATAAATCTCTTGTCATCTTCCGTAAGGCTACCAACAGGTTTTTCTGCCAGCACCCAGTACCTGTCCTTTGCACCGGCAACAAAATCATCCAGTTGTCTGATAAGAACGGGGGTGAGGTTGAATGTCACCTTGAGTTTTGGATACTTTTCAAGCATCGCCACCATGTCGTAATAGTCCTTGGTAGCATGTACCCTTACCCAGGGCCTTGAATAGACACCCGTTTTTATATCTTTGCCATAGAGAGGCTGATGGTTGTGCCAGATGAGATTGAGGTAAATGACCCCTTCCTCTGAAGGTTGTTCTACCCTGGCTACAGGTTTTACTGCCGTACAACCTGTAATTATGAAAGCTGTTACAGACACAATCAGCGTCAAAAGAAATAGAATCGTTATTCTTTTCTCAAGCAATTTAATCATACTGCTTACTCCCCATTTTTTCGAAATAACCCTTCACTCTGTCAGCCCTTAACCGAGCCCAGAGTTAGTCCCGATATCAGCCAACGGGATGAAAAGAGAAATAGTGTCATAACCGGAATTGCAATCAGTATTGAAGCCGCCGAATAGGCTCCCCACTCCGTCTGAAACTGGCCCTGCAGACTCTGAAGCCCTAGGGTCCAGGTGTACATGCTTTCCCTCTGAAGCATTATTCTTGCCAGGAGGAAATCATTCCAGGCTGTCATGAAGTTAAAGAGGAACACTATGGCCAGTGCCGGTGTTGAAAGTGGAAGAATTATCCTGTAAAAGGCAGAGAGTTTCGACACCCCGTCTATCATAGCAGCCTCTTCCAGTTCTCCCGGTATCGTGTCGTAGTATCCCTTTAGTATCCAGATGCTGAATGGTATAGAGCTCACGGAGTACGCAAATACCAGGCCCTTGTAGGTATTTATCAGATGAAGCCTTGCTGCAAGTATGTAAATCGGTATCATGAGCATTGCAGCGGGAATCATCTGTGTTGCCAAGAGGAAAACAAGGCCCGGTCCCCTTCCCGGGAAGTTCCACCTAGAAAAGGCATAGGCAGAACTCATTGCCAGTATTACACCGATAACAGAGGTAGTTATCGTGATGATAAGACTGTTCCACAACCAGAGAAAGAAATTTTTTTCGAAGATGACTTCCCTGTAATTGTCCAGGGTTGCATCCTTCGGTATTATTGCAAGCGATGTGGAAAGGAGCCTGTCACCCGGCCTCAGGGACACCGATATTATCCTAAGGGCAGGGTAGATTGCAATGATGCAGGCAAGTATCAGAACAAGGTGAATTATCAGTCTCTTGAAGGGACTGTCGCCACGCGATCTGAAAAAGAACCTTCTTATTGCATTATTCATTTTTCATAAACCCCCTTTATCCCACCCGTTGCCCGCATATAGACAATGGCAAAGACAAGCAGGATTAGGAATATCACAAGGGCAAATGCTGCAGCAAAACCATAACGGTTGTACTGGAATGCAGCCCTGAAAAGTGCGGTAACCAGAATATCTGAGGTTTCGAGCTCATTCTCATTGATAAAGAAGGGAACATTGAAATTGTTGAAAGTCCAGATAGTACCGAGTATTACCGCAGGTGTCATCACCGGCTTCAGAAGCGGAAGGGTTATCCTGCTAAACTTTGCCCATCCCGATGCCCCGTCTATGTCTGCAACCTCATAGTATTCCCTGGAGATACTCTGTAAGCCACCCAGGAGAATCACCATCATAAATGGCACACCGAGCCAGATATTCGTTATATTCATCGCAACGAAGTTCCAGAAGGGACTCGTTTTCCATTGAATTGGATTTAAGCCAATGTCACGAAGCATAATATTTATAAAACCATACTGGTAATGAAACTCGCCTCTCCATGTGAGAACAGCTATCACCTGGGGCAGTGCCCACGGAATTACCAGTATTGTTCTGTACAATCCTCGCAGTTTCATCGGCCTGTTTAAAAGCATTGCAAGTCCCAGACCGAGGGAAACGTGGAAACTGACCTGTATCGCAGTCCAGAGAATCGTCCTCAAAAGGAGGGGAAAGAACATTACCTGCTTCAGCACCGGCTCGGTAAATATCAATTTGAAATTATTCCATCCCTGGGCAATACCGAAGGTTGGATTCTTGAAGTGCCTTAAGCTCATGTTGCTGAATGCAAGTCTTACCTCGAAGGCAATCGGATAGATTATAAGAAGCAAAAGTCCCACTGCAGCAGGCGCCATAAGCATGACGGGCAGTGTGTATTTGTTCTTCAGTATCTTACTGAAAAGGACATAGACAAAAAGCTCGACAATGGCAGCAACGACAATGATAACGAGAATCGTAAAACCGACCTGATTGAAACTCTCTGCTATTACTTTACCTGTCAAGCCTCTCATGGCATTCTACCTCCATGGCATACCTCCTTTCTACTAAAAGTGAGATATGGAATAGAGAAACGGGGCGCTCTGTTCAATGCTGAACGCCCCATCCCTCATAAAACCTTATTTTTTTCACATTTCTCGCATAATATCTTACAACAGGCTCTCTACTGCTGGGCTTTTATACAAGCTTCTGCGGCCTTCTGCATTGCCTTTGCAGCATCCTCGGGGGATTTCTTGTCTGCAAGAACAGCCTGCATCTCCGGTTTCATTGCATCCCAGTTACAACGCATCTCGAGGACGGTTGGCATGGGCGTCCCAACAACCATCTGATCTGCAGAACCCTTAAGAATCGGGTCGCTCGAGATAATAGGATCGTTCAAAGCCGCTTTAAGGGCAGGAAGCCTTGTAAGCTTCTTTACCATGTCAATCTGGTTTTCCTTGTCTGTTGCAAAGTTTATAAATGCCTTTACAGCATCTAGCTTTGCCCCGCCTAAATCTTTCGGTATCATAAAGAAAACACCGCTTGTATAGGGCTTTGGCCACATGCCGGTTGCCTTTACCTTGGGAATTCTTGCAACTCCGAGCTTCGAACCGAGGGCATCTTTGTATGCACCCAGGGACCAGTCTCCGTTTATTATCATAGCAGCTTTTCCCTCCTTGAAAAGGGTATCGGCACCGTTGTAATCACTCTCCGCAGGTATAATTTTATACTTGTACTTGAGGTCATGAAGAAACTTCAGAGTATTAACCATAGCTGGGGTATTGAGTGTAGGAGTTACTCCGTCATCTGCAAACACCTTTCCGCCAAAACCACCGAGCCAGGGAACCAACCAGAATGGTTCTGTCTGGTTCCAGACGAGACCGTACTGATCACCATGTGTAAGTTTCTTTCCAAGGGCTATTAGCTCGTCCGTATCCTTTGGCGGGTTGGGAACAAGGTCCTTATTGTATAGAAGCATGAGATGGTTACCATTTGAAATTGGAACACCCCATGTCTTGCCATTAAGTTTTACAGCGGCAACGGCAGAATCCACATACTTTGACAGGTCGAAAAGGTTGTCTACAGGCTGAATAAGATCGGCTGCGGTAAAGGGACCAGCATGGTCGTTTACCGTCCACAACAGATCTGGCGGTGAACCTGCAAGGCTTGCTGTCTGGAAATCTTCCCTTAGTGCCTCAACATCCTTGTTGACAACTTCGAATGTCACATTCGGGTGTGCCTTTGTGAATGAATCGGCAAGAGCCTTTACATACTGGAGTGCATTGTCCGCTTCTCCCTCTTTTGTCCACAGAGTAATTGATACGGGTTGAGCTTCGGCCTTCTTTTCAGCTGCCTTCTTTTCAGGCTGGCCAGAAGCTTCCTTCGCTCCTCCTGCCATTGCCAATGCAGTGACAGAGAGAAGGACGACCAGTGCGATAAGGAATCTCTTCATTTTAAAATCCTCCTTAATGATTTTCTTCTGCACAAGCAGAATGTTTACAGGTAAACCGTTTTTCTAAACCGGTTTACTAATTCATTTTAGCATGATTTTTCGAGCTGTCAAGTGTTTTCAAGTTTTCAGGGGAGATTTTTTCTTGTTGTGTGCTGATAGGAGGAATAAATAAGTAAATCTCGCGGTATCAATTGTCATTTTCTTGCTTCTATTCATGCAATATCAGTTTTCACCTGTTTAAAGAAAATTAAATCTTTAGAGGGAAAATTTCCGGCTTTGTACCCATTGATAAACTCAAGTTATATATATTGTATTCTACAAGGAAGTATCAATTGAAAAAGATTTTAATGTTTAACTTTTCAAGAACTTTTTTACACCGCCTGTTTTCCCAGGTGACGAAAATAAGACCCAATTAGCCAGAATAGCATATATTCTTATTATAGCGGTTCTATTTGCGTTACTATTTGTTCTCATAGCGACTATATCTTTCTTCTTTACTGAAAAAAGAATCAACACAATGAAACACCTTTTTTTCGTTGGTTTGATTTTTCGTTTCTTCTTATTCTCAGTGACCTCTCCGATGCCTTAAAACGGGTCCAACAAGAGAATGAACAGCGCAAGAAATCAGAACGGACCATACGAGCCAGCGAAGAATATTTCCGTGCTCTGATTAAAAATGCACAAGATATCATTACCGTGTTAGAGGCTGACGGTTCTTGGCGGCCTCTCGAGTCTATTGCACAAAATCTTTTGAACAACTCTACGGTTCGGGGTGTGGTAGTGAAATCACGCGATATTACAGAAAGCAAACAACTTGAGAAACAGTTTTATCAGGCTCAAAAAATGGAAGCCATTGGCCGATTGGCAGGAGGTGATCAAGGAGGCAAAGTCCATGACTTTAATAACATTCTAGTGTCTATTATTGGATATGCTGAACTTGAGATATTGAATTTACCGCCAGAAAGTAAACTCTATGCTGATTTAAAACAAATACAAGAAACGGCAAAACGGGCAGCTGGCCTTACCCCGCCAAATCCTAGCTTTCAGCTGCAAGCAGATATTGGAAACGCAAGTTGTAGACCTTAATATGATAGTGAGATATTATAAAAAGATGCTTCATCGATTGATTGGGGTTGAAAAACCACCTTCTCTTTATGGAACAGAAACTATTTTTATCGTTGAAAATGATAAGATGGTCAATAAAATGGTTTGTGAAACTCTAACCTCACATGGTTATAATGTTATTAAAGCCTCTATCGCTAATGAAGCTGTACAACTTGCTTCCACATAAAGGGAAACCATTCACCTTTTGCCAACAGACATGATTATGCTTGAAATGAACGGGCAAAAAACTATATCAACTTTTGGCTGCTAATCATCCGAATATAAAAGTAATGTATATGTCAGGATATACGGATAATGTAATTGTCCATCTTGCCGTATTGGCTGATGATACAAATTTTCTTCGTAAGACTCTCTCTGTCAATAACCTCTTGCAAAAGGTCAGGATGGTTTTAGGCTAAGGCTGTCTTTTTATTACTCAAAACACAAGAAAGTTCTTTTACCTTCCAATTATATGGATTAATAAAAAAACCGAAAGAGTAAAATAATGATGTTTGACGTAATTCACGAAAAGCATTATCATTTTTACCAATGATTCGTTCTTTTAAAAATAAAAACACGAAGAATATCTGAAATTAAATACCTGTAAGAAATATACCTTATCATGTACAACGAATAGCACTTTGAAAACTATTTATGATACATCGTGCAAAATTCCTGAAAGACCTGGCTATCCCTCCAGCAAACAGATTGGTAAAATTAAAAGGAGATAGAAAAGGAGAATATGCTATACCGATAAATAAGCAACTACGATAATTCATATTCTTTCCCAGAATCTACTGCCTGACCTTCAAATGATTTATTGACAACTCAAATTGCTAAAGTTTACCATTAATAAAAATTAGACCCAAAACAGGAGCTCTCAAATGAAGAGAAGTGAAATAAACAGATTGATAGATGAGGCAATAGATTTCATGAACAAGATGAACTTTCATCTTCCCAAGTGGGCCTTTTGGCAACCGGAAGACTGGGAGGGAAAGAAGGCAGATGAAATTGCAGAAAATATGCTTGGTTGGGATTTAACCGACTTCGGAAGGGGAAACTTCGAAAAACATGGCTTACTTTTATTTACTTTGAGAAACGGCAACCTCAAGAAGCTTCAAAGGGCAAACCAAAAGGATAAAAGCTATGCTGAAAAGATAATGATAGTAAAGGTAAATCAGGAGACACCTTTTCATTTTCACTGGACAAAAATGGAGGATATTATAAACAGAGCCGGTGGAAAGCTTGTTATTGAACTCTACGGATCTACCGACAAAGAAGGTTTTTCGGATGAGCCTATAGTTGTCAAGATTGACAGTATACCAAGGGAAGTTGCTCCTGGGGGAAAGGTTATTCTCGAACCAGGGGAAAGCATCTGTCTCGAGCAAGGTGTCTATCATCGATTCTACGCTATAGACGGACAGACTCTAGTTGGTGAGGTAAGCTCTGTAAATGATGATAACACTGACAACCGATTCTACGAAAAGTTGGGAAGGTTTCCTGAAATAGAACCTGACGAGAAACCCAAATACCTCTTAGTAACGGACTATAAAGAATATTTATATTGATACTTTACACGAATAAGTCCTTTAAAATTCACAGAGCCTTTTTATCAATTCCTTAAAATAACCAATTCCTTAAAATAACGCACTATAAAATGCTACTAGTAATTTTCGTGGCAAATATCTATTGAAATTGTTTATTAAATAAAATAAAATAAAAATAAATGAAAGCATTTAAAAGCATTGAAATTCAAGAGCTTGTCAGGCTTTCCAGAAAATATGGAAGTGATCCGGATTTTATTCTTGAGGGGGGCGGCAATACCTCATTCAAGGACAACGATTACCTCTATGTTAAGGCATCCGGGGTTCCCCTTGGCTCAATAGATGAGAGCGGCTTTATCAAGATGAATCGAGCCCGGCTTAAAGAGATGCTTAGCAAAAAGTATCCGAAAGAACCTTCCGAAAGGGAAAAGGAATTCTTGATTGACCTTAAGAGGGCAATTTTCAATGAGGAAGAGCGCTGTATAAGAAGGCCGAGCGTGGAGACACTGCTTCATGAAGCCATAAGCTATTCCTTCGTAATTCATACCCACCCCTACCTTATCAATGCCCTTACATGCAGCAAGGAGGGGAAATCTGCTGTTTTAAAGCTTTTCCCGGAGGAATCACTTTGGATACCCACTATAAACCCCGGTTATTTGCTTGCAAAGAAAGTGCATGAGGAGTTATCAAGCTATCGCAAGAGGTATGGCAAGAATCCGCATATAATATTCCTGGAAAACCACGGGCTTTTTGTTGCGGCAGACACCGGTAGTGAAATAGAAGAAATCACCGCAGAGGTCGTATCAAAGATTAAATCAAAAATCGACTCTGCCGTGCTTAGGGAAGTAGCAGGAATAGCCGGAGGCAAAGTCACTTCTCCCGAAGTCAGAGAAAAGGCAGCCACTATTGCACCTGCTTTGAGAATGCTATTAATGGAAGATAAGAGTGATACGGCAATTTGCGTATTCCAGAAGAACAAAAGCATAGAGAGGATAGTATCCTCCAAAGAGGCATTTGATAGATTAGCACTTAATATTACACCGGATCATATAGTTTATGCAAGTGACAGAGCACTTTTCGTAGGGATAGAGTGGGAAGCAGGGAACCTAAAGCGGGCATACAAGTCCTTTGTTGAAAGCGAAGGCGTAAAACCAAAGATCGTTGCCATAGAAAAGCTTGGTATATTCTCATGCGGAAACAGCAAGAAGGATGCAGAGGCTGCCTTGAAGCTCTTTTTCGATGCCGTCAAGATAAACAGGCTTTCAGAATCTTTTGGCGGAATAAAACCGATGCCCGAGGAGCAGGTAGGTTTCATAAAGGGATGGGAGAGCGAATCATACAGAAGGAAGGTATTACTATCAGGAAGCAAAGGTAATGGGTTTTTTGCTAGGCGGCTGAATGAGAAGATAGCTGTTGTTACAGGAGGGGCCCAGGGTATCGGAGAGGGAATCGCAAGAGGCCTCATTAAAGAAGGATGTAATGTCGTAATAGCAGATATCAATGAAGGCAAGGCAGAGGAAACGGCTAAGGAGCTTAATGCAATTTTGGGTACCGGTTCGGATAGTGGTTCAGGTACTGTGCCGCCAACAGAATCTGCCGGGTCTTCTTCCAAAGGGTCTTCTTCAGGCAAAGTTATGGCTGTAAAGGTTGACGTTACAGATGAAGATTCCGTTAAAAACATGGTTATCGATACCGTGTTAGAGTACGGCGGGCTGGATATTCTTGTAAGCAATGCAGGGGTATTAAAGGCAGGCAGCCTCGACGATATTAGTATGAAAGACTTTGACTTTGTAACAAAGGTAAATTACTACGGGTACTTTCTTTGCACAAAACACGCTTCACAGATAATGAAGATACAACACAAATTCAATCCCGAATACTACATGGATATAGTTCAAATAAACTCCAAATCGGGACTTTCCGGAAGCAGAAAAAACTTTGCCTACGCAGGGGGGAAATTCGGAGGTATAGGACTTACCCAGAGCTTTGCACTTGAACTGGTGGATTTCAATATCAAGGTAAATGCAATATGCCCCGGTAATTACTTTGACGGGCCGCTCTGGTCCGACCCGGAGAGAGGCCTTTTTGTTCAATACTTAAAGGCAGGCAAAGTTGCCGGAGCCAGAAGCGTGGAGGATGTAAGGAAGTACTATGAAGAGAAGGTGCCAATGAGGAGGGGCTGTAAAATAGAGGATATAAACAGAGCACTCCTATATATAATAGAACAGAAATACGAAACAGGCCAGGCTCTCCCTGTTACGGGCGGGCAGACAATGCTTAAATAGCTTTAAGTGATTTTGGGTTTCAAATGCAAAATAACCGGGAAAGATCAGAGGCAAAACTGAACTCGAAGAAACGGGAAGAAAGGCTTAGCTCCTTGAACCGGCTGAAGGCCATGATTGCAAAGGGTTTATTACCACGACCTAAAGTTAAGGGCTTTATTAACAATCACATACACACATGGTACTCCTTCTCGCCATACTCTCCCACCATGGCTGTCTGGAAATCGTATCAGGCAGGGCTTGAAACTGCAGGCATAGTTGACCATGACAATGCTGCCGGTGCAGTGGAGTTTATAGAGGCAGGTAAAACAACAGGCCTTGCAACAACGGTTGGAATGGAGTGCAGGGTCGATTTCTCTGCCACGCCGCTTGCAGGAAGAAGGTTGAATCATCCGGACCAACTCTCTACTGCCTACATTGCACTTCACGGAATACCACACGACAAAATAGAAACCACAAACACCTTTTTCAGAGAAGGAATAGAAAAACGGGTTGAAAGAACAAAAAAAATGACGGAAAGGCTCAATCGATACTTTAAGCCCTGGGAAATTGAACTTTCCTTCAACAGGGATGTTCTTCCCCTTTCAATGTATGGTGAGGGCGGAACCGTAACGGAACGGCATCTTCTGTTTGCACTGGCAGAAAAAATTACAGGGAAATTTGGTAAAGGAGAAGACCTCCTAAAATTCCTGCTTGAAAAACTCAAAATCAATATAAGCACCAAACTGCTCACTCTATTGAAAGACACGGATAATCCCTACTACACGTATGATTTAATGGGAATACTTAAAAGCCAATTCCTGGAATTGATCTATATTCCAGCCACCGAGGAATGTTACGATGTATCATCCGTGGTGAATTTTGCAAACAGTATCAATTCCATACCCGCTTACGCTTACCTCGGTGATATTACTGAATCGGTTACAGGGGATAAAAAGGCCCAGGCCTTTGAAGATTCCTACCTGGAAGAGTTATTCAAAATAATAAAGGAGCTTGGCTTTAAAGCTGTTACCTATATGCCCTCAAGAAACACCTCGGAGCAGATAAACAGGGTAAGCAAGCTTTCGGTTCGGTATGGTTTGCTCCAGATATGCGGTGAGGACATAAACTCACCAAGACAATCATTTACGGGAAAGGCAATAACAAGAATAAAGTATCCCCTTCTTGTTGATACCACATGGGCGCTTATAGGCCATGAAACTCTTGCAACCGACAATCCCGAAGATGCATTCTTTTCTAAAAAGACTGTAAGAAAGTATCCAGATCTATATGAGAGGATAAAGGTCTATTCGGAAATAGGAAGAAAGAGGAGGCAAATATAATGTATCCGAAGATTTCAACAAATTTAATAGAAGAGAATTATGAAAGTGCAAAAGAAATTTATGGTAGCTACGGTATTGATACGGAGGGTGTGCTTGAAAAGATGAAACTTATTCCGATTTCTGTCCACTGCTGGCAGGGTGATGATGTTACTGGCTTTGAACCGGGCAAGGAAAGTCTCTCCGGCGGAGGCATCCTGGCTACGGGCAATTTTCCCGGCAAGGCAAGAAATGCCGATGAGTTGAGGATGGATCTGGAAAAGGTATTTAGCCTTGTACCTGGAAAGCATAGGCTAAACCTCCATGCAATCTATGCGGAAACAGGGGGTAAACAGGTAGATAGAGACGAGCTTCAGCCTGAGCATTTTTCCGGTTGGATAAAATGGGCAAAGAAAAATAAGATAGGCCTGGATTTCAACCCCACAGTCTTCTCACATCCTCTTGCAGACAGCGGTTTCACGCTTTCAAGCAAAGATTCAAAAGTGAGAAATTTCTGGATACGACATGTAAGGGCAAGCAGAAAAATTGCCATGGAGATGGGCAAGCAGCTGAAAAGCCCCTGTATAAATAATCTCTGGATACCTGACGGTTCAAAAGACCTGCCGGCAGACAGAATGACACCCCGAAAAATCCTGAAGGAGTCACTGGATACCATTTATGAAGAAAAACTCGACCCAAACTACATACTCGATTCGGTGGAGAGCAAACTATTCGGTATCGGTTCGGAGGCTTTCGTTGTCGGTTCACACGAGTTTTACATGGGTTATGCGGTTGAAAACAAACTGATGCTATGCCTCGATTCGGGACACTTTCATCCGACTGAAGATATCTCAGACAAGATCTCATCTGTCTTGAATTTTACAGACAGGTTACTCTTGCATCTTAGCAGGGGAGTCCGATGGGACAGTGATCATGTAGTAACGATGAACGATCAGATACTCTCGATAGCTCTCGAAGTAAAGAGAAGCAAAGTTTTGGACAGGGTACACTTTGCCCTTGACTTCTTTGATGCCAGCATAAACCGTATAATCGCCTGGATTATCGGAATAAGAGCTGCACTCAAGTCGATTTTGAGGGCAATTTTAGAGCCGACAGAGATTTTAATTGAGGTTGAAAACGAAGGCAAGTACGGAGAAAGGCTTGCATTGATGGAAGAGTTTAAGAGTCTTCCATTCGGAGCTGTCTGGGATATGTACTGCTTACAGAACAATGTACCGGCCGGTTCTGCCTGGCTTGATGATGTAGAAGAGTATTCCAAAAACATAATTCTAGTCAGAAAGTAGGAGACAACCCTATGGAGTATGCTATCGCAGTTTTTGATATCGGGAAAACCAACAAGAAGCTTGTTATTTTCGATAACAATTTAAATGAACTGGCCGTCACATATCAATCTTTTCCTTCAATCAATTATAAGGCAAGGGGCAAGAGGGAATGGCAACTCGAAGTTGAAGACAACAAAGGGATTGAAGAATGGATTGTAAAAAGTCTCGCCCTGTATTCAGATAAATTTCCAATAAGGGTAATAGCCTTCAGCACGCATGGTGCCACGTTTGCAGCGATAGACAACAGGGGTAAACTCGCCTTTCCAATACTCTCATACACGAACGAACCTGGTGATAGCTTACACGAAAACTTTTTTGAAATAGCAGGAGAGCCTGATAGCCTTCAGTTGGAAACAGGCACAGCCCGCTTTGGCGCACTCTTGAATGTCGCCCAGGGTATATACTTTTTAAAGGAAGAGTTTCCGGAAGTTTTTTCTAAGGTAAAAACATTTCTGCTTTATCCCCAATTTCTTGGCTATCTTCTTACGGGGAAAATCGCAAGTGATTTTACCTATGCCGGTTGCCATACCTATCTGTGGAATTTTAAAAAATCAACCTGGTCAAGTGTAACCAACAAACTGGGCATCACGGAAAGGCTGCCTTCAAAAGTTACCAACCCTCATTCTGTTTTGGGGAAAATAAAGCCTGACATAGCAGAAAGAACGGGACTGTCAACCGAAGTAATAGTTACCGTGGGAATTCATGATTCCAACGCATCCCTTCTTCCCTACCTTATTAAAGAAGAGAATCAGGATTTTATCCTGAACTCCACAGGCACATGGTGCGTTGTCATGCATCCGATGGAAAGGTTCTATTTTGAAAGGGATGAACTTGGGAAGGTAGTCTTTTACAACCTCTCGGCATTTGGGAAACCCGTAAAAACGGCTATCTTTACAGGTGGCCTTGAACATGATGAGTATATTAAAATTATTCAAAAGATAAACGGTATAAATAATCTACCTGAGTTTGATAACGGAGTTTACAGAGACGTGATTAGAAAAAGGGAAGCCTTTATTCTACCGACTATTCTAAAAGGCAGTGGTCAGTTTCCTAAATCTCCTCCCAGAGTTGTTGAAGGAGGAAATGTATTCAATTTGAGTGATATTAAAAACAGTATTAAAGCCGATAAAAAAGCCGGCAGGAAGATACCGGATTTTTTTAAGTACCCGGTAAAGGCACGGGCTGTGCTGAACCTATCCCTTGCAATTCAGACTATGGTAACATTTGAAAGAGTCGGAGTAGCAGAAAGGGCCGATTTACCAGCCGGCTCACCCAGTGACTCATCTACCCAAAAGAAACTTTCCATATACACTGAGGGAGGTTTTAGAAAAAACAAAGGTTACAATCTTCTGGTTTCCTCCCTCTTTCCAGACGCAAAATTGATGCTTTCCAACCTCAGGGAAGCAACTGCATTCGGTACGGCACTTACTGCCAAGGCAGCATTGGAGAATCTTGAACTCAAAGCCCTAAAGGATTATATAAAGATAGAAACCGAAACAATTGAAAAATATTCATTTCCGGGACTTTTAGAATATATTGATACTTTCCTCAAGATTCTAGAAGAAGAAAAGCATCAAGCCTGAGGCTTCAAAATAAGCCTTCTCGTTACACTTTCTGTCCAGAAGAACCCTGCAACTGCTGTTAAAAAGTTTCCCATCACCATACCAAGCCATATTCCATTCAAACCTATCAAGTAGGACATGATAAGGGCAAGAGGTATGGTAAGCAGTATCATCTGGGAGAGGTTCAGAACAAGGGATTCCATGCCCATACCCAGGCCCTGAAAGACGTTCACCTGGACCATTCTAAGCGCTATAAAGGGAAAACCGATACTGAAAATAATAAGAAGCTCCCTTCCCACTCTCATCACTTCGGGGTTACTTGAAAAAACTCTGATAAATAACCTGTTTCCGACAATAAAGGTAACCGCAAAAATCAACATCACAATGGCAGCAGCAATCGATGACCTGTGTAGAATCTTCCTTACACGTGCGTAGTTACCGGCTCCATAATTCTGACCTGCCATTGTAAGAACTCCAATCGAAATACCAAGCACCGGTAAGAAAGCTACCTGTTGATACGTGAAACCCATTGTAAATGCTGCCTTTACATAATCACCATAGGGTCGAAGCAGAATAAACAGAAGACTCAAACCAAGTGATTGGGCAAGCTGTGAAATTATAGAGGGGCCTCCAACCTGGAATATCCCATGTATGAATTTACCGTTATACTTAAAAACTCTTAAATTGAATTTAATAATATTCTTATCACTGAAAAGAGAAATTAAAAGCAGTAAAAAGCTCACAAACCTCCCTATCACCGTTGCAATGGCAGCCCCCCTTATTCCCAAAGCAGGAAACGGGCCGATACCAAATATCAATATGGGGTCTAAAATTATGTTGGCCAGTGTGCCGACAACCATTACCTGCATCGGTTTCACCATATTCCCCTCACCACGGAGGATGCCGTTTCCTATCATCACAAAGAAGGCAAAGAAAGAACCGTAAAGAACTATGTTTATATAGTTTAGAATATAGGGAAGCATCTCTTTCGAAGCACCAAGAAGGAGGAAGAGGGGTCTGGAAACAAGCGGCCCGCCGACAGAAAAGATAACAGTAACAACCAGCACGATTAAGAGGGAATGCTCAGCTGCATTGTTTGCATCGCTAAACTTTTTCGCACCGATGAGCCTGGATATAAGAGAGTTGGTGCCTGCCCCTACCCCGGCTGCAATGGCTATAATGATGCTTTGAACAGTAAAGGACATTCCTATGGCACCAAATTGAAGCTCACCAAGGCGGGATATAAAAAGCCTGTCTACAAAGTTGAAGGCCGTCTGAAAGGTAAATGCTATCATAGTAGGAAGAGCGAGCCTGATGAGCGTTTTTAATATGGGACCTTCGAGGATTTCCTTAGGAGTCGTTTTTATTTTTCTCTTTTCACTACTCACTGTGACATTTTTCATAATATTCCTTAATGTGATTCGTCTATAAATTAAATTACAATCTGTACAGCTCCGGTTTTCTGTCACCAAAGAGGTCATTCATCTCTGCGATTCTTTTCGACCTCGCATCTTCCGGACTGACATCGACAATCATCAGGCTGTCACCCTTTTCCGGCGCCTTTTTAAGAACCTTACCGCCCGGAGCAAGAATCTGGCTTACCCCGGTGTATGTCAGTGCCCGCCCTCCCCGATTTTCGGTTCCGTAACGGTTGGAAAGTATCCAGAAAACCTTGTTTTCTATGGAACGCACCCTTGTTGTGAGCTGGCCGTATTCCGGAAGCACTAGATTGGAGGGATGACAGATAATTTCTGCACCCTGAAGGGCAAGGGTTCGTGCAGCTTCGGGAAACATGTGGTCAAAACAAACTAAAAGCCCCAACTTTGCACCTCTATATTCAACTACTTCAAAACCCTCCTCACCGGGAGCAAAAAACAGCTTCTCCTTGTCGAAGAGATGAACCTTACGGTATACAGCCACGACTCTGCTGCCATCGACAAACACTGCACTGTTGTAGATTTTATCTCCCTTCCTCTCAGGCATTCCGAATACGATCCCACAATTACTTTTTGCTGCTGCTTCCTGCAACCTTTCAGTTGCATATCCCGGCACAGTATCGGCAACCTTCTCTACCTCGGACTTTTCAAGAAACAGGTAGCCACTGGTTGCAAGCTCGGGCGCTACTATAAGATCGGCCCCATTGGCTTTTCCCTGCGAATTGCCCTGCGAACCAGAAAGACCTTCCAGCATTTTCGCCATTCTTTCCACATTCTTACTCGTATCACCAAAAATCGGTGCAAACTGATAAAATCCTATTCTCATACCGCTACTTCTCCTTGAATTAATGGGTAATTATAGCCATTTGTATCCAAAGGGTCATCAGGAAAGATATAGACAACCCTCAAAATATAAATAATAATTCCTCCAGGAGGAGGTATATCATGAGCAAGGTCATTTCCCACAAGGGTATATCCTACAGGGAGGTAACTGAAAGGTTAAAAGAAAACAAAATTCACTTTGCTGAATTGAAGGTAGGAGACAATCTGAAATTGGTGATATCCGAAAGGGGAGGAAGAATCCTCGGACCCTTCCTGGAAGATACGGGTGAGGGAATTTTCTGGATAAATGGAGCATTTGGCGATTCCGACAATTTTAAACAATTTATTAGTAAAAACGAATGGAACCTTGGTGGCGAGAGATTCTGGCTTGCACCGGAAGTACAGTTTTACATCAAGGACAGGTATCACTTCTGGGATACTTACAAGTTACCGGAAAGCATAGATCCCGGGAAGCATATCCTGGACGATTCCAATACAAGCTCTGTAAGTCTAAGTCAAAATATAACTGTAGAGGCATACAATCTTGTATCCGGGAAAAAAGAAGTAAAGGTTGAAAGATTGATACGTTCCACGGAAAATCCCTTAAAATCCCTAAATGGTAGCGATTCTATTATGAAAGGTGTCTCCTATGCTGGGTATGAACATACAGTTAGATTATCAGAGGTTGTTCATAACGATGTAATGTGTGAAAACTGGATACTTATACAACTTAATCCAGGTGGTAAAATCTACATTCCGTGCTCCCCAGAAGTAGAAGAAGTCAATTACTTCGAACCCGTAGAACCCGGCTACAGAGATATCCTCAAGAATCATGTAAGGCTCAAAATCACTGGAGATAAGCGATACAAGGTGGGATACAAGTCAGCCCATGTGTTTGGGCGTTTAGGTTATCTAAACTCACTGAGCGATGGTAGAAACTACCTATTAATAAGAAATTTCTACAACAACCCCTCTGCTCCCTATACGGAGGAACCGCCTGATAGTCCGGGACACAGCGGCCAGTCGGTTCATATCTACAACGATGGTGGTAATTTCGGGGGCTTCGGCGAGCTTGAATGTAACGGGCAACCTGTCGGCGGAAAAACAAACAGGACAGATACAGTGGATTATTTTACATTGTGGATCTATATCGGTGATATCAGGGCTTTAAAGGAAATAGCTCTGCACCTTCTGGGAATAGAGATAGCATAAATAGCGGCGGACATTGTAGAAACTTTATTGACGAAACCTCATTGTGGAACCCCATTAGCGAAGCTGCATTGAATACATTATAAAAACCTCATTGGAGAAGCCGCAATAAATACCTACTTCTTCTTAAATCCTTCCACGTGCTTAAGCCATTCTCTCATTGCCTCTGCCTTTACATTTCTGCCGGCTCCACCATAACCTTTTTCATATGCCTTAATTAGAGCCTTTATCAAAACCTCATTATACTTGTTTATCTCGAAACGGTCGTTTAAAAAAGAAACAAGCTCGTCATACTTTGCCTTACTGCCATAATTACAGTAGAGCCGAATCAACAGATCATACGACTCTGCATTCTTATCATCCGTATCAATAGCCTTCTTGCATTCAAGTATCGCCCCGGAAGTATCTCCGAGCTTCTCGTACGACCTCGCCAATCCCAAATGAGCCTCCGTATTGTAAGGATGCTTCTCTGCAACATCCTGCCAGAGCGAAACCGCCTTCTCCCACTTGCCCTCACGCTCCAATAGCTTTCCGTATTCAACCTGAATATCAACACTGTGGGGGTACCACGAGGTAAGCTTTTGCATATCCCTCTCGAAAGTCTCCTTAGAGCCCCTCACCTTCTCCAGCAACTCCAAAGAATTCTCCAGTATGCTTTTGGGTTCCTCGACAAGCTGGGAGTATTTTTTTAAAGCTTTAATATCCTCCTTGCCAAGTTTGCCCTTTTTCGCCTGTATCCTTCTTGCGGCACCAACCTGAATCGCCCCAATCCTGTGAACAGCCTTCCCCACCGCAAGGTACAAGAGTGATGCGGCCTTCTCCCTCTCCCCCTTCCGGTACCTGTAACGGGCAAGCCAGTAGTACACATAGGGATCCTCGCTTCCCCTCTTGTATGCCTCTGAAAAAGCGCCAAGAGCTTTCTCCGCCTCACCCTTAAGCTCATAGATTCTCCCCATCACCTCATACGGGTACGGGTCATAGGGGTTTGCCTTTGAAAGCCTCTCCGCAACAAAGAGAAGCTCCTTTCCCTTATAGCCGTCCCTCTCCTTTAATGCCTCTGCAAGAAGCTTCAGAATCCTTGCATCACCCGGCTTGTACTTATGCGCCCTGTTAAAGTAATCAATAGCCTCATCCAATTTGCCCCTGTCCAGTTTTAGAATTCCAATATTGGTCAGCGCCTCTGCCGAATCCGGTTTTTCCGTAAGCGCCTTCTTAAAGTATTTTTCAGCCTCATCGGGCTTTCCCTTCGAGTATGCTGCTACTCCAAGGTTGATATATGACGCCACAATACCATTCTTTGCCTCGGGGAGAGCCGGTGCCAGCTCCTCTGCCTTTCTAAACAATCCGAGCGCACCCTTAAAATCCTTCTTTCCGAAGGCAATATAGCCGTACCCTACATAGACAAGAGGTTCCTCAGGGTACCTCTCCTTTGCCTCGTTCAGTAGGCCTTCGGCCTTCTCGGCATCTCCCATGCGGTAGTAGCTTATTCCAAGAAGCGCAAGGTCCTTCCCCGAAGCCTGGCCTCTCTCCCTTGCTACCTCAAAAAGCTTGGCAGCTTCCTCATACTTTCCCTCGGAAAATAGTTTCCTCCCCAGGAATATTTCAAATGGAACGCCTGACGAGCCAATGCCCGAAGAGCCGGTTTCACCCGATATAGGTACAATGTTACAGAGGATAAAAACTAAAACAGATAAAATGAGAATATATTGATACTTGCCGCCTCTCATATAATTTTTTAAGTTTCCGTTAAACCGATATTAAAACTGGTACGATGCATTGAGGCCGAAGAGGAATGGCAACTTCCATGCCCCGTCCTCCTCATAGTAGCTTAAGGAAAAACGGCTTTCAAGGGAAAGGCCTTTCCAGATTGGAACGGAAAGCGATGAAGTCACATCGTGCCTCAATCCCCTGTAGCCATGGCTCAACAGGTAGTCTGCCGTAAAGGTGAGTGGAATCGGTTTCCCGGAAACGGTAAGGCTAAATTGATGCTGAAAATTGTTGCCGCTAACCTTGGCTCCCGAAGCCGCAGAGGCACCGGTATCGTTTACCCACTCCCATTTAAGGCCGTACCTAGTTTTCAGAAAACTGAAAACGGGGATACCCATGTTGTAACTTAGGGTGGAAACTACGGCCTCAGCCGGGTTTGCAGAGGAACTCGATCCGGAGGAAGTAGAACCTGCCGGTAGGTTTCCGGAAAGGGCAACATCCTCGCCAAGTTCAAAGAGGTAAACCTTTAGATTCCACTGCGGCTTTAAAGAAAGCTTTCCACCGTACTGCTGCTTGAGCGCATTGGAGCTTTCTGTAATAGAATCTGTAAGAGCTGCATTCAACTGGTAGTCAAGCATCGGGTCGGGTGTGTGACTGTAGGAGAGTTTTCCCGTATGAACCCACTGAAGAGGTGTTGCAGAAAAGGGCCCCGATGCGGAGAGGCTTCCCTGATAGGAGAGGGAGATAAGCATCTTATCCAGGGGAGAAAGCTTTCCACCCGTGCCCCAGGAAAGCTTGTTCGATTCCAGGGCCATATTTGTACCGTAATTCTGGCTAAACTCACCCTTTGCAGAGAGGTCTTTAACCATGCTTTTATCTTTACCGGTAAAGCCGCCTGAAACCTTAAGGCTGTGGTCGAATAGGTTCTCCCCTGCCTTAAGCTCGTAACGTGAGAGAGCCTTTATCCCCGAATCATTCCTGTAGCTCGCGCCGGTACTGGCGGTCCATGCCGCACTGTGCGGTTGATAATCGACGCCGGAGGTCCCCGCATCGGGGCCCTCCCTGGTAAGCCAGGTGTCGAGCCTGCCGCCGTAAATATCAACAGAGAAATCCTTATTGAACGGGAAAATAAGCCCAAGCTTTGACTCGAGGCTTGTGGTGGATACCGTGTTGGTTGTGCTAAGATACTCCACCTTGCTGAAATCAGGAGAAATGGATGTGGTTACCTGAAAGAAACCCCATACGGGAGAGGTAACTGAGAGCTCGTTTGCAAAGCTCGTATTGTTTACGCTGTTAAGCTTATCACGCTGACTTGCAAAGGAATCTGTAAGGCTAACGCCGAACTGCCCGATACTCCCTGCAATATTCAATTTAGCCTCGTCACTCTCGATATTCTCATTTACAGTCTCGTCGTTCTCCACGGTGGTATCGGGGTCGTCACTCTTGGTACCGAGCCTGTGACTGTAACGGAGAGAGATTGGAAGTGTCGGCAGGAATCCTATATTCACGGAAGCATCAAGTAGAAATTTTGCCTCGTCTTTAAGAATATCCTCGACTGTGTTTGCCTTGTCATCATATATTCCCCGGAACTTAAAACTCAGCCCGCTTATCCTGAACAGAAAATCACCGCCGTATTTTTGGTTGAGTCCGCCAATTACATTCTTTCTGAAGGCAGTCCCGGAAATCTGAATTGCACCCGCAGAGCCAAGGGGCTGAAGAAGTGAGAACCGTGAGTCCGTAAAGAAGTCGTAGTTCGTAGTACCGGAGGAATCGTTACCGCCGCTTCCTCCCAGGGACAGTCGTCCTGAAAATTGGGTTTTTCCGAGGAAAACCTCTTCCTTCTCGATGTCCGGCTTAGGCGCAGACCATTGTGCCTCAACCTTGTTTACTCCCGTATCAGGAAGCTTCCTTACTATCCTTACCTCGCTCCAGAGGAAGCTGCTTCCAAAGCTGCCAAACAAAAGAACCGCCAGTGCCAGTGTAATCGATTTTTTCATTTCTAACTTTTTCATTGTCAACTTTTTCATTTTGCAGCCCCTCCCTTTGACTCTTTTTTCTCCTTCTCTGCCGTTACGGTAACCTTTCTGCTCTCATTGCCGGAGGTATCGATTGCCGTTACACCGTACCTGCTTCCCGGCTTTGCCCACCTGTCAAAGAACTCGAGCTCCTTTAACGGTTTTTTGGTGATCTGTTTCCATCTTTCTCCCTTCGGCGGAATCCTGTAGATAAGGTAACCCTTGACATCCTTATCGGGAGAAGCCTCCCAGGTAAGCCTTATACCCCATTTTTCAACCCTTGCCTTAAGGCCGGCAGGTGGTTTTGGCGGAACAATGTCGGTGGGAATTACCTTTACCTCCCTGGAGGGTTTGCTCTCGTTACCCGAGGTGTCAACCTCGGTGACAAAGTACCTGTACTCAACCCCTTTTGAAACCGTCTCGTCCACCCACTCGGTGACCTTTTTATCAAGCTCCTTGATCTTTACAAAGCCCTTCTTACCTTTGGCGGATGAGCCGCTGTTAGTTGAGCTATCACCTGCACCGGAAGAACTACCGGCACCCGAAGCGGTGGTCGCACTGCCGCCGGTTCCACTACTGCCGCCGGCACCTGCAGCACTGCCGCCGGTTCCTCCACCCGTGCCCCCCCTCCTGTAGACAAAGTGTTTGTCCAGATCCCTGGAAAGACAGGGCTGCCATGTAAGCAGTACATTCCCCTCATCCGTTGGTTTTGCAGTGAGATAAAAGGGAGGCGGAGGCGGAACATTATCAGGAATCATCACCTGAATGTAGACCCTGTCCCCCTCGTTTCCCGAGTTATCAACACCGGTTACGGCATACCACAGGGGTATACCGGGCCTTAATCCCCTCTTCTTGTATCCGGCATCGAGGTAGGCAGGGCTTCCAGACGGCTTTAACGGCTTTTCCGTTATCCTCATCATCCTGTCCTTACTCTCGCCCCTGTATATGAAGTAACCTGATAGGTCGGGATTCCCAAGCGCCTTCCAGGAGAGTGAAACGTAACGTTTCTCATTTTCCACATCACCGGACAGCCCCTCCACCGGTGGTGGCGGTTCCGTATCTTTGGGAATTATGGATGCGGGACCGGACATAGCACTTTCGTTACCGCTCTTATCGACTGCCGAAACCCTGTAATAGTGCACAACTCCCCTTACCGCTTCCTTATCCAGAAACCTGGGAGAGTCTGCAGGTATCGGTTTTTTATTTATCCTTTCAAACTTACCCTTTACACTATCCCCTCTGTAGACATTGTAATGGTCGGCATCGACCTCAGGTGATATCTTCCACAGAAGGAGCACCCCATCCTTCGAATCAACGGCCTTGATACCGGAAGGGACAAGCGGCGGTTTCTTATCAACCGGCTTTACCGCTTCCGAATACACCTTCTCACTCTTTGCCCCTATCATATTTATCGCTTCGATTGCATAGGTATAAAAAACACCGTTTTTAACCCTTTCATCCACATATGAAAGCCAGCCCTCTATCCTAAGGATAGGAGCCTCCGTAATCCTTCTGTATTTACCCTCTCCGTCCTTTCTGTAGAGGATAAAGCCGACTGCCAAATCCTTCTCCCCGCCCCTGTAAGGGGGATACTTCCAGGAAAGTTTTATATTACCGTCACCGGCAACAGCCTTAAGCTCGCTCGGCTTCGGTGGTTTCGGTGAATCCTCCACCCTTACGGTCTTCTCTACCCTCTTAATCTCCTTACCCAGGATATTCAAGAGAACAACCCTGTAGCTGTAGCTCTTACCCCGGCTGACATTGCTATCTATATAGGTTCTTCCCATTGCCATTCTTAGCCCGTGGCTTATAAGGCACAGTGCAAGCGTCGTGTTCCTGTCTACCTTAAGCCTGTTATAGAGATAACCGGGGTCTTCGGAACCTATCCTCTTTGCTATCCAGTGAAAATCGCTTCCCATCAGTTCAACTGCCTTGTAGGGATCCTTTACGGGAACAACAGGCTTTTCCGTAAGAAGCTTAAACTCCTTCTCCCCTGAGGCCTTTCTGTAAACATCGAAAGACATAACGCTTCGAGGCGTATCCCCAAGAACCACCACAACCTTGTCTCCTGCAGGAAGGATGTATGCAAGCGGCGCCTTCTGGGCAGACAAGCCCATTCCTGTAAGTGCTACAAAAACCAATGTAAGTAAAATTACCTTTTTCATATCATCCCTCCCTACAACCTGTTGCTCTTCTGCGGAACGTTGTTGCTGCTACCGCCTTTCTTTCCGGGAAGCTCCCTGACTATATTGATAGTTACCGTGCCAACCGCTTTTTCCAGACCTGCACCGTTTTTGACCCAGACTTTAACCCTGTATTTCTTTCCGTATCTCAAACTGTGGCCTCCCAGGAATGCTCCCAGTCCTTTGGGAAAACCCGTTATCCTGACGGTAAGGTTTATATCCTCGGGTAATGCTCCGGAAGATACCTCCTGCCAGTCAGACTCGAACCACGGCGGGCCCCAAACATCAACATCCTGTACCCACGGAGGCATCTCACCGGCTTTAGGAGTTTGAAACTTTCCTCCGCCGGGTGCCTGTCCACCCTGTTCCTTTGCCTGAGGAACTATTTCGGAGGGCACCTCCATTCCCTGTATCTCCTGGCTTCCTCCGAATACCCCGGGTGCCGTAAAACCGCCCGAAACCGGTATGGCGAAATTGTTGTCGCCTCCGGTATTTTCATTATAGGAAGTCTCCTCCACATCCCAAACGGCAAACCTGTAGGCTTTAATTCCCGATTCATTGTCGCGCGCCCTTATCGTTACCTCGAGGTAATCCCTGGAGGTCGAGTACTCCGGTGCCGTTAGTGAAGTATCAACCGGTGGTGTTGTATCAACAACAACCGGTGTCGATGCGCCAGTGCTTTCAAGGCCTGCGCCGTTCTTTGCCTTTACAAGTATATAGTATGTAGTGCCACCGGAGAGGTGCAGGGTGTCAAGATCAACCGAGTAATCGAGGCTTGCCACAGTGCCTGCAACCTTTTTCTTCGGAGTTGCCCCACTTCCAGCCAAATTTCCGGCTCCACCTACGAATCCACTTTCAGACCTGCTTCCAATAGGACCTGATCTCTGTTTACCAAGCTCTACCGTTCCCTCTGTCCCCTGTCCCAGTATATAGGGCTTTTCCTTAAGGACAACACTGCTCCATGGCAGGACATCAGGATAGTAGGGAGTCGTTCCTATACCATACGAGTACTCCACAATCCCGGATTCCGGATCTTCAACACGATTCCAACCCAGTGAAAGCTTGGAAGTATCAGAGGTGAAATTGCCGGAGATACTTACCGGAACAGGCTGTTGAGGCGGTGTTGAATCGCTGTAACTTAGGCTTATGCTCCTACTAACTCGAGTTTCCAGGCCTGCTCCGTTTTCAGCCTTTACAGTTACATATACATCGCTTCCCTGCGGGAGCGGAATATTAACAACCGTTGCTTTGTTCGCCGTTGTCTCCCTCCATTCAACAAGATCATCTGCACCCTCGCTCGTTCCGACTGCAAAGCTGTGTGAAGCAATTCCCGATTCCGGATCGGTAGCCGGAGTGAATCTAAAGCTTATCGAGTTTCCGTGGTTATCCGCCTTCACCTGCGTAAGGGAATTTATAGATAGCCCAACAGGGGCTGTTGTATCAACAAGAATCGGATCGGATGTTCCTATGCTTATCTTGCCCACTCCATTCGTTGCCTTAACACTCACGACGTAAGACTTTCCGTGTTCAAGGTTTAGTCCTATTATGTTTGCCTCTTTCCTTCCCCCTGCATTGTGCCAGCCAAGAACATCGGTCGGAACCTGGGGTGACTGTGCCGTTTCCGTGTAACCGCCAAGCGTTTCTAGCGTTCCAGGCTGCATTCCCGACCCAATAGTTCCCGCGATACCGGATACTGTCCCTGAGGCTGCAACATTGGCGCCTCCGGTAACTAACCCTTTCTTGGAAGCATAGGTTCCGACAGCATACTGGTAACTCTGAATGCCTGATTCCAGGTCCTCGGAACTCCAGCGGGCATAAATCTTGTCTGTCCTGTATGTAAAGGGACCTTCCAGTGTTACAACTGGCTTTGACGGAGGTGTCTTGTCACTCGTATCGAGGCTTGAGGATACGGGTGTATTGTCAGTTGCGGGATTAAAGTAACGCAGGTTCACGGTTGCCCTTCTTACTATACTCTTTCCGCCTGCACCCCTTACCTTTATATAGAGGTAGTAGTCTCCCGCCTTGTTTATATCCGGGAAAAAGGGTTCCGTAAGTGATGTCAAATCACCCAGTGTAAACCATGGAATAAAGATTGGGATGCTTACCAGGTTAAACTGCAGCATACCCGGAATTCCACCGCTTGAACCACTGTTACCTCCCGTATTTCCCGTAGTACCTGTGTTTTCCTGGGATGCGCCTTCACTTCCCGAAGTACTACCGCCACCTCCCGAAGCGCCTCCCGAAGTGCCTCCCGAACTGCCGGCAGGCTCTACCTTGTATTCATACTCCACAACACCAACGGGGTGACTCCCTGAAAAGCTTGCCGTGAGGAGCGCTGTAAATTCATTCCGGCTCGTTACGGTTCCGCTAAAGCTCTCCACCGAGGGAACCTCCAGATAGGGTTCTATCTCTGCCCTCTTACCGGCAAAGTAACTTGTTATGGGTATCCAGATAGTAGGCGTTTTTTTCTGTTTCAGCTTATAGGGATCCCTTATAATACGTGCATCCCCTATTAACCCTAAAAGTGAATCTTCCAGCTTTATCGTTGCACCGATACCTGCAACACCTGCAAAGTTTCCCTGTGTATTTCCAGAAGAGCTTCCGGAGACTCCCGGAGTGGTAATTCCGGGTGTTGAGGGAACCTGAATTGTACCGGTGGCACCTGTTCCGTTAAAGACAAGCCTGCTTGCCTCCGGTACTTTGCTACCCGTTTTATCACTTACCTTATCGCCCTCATCGCCATAGGGCTCTATATTCATCATAACCTTCCCGCCAAACTGCTTACCCTTTACAGCCGGCACTCCCGGGCCCGTTGGTCCTACGGGAGCCACAGGGCGGAGTGGCCCGATTGTGGGTGTATCAGGTATCTTTGTTCCCTGGGGAAGTGTCTGGCCATCGCGAAGTACCGTGCCGGCAACCTCTCCCGTTCTAAATGAAAGCCCCGTACCTGCAAGCCCTGCTATACCGGATACGTTACCCGTTGCATCAACGCCAATCATACCCGTTCCGTACTCTGCAAGCTCATCGTATATCTCGTAAATGATATCGTACAATGCTGATTTTCTTTCATATATACTGTCTATCAAGTTGGTTGTGCTTGCCCATTTCTGCCTGAAGGCCTGGGCACTCTCCTTGAAGGATGCAATTGCCTGTTGCCTCCTTTCAAGCGAGAGGCTCTTCGACTTTGTAAATCCTGCAATCGGGATATTCCACCAGAGTTCAACACCCGTCTCTATAAATAGTCCGGAAGGCGAAACATCAGTGGGCGGATTGTAGGTTTCAGGCTGTTCACCACCAGTGCTTCCCACACTTATAAGAGCCTGTATAAGTTGGATTCTATCGTTATTCCAGCTGTTAAGTGTATTCTCGGTAAGTCCCTGCGCCTTGGTTTGAAGCTCCTGCCTTACCTCATTTTCAGATACCTGGCTTTGAATTATATTCAGGCTTTCATCGGCAAACTTGTAGTTCTTACCCTGGAATGCTACAAAGTCATTTATATAGTTACCCATCTCCGTATAGACAGTGCCATACCTTCTTGCAAGTTCCGAAAGGCTCTTATCAGACTGAAATAGAAGTTCATCCAGTTGCTGAAGCTTTGCATCTATCTTACCGGCCTCCTCCATAAAGGCATCCTGATACTTTGCAAAGTCCTCCCTTACACTTGTAAATCTGTCCTGCTGACTTTCAGCTTCAGCTTCATCAATCCTGAAGCCACTCTGCACTGTCTTTGAAACTCCCCCGACATTGACAGTTTTTTCATCTATTCCCTTAAATGGATTTCTTAAATTCCCAATATCCTGTACCGAGGGAAGATCCTCCACAAGAAGGTCTTCATACTGATCTATCCTTGCCGCGATATCCTGCTGCAGTGATTCCAGATTTGAAATATCCCGGTTTATCCTGTTCATCAGTTGCTGAAGCCTTGTCCTTGCCTCGACAAGGTTTTGCTGGCCGGGTCCGTATATCCTTTCGTATATGACACGCAATCCCTGAGGCAGCCCCTCGGGCCCCCACCTGTTAAGCTCATTGTACTGAAAGGCAACGGTAATTAACCCTCCCAGTATTCCGGACCGCTCTACAAGGGCAAGTCCTGCAGCCTCCCTCTGCGCCTCGTTCAAACGGGCAAGCTCCAATTTTGCATCATTCATTGCCTCGGTAAGCTGATCCTTTGCCTCGTTCATGGCATCCGCCATGTTTCTCGCTTCCTCGATAATACCGTCGTACTTGGCATTTCTTCCCTTCCCACCATGAAATCCGTTCTCACCTACGGATATCCAGAGGCTTCCGTTAAATACCGTTACATAGCAGACTTTAACCCTAATGCTTCCCACTGCATAAATCACGAATACTGGTGAACCTATAAGAGCACCTTCCAGGCTTGCGGCTGCTGAAAACAAGCCTTCCAGGAAATCACCCTCTGCAGCAACCTTAACATAGGCCCCCCATGTATCGGGATCGGGAACCTTGTAGTACCAGAACATACCGCTGTATGTGAGTGTTCCTGAAATTATCTTGTAATCTATACCCATACTTACAGAGGCTTCCAGCATGAATCCCGGAGGCCCTACAAAGAGGCTTCCAGATGAAACATCCTGGCCAAGAAGCGAAATATTGAATTCCCCTGAAACACCCCAGAGGTCCTTCGAATAGACATAGAATTCCAGGTTTCCCTGGCCCTCTATAATGGATACATAGTCCATATTGACAACCACGTTACCCTCGCCATAGGCAGGGTTCCACCCGATTGCAAGGTATGCAGTTCCCTCTAAAAGCCCGTCCAGACACTCAACTTCTGCATCGAGGTTAAAGTAGTTTGCCGTAATTGTTACAAGCGCCCTTCCGCTTACAAAGTCCGGTGCCGATACATAGACACCTCCAAGTAGCATTATGGCAAAGGCACCCGGGTTCTCCGCACCGCCGGGCCGCTTGCTCGTAATCTCGTCGCTCAACTCGGGCCGTTCAAATCGTGCTATATGCCTTACAAGCTCTACATCCTCCTGTACCGGATTAATAAAGACACCGCCGCCAATCTCATTCAAGAATACACCTGGCCCAACTGCAACAGAGAGGCCTGAAGCCGCAATGAATATTCCCATAGTGGGGACACCGTTCTGGCTTCCTATCTTTCCGACGGCAACGGCAGAGATTTCATTGGGAAGGTCAACCTCTCCGGCAACCCTTAACAGCGCACTTTCATACTCTATATCTGCCCGTATATCCACGCCGGAGGTGGAGAGAGTTGCATTACGCAAGACCATTCCGTAGGAACCATTCTGCAACTGATAAAAGGTAAGCTCATCAAAGCCGCCGTTCATTACGGGGTCATCGGAAGAGCCGACACTGACAGATGCCCCCATAAAACGGAGATAACTCTTTACATCTACACTCTTCGTTGATTTCTGAGGTGCCCGGTTCTCACCCTCACCCGTGGTGGCATCGGCATTGAATGTGAGAGTTGTGGGGCTTCCGCTCCAATCGACATCATCCACCTCGACATGTACCGCATCCACAACATCCAGCATACCACCCTGTATGGCATCAGAAAGGTTTGAAACCGAACCATCGAGCCCTATTGCAAGGTTTTCAAAATTGACCTGGCCTGAAACGCCGGAAAGATCAACAAGTATTCCACCTGTAAAGATTATCCTGAAAGGATCAGGTGCAACGGCAAGCCCGTCTATCAGTATAGATAGCGCCGCAAGGTCGAGCCTCTTGTTGGAAATGAGTGTTGCATTCGTAGGCTGGTGCCATGTCACATCCCCATCCATCGAAATTGTAACACCACCCGTAAAGTCCTCATTGGCATTGAGCTCTCCAAAGGAAATCCTCTTTTCATCCTCAGATGGTTGTGAACCATCCTGGTTCTTGAGATCGAGGTAAAAGTCGACGCCTATCTGTATTTCACTGTGATCCTTATCGAAATCACCCTCGTTGAATACCAGATACAGTGCCAGGTAGGTAAGGTCAACCTGAGCTATTCCAAGGTCCCATTCAGTTTCGTCATTACCGCCAAGCCCGTGACCCTGGTTGTTCTTCTTAAGTTCATGAACCGGAACAACGTATCCCTCTGCATTGCCATCCTTGTCAAATTTAAACTCAAAATTTGTAGTACCAAGGGAATCAAGCGGATATGGCAGGTTCTTAAGTTCACCTGCCAGCTTCATCTTAAAGGAATCCCCCTCACTCTGAATCTTTATCTTATTAAGCGTGAGCGTATCGGGTATTATATCGAAACTCTTTTTGAATGTTATCGTGCCATCAACATCTCCGTCCGTGTAGAAGGTTAAACCCTTAAAGGTTGTTATCTCCTTCTTTGTCTTTGTGGTACCGCTCTTCTCGCTCATCTTTATACCGCCGGAAAGGGTAATGTAGTACCTGTCATTTTCCTTGTCCTTTCCGACAACAATGGCCTGTTCTGCATCTACATCATGTATCCTGAACTCCATTCCAAAGGCATTAAAGACCTTGGCATCACTGTCACTAATAGATACCGCCTTGGCCTCTATCCCTTCTGTTTTAAGAATGAGATTCCCGACCTTAAAGAGCTCCATACCCAACTTGGGAATGTACAACTTTGTATCTATGCGGAGGTAATCGGTGGGCGGGCTGACCTGACCTGTAAATGATACCTTCTTCACCCTTAGATAGCCGTTACCTATTGTTGCAATAACTTCATCGCCTGTAACTTCTTTTTCTACAGTTCCTCCCCTTATCTTTGCCTTTGTGGGCTTGTCATCATCGTACCTCACGACAAGCTCATTTACCGTTACATCACTCAAAACGGTAGGATTCCCGTTATCATCCTTTAGGGGGAATATTTTCATCTTTGCCGTACCGGTAAAGTGAAACTCCGTGTAATGTTCACCGCTTATTGCATTGGCAGTTCCATCCAAATCGGTAAGCTCGGCAACGTCCTTAACAAGAACGAGGGTCTGTGGAGGAAAGGGCGGGGTTGTAGATGAAACCGTATAGGTCTCCTCTGATGAAACCTGCACGGGATCTGTTATCTCCACTTTAACGGTATGGTCTCCCGGTGAATTCGTTGGCAGACTGCCGTTGATATCAAAACTCGTTGTCCCATCCACATTTACCGTAAAGCTTGGCTGAGTGCTCCATGAAGTATCATCATCAACCAGTACCTGCCCGCTCACCGTTCCCGAACCCGAGGCATTTATTGTAACCCTCGGATTTTCCACAACATCACCAACGTAGTACGGCGACGGAGGAAGCTCTATATTTACACTGTTTATGCTGAAACTTGATGGAAGCCCCCCGCTAACAGTGACAGGTATGCTTATACTTCCCGTTACAGGATTCCCGTTATTATCCTGTCCCTGAAACTTGTATGTAACAGTGAAGGTGCCCTCTGTGCCTGTTCCAAGCGCTCTTGTCCTTGCTATGCTCTCAAGCTGCACATTCCTCTGTAAATGATAACTACCGCCCCCTGCGATACTTACAGAGAGATTTTCCGGCATTCCGTTGTCGGTTCCCCAGGAGGGATAATTCCTGTTCTCGGTTACGGAGGTAATCGTTACGTTACCGCCTGTCGCCCTTATCACAATATCAAGATTCTTTTCAGTCTCATTGGCAGTAAAGGAAAGTGATGCCGGCGAGGTACTTAGAGAAACAGAGGGAGATAGTACATTGATAGTTGCCGAGGCTTGCGCCGCCGATTGAGTCCAATCGCTCTTGTTGCCCGCCGCGTCGTATGCCCTTACCCTGAAACCGTATGTGTATCCGTTGTTTCCCGTAAACTGATAGCTTGTATCGGTTGTAAAGGTAAGAAGGTCCTGCCAGCTTCCATTATTTACACTGTACTGAACATCGTAGCCTATTATACTCCCGCCGGGAGTCGGGTCGGAACCGCTCCACTGAACGGTGAAGGTGTTTTGGGTAACTGTCCCTATCGGATTCATCGTTGCGGTGGGTGGGTCTGTATCCGAATATGACCAGTCAGACACATTACCCAGAGTATCCCTTGCCCTGACCCGAAAGTTGTATGTCGAACTGTCGGGAGCCTGAAAGGTCCCTTGAGTATTTGTTGTTGCAGTCAGCCAGGAAGTCCATGTGCCAACATCGACGTTATAATACTGTACATCGTAGCTATCTACACCAATACCCGAATCTGTCCCTGACCATGATACCGTATAGCTGTTGGTTGAATGTGAATACTGTGATGTTATTGAAACTGAAGGAGGTGAAAAATCTGTTGTTGCTCCGTCGGAATTGCCTGCATCTATTAGAAGAAGACCACCATCTCCGTATGCCTCTACTCTAACCCTGTAATTTGCCGCATTATCAAGTGTGATACCCGTAAAAGTAATAGAATAAGGAGGTGTACTACCAGAATCTGGAACAGGTACATCTATAGTTTTTACATCCGAAAAATCACCGGGAGCTATTTCTTTTTGAAGTTTGCAACGAAAAAAGAAGGGTGATGACTTTTTTGCCCAATCAATATTATCCGTCCAGTGGGCGGAAAATGTATCCGACGACGACCACCAGTCCACATCATCAGTGCCCGTGCCGGAACCGTCATATACATATATTGTCTGGGAAAAGGCAAAAACTGAAAAAATCAGGAAAACAAAAACAAACAGGTATCTTGCAAGACTTTTTACAGCAGGCATGGCACTTCCTCTTTTTTATTGATATATGATACTATATCACAAATGAATTCCATTTAAAATAGTTTTTTATTTTTTTTACAAGGCACTCTTTGAATAAAAAATAGCGGGAGTGGCAAATGCTAATATGTCTATTAGCATTTCCCGGAAAACAAAAGACTTTCGAAAAAAATATATGAAAAATATAATCTCTTTAATCCATAAGAAATATTTATCAAAATTCATTCATTTTTAGTATTGAAAGCGGAACTCATTGCCCTTTCGTAAATATAAATAGCAAAATTAAACTACAAAAATCTTGGAAACTATTGACAAAATAAAATGTATACGTATACTTTTATTTATGGTAAATCAGCGTGATGTAGCAAAAAGAGCAGGTGTTTCAAGTGCTTCCGTTTCAAGATATATAAATAACCCGGCATCCATTAGTCTCAAAACTGCAAATAAAATAAAGAATGCCATTAAGGAGTTAGGATACAGGCCTAACTTTACAGCTAAAAGCTTGAAAACCGGAAAATTCCAGCGTGTGGGTATAATATCTGCAGCCAAAGGTCCGTTTTACTGGGAAGTACTTGATTCGATAGAAGAATCGCTTTTTGAATCAGGATATTTTATCAATGTTTCAATTACGAGAAAATCCGAATTTTCAAAGATGAAAACATTACAACTTGTCAAGAACAGACAAGTTGACGGGGTAATCATATTCCCTCTTTTAAATCAAAACGATGATGAAATTGTGAAATACTTAAAAGATATGGGAGATAAATTTGTTGTACTTGATAGGCCCTATGAGGACGAGTCTATTTGTCAGGTTTCCATAGACAATTATGAAGCGGGAAAAACAGCTGCACGAACATTTCTGGATCGTGGCCATAGGGATTTTCTTTTCATCTGGGGAGTGAAAGATGTTGTTTCTGCTCATGAGCGTTTCAGAGGATTTCAGGATGAACTCAAAACAGCAGGTATTATTTTAAACGAAGAAATGCAGATAGACGGGGAATTCAGCGCAAAAAAAACATATGAAATTACAAAAAAAATCTTACCTAAGCTTCCAAAGTTTACGGCTGTTTTCGCATCAAACGATCAATCAGCGATCGGTTTTATGAAAGCAGCATATGAAAATGGTTTAATAACCCCAAATGATTATTCAATAATCGGTTTTGATGACATGGAATTTGCCCCTTACGTCACTCCTTCTTTGACCACTTTCAGGCAACCGGTTCAAACAATGGGAAAGATTGCTGCAGAAATGTTGATTTCACAAATAGAGGGAAGGGAAATACGAGATACAAGAGTATTATTAAAAGCCCGGCTTTTAATAAGGGATTCAATAAAGGCAATTTTTTAATCTAATTGATGTATACGTATACATCAATTAGATTAAATCCGATGTTATCGGATATAAAAACTTTTATATTAAGGAGTTTTAAAATGAAAAAGATTGTGGGAGTAACTTTACTTTTTCTAACGGTTTTCTGTATGAATCTTTTTGCTGCCGGGAAACAAGAGGAAAAAACCTACAATCCAAATTCACCTGTAACTCTTACCTTGGGAGGTTACGGTGATTTGGAAACAGCTTATAAGGCTGTTGTTGAATCAGAGGATTTCAAGTCGAAATACCCCAATATAAAACTGAAATTTGTAATGAACGACTTTGCCGCCCACCACGACAGACTTACGACAGCCATCGCTGCCGGAAAAGGAGCCTTCGAGATAGAAGCCCTTGAAGTTGGTTATATTGCAAAATTCGTTGCTGAAGGCGGTCTTACAAATCTTGCAAAATCACCATTTAATGCAAAGAAATATATTAACGATATTGTTAAATTTGCCGTTTCAAATGCAACAACCAAAGACGGAAAGATAATAGCAATTCCTGTCGATATTGCTCCGGCCGTAATGTTTTATAGGAAGAGTCTTGCAGAGAAAGCAGGCATTGATCTTTCAGATGTCAAATCCTGGGATGAGTATATAGAAAAAGGGAGAAAATTAACTACTGATAAAGACGGAGACGGAAAGATTGATCAATTTGCATTGGCAAGTCCGGAAGCTGTGTGGGAGATTCCTCTTAATGGAGGTAAAGGGGGTTGGTTTGATAAGAATGGTAATGCGCTTGAACCCAAAGAAAGATTCATAGCCGTTTTGAAACTCGTGAAAAAGATAAGGGAAGCAGGTATTGATGCAGATTTGGAAGCATGGTCACAGTCGTGGCTTGCATCATTTAAGACTGGCTTAGTTGCAACACATTTTTCAGGTGCATGGTGGGGAGGTGCACTAAGAACATGGGTAGCCCCAAAATTAAAGGGAGACTGGAGAGTTGCATATCCACCAGGAAAGGCTTTAGCCTCTATAGGTGGTTCTTATTTATCTATCCCCGAACAGATTCCTTATGAAAAGAAGCTTCCTGCCTGGGAGGTTGTTAAGTACCTGACTACAAATCCCAAGGCTCAGTTAATAACCTTTAAAACCATCGATGCATTTCCGAGTTTAACAACAGTATTTAATGATCCTATAATGGACGAACCTGTACCTTACTTTGGAAATCAAAAAGTCAGAAAGTTGTATGGTGAAATTGCAATGAAAATCCCCGAAAACAAGGTCAGCAAGTACGATGTTATTGCCAGAGATATCTGGATTACTGCAGTAACTAATGTAATCATTGGAAAATCTTCTGTTGAAGACGCATATGATAAGGCAAAGCAACAGATTGAGAATAGAATACAGTAATTCATTTTTATTTATCAAATAAAAAGAAATGTAGGGCTTTTTTAAGCCCTACATTTCTAAGGGAAAAAATATGATTTCTGACAAAAAGATACAACATTTGAGCATAAAAATCTCTACTACATTTTTATTTCTTATCCTGTTAATAGTTAGCATCTTCTTTGTCTATCCTTTTTACTATGTTTTCGTACTTGCATCTAGGGAACGGGCAAATATGTTTACAGTACCCCCGCCTTTTTGGTTTGGTAACGGCATAAGACAGAATTACACTTCACTATTACAAAATCTTCCCTTTTGGAGAAATATGTTCAACAGTACGGGTATTGCTGTATTAGCCACGGTAACCACTATATTCTTCTGCACCATGGCGGGTTTTGCTTTCGCAAAATACAAATTCAAAGGGAAAGATTTTTTATTCAATTTTATTCTTGCAACCCTTGCTATTCCTCAGTTACTTGGAATAATTCCATTCTTTAAAATGATGGTTTGGTTAAATTGGATTAATACATGGTTACCTCTCTTTGTCCCTACAATGGCAAATGCTTTCGGCATTTTTTTAATGAGGCAATATTTAGAAGGTTCAATTCCCATTGACCTGCTTGATGCTGCAAGAATAGATGGAATGAAGGAGTTTAAAATACTTCTAAGGATTGTATTTCCGCTTGCAAGGCCAGCCATCGCCGTACTCGGAATTAGTACATTCATAGGATCATGGAATAACTTTTTTGGTGCACTTGTTATACTGCGTGATAAAAATTCATATACCGTACCTGTAGCTTTATCCAGCTTATTAGGTGTCCATAACGTGGATTTTGGAGCAATAATGCTTGGTACTGCACTTGCTCTAATACCACTTCTTTTAATTTTTATATTTTTCTCAAAGCAAATCATTGCAAGTTTACTCGCTGGTAGTCTAAAAGGGGCAATCTAATGCAATTGAAACAATCCAAACAAAACCCATTCCATCCTCGTATAAAAAAAGGCTTCTTTCGAATTAACCAACAAAAAATCACCCCTTACCTTTTTATAAGTCCTTTTTTTATTTTGTTTATTGCCTTCGGAGCCTTTCCAAATCTTTTTTCACTATTTCTATCTTTTCATAAATGGAATGGCATAAGTAAAATGGAATATGTTGGATTTAAGAATTTTATCTATCTTCTAAAACGAGATGATTTTTTCTGGAAATCACTTTACAACACTTTTTTTCTTTTAATAGCGGGGTCTTTGCTTCAACATATTATTGCCTTACCCTTGGCAGTAATACTTAATACGAAAATTAATAGAGGAAAAGAATTCTTTAAAACCGCTTATTTTCTTCCTTATATAACAAGCAGTGTTTCCGTGGCTTTTCTTTTTGGATATTTCTTTGATAGAAATTTTGGTTTATTTAACTATATATTTAGCCTTCTTAACTTACCAAAAATAATGTGGTTTAGCGATCCTGCAACTGTAAAACCTGCCATAGCAATACTTCTAAACTGGAGATGGATCGGCTGGAATACAATACTGTACTTTGCCGGACTACAGTCAATCCCGGAGGAACTAATAGAATCCGCAAAAGTGGAAGGGGCAAATCAATATTATATATTTTTCCATATCATCTTACCACTTCTCATTCCTGTCATCTTTTTTGCAGTTTCTTTAAGCATAATATTTGGAATGCAGCTTTTTGATGAACCTCTTATCCTTACCGGAGGTGTTCGGGGTAATCCCGGAGGAGTGGATAATGCAGGTCTAACAACTCTAATATATCTGTACACAGTAGGTTTTAGATGGGGAAAATTCGGCCTTGGTTGCACTATATCCTGGGTTTTATTTTTCATAATAATTTCTATTACTGTAGTTTTTAAAAAAATACTTGAAAGGATACAAAATTGAAAAATAACATGAACAAAAAAATTATATTTGGTGCTGCAACAAGCTCTTATCAGATTGAAGGAAGCATTTACGCTGATGATGCTTGTTCTTCAAACTGGCATGAATATGCATCCATACCGGGCAAAGTAAAAGACGAAAGTAATGGAGCTATAACATGTGATAGTTACCATCACTTCAGAGAGGATATAAAGCTTCTCAAAGATTTAGGTTTTAATGCTTATAGATTTTCAGTCTCATGGAGCAGGATTATTTCCTCAGCTAATGGAAAGGTAAATAAAAAGGGAATATCTTTTTATGACAAACTTGTGGATACTCTTCTAAAGAACAACATAACTCCTTATTTGACAATATTTCACTGGGATTTACCAATTTGGCTTTCTGCCCTTGGAGGATGGAGTAATAGAGATACAGCCTATATGTTCAGGGATTATGCAGCGGTTTTATTTAACACCCTAAGCGACAGGGTAAGAAACTGGATAACTTTAAATGAACCCTGGAGCATCTCCTTTTTAGGTTATTGGGATGGGCAACATGCTCCCGGAATAAAGGGGGATTTTGCCCAGGTTCTGTCCACATCTCATCATCAGCTATTAGGACACGGTCTTGCTCTCGAAGCTTTCCATTCGTTAACATCAAATGAGGAAGGAATGATAGGAATATCCCTGAATCCAATGATTGCCTATCCTCTGGATAGCAATAACAAAGCCGATATGGAAGCAGCAGTGAGAGCCTGGGATATCTATTCCGCTATTTATCTCGATCCTTTATACAAAGGAAGATACCCGACAACCGTAATGGATTTATTTGAACGCTTTCAACCTAAAATCATAAAAGCTGATGATTTGAAAACTATTAATATCAAGCAGGATTTTCTCGGTATTAATTATTATTCTCCTATAATTGTTAAAAAAGATTCATCCTTTTTGGGATTTGCTCATGTTAACTCTCATAGTATGATTAAGAAATACAACTGTCTTGGTTGGCCTGTTTATTCTGCTGGCTTGCATGACCTTGTTACAAGAATAATCAAAGAATTTTCTGTCAGTCAAATTTTCATAACAGAGAATGGTTATCCTTTGCATGAGAACTCTTTGAATGGCAGCATGATAGAAGATGACGAAAGAATTGAATACTTGAAAGAACATATTGGCGTTATCTTTCAGATGATAGAGGATGGATTTCCTGTCAAAGGTTATTTTGTTTGGACTCTCGTTGATAATTTTGAATGGGCAGAAGGATATAAAACGAAATTCGGTATTGTAAGTATTGACTTCAAAACTCAAAAAAGAACACCCAAAAAAAGCGCTATTTGGTTTAAAAATTTTCTTCAAAACTAACCTTATATATTTCGTTAGTTTTAATCTTTAACAAACGCTGAACAGAGAATATTAAAAAAAGTGTATATTATGATTCCGACAAACATATGAGTTCGTCAAAAGTTGGAAAATAACTCTTAAGAAGCTTTATACCAACCTAAAATTACAGTACTTTTAACTTCTAATAGGGACTAATACTTCTGCTTGCTTATCTATTTATTTCTGATATAATATTTTCAATACTTTTACAGGGAGTGATTTAATGACTATAAGAAGTTATTCTCGCGTTCTCTTAATTTGCACAACCATTCTACTCTCTTTCTCAACAGCAATTTTGTTTGCAGAAGAGCCAATAAATGCCTTTACAGCCTATCCCCATGCCCTGGGAGCTTTTGCAGGTGATTTAAGCGGATATGGATTAAGCTATCAACAATGGTTTGGCAGGTTTGGTTTTGAAACAGCTTTTGGAGGTTACTACACGCCATATAATCCCGAAGAATGCGGATACTATGAAAACGTTGATATACTCCAATATACGATCGGTATACAGGGTTTGTACATTGTCTATTCAGGAAACATGGTAAGAAGTTTTGCTGATTGGCTTGATGGTTCACTGTATATTTTTTCCGGAATAGTCCACAATGGCACTGTTGGTAGAAAATGCAAGGTTAATCCTGCCTATTCTGATGCTACGGCAGACACAGAAACTCCTTATATCGAAGATCCAAATGCAACCCCCACATATTCATCGCAATTGGGAACAGGCTTGGGAATAGGAATTGAAATCGTACTCTTTAAACATTTTTCATTTCCTATAGAATTCGGCATTGATTCAATATGGACATTAGGTTCAGTATGGCCTGACAGAGCTGGTTTGATTATACAGGGAGGATTCAGATACAGATACTAAAAAGATGATATGAAGCAAAGAGCTTCCGGGAACTACAAGAAAAGCTCTATTCTCATCTATGTAATTCTTTTTATACTTTCTTTTTCAAGTCTTTACTTTATAAGAAAAGAAATTGCCGTAGGCATTATTTACTGCACTATCCTCATCTATCTCATTTTGTCAAAGGACAAAATGAACCTTATCAATTTTGCTATCGCTACTTTTGTTTCAATCATCTGGATATTGATTGCAAATGATGAATATGGATATAACAGGAAAACAATACTGATCTTTGGATACAACTCGTTTCCTTTTTTTGCCTGGGCTGCAGGTTTATTTGCTTCTTATCTCTTCTACTCTGCTATTGAAAAAAGAATTAAATCTAACGATATCTTGAAAAAAACCCTTCTATACCTTGCCATTTTTTGGCCCTCCTTGATATTTTCCGAGGCTGTAGGGTATCACTATTTTGGAATACATAATATTCAAACGGCAGAGTATCGTGGCATACCGATATTGGACTGTATACATGCACCCTTGTGGATGCAGATATCATACTTTCTGTTAGGACCCATATACTATACACTATGCGAGTTAAAAGAATACCTGCGTAAAACTATACGCCTCTAAACTGCGTAAAATCAGATAACGCTTGATAACCGGCATCTCAAGAATGGAGGCAGTTACTTTACGAGGCGCTTCTTTAATCGAAAAATGGCAAGCGTGGCAAATATCAATATGAATATGACTGTATATAGGAGGCTCAAGAGGTTGGACCAAGTCAACCTGTTGAATGCCAGGGCCCTTACAAGAATTGCCGAGTGGGTAAGCGGAAAGATGTACGCCACTTTCTGTACGATGCCCGGAAGGTTGTCGAGCGGGAAAACGATACCCGAGAAGAAGAACATGGGGGTAAGGAGCCCTGTAAAGTAGAAGTTGAAATGATTAATGTTGTTCACGAAGGATGTTGTGAAGAGAGAAAGAGAACCGAACATAAGACCGGTAAGGAAACCAACGAGGGGTGACAGAATCGCCATGGGAGATGTAACAAGGCCGAAGAGGGAAATTACAAAGAGTACGGCAGAGGAGAAGAACAGGCTTTTGGTACCGGCAAACAGTATCTCGCCTATGAAGAGATCGCGAACATTTATCGAGGCGGAGATCATGCCATCGTAGACCTTGTCAAACTCGAGGCGAATGAAGGTGCCGAAGGAACACTCGAAGGCAGCGGTAAACATGGCAGGCGGTACAATGATTCCCGTGGCAAGAAACAGGACGTAGGGTGTTCCTTCTATGAAGCCAACGTAATGTCCAAGGCCAAGGCCGATTGCAGCAAGAAAGATAAGCGGTTCAAGGAAGGGAGGGAAGCCGTTGCTTATCAGGTTCTTGGTGTAAACCCTGTAGTGCCTGTACCATACGCTGAATATTCTGCTTGCAAGGCTCGGGACCCGGGTCTCCACCCTGCTGATTCTTAGCGGAAATTTGTGAAGTTCTTCCCTGTCGTGATTACTCATTGAGCTCTCTCCCCGTCGTCATCAGGAAAAGATCCTCCAGATTTGACTGCCGTATGAAAACATCTCCCGGATCGTACCTCGAGGCGATTTCCTTAAGGGCATCGAGACTCTTCGAATAGAGAAGGTAACGACTCTCTGTTCCTTCGACTCTCACGGTGTCATGAATATCACCCTTGTCTATCGGCTTTTCCTGATTGAAAATCTCTAAGACATATGGTTCTATATTTTCCTTTACGAGCAGGGTAGGACGGCCTTCCATTACTTTCTCACCAAGATTCATGATTATCAACCTGTCACATAGCTGAAAGGCTTCTTCCATATAGTGAGTTGTAAGTATGATGGTAACTCCCTCGCGCAGGAGCCTTCTTAACTTGTCCCATATGAGATTTCTAACCTGCGGGTCGAGGCCTGTGGTTGGTTCATCCAGTATCAGGAGCCTTGGCTGGTTGATCAAGGCTCTTGCAATTATCAGCCTCCTCTTCATTCCACCTGAAAGATCACGTATCCTGGATTTTTTCTTCTCAGTGAGTTCCATGAACTCGAGAAGCTCATCTATCCTTTTCGATATCTCCTTCTTCTTAAGGCCATAAAACCGTGCATAGATAAATAGATTCTGTTCGACACTGAGTTCGAGATCCAGGTTGTCCTCCTGGGGAACTATACCTGCAAGAGACTTTATTTCCAGTTCATTGTAAAGGGGATCGTAACCGAGAACCGATATGGTGCTTCGCTCCGGACTATCACGCAGGACATTGCCATACAGCATCTTGGACATCGTTGTCTTGCCGGCACCGTTCGGCCCCAGCATTCCGAAACAGGTTCCCCTTTCAACCGAAAATGAGAGGTTGCTCACAGCCTTCAGAGAACCGTAACTCTTGTTTACATTCTCCACATTTATTACTGTATTGCTCATACTTATTCACACCGAATAGAAAGGTGTCACTAATTGTGTTTAATGTCAATGCTGCCGGTACCCTTGGTGCCGCGAAAGCTGCTGATTGCGGCCCGAGCTCTTAGTGCAGTGAAGGCTGCTGAGGGCTGCTGCTTGCGCACGATGGCTGAACTCGGCTGCTGATAAAGGTTGGCGGTGTGTTCCGGCTTGCAGGGAAGGTTCCAACAAGTCGGAACCACATTTCGGGATAAATTATTGTTGAATCTCAATTATGTGTGGGTTAAATCATTGTGAAATCTCCATTGCTCAGATATAGATCTTCGTTATCATCCATACGGCGGCGATTATAAGTATCCAGACAAAAATTCTTTTAAGGTGCTCTACCTTTACCCTGGGGGATAAAAGAGAACCGACGGTTGCCCCTGCAGCAACGAAAAGCGCTATGGTAAGGGTAAAACGCCAGTCGATTCCTGTTTTGATTCCATGTCCGGCAAATCCCAATGCCGAAGAAAAAAGTACCATAATCGAATTCGTCGCAAAGGCGATTCGCATCGGCATTCCGCCAAGAATAATGAGCAGCGGAACTATCAACCCTCCTCCGGAAATTCCAACCATTCCCGCAAGAAAACCTATAACAAAAATAACAGGAAGAACCACAAAGACGGGAAAACTGTACTCTTCATTACAACATTTTCTCTTCCACATCAAACCCCATGTTATCGGGATACCCTCTTTCTTCTTCTTTGCCATGAAAAATGCCGAGACAAGAAGAAGGATTGCGAATAAGAACTTCAGATATGCGGGATCCACATCTACCGAGAGGTACCCGCCTATAAATGCCCCTGTCGCAGAGGATGCGATAACGGCAAGACCAAGTTTCCAATCGAGAAGTGCCTTCCTGTGGTATACCAGCATCATGGTTGAGCCTGAAACTATCAAGAGAAACAGCGAGGTTGTTGCAGCCTGGGCGAAGGGTATGCCGGCCGTGAGAAAGATAGGTACAAAGAACTCACCCCCGCCCTTACCGAACATCGACAGGATAGTTGTTATCAGAAAAAAAATGATTCCGAGTACATAGATGTTCATCTGTCAATTCTCCCGAAAATATTGGATAAGTGGAATGTATCGTATGTTTGCTATATAGTCAAAGAAATGATTTCTTTTCCTGCTACTATCATTCGTATTATTCAGCCTTTTATTTTTCCTCGAAAACGCGGAAGCATATGAATAAAATATGGGAGTAGAACACATTGTCCCATTATAACTATAATAACCATAACAGAAGGTAAAAAAATGCCTGATAATCTTAACACCCCCGACAATTCCACCGGCAACAAAACGGTAAGCTCAAAGCGCTGGGCATCGCTCGATCACTTTCGTGGCCTTGCCGTCTTTCTTATGATTCTTGTCAATTCGCTGGCCCCGTACAATGTGCCACCATGGCTCAAGCACGCCCCTTGGAACGGCTACACCTTTGCAGACCTTGTTGCCCCGATGTTTTTATTTGCCATGGGCATGGCTTACAGAATATCCCTCAAAAAACGCCTCACCCGCCACGGCACTCCAAAAACCATTCTCCACTTTGTAAAACGCTATTCCATCCTCTTTCTGTTCGGTTTTGGCGGCCTATTCCTCGTATCCAGAAGGTTCGACTGGGGAGTCCTCCAGATGCTCGGCGCTGTCGGCCTCTTTTCGCTCCCCCTGATATTTGCAAGATCCTCCATCAGCATTTCGGTATCTTTTCTCCTCCTCGCCTTCTACCAGGCAGCCCTCACCTTTTTGAATATGGAACCTCTTGCCTTCTCCCTCGACATGGGCGGCCCGCTTGCCACGCTCTCATGGAGCTTTATTCTCATTATGGCATCTGCTTTCGGAAGCCGAATGCAGAACAGCACACCCATCAGGATCAAATTGATTCTTGCCGCCGCCGGGACGGCCTTTACCCTGGCAGGGCTCTCCCTTTCCCTCGTTTTTCCCCTCAACAAACACCTGGTTACAAGTTCCTATATACTTTTCAGCCTTGGTCTGTCCTCTCTCCTTTTCCTGCTCTTCTATATCCTGATTGATACTTACCACGCCCGTATCGGCTTCCTCGAAGCCTTCGGAAAGAATCCACTTACTCTTTATATCACCGGAAGTGTTCTCACAGTAATAGAAGAGCTAATCATTCCCGAAACCTCGCAGATTCTCTTCCCCCTGTTTGGCACCATAGTGATACTATCAATATGCGTGGCTCTCGCAGAGATACTTGCAGTCAAGAAAATCTACATAAAGCTTTAGGGAATACCTGTTTAAAAAATTAAGCTACACCGTGGTAACTATCAATTATGCAATTTCTTGATAGCCTCGTTTACCTCAGAGAGAAGCTTGTCGTTACTTCCAGATTCTTCAAGTATCTTCTTGAAAAGAGTCAACCATGGAAGCCTCTTCTTCCACTGCTCTTTGTTTTCATCGATCATCTTAAGAATTACCCGGTAAGCCTCGTTGTTCTTTCCCGTTGCATTATAGAGAACCGCAAGATAGTAATCCGGTCTCTGAATCGATGTCTTTGAGTAAAACTTCACATTGTTCTTTACAAGGTATTCAAGATAATCCAGGCGCTCAGAATAAGGCATATCTAATTCAGGTGTCAGTATTCCACCTTTCAGTGAACCTAATTTGTAATAGATACGCTGCATGCTCTGGTTTGCAAACATTCGAATGCGTTTCGTCCAGAAGTCCTTGGAAACGGCAAGCTCTGAAGCCCACCTGTACTCACGGAGGGCCTCGGCATTCGGTCCTGGATTCAACCTTTCAAGAGAGCGTCCTAAGTATAGATGGTAAATAGGATTACCCGGCTGCATCTTGATTGCCTTTTTAATAAGCTCAATTCCGTTTGCTCCTTCTCCTTTCCCCTCGGAACCCGATGAATATGTAACAAGGACCCAGAGAAGACCAAGTTCTGCCAGCACATCCGGATTTTCAGGGGAGAGCTTGTAAGCTTTTTCCAGCACCCTGATTGCCTCTTTTACCCTTGCATCGGCTTTCAGTATATAAGCTTCATTGAGCAGAAGAGAAACATCACTTTCAAAGGAAGGTTCTACAGCTTTCAATGTATCTATTTTCTCAAGAGCGTCATCTATCATTTGCTTTGAGACGAAACGGACCTCATAGTAATTCCTCATTGCAACATCCAGCCCGTCCAGAACGGCATGGAAACGATACAGTGATCTGTAAAGGATATCCTCGCGCATCACCGTGATGATTCTTCGAAGCACATCCGTATTGAATTCCTCGATTTCAAGAGCCTTCTCATACTGTTTTACCGCTTTGTCATATTTCATCTGCGAAGCATAGCGGTCACCCATTACAGCATATATTCTTACCTTATCGTTGTACCTTGGGGCAGAAACATTCTCCTTTCCACCCTTCCCTGCAAATCTCTCTGCAAGTTCGTTTATCTTACCAAGAAAACTTTCGATGGAAGTCCCGTCTGCACTTTCAGCTCGTACCGCCTTCCCCCTTTCAACATCTATCAGTTGAATGTTTATGATATACCGCCTCCCCAGTTTGGAAATATTGCCGGTGAAAATCTGTTTGGCTGCAAGGAGCTTGCCAATCTGTACTGCACTCTTTGGATCGGTAAAATCCATGTTTGAATATTCCTGGGCTTCCAGAATCTTGTCCAGTTCTGATTGCTTCACAACAACGAATGCATTGCTTTTAATGAGTTCCGTTTCAAAGAGGTGGGTCAATGTTGCAGAGCTGCTCTTTTCAATTCCTTCCGAATACTCGAAGGGGATAACGGTAACAACGGGTTTCTCTTCCTCGGCAAAAAGCAGCCCCGTAGAGATGCAGAAAATATAGAAGAAAAAACGGATAAGAACTACAAATCTAATCACTTTTTTCATCTTTCCCGCTCCGTCGACAATCTATAACCTTATTTCTTTCTATTATATATGGCACTCGCAGTCAAGGATACAATTTCGCTTGAGATAATTTTCACTTATATAAAAAGAAAAGGCTTTCAAAACCGGTACAACATGTTACTAAACGAAAAAGACCGCAATGTTTCAGTATTAATGCTACTGGCTTTAGCTATCCTGTGCCATCTCTTCCTAAACCAGGCATGCCAATTTTGATATTCTACCTACTTCTAACAACTCTAAAGCCAGTAGCATAATTTAGAGTGTATGGATACATATTTGCATAGCAGCCAACTCTGCATGCATCAGAAGGTTCTTTCCAGGTGCCTCTATGAACTTTTCTGTAGATACCGCTGTTTGGCCCTCGGTAATCTGTTCTCGGCGATGTAGGCCAGGGGGCATACCAATCCCAGCACCACTCTTGTAAATTGCCTGACATATCATAGATATCTAAAAAATTTGGTTTTTTTGCTCCAACATCCTGCGATTTGCCACCACTATTACCCTGATACCAAACGTAATCTCCGAATACCGTTGAAAGCTGACCGCCATCCTCCAAATAACAGGGACCGGTTGTATCGCCTGATACATGGTCCATCGGAAGCCACGACGAACCATCTATATAACTAGCCGCATACATCCATTCTCCTTCTGTGGGAAGCCTGTAACCATCTGCATTCCAATTGACGTACGGGTTATCTTCTGAGCCGGGAGTTGTATCAATATCAGAATTAGTAGTAGAGCTTCTTAAAGGTGTTGTAAACAAAGGATCTGTATAATAAACAGGTGTTAGTTCGGAAATCTCACTATAAGCATTGCACCAGACTATGGCATCCCGCCATGTAATATTGGCAACAGGTTTGAGTGTTATACCTGAAGGTTTAGCTCCATCGGTTCCCTCGCTTCCCTCCCGTCCCGGATTTGCGATGTTATAACCATGTTCTACTGCCCAGTTATAAACTTCATACCACAGGTCGTATGTTACCTCATACTTACCCATACTGAAAGAAGAAACTGTATGTGTAAATTCTTCGGAAACTATGTTTTGCTGTAAGAAAGTACCACCCTTTACTTCTGCCATATCTCTGTTAGTTATCCCTGACAAATCGTACTTCCAATGTGCATAGAGGGTTACATTTTCAGACCCCATTTCAAAGGTATCACCTTCCACATACTCATCCCCGCTCCTGTCCGGTTTCGTATTCCATCCTGCATAGAGATACTTCAGCTTAATTAGGTTTCCTGTATTCCCCAGGACCGTTACGGTATCTCCTTCTTTGTACTCATTTGGATCCACAGGAACCTCCCCGGCATCTTCTCCGTTTCCGTTGTAAATAACCCTGTAGGTAGGTGCCTTCTCATCCTCTACCTTCTTTTTTATCTCATCGATAAAACTGTCTGTGCAGGAAAAAAGAAATGTAAGAAGCAGTAAAAAAATTATTAAATTGCCATTTTTCATTTTTCTACTCTCCATTTCCTATCAGTTTTACATAGGAAACACCCGCATTGAAGCCCTTGACATCATTCATGTCGGCTCCCCCTATAACATAGCTACCGCTAATACCAACAGACCAGCCAAAGCGGTCATCTTCACTTCCATCGGGAGCCAATATCTTTCGGCTGAAAGCCCATTCATTAGTGCCTGTTCGTTTAAAGATATATACTGCACCTGCATGGTTTCCCAATTCGCTATTATATCTGGAGCCAATAGCTATATAATTGCCGTCTATTGCTACAGAACTGCCAAAATTATCTATTCCTAGTGCGTCCGGAGCAATAAGCTTGAACCCGCTATCCCAGCTATTCTCCCCTGTCCTGTGAAAAACATATGCAGCTCCTTCCTCATTTGCCAAATGGGTTTCAAGAACTGCACCTACAACAGCATAGTCACCGTCAATTGCGACAGAACTCCCAAATCTATCATTAGCTTCTCCATCGGAAGCCACTAACCTGACTACACTGCTCCAGTCATTTCCTCCCGTTCTGTAAAAGATATACGCAGACCCGGTATCTGTTGCATTCACATCTGCCAATTCAGCTCCTACAATTACATAGTTTCCGCTTATATCGACAGAATTGCCGAAATGACTCTCTACAGCCGCATACTCTGCAGGTTCAACAAGCTTAACTTCCTCACCCCATGAGTTTATTCCATTCCTATGATGGACGTATGCAGCTCCAGGATGACTGGCTGACCCATCACCCTCTGCGCCAATCACTATGTAATCGCCGTTTATTCCCACAGAGCATCCAAAGTAATCACCAGCTCCAGCTCCACCGTTAGGATTATCTACTGCAACCCCGGTACCCCACCCGGAATCTGTTCTATGGAACACCTTGACCTTACCGGTATTCGAAGAATAAGATTTTGATCCTGAAACCACATAATCACCGTCAATTGCCACAACATTTTGGCCACCGGCAGCGTACAATCTTGTTCCATCGTCCCAGGTATTGTAGTCTGTCATACGAAAGACATATAAAAACTCCCTACCACAACCAATTGCAGCATAGTTTCCGCTAATTGCAACCGAATAGCCAAACCACCAGTTATCAGTTTCATCCTGGGCATAAAGTTTTGCAATCTCTACTACCCAGCGGGCATATAAGGTAATATCGCCGGCACCTATCCCAAAGGTTTCGCCTTCTCCGTACTCAGTACCGCTTCCATCAGCCTTGGTGTTCCAGCCCACAAAAACATAACCACTCTTTGTTAAACTTCCCGGATTCCCCAGGACCGTCACGGTATCTCCCTCTTTGTACTCATTTGGATCCACAGGAACCTCCCCGGCATCTTCTCCGTTTCCGTTGTAGACAACTTTATATCTGGGAGCGCTTTCATCTTCCACCTTCTTCTTTATCTCGTTAATAAAATTATCCGTGCACGCTGTAATAACTGATGTAATAACTGTAACAACTATAAAGGCAGTAAAGATTGAACTTGCCAACCTTCCTACTCTTCGTCCCATACTATCACCTCCTTGGCAGCGCTTACCTCAGCAGCCCTCGAGGCCTCCTCTCCCCTGAGAGCTAGATAGGAAAATTGCTCTGCCAGTGCAGGATCGACGGTTTTCAGTTTTTCATAGGCAACCTTCACTAGGCCGTAGTTTTCCAAATCGTGATTCACCCTTGCAATACATAGAAGCACTTTTGGATTGTTGGGAGCCTTGGCTTGTGCCCGCTTGTAATACTCCAGTGCACCTTTTACATCTTTGTTCAAGTACTTGATATTCCCCATGTTAATAAGGGCAGGAACATACTCTTCCTTCTTTAGTATCCTTTCAAACTGGAGGGTCGCCTTATCAATAAGGCCATACCTTGCATACAGAACTCCAAGCTTGTTTATATACTTAATATTGTTACCGCTTTTCCTTATAAGCCCCTGCAACTTTGAAACCTTTGGATATATCTCTCTGTCGATATAGGTAATAATCTCTCTTTGAAATGCATTCACAACCTTAAGCTTGTCAGGGAGGGTAAGTTCAGCCTCTGCACCGGGAAGCCCCACAGGTGCATACTCCTTCCAGCAGTCATGTATGGGGTAAAGTTTAGCCTGATTTCTTGCCCTGTTCTCCCGCCACTCCTTTGCACCCTCTTCCCAGGCCTTAAGGAAACTGTCATTAACCATGGTAACTTCCACTGGCAGCCAGGTCTTACCCTCGGTAAAAATCAACTCATCGGGCCTTAAGAAGCTTTTCCTTGCCTTATCGGGATTCATATTCAAGGAGAAAGCCATAAATATATGCCCCGGAATGGTAATGAAAGCGGTCTCTATGCCTACGGATTCCAACAGGGCACTGTACAGAATAGAGAGATCATCACAATCCCCCGCTGAATATTTGAGTGTTTGACGAGGAAATTGAAGAAAATCTACAGCCAGTTTCTTCTTGGAAAACTCTTTATACGGGGTTTTCGGATCGACAACATAACTCATCCCATAGAGCCTTAAAGCTTCATGAAGCCCGATTGCCGAACTCAAGTTGCTGTTTACCGCTCTGCTCTTTACTCCTCTGGTCCATCCGACAACTTTCTTTGAAAACTCCAAAACCGAAGGATCCTTGGCGGTAACAAAGGCAGCAGCTTTTCTGTTATCATCCCAGGTTGTTGCATTCCTGTCATAGATATCAAGAACTGCGGTACGTTCTACTGTAAAGCGCTTGTCACCCAATGAATAATTTAGGATTATTTTTGAAGACACCTTTGTTCCTTCAGTTATTTCCAAAACAGAATCCGAAAAAAGAGCATACAGATTTACAGTGGTATCTCCACCGGCCTTGAGGCTACCTATCTTTGCGCACTCCTTTGGATTATCCATGTACTTTTCAACATAAAAACTCACCGTGATATCTTTGGCATCAACCGGCTCGCCATTATGAATAACAACACTTCCAAGAGGAAAAGAGTTGTAATGCTTGAAGAGAACTGGAAAGACCGGATTCAATTTGATAGAAGAGATTTCAAATCTACCCTCCCCTTTTACCGTCGTTTCAACAGGCTCTGTTTTAAGCGGAGCTGGTTTTGGAGGGACAACCTCCTTCTTTTTCTCTTTAACCGGCTTCTTGCCTGCTGCCCCAATGGGAATATGATATGCAAAACTCAGTGAAGCTCCCGCTACACTGAAAAAAGAGCGGTCATAGAGATAGTAGCCATCAAGGCCAAGGCTTAAGTAAGGTGAGAAGTAAAAATCAATTGAAAGCCCTCCCTTCACTGACAGGTTGCCCCCTCCCCTTCCGCTACCATCCATTAGTAACCCGTAGTAATACCCTGCTGTCCCATAGGGAAAAATCTTCAACCATTTAAGGAGGCCTATATTAAGGCCAAAGCCACCCCTTGCAGAAAAAAGGGAAACAGCATCCTGTGTTACCAGCGGTGTATAGTTATAATCAGTTTCAACCTTTATTCCAACAAGAGGAATTCCAGACGGTACAAGGGTAAAGGAAAAGACCCCACCTGCGCCGTATGAAAAATACTGCGAACTTTCCCCCAAAGGCATATTGGCAGTAGGAATTAGTGCAAATGAAACTTCACCGGAATTATCGCCATGCACGGCAAAAACAACGGAACTAGCGACTATCAGGAATATGTAGAACTTTTTCATATCCTTAAGCCTCCGTTTCTTTATTTTTTGTTTATAATTTTAAACTCAAATGAATCACAAAACATCGGCCAAAAGTACTACATGAGGAATTTTTTTCTGTTTTTATGGCTGAATTTTCAAGGTTTCATAGGAGAAATGTAGATTTCAAGACAAATCCGCTATTAAAATTCAGACAATTATGCAATTAGATTGCAAAATTGTCTGAATGGGTATTAATAGAATTATAAAAAGATTATTCTTAACTATGCAAAACAATTTCCTGCAATTCACTCGCAAGATTTTATAGAACCCAAGTTCTGGTATTCTTCGTATGTTGCTACTTACCTGGAACGAAATGTAAGAAATATCCTACGAGTTTCTAGTTTGAGAGATTATAATAGATTCTTGCAGGCATTGGCTATTAGAACCGGAACCATACTTACATTATCAAATATCGCAAATGATGTCGGTGTCTCTCCAAATACGATAAAATCATGGCTCTACATACTGCAGGGCTCCGAATTAATTTTCTTACTGGAACCTTACTACAGAAATCTAAAAAAAAGACTGGTTAAGACCCCCAAGATATATTTCACCGATACCGGTTTAGTTACCAACCTCTTAGGTTTTGAATCATGGCAGGACATCATTCGTCCCCCGATTGCAGGGGCTATATGGGAAACCTATGTTTTTACCCAACTACTAAAATATTTTCTGAATAAAGGGATATTTCCACCTATCTGGTTTTGGCGTACCAAGGATGGTGAGGAAGTCGATTTTATTATCGACAATTTAAACGGCGAGAAGCACATTACCATTGACAATGGACTGAATTTTGAAAAGATTTTGACAGAAAACTCAAGTCAAAATCTTGAACTCCCTTAACACATTCATCAGTTGAATCTTACTCTTTATACCGATCTTTGCGTAAAGATGGGCAATATGAGTCTTTACCGTACGTGTACTCAATTTCATGTACCCTGCTATTTCCTTATTCGTCATTCCAAGAATCATGTATTGAATCGTCTCCCATTCTCTCTGTGTAACGTGAAAGTGCTTTATAAACCTGTTCACTCCAAAAAGTTCCTTGCCAACGAGTAACACACCTAGGGGATCATCGTTCTCGTCCTTTACAAGGGAAAAATGCATTTCCATTACAATGCTCGTTACGGGAATGTCTGTATAGTCCATTACATTACCTGTAAATTCAGAATGCATATTTACCGATTTATTTCCGCTCATTTTCTTTCCGTTCTTTTCAACGGGTAAACCCTTAATATTGTTCTGAATCATATTGACGGCAACCTTTAATGGAGTGGAATCTTTTTTCAAATAGGTCTTATCCAAAATTAAGGAAGATCCGTATGAAGGATATAGACTTACTACGCAAGTTGCAGATTCCTTTATTCCCTGTAGTATTTCATTACAGCAAAAATACATCATATTTTCTCTCTCAGATTCAAACAGTTTATCAATTTTCTTGCCAAGAAGTTTTTCCGTGTGATCTCCAAAAAGCTCCCTTGCTTTTCTATTTGCACTCAATAGCTCCATATGATCGTTGAAAAGCATTATCAGAAAATCCATATTTTCAACTATGTCTCTGGATACAGTGGCATGGGTGATTGCCAGGAACCTGTGCCTGTAAATTGAATACCAGATACCTCCCACTATGAAAATAATCAGGTAACTCGGACTCAAAGGAGGCAGGTGAAACATAGGCGAAAGAATATAATCCCCGACAACGGAAACTACTACATATACGATAAATGAATAGAATATTATTTGAGCCTGCTTCTTTTCCCTCTTAAACTCTGCATGTCTCATCCATTTAAAGAGCTGAATAAGAGAAATTATCAGAATTGTTTCAAAATAGATATTCCAATATTGCATCCAGAAAGAGTGAAATGCAGGTGTAAAAACCCAGGTGTTGTTTTCTCTCTCTATCTTGTCAAAGGCGAAAAAAGAACTCCAGTTACGATAATGGACGGGGAGAGACAAAGCATAGAACAGTGGAATTAGAAACTTCCCTTTATTTGCATTTGTGATATTCATGGTAAAGTGAAGCATCATCGAAACGAAAACAATCTCGAAGACAGCCCCCAACCTGAAAAAAAACCACACTTCCCCTATCGTTTCAGATGAAAAAGCAAAGGAGGCAAAGAGGTTCCAGAGAGCCATATTGATAGCAAGGGCAAAGAAAAGCCTGTGAGTCCTGTCTTTCGAATCAATAAGGAGAACATATGTTCCAAGAAGTGCCGAAATGATAAAATTGGAAATCATTATCGCAGAAATTGGACTCATTACATTTTTATAATATCACAATGTATTATAAATGTAAAATATTAGATTTCTGAGACGCAGATGCTGTTTCCCCTTTTGCTCACGTCTTTTAAAAAATTTAAAATCGAGTCACATGATCTAAGGAAACACTAAGGAAGCACCAAGGAAACAAAGCCTTATTCATTAGCCTTGGCCTACATACAATTGAGTGATGATACTTGTGAAAATATCACATCAATCCTATTTCCCTGTGCTTCATGGTAATTACATCTGCCAGTTTTTCAATTGCATTGAAATCCGTGTCGGTTGGCAATCCCTTGCAGAGAAAAGGCTCGATAACTTCAACTTTCAAATTGGGAATCATTCCACCCAGTATTTCTATGGTCTTGCTACCCCATCCGTAAGAGCCGATAATAGAAACAAATCTTGTCTTTGGACGTAATGCATTTGCAAGATATGCCGCATATACGATAAGGGGATGCGGCCCTGTAAGAACAGTTGGAGCTCCGATCACCAATGTTGCAGCATCGACCAGAGCCATTGCCAATTTTCCAATATCGGTAACAGCCAGATTGAACAATTCGACCTTAACTCCCCTCTGTTCAAGAGAGGTAACAAGATGTTTTACAAGGAGCTCTGTACTTCCATGCATCGATACATAGGGTATCACTACAGTATTCTCTAGTGGTCCCTCAATCCAATCCTTGTATGCATCCATGATAAAGCCGGGATCATTGTATACAGGTCCGTGGCTGGGAGCTATCATAGAGATATCATAATCCGATATCTTCTTGATATTATTGGCAATTGTACTTCGAAAGGGCATCATGATCTCTGCAAAGTAGCGTTTGGCAGCTTCATATACCTGACATCTGTCAGTAACATACAAGTCTGTAGTAGCAATATGTGAACCGAAAAAATCACAGCTAAAAAGTATCTTTTCCTCTTCCAGGTAAACAGTCATCGTTTCCGGCCAGTGAACCCAGGGAGTAAAGATAAATCGAAGGGTCTTCTCTCCCAGGGAAATCGTTTCCCTGTCTTTAACTATGATAAAGGCTTCTTCAGGTATGTGTAAATGATCCATAAGTATGCTTTTTGCTTTGGTATTCGTAATTACCTTTGCTCCGGGATACTTTGCAAGCACCTCCGGAATACTGCCTGAATGATCCTGTTCCGCATGAAGCGAAATAATATAATCCAACCTCGTCACATCCTCTAGTTTGCCTAAAAGTCTTTCCGAAAAAGAAGGATCAACCGTATCGATAAGTGCCATTTTCTCGCTTCCCTCGATAAGGTAGGCATTATAGCTGGTGCCATCGGGCAGAGGAATCAAAGAGTCGAAAAGGCGTCTGTCCCAATCAACAACACCTACCCAATATATTCCTTTGCCAAGTTCCTTGCGTTTCATAACATCTCTCCTTATAATATGAGCTTTGATAAACTTACTAAATCAAAATCCCTGTAAATTGATTCCGGTAGTTGTAATCCTACGGTATAAAGCTATTGATTTTACAAACCAAAGTAAATAAAAATGCATAAATTGATATTCGGCATCGACTATCCCTTGTGATTAGGCTCTATCTAAACTCCTTACCCCTCTCTCACTTGACAACGGGGAAGTACTTTACCTATCATTCGGTAATCACATGGCGGAAGTCAAATGGACAAAATGGGCAAAGTTTGCAAAACAGGTGATACGGGCAAAATTGGCAAAACAGGTAATATTTCGAGGATAGTATTCATCCACACTGTTAGGGGACTTACAAATCTATTCGATGAACTTGTTCATATGCATATCCCACGTGCCAAGACCTACCACATTCTCGATGATACTCTGATTCATACAGTCCTCGATGCCGGCAGGCCCACCTCCTACGTTTACAGGAGATTGACAGAGCATGCCGTGGCAGCAGAAGAGTTCGGCGCCGATGTGATTCAACTTACCTGTTCATCCGTTTCAGAGACGGTAGATCTTATTAAAAATGCCGTCTCGATCCCTCTCCTTAAAGTGGACGAACCGATGATTAGGCATGCTGTTATGAATTTCAGAAGAATCTCGGTAATTGCCACTGCAGACGCTACCCTGAACCCTACGATGAATCAGCTTAAATCTATTGCCAGTCAAACAGGCAAAGAGGTATCCTCCAGAGCAATTCTATGTAATGGTGCATATGATGCCTACCTGAAAGGGGATCTGGAAGAACATGACAGAATAGTAACGGGTTACCTGCTCGAGGCCACGGGAAGCTCCGATGTCATAGTTCTTGCACAGGCATCTATTGCCAGAGTGGCTTCACAAATAGAGGACAAGATTGATATTCCCGTACTCTCCAGCCCTGAGATGGCCGTGAAACGCCTTGCAGAGATACTAGAGAAGCAAGAATGAAAAAGCAAGAATGAAAAAAAGGAATCCACTCTTTGCAATAATTGCAGACGACAATACCGGTGCATCGGATGCCGGCGGGATGCTTACCGAAAGGGGCATAAGAACACTTCTCGTGCTGGATGAAGCCTGGCTTGAACAAAAATCCACTCACGATAAAATGTTAAAAAGCTACGACACTCTGATTCTTTCCACTGCAAGCAGGTCTTCTCCACGGGAGAAAGCATACGAAAAAACCGCCAGGGCCGCCTTATACCTCCGGCAACTCGGAGTGAAAAAGATCCAGGTTAAATACTCCTCGACCTTCGACTCGACGGAAAAGGGAAACATCGGTCCTTCACTGGATGCAGCAATGGATATCTTGAAGGATGACCTTAGACCATTCGCCACAACAGTCTCCCCCGCCCTTCCCGTGAATGGAAGAACCACCTACTTTGGTTACCACTTCGTAAAGGGCATTCTGATTTCCGAATCACCCCTCCGCCATCACCCCTTGAATCCCATAACGGACCCTTCACTGGTACGATGGCTCCGGAAACAGACAAAGAGGAAAGTTGGCCTTGCACCCCTCCCCGTAATCAGACAGGGAGCTGAAACCTTAAGGTCCTTTCTCCGTGAACTGGCAGCAAAGGGGACAACCTACATCGTTACCGACACGATAGAACAGAGCGATCTAAAGACGATTGCAATGGCAACGAAGGATTGGATGCTTATAAGCGGCGCCTCGGGAATAACGGCTGAAATACCAGACCTAATGTTCGGTAAAAGAGAGCATCTCGATTTTTCCGAAAGGCTTGAGAAAACAGGAGGCAGATTGATAGTTGCCGCTGGAAGCTGTACCCCAAAAACTATCAGTCAAAACGATTATGCACTGGCCGCTGGTTTCTCCGGCCTTGAACTGGATGCAAAGAAAATCCTAGAAGGAAGCCTCGATGTCAAAAGCGAGGTAAGAAGATTTATCGAGAGTACCCCCCGCTCGGCAAATATCATTATTTACTCATCCGCAGAACACAATGAAGTTGAAGAGGTGAAGAAACTTGGTCTCTCGATGGGTCTCTCTGTGGGAGAAATCGGAGAGAGAATCTCGGATGCACTCTCAGATGCAATTCTTGCGGCAACGGAATACGATGATTTCGGAAGGCTGTGTATCTCCGGAGGAGAAACATCCGGTGCGGTCTGCAGGAAACTCGGTATAAAAACCTTGGAGGTCGGACTTCCTATCGAGCCCGGAGTTCCATTCTGCTTCTCCACCGGGGAAAAAGATGAAGAAGGGGAATTGATGGTTGTGTTGAAATCGGGCAACTTTGGGAGCATCGACTTCTATGAAAAGGTATCTGGGCTCTGAGAGCGCTTCTGGCAAACCCTGCCTGGCTGCTCATTGATTCTTCGGTGTGGTTAGGAAAAACAGAATTCGAAACATCCAAACCTTGACACCCTGCGCAATTTTAATTAAATTGACCTATATTAGAGCAAAACCGACTGGTCAGTATTGCATTGATTTTGACGGTTCAATTGCGGTAATACATCCGGCGTAGCCATCTTGGACAATTTCACAGCATCGATACATACAAAACTGCCGGTCGGAGAAAATCTCACAACCAGAGGAGGTTGTAATGGTATTTGCATTGATGTTACCGAATTTCGTAGCTGCCGCAGGCATTACCGTAATCGCTTCGATACTGGGAATAGCCGGAGACATATTTGGAGTTTCCCAGGGGTCTGCAATGTGGTTGATGACAGGCTTCATGCTGACCTATACATCATTCATGCCGATCCTGGGAAGGCTCAGTGATCAACTGGGAAGAAAGAAAGTTTTCGTCACATCCATTGCGATTTTCACTCTGGGCCTTCTTGTAAGTGCCATAACGGACAATTTTTCCCTCGTTATCACGGGAAGGCTCATCCAGGGAATTGGTGCCGCTGGGATACTTCCCATTACTAATGCATTCGTCTCCGAGCAGTTTCCCGAAAAGAAGGGTAAATACCTTGCAATGGTAAATGCTACATACGGTCTCGGCGTTATTGTCGGTGTCAACATAGGAGGAATCACATACGACTTGCTGGGTTGGAAATGGATGTTCCTGATAATATTTATAGCAAGTGTAATTTCTGTCGTGCTTGCAGAAACCCTGATAAAAGTTCCTTCACAGGCAAACAGGGAAAGGGAACCTTTCAAGGTGGACATCACCGGAGGTCTTTTCTTCATGCTGGCCATCATTTCCTTTCTCCTTCTCGTACAAAACCTGTCAAAATACGATTTCTTCTCATTGCAGGTAACCGGATTTCTCTTAAGCCTTGTCGTTTTCGCCACTCTCTTTGCAGTAAGAGAATTGAAAATTCCAAATCCTGCCATACAACTGAGGGGCTTCAGAAAACCTGGATTCCTGATATACAACCTGCTCGCCCTCTTTTTTGGCATTGCAATGTTCATCTTTACCACCTTCTTTCCCTCATACACACAGGTTCTTTTTGGATACTCCGTGTCACAGTCTGTCTATGCAATCGATCCCTTTGCACTGGCAATGGTCGTCTTTATAATGCTCGGCGGCATGATTATCAAAACATTTGGTGCAAGGACCAGCATGATTGCAGGCGCCCTGCTCTTTGCAATCGGAAGCTTCGTCTTTGCCAGCTTTACGAACTCCGAGCTCTCCTACTTCCTGAACTCCCTTCTCCTTGCAGCGGGGCTCGGAATCTCCATGACACCCATGAACTACATAGTGATTGAAGAGGGCGGAATAGAAAACCAGGGCTCATCTGCGGGAATTGTGAGCATCATGCGAAGCCTTGGAGGAGTAATCGGTCCGGCTTTTGCAGGCCTTATGATGTCAAAGATAGATTTTTCGTCCCTTTTCGTCATGGACAGCATAATAGAGACCTACAACAGGATTTTCCTCATGTCATTCTACTCTGTTCTCGTGATGCTGTTCCTTGGAATAACCGGTTACATTGTAAACAGAAAAAATAGATTAGAACTGGAGGTGACAAAATGAAAGAGAAAAGGATACTTATCACTATTCTGTTTGGCTTGATACTGGGAGGCACCCTTTTTGCACAATCGATACAGCCTGTCGTTGATGCCTCTAGAAACATGAAGACCATATCCTGTTTCGTCACTGCTATCAATTATTCCGGAAAAAGAAAGAGCGAAATTCAGTACATCTTCTCCTTCAAGAGAGAGAGATCGATGATGCGAATTGAATACCTGAGTCCCAGAAACATGAAAGGCACAAAGATCTCGATAGACGGTACCTACTTCTACTCGTACCTTCCCAATCTTCACCGCACAACCAAAAGAAAAATCGACCCGAAATCTAGCAAGAACCCCGGAAAGGATATGGGGCTCTTCTACAATTACATAAAGGGTGATTTCGCGGTAAGAATCAACAATTTCAAGATTAATTATCTCGGCAAGGGAAGTGTCAAGATCAAGGCGAGAAAGGGCACCAGGGAGTTGGAGGCTTATCATTACTCCTTCGAGAATGGAAGAGCGAGGGAGGAGATATGGTTCGATTCGGAAACGAAAGTGGCGGTAAGGGTTTTAAGGTACAATGGCTCCAAGCTGCTTCTTCAAATCGATGTCAGTGAGGTCAGGCTGAATATCGAACTTCCGGATTCAACATTCAGGCTTTGAGGGATACCAGGAGGAAGAAACAGTGAAACGATTTCTATTGATATTCACGTTGGTATTCATATTGATATTTTTCGGCGCAGTTTTCACCTTCGCCTACGATTTTGAAGTGGCCGGTGTCTCGGTGGCAGGGGCTGCGCTCGGTGCCTATGGGGGTCAGCTCCTTTCGGTTCCCATTTTGATACTCATGTCAAATGCGGGTATCATAGAGGGGGATATATTTTCTCCCTTCTCTACAGCAATGTTCGATGCGATGGACATAGGAAGTGCAGTAGGAACAGTAGCGGGGGGAATCGCTGCAAAGTACGGTTTTCTCGCCCTGGCAAGGGGAACCTGGGACTTGCAAGATTTTCTGATAGATATCCTGTCATCCAGCCTCATCGTTACCGTTTCACACATCGCATTCAATATGCTCGGTGATTATGTTGACATACCGGTATTTCTGGAGAATATTGTTATAGTACCGGTTCTTACAGGAACGTATCTAGGCATTTTCATACCGGCAGGTTGATGACAGAGAATGACTTCTACAGGGCGGGTCAGGTTTGACAATCCTGACTGAATTTGATGGAGCAGATTAGTTCTGTGACGCAGAATAGAATAGATAACGCAAACCAGGCTTGATAATGCAGATAAAAAAGGAAGAAAAGAAAACAAGAATTTTAAGTGCCGCTACAAGGCTATTCTCTGAAAGGGATTTTCAGGAAGTCTCTGTTAATGACATAGCAAGGATTGCAGGAGTTGGCAAGGGCACCATCTACACCTACTTCAAGGAAAAGGAAGAGATCCTGGAAGCCTGCGTGGCAGAGATCTTTTCGGATTTCGTGGACAAGATAAGGTCGTCCTACGAGGAAGCGAAGAGTTTGAGCAGTTTCATAGAGAGAGTTGCCCCGAGATTACTGGAAAACGTCGTAGTGAACAGCAGGATTCTGTTTATGTTCAACAGGAAATGTCACAGCGACAGAAAACGGTACCGGAAGGTCTCGGGAGAGTACAGGAAGGCAATGGCAGAGGTATTCCAGCGTTACGGAAAGGAGATGTCATGCAATTTCGAAACGATGAATGCCTACTTTACCGCGTTCCTGATGACATCATACATGGTGTACGAGAGTGTGGATAAAGAAATAATAGAAGAGGTACTTACCAGAGGATTGTTGTGCTCGTTGAGGGGCTGCGGGCAAGATAAGGTATAACAAGCGGGTGTGACCCGTAAAAGGTGAGGATAAGGTATTGTCAGAGTGGCTCTACAGAGTTACCAAATGGTGGCTTGCCCTTGTGGCAAGTATCATTTTTGTTCTCTTTGTTGTTATTATATTTCCCGAGCATGCAGGAACAGGCGGAAGTGCTTCGGGGAAACAGGCAGCAATATTCTCTCCCGACCTTTCGCTGTGGTATTCCCCGGGCGATCTATACAAAATGGCCGGCGCACTGGGCAACGAGGGACGCCGGCTATATGTTTGGAAACACTTCACCTTCGATCTAGCATGGCCTGTCGTGTACCTGTTTTTTCTCGTAACCTCAACAACCTGGCTTCTAAAGACAGTTCTTAAACAAAAGGGTGACAATAGGGAGAGGAGATTGAGAAGGCTCAATCTCCTTCCCTTAGTGGCCGTATCCTTCGACCTCCTTGAAAACGTATCTACCTCACTCGTCGTTTCTCACTACCCGAGGAGGCTGCCCATCCTTGCCAGGATGGCTCCATTTGCCACACTGTCCAAATGGATCGTAGTCAGCCTCTCCGTCCTTGTTCTTGCAGCCTCCATGGTGATTGCAATTGTAAGGGTTTTCCACAGGAAAGAAGCCTGAAGAATATCAACAGGAAATATCAGCCTATTGCAATTCCTCCCCTGTCACCATTTCTTATTCGAATGGTCTCCTCGATATTCAATATGAATATCTTTCCGTCACCGATTTCCCCTGTTCTCGCTCCGCGTATAATAGCCTCCACCGTTCTTTCCACAAAATTATCATTCACCGCTATCTCAATTCTTACCTTCTTTAGGAGGTTCACCTCTATATCCACCCCCCTGTAGGACTTCTTGTACCCCTTCTGCTGTCCGCAGCCCAGGGCATTTGTTATGGACATCTTGTACACTTCCTCCCTGTACAACTCCTGTTTTACACTATTCAATTTCTGAGGTTGAATGTAGGCAATAATCAATTTCATTATTCTCTCCCCTATTGATTCTGAAATATCTGAAAACCGTAGTAGGATTCAGCATTGTGCTCGCTTATATCAAGCCCAAGGAGCTCGTCCTCCTCCGAAACCCTTAATCCTGTGACCCACTTTAGCCCCATGTAAAGAACGACCGTCGTCGCGACTACCCAGAAAAACACGACAGCCACCCCAATGAACTGAACGATAAGTTGATGCCAGCCACCCCCATAGAAGAGGCCCCTTATATCGGTTACACCTTCTCGCCTACCGGTTGCAAACAGGCCGACGGCCAGGGTACCCCAGACACCGCAGATCCCATGAACCGATACCGCCCCTACCGGATCATCTATGTGCAGAACATGGTCTATAAACCTCACTGAGAATACGACAATGATACCGGCTATAAATCCAATTATCACCGCGCCGGTTGTAGAGGCAACAAGGCATCCGGCCGTTATTCCTACCAGGCCAGCAAGAGCGCCGTTCAAAGACATGCTGGGATCCGGCTTCCCAAAGAGAAACCACGAGGTAATCATTGCCCCTATTGCACCTGCCGCACCGGCAAGAGTCGTGTTCACGGCAACAAGTGCAATATACGAACTTGTACCATCCAGAGTACTTCCAGCATTGAAACCGTACCAGCCAAACCACAGTATGAATACCCCTAATGCTGCAAGTGGCATGTTGTGACCGGGTATGGCCTTTACAGCTACCTCTTGTCCAACCTTGACATACTTACCCTTTCTTGCACCGAGTATCATTGCCCCGGTCAGCGCAGCCCAGCCGCCTACCGAGTGAACCACAGTTGAGCCTGCAAAGTCGTGAAAACCAAGGCGGGATAGCCAGCCATCACCCCATATCCAGTGCCCCGATACAGGGTAGATGAGCCCCGATATAAAGAGGCTGTAGACAAGGTAGGCGGTAAACTTTGTTCGCTCTGCCATTGCCCCGGATACTATCGTGGCGGCAGTTGCTGCAAAGACTACCTGAAACATCCAGCTCTGAAAGAGAGCACCCTTTCCCGGAATGTCCGGCATAAGGAAAAACTCTTTCAATCCCCCGTACATTATTGCCCAGCCAACTGCCCAGTAAATTATTGCGCCGACAGCGAAATCCATGAGGTTCTTCATTATTATGTTACTTGCGCTCTTTGCCCTGGTAAGGCCTATCTCTACCATTGCAAAGCCTGCTTGCATAAAGAATACCAGTGCCGCTGTCAAAACCAACCATATCATTGTTATGGAATTGGTTAAGAGGGTGATTTCAGGGTTCATTTTTAACCTCCACTTTTATAATTATTTATAGATTTAATGCATATCAATGCATTACTGCGTGTATTAAAGCAAAAACCTTGCCAAAACTGGTCTATGGAGGAATTGTTCTTTAACTTTATATACTGCTATAAAATATATTGTCTCTCATAGATTTGAAAATTACCTGTGCTACGGTTGTTTTTAAATATCTTTAAGGTTGGCTACATAAATGTAATGTTATTGATCCGGAAACTACATTTTTGTATCGCATTTTAGGTAGGAGTTTATGCTGAAATTTGTACTGAATTCTGTGCCGGAAACTACTCTTCCCTGAAAAGCCTTACAACTGCCGCCGAGTCCGGTGCATCAAGCAGTTCCCTTATAAAAGACTCTGACTGCATCAGCCTTGCAATTTCAGAGAGTGCCTCGATATGGGGGCCCGACTGATCGGGAGGTGCAAGGAGAAGGAAAAAGAGCCTTGCCGGCCGGCCGTCGATGGAGTCGAAATCTATTCCGTTCCGCGCTATTCCTATGGCCATCGTAAGAGTTTTAACGGTACTCGTCTTTGCATGGGGAATTGCCACACCGAACTCCAGGCCCGTACTCCCCTTTGCCTCTCTCTCCATGACATCCATGAATGCCAGCTCGGCTTCCGTGATATCACCCGAAGCAAGGAGAATGTCGATCAATTCCTTTATCACCTCTCTCTTGGTTGTAGATTCAAGGGGAACCTTTACCCTCTCCTCGCTTATCAAACTAACAATAGACATATCGCCCCTTCCTTCCATGAAATACTCTAAATCAAATTGTCATAAATATCCATAACCTTCTCTTCATCTTTCACAATAAGCACGGAACAGGGAGCAATCCGCATGGCCCTCTCCGATTCATCAAGCATCGCCTCCCTCCTGCTCCTTATAGGTGAAAGCTCACCCAGTATTAAGAGGTCTATATCGTATTCCCTTATGCTCTTCTTGATTTCAACTGACACGGTACCACTTGTCTTGATAGTTTCCACCGCTACCCCCTTCTGCTCAGCAAGCTTGGTTACGTGTCGTAAGTAACGGTTTGCGTCTTCCTCCAGGTCTCTCTCGTACTCTTCCTCTTCCTCCCTTATGAAGATGTGGGATTTAAGAAGGTCGTTCAAGGCCCTTGTATTTATTACATAGATGGCATACATTTCGGCATCCAGAGCCCTGGCAAGTGTTACAGCGTAATGTGCCGCAGTTATCGACTGGAGTGTGCCATCGATATAAACCATCAATCTCTTAATAGGACTACTCATTCCCTTTCTCCTTTTTTTTCTCCAGCCTGTTCTTAACCATTTTCATTAGTACAAACATATCCCGTTCATTTTCTTCCAGACGATTCTGTATGTATTCCAGTGTCTCATCCAGTTCCGGTATTGCTATCTTTTCCAGTGCATTGACCTTGCGTATGGTCTTTTTGACCTCTCTTGCAAGTCTCATGATTGATATTTTGAGCTCTGCAAGCCGCCCCATATCCTGAAGGGCCTTCTTAAACTCCATTATTGCCCTGTCTAGCCAGAGGCTCGTTTCCATGGGGCTAAAATACGGGGGGTTGTCGTGAAAGGATGTTTCCACGAGCGGAAGCCTTACACCCATAACACGCCTCTGTCTCACATTCGCCTCGGCTTCCACGTTTATTCCGTTTTTTACATGCTGAATGCGGAGTTTACCCATATCCATGGAGGCTTTCTCCAGAGCCTTGAAACCATTGGCAAGAGTTTTTTCTATCCTGCTCTGATACTCATCCGCCTCGTCGACAATGTTCAAGAGCTCTATAACGAGGATATTCCGCTTTTGATCCAGGAGTTCATGCCCAAGGCGCGCAAAACTTAGTTCGTCCTTTATCTTTAAGAGGCTCGTTTTTGTAGGAGCAACGTTTCTCACTTCAGTCTCCTCTTGGCTGATCTCATGCCCGTTAACCCGTGGCTGTTAACTCGTGCCTGAGCCCTCATCATCAGACTCTCATCCCCGCTTCCTCACAGCGAATCACCCGAATAGTAGTACTTGTCAAGCTCTTCTTCGGTAATCCTGTGAAGCTCCTCTGCCGGTAGCTTCTTTAAAACCTTCCAGCCGAGGTCCAGTGTCTCCGTAATCGTCCTCTCCTCATCGATCCTTTGAGAAACAAACTTCCTCTCGAAGGCCTCTCCGAACTCGAGGTACTGGTGATCCAGTGGGGTAAGCTCCTCCTCCCCTATTACGGAGGCAAGGTTTCTTACATCCTTTACGTAACTGTATGCTGCAAACAGCTGGCTTGCAAGGTGCGGGTGGTCCTCGCGCGTCATTCCCTTTCCGATACCATCCTTCATAAGCCTCGAGAGGGAGGGAAGACCAGCGATTGGTGGGTATATGTTTCTGTTGAACATCTCCCTTTCGAAAACAATCTGTCCCTCCGTTATGTAACCTGTTAAATCCGGAATCGGGTGTGATATGTCGTCATTTGGCATGGTAAGGATTGGAAGCTGAGTAATAGAGCCCTTCTTCCCCTTGATCATGCCGGAACGCTCGTAAATCTCTGCAAGGTCGGAGTATAGGTATCCCGGATACCCCTTTCTAGAGGGAATCTCTCCCCTTATCGTTGATATTTCACGCAGGGACTCGCAGTAGTTAGACATGTCTGTCATTATCACAAGTACATGCATGTCCTTATCGAATGCAAGGTGCTCAGCAAGTGTTAGAGCTGTTCTCGGGGTTATTATTCTCTCTATGGAAGGGTCGTCTGCAAGCGATAGAAACAATGCAACCTTGTCTATTACTCCCGAGTCCTCGAACGATTTTATGAAGTAGCGTGCAACATCGTGCTTAACACCCATGGCAACAAAGACGACTGCAAAATTTGTTTCACCCCCCAGTATCTTCGCCTGCCTTGCAATCTGGGCTGCAAGTTCATTGTGCGGAAGTCCGTTTCCGGAAAAGATGGGAAGCTTCTGCCCCCTTATAAGGGTATTCATTCCATCGATTGCAGAGATACCCGTTTGAATAAAATCACGGGGGTACTCCCGCGCAGTCGGGTTTATAGGCCTTCCGTTTACATCCTCCTCCGTATCACTTACAGGCGGTGGCCCCCCGTCTATCGGCTGACCTAATCCATTGAACATCCTTCCAAGCATCTTCTCCGTAACGCCAAGCATAAGGGGTTCACCCCGAAAGCGGGCACTCGTTCCGGGCAGGTTGAGCCCAGAGGCTCCCTCGAACACCTGAACAACAACTACATCCCGTGATGTATCAAGAACCATACCAAGCCTTGCCTTCCCATCGGGATCCACTATCTCCACAAGCTCCCTGTATCCTATCGGGTGGGTATTCTTTATGAATACAAGGGCACCATCTATCTTTTCCACACCAATATACTCACGCCCCGAAAGGAGCTTTTTCTCTATATCGGGTATATTCTCACGCATAAATCGACTCCAGTTGAGCAAAGGACCTCTCCAGACGGGCAAGCAGTTTATCCAGTGCAGCAGCATCCTCGTTTGAAACACTGAACTTCATCTTCATGATATCCTGAAGCACCTTCATTTTCTTTAAATCAATAAGGGTCATCCCCCTCTTTATTGCGGCAGAACCCTTTCTCCAGTACGTTACGATTATTTCCAGCATCTTCATCTGCTTTTCCACTGTGGAATACCTGTCTACCTCGTCGAAGGCATTCTGCTGAAGGAAGGCATTCTTTACCATTGTACAGACTTCTATTATGAACCTCTGGCTGTCCGGCAGGGCATCTGGTCCCACAAGCTTTACAACCTGTTGAAGCCTCACCTCTCGTTGCAAAAGCTCCATAATCTCTCCCCTGTACTCCTGCCATCTCTCGCTCACGTGCTCGTCCCACCAGGGAGTCACATCATCCAAATACTCACTGTAGCTGTCCAGCCAGGAGATAGCCGGGTAGTGCCTCGAGTTTGCAAGCTGCCTATCCAGCGCCCAGAAACATCTTACAAAACGTTTCGTGTGCTGTGTAACGGGCTCTGAAAAATCCCCGCCCGGCGGTGAAACGGCACCTATTATAGAAACAGAACCCGTCTCCCCGAAGAGGGTCTCCATGTAGCCACCCCTCTCATAGAACTCGGCAATCCTCGTGGGAAGGTATGCAGGGAACCCCTCCTCTGCAGGCATCTCCTCCATTCTTCCGGAAAGCTCACGAAGTGCCTCCGCCCACCTGGAGGTTGAATCAGCCATCACCGCCACATGCAAGCCCTGATCCCTGTAGTACTCGGCAAGAGTTACACCGGTATAGATACTTGCCTCTCGTGCTGAAACGGGCATGTTTGAAGTGTTGGCTATGAGAACCGTTCTTTCCATAAGGCTTAAACCTGTTCTAGGATCTACAAGTTTGGGAAACTCCGTTAAAACATCCGTCATCTCGTTTCCGCGTTCGCCACAGCCTATATAGGTTATTATGTCAGCATCGCACCACTTTGCTATTGCATGTTGTGTCATTGTCTTTCCCGTTCCGAATCCACCGGGAATTGCCACTGTTCCTCCCTTTGCCACGGGAAAGAAGGTATCGATTACTCTTTGACCTGTTATAAGCGGAATATTCAAGGGAAGCCTCTGTCGGACCGGCCTTGCAACCCGAATAGGCCATTCATGTTTTAGGTAGATGCTCTTCTCACCTTCCTCTGTTTCCACGATTCCGATTTCATCCTCTACCGTATAGTCACCCTCACCTGCAAGTTTTTTAAGCCTCCCATGCATTAGAGGGGGAATAAGAATCTTATGAAGCACATGGCTTGTTTCCTGAACCGTGCCTATAACCATTCCGCCTGTTACCTCTATACCAGCGTCTTTTTTATTCCTTTTACCAGTACTCTTCCCACCTGCCACAACCCCCTCAACCGAAACGGCAGGAACAAAATGCCACTTCTTCTTTCTGTCCAGAGCCTTTATCGTTTCGCCCCTCTTTATAAAAGGCCCTGTTGCATTACGTATCAATTCCAGTGGCCGCTGGATACCATCGTAGATCGTGCCGATTAAACCAGGCCCCAGTTCGACGGAGAGAGGCATTCCTGAACCGTAGATGTTCTCTCCCGGCTTAAGCCCTGTCGTATCCTCGTAAACCTGGATTATTGCCCTTGCCCCCTCCAGCTTTATCAATTCACCGATAAGCCTTGCCTCGCCCACCTGGACAAGTTCCAGCATTATTGCATCGGTAATGCCAAATGCCTCGACAACGGGGCCATTTACCCTGTGTATCTTTCCTATTACCCTTTCAGCCATTTAATTCACCATATACAAGTTTTCTTATTCTGTCTTGATCACGGTAGATTCGTGTTTCAACCTGGTTGTTGTAGGATAGTTTTCCTCCTCCGTCTTTCAGAACAACCCCCTGGCCTTTAAGCCTCGGCTCTTTGGATATTTTTAATTTTATCTCCCTCTTCATTATTCTTTTAAACTCTCTCTCACATTCCCTTAATAGCTTTTCATCTACCGCATCAACAGGGGAAAAGTTTACAAAGGCTTCCTCAGTATCCAGCCCTATTGCAGCCTCTGTTATCCACCCCTTAAGGATACCTCTGTAATTCGCAGAAGAGGTAAGCTCATTAATTTTCTTTCGAACCATGTCTATAACAAGCCCGAATAGCTCATCCTCGGCCTTGAGCTCCAATCTCCGCACCTCCACTGTTGTTCTTGCCCTGAAATTATTTTCTATTCCTCTTGCAAGTTCATCCGCCCTTTTTGAAGCCTTCTTTAGTATTTCCTTTGCCTGTGCCTCTGAATCCTTAAGGCGCCTTTCAACCTGCTCCTTGGCCTCCCTGATAATTTTTTCAGCTTCAGCCTCCGCCTGTTTCATTATTCCTTCTATTAATGAGAGGCTGTTTTCATTAAGGCCGGAATTAGAGCCGGATTCTTTCTCATTGCTCGTCTTGCCGATTATTTTATCTTTCATCGCTTCTTATGCCCTTTTCTATGCCCTTTTCTAACCTTAAGTCCATCCTGCCATCCTACTGAAGCTTTATACCGATTGCATTGTTTACAAGTTCCCTTATACCGGGTTTGCCTTGCATCTTCCCCAGCCTGTCCGGTATTTCAACGATAAGGGGAAAGCCAATTGTAAATATGTAATGCTCTACTAAAGGGCGAATCATGTCTGCAATTCTCTCCGTAATTATAATAATTCCATTTTCCCTGTCAGAGAGGGCCTCCTTGAAGGCTGCATCAGCCTCGCTCTCATTTGATACCTGCCTTCCCTTAACCCCTACCATGCCAAAACCGAGAATTGTATCTTCATCACCAATTACAAAATATTTCATTGCGCAAACTTACCTCTGACAGGCAAAACCCTGTGTAGGGGAATGCCCCATTTAGTGCAAAACCCTATTATGAGAATGCCTCATGCAGGGCACCCCCCACTTAGAGTAACACCCCATGCAGATTAAACCCCATTTACGGCCCCCACACGTAGAGTAAAACCCCGTTAAAACTTACCAAGTATCATAAGTGCCGTAATAAAGCCGAATACAACAAGCCCCTCTCCAAGTGCTATGAAAATGAGTGCCTGTGTACCAAGCTCCGGTTTTTCCCCCATTGCTCCCATTGCTGCAGAACCCACATTGGAAATTGCAAGACCCGCACTAACGGCTCCAAAACCAAAGGCTACCGCTGCCGCTATCAGCCCCCACTTTGCAATATCAGCCTGAGCCTGGGTAACTTCCCTTGCGCCAGTACCTGTCTCTGCCTGTGCAAAAACATGTCCCACTGCAAAAAAGGTAAAAAGTGCAACAAATACGATTATAAAGATTAAACTGAATCGTATCCTCTTTTTTAGACGTTTCTGCTGCTTGTTCATCTGTCTCTCCCTCCGCTTTTATTTTATATTAAAATTATGTTACTCTATGTTACTCCAAGCTTCTCACCTTTCGGGTTACCCTGGTTCCTATCCCTTCCAAGACTTCTAAGAGAGATTGGCTCGTATGCTTTTCCGTTACCAATAAAATACTTTGAAAAGAACTCATAGTAGTTAAGCCTTAATGCCTGCACCCCGGCAGAGAGGCCCTCTAAAAGAATTATCAAGATGTTACCTGTGATAAGTATCAAATAGCTTGATACCGTAAAATGCCCGTTACTGGCTGTCATTTTTGCAATGGAGAAGAAGGCAATCAAAAGGCTTACATGCGCTATACCCAGCCCGGCAACTCGCATAAAGGAAAGGGTGTTAGCAAGGTAGCCTGTAAATATTTCAAGCATCTCTACCATCCAGTCCATGAAAAAGTTTACAAGTAAGAATGGTGAAAAGTGTTTGCGGGCCTCAGCTCTGTTCTCTTTCCGTTCTTCCCTGCTCTTTCTAAAATACTCTATAGGCGACTTAAAAAACAGGAGAATAAGCGGGAGTCCCACCATGGGTAGTAAGATAGAAGCAGGAAGAAGTTCCCTGTATCCGTGATTTACAAGGTAGTATGCGACATAAACACCGGTACCATATAACCAGCCACCTACAAGACCTCCCTTGGAAAGTATCAACTCTAACCATTCTCTCCTTAATATCAGATTCACCCAGTTTAAGAGCAAGCCTATTGCAATTATCGTGATACCAAAGTAAATGGTGATTGTAAGAATATCATAGACACTCCTAACGGGACTCCCAAGGGTTGTTTCACCTGCAATAACACCGTGGTAGTTAAACCAAAGGGGCGGAAACAACTGGAAGCCAAAGTAGGAGCCAAAGAGAACCCCCGTTACAATGGCCGCAACTCCGCACCAGGCAAGTAGCCCGAAAAGTGAGCTTCTATCCTTTTTAGCACTTTTCTTTCCAAGCAAGAGTCCCCAAACCCCGGCCAGCAGAATAACGAAGCCCTGCCCCACATCGGCAAACATCAACCCAAACATCGAAAGGTATGAAAGTGCCACCAGCGGGGTGGGATCAATTGTACCGTACTTCGGAATATCGTAACTCTTAACCAGCATCTGAAAGGGTTTAAATAGTGCCGGGTTTTTCATCTCCACCGGAGCCTCGAGCTGCCTTCCAAGCTCCCTCTTCACCCGCTCCGGTGAGTACCACTCGATATAGATGTTTCCCCCTGTCACCTTTTTAAGGGCAGACTCCACAGCCTTCCTGTATTCCTCGGGAAGCCAGCCAGAGAACTCCACCGTTCTCTTCGTTGTTCCGAAGTTGGATTGAATCCGCAAGTATAGTTCATCGATACTTAGCCTCTGCCAGATATCTACCAGGTTGTCCCTTCTCTCCTCCACCACTGCCCTGTACCTCGAATCGAGCTTGTCCAATTCCTTTTTTCGTTTTTCAATCTTTTCGGCAAGGTCAAAAAGAAGGTTGGGCCTGTTTAGATTGATATTTTTCACCGCCGTAACCGGCTTCCAATCATATCTCTCCAGTATTCTGTTAAGTTCATCCTGGTACTTCTTTAAGGCTATAACCATGGAAATGCCGTAGTCAGAACCCAGAGCCTTTTCCCCAGGAGGGCTTGAAGAAATGAGTACACCTGTGATTTTTTCAAGCTCTGCCTCCAGCTCCCTTTTCTTTGAAAGGTTAAACTTTCCAATCTTCATTACAATGAATGAGTAAGGCTTGTTGGTCTCGGGAATTACAGAGATATTTTTAAAGTATTCAGCCTCATCGTGCATCTTCCTTAATTTCACAAGTTCCTTTTTTATAGCATCACGTTTTAAATCCACCTCTTCCAGTGAAGCAGAAATCTTTTCTAAGAGCCTCTCGGTTTCCTCTACCCTTATATGGGTAAAATTCTTTAAATCGGGAAGGAAGTTTTCCTGCGGGTTTAAATCAATAATCTCTAAGAGCGAGGCTATTCCTTTCTTTATTTCACTAATCCTCTCCGGTGGAACGGGAGAACCCACCACATTCAGGTGCTGCTCCCACTTTTCTGAAATTTCCTTTGTATCTATAAACTCGAGAACGCCGAGATCCAGCAGTTTCAGGGTTACCGCCTCTGAATATTTAGGAAAGGTTACTGCAAACATGTAGGCCATCTTTACCGGTGTTATCATAGCATCGCCCTAATTTCCTCTTGCCCCTTACGATAGTACTTGGCGTTAAGAATCGTTATTATTTTTCTAATTTCGTTCCTCTTCAGGATAAAATAGGCAAGCATTATTCCAACTGTAAACGGATAACCACAGAGAATATGAAAGACTTCTCTTTTTTCAATCTCCTTTAACATACTCTCTAACAGTTCGAGGCGAGCATAACTGTCCTGTGTACCGGTAAAGAGTAACGAGGCAAACCTTTCATAACTTCCCTTCATAAGGGTAGTAATAATTTCCATTGGTTGAAGACTATAAACAGATGCAAAGGATTTTGCTTTAAGGCTGTAACCGTTTGGAATTAAGAACGAAACAGCCTTCTCTGCCGGAAAATTGTACATGCTCTTTAATCGAACAATCCATTCGACGTTCTGAATATCAATTTCCACTCCTATGAAACGCTTTGCAATTCTTGAATCGGTCTTGCTCAGGCTGCCTATTGCATCCGTAAGGTTTATATAGAAATATTTATCCAGTGCTATCTCTATGGGAAAGAGGCTGTTGATTTCCTTAAAATCGGAGATACCCTCGTCAATTACATCCAGATAGGGAGTCTCCTTAAGAAGAAGGGCGACCTTTTCGATATTTTCCGCATTCAGGATACCTTCGATTGGTAAGTGGTGGATTATCGGATTCGGATAGAGATACTGCTTTTCCTCTTCTATGGTATCCTCTGTCATGTGCGGGTCCAGTTTTTTCCTGAACCATAACCTTAATATATTTTTAAGATTGTCTATCTCATACCTGTTTACAAGAGCCTTTACAAAATCAAGAAGATCTTTTTCTACGTATTTAAAAATTTCCAGGTAAAGATTGATCTCCCTTTGGGTGAGCATTAGCTCTGCCTGTCTTAAATCCCTTGAAGATTCCCAGGTATCCTTAAGCCCTTTGAACGGGGATGATTCAAGAAGCTGAAAGGCATCATCCAAGTTTCTGCTTTCTATCAACCTTGTAAAAAACTCGTCATCAAGCAGCTTCCCGATACGGGTTCTGAGTTTTGCATTGATATAACCATACTTTTTTAATCTGCTCTTCATTATTTGCATTTTAAAAACTCTGTTTTAAAAACTAAAAATCAGGCTTTATCACAATCTCCACAATTTTTTCCACCAGTTTTTCAAGCTGCTCCCTGTGATTCTCCAGGTACTCCTTCTTTTTAGCCTTTGCCCTCTCTAATTCTTTTTTATAGTTACTCTTCGCCTTTTTCTTTGCCTCTGCCACCCTCTTCTGTATAAGGCTTTGGGCCTTTGCCTTCGCCTTTTCTATGATTGCAGCGCTCTCTCTTTCTGCCCTGTTCTTAATGGAAGAAGCCTCCTGTCTTGCCTTTCTTACGATTGCTTCCGCCTCTTCCTCTGCCTTTGCTATCTCCTGCATTATCCTCTGCATGGTGAAAGTATATTATAGGTTTTGAAAATGCACAATTATTAAACACAAAGATACCCATATTATACAAAAAGATTTTCATTAGCTAATTTTTTTGGTAATATTAAATAAGATGGAAGAGGTTGAGAAAAGAGTAAACCATTTAGGAAATATTGAAAATCTCCCAGGTAATAATTCAATAAGACCAAAGATTCTTATTGCGGATGATGATGAAGTATCAAGAAAGTTAATGAAAAGCTATCTTGATGGTGAAGATTATATCTTCATGGAAGCTGAAAATGGCATTGAGACAATTAGAATCTCAACGGAACATTATCCTGATATAGTATTATTGGATATTATGATGCCCAAGCTAAACGGATTCGAAGTGTGTAAGATTCTTAAGAGCAAGAACGAAACTGTTGACATTCCTGTGATAATGATTACTTCTCTCAAAGCTTACGAGGATCAGATAAAAGGAATAAAAGCCGGAGCCAATGATTTTTTGTATAAACCGATAAGGAGAGAGAACCTTAAATTTCGTGTTCGAAACAATCTCCTTTTAAAGAAATTACATGATAACACAAAGGAATCATATAAAAAATTGAAAGAAACAGAAGCGATGCGCGATAACCTTTTTCATATGGTAGTTCACGATTTAAAACAACCAATAACTGCAATCAAGGGTTACCTCCAACTTATGGAAATGGAATCAAGTATATCCCTTCAAAATAAGATAACAAACTATATCAGAGATATAAATGAGCAGACAGATTCTCTGTTGAGGATTATTAGTTCGGTACTTGATATTAATCGACTCGAGAATGAAAAATTACCTTTGAAACAAGAGGAAGTCGATGTTCAGGAGATTATCAATGAAGTCATTAAAAGTCATAGATCAAGAATAGAAAACAGAAATATTGATTTTGTCACTGAAAGCTCTGATGTTACTGCATACTGTGACAAAGAACTCATTTACAGAGTTATCCTCAATCTGTTTGGTAATGCCCTGAAATGGACATCACAGTATGGAAAAATAAGCATAAGGTTAAAAAAGGACGGCAACTATTTGAGAATCGAAATCGAAGATGACGGTCCCGGCATTCCTCTTGAGTATCAAGAAAAAATATTTGAAAAATACTGGTCCAAAGGAAACTTCCAGGGTAACAGTATACACTCTGCCGGCCTCGGGCTTGCTTTCTGTAAATTGGCCGTCGAAGCTAACGGAGGACGGATTGGTGTACGCAGCGAGACCTCAAAAGGAAGTATCTTCTGGTTTACCATACCCATGAGTTTGCAATGATTATGATTATCAACTCTCTTCGTTACTCTCCGTTTTAAACCCCTTCATTTCTTCAATTAGAATCTCAAGATTCTTTCTGTTTTCATCACTAAGTACGGTGACCTTGTTTACCACATCTCGTATATTATCTATTCCGTCGACAATTTCATTTATGCTGGACATCGACCTGGAGGATATCTCTTTCACGGATATCTGAGACTTCGACACCTCTCTTGCACCGATTTCCATTTCCGCAGAACCATTCTTTATTTCTTCTGTTATATGGAGAAGTGTAGTGCTTGCCTGTAATATTTCAGCACTTCCGTTGGATAGCTCTGTCATATTATTTGAGATTTCATGAAAAGCATTCTCCACTTCATTTACCTCTTTGTTTATGTCCGAGAATGCAACTCCGCTTTCCACACTCGCCCTTATGGCAGCATTGATTTTTTCCACAACGCCATTCAATAATTCTGCGATTTCCTTTGAGTTTTGCCCGGTTGATTCGGCTAATTTTCTTATCTCATCTGCGACCACTGCGAATCCTTTGCCATAATCTCCGGCATGAGCCGCCTCGATTGCGGCATTCATCGACAAGAGATTTGTCTGAGAAGATATATTGTTTATAACTTCTATTATCTCAAGTATATCACCTACACTTTTTGATACCTGATTAATGATCTCGTTTGTTCTTGCAACCTTGTTTCCTCCTTCCTGGGTTATATCAACCAATTTCTTTGTAGATTCATACCTCTCCGATGCAATCCTGGTTACATTTCTTATCGAAGCTGCCATCTCTTCTATCGAAGAAGAAGTCTCTTCGATGGCAGAAGCCTGATTATTTATCGCATCAGCCAAGCTGGAGATATTTGCAAGTATTTCTTCCACCGCAGACGATGAATCTGAGATGCTTCTATCGAGATTAGAAAATTCGTTTTTCAGAACACTGATCTGAGAAACTATCAGGGCAACGGATTCAGAAGTTTTTCTGGCAATCTCAATAAGTGAATTGCTGATAGTATCTCCCTTTAATGAAGCAGCCTTTGTCCTGTCTATAATCGTCCTTAAATTTGAAATAGCTGTGTTGAAATGCCCGGCCAGGACTCCTATTTCATCCTTTGATTTCATAGCAAGGCTTACCGTGAGATCTCGATTCCCAATGCGTTCCGTTATTAGAACTATTTTATCCAGTTTCCTCAAGAATGGCATTATGAACAATAGGAAGAATATCAAGACAATGGCCAAGATCAACGCCAGTACTATGAATGTAGAATAAACCGATGTCACAAGGGATCGATTCATATTTATAGAAGCCCTATCTATCATTTTATTCTGAGTTTTGAGAAACCATCCAAAAGCTTCAATGGCAGGTTTATCGTTTATTTTCACAACCTTGTCTACTTCTCGTATACTCATACCCTTATCAAAGAGACTCTTTGCTTCGTTTATAGCCTTATGATATCTGGACATTGTATTGCTAATTATCGCAAGATTCTTTTTTTCCTCTTCCGACAGATCAGGGAATTTCCTGTACTCCGCAACAAGTTTCATAAAATGGGTAAAAGATTCATCTGCCAATTTCAAATATTTTGGATCCTGCCGCAGAATGTAATTCTTGAAATGATGTATTGCACCTCCGTAACCAAGATCAGATTTCATCTCCGAAATCAATCTGCTTCGCCTGAAGATGTTATCGCTAAAGTTGTTCCAGGCTATTCTCATTGTTATAAGATCACGGTACTGAGATATTCCGGAAACAACAAGAAGGATACCAACGATTACTGTAAAAACAATCAATTTGATTCTAATTCTCATAGTGTATAGAACCTCCTGCAACTGGTAATTATAATAATATGTAAATTAATTGAAATCAATAAACATATTTATTATTATTTTAATAATGAATTATAAGCCGAAAAAGATTCTACAGTTCATAATATGGAAGCTAGCTATAACCATTCTTCCCATTATAATCGTTATAGCTGCGCTTACGGTATTCCTGATTAAGCACAGTTCAGATTCCCGACTTAAAACCATAAAAGAAACAGAGAGGAATAATATCACTCTGCAGGCAGAATTGTTAGAACACGATTTTTCTGTACCGATTGAGGATATAAAATATCTTATCGAGCAACCCGCTGTAAGGGAGGTCATAGATTCAAATTTCAACAATAAGGCTATTACAAAGGCTGAAAGAATGCTTCTGGCATTTTCAAAATGGCGAAGCAGATATGACCAAATCAGAATAATTGATTCTTCCGGCAAAGAAATCTTAAGGATCAACTTTACAGAGGGTTTTCCTACCGTTGTGGCAAAATCAAAACTTCAGAATAAGGGAAACCGGGAGTACGTACGGAGGACTTTAAAGCTTCGCAAAGGAAATATCTACATATCTGCCATAGATTACAACATTGAATATGGGCAGATAGAAAAACCGGAAAAAGAGGTAGTGCGATTTGCTTCGCCTATTTTCAACTCCAAAGGTGACGTCAAATCAATCTTTATAATAAATTACTACGCAGACAGAATATTGGAATATATAAGAGACATATCATTGCACTCTAACGGTGTGATATATCTGGTTGATTCCCAATTGAAACCTTTTTTGACCATTAAAACAAATAAAACAAACAATAACCATCTGAAAACAGTCATACTGAACAACAATCAGAATTCAATTAATGTCTCCGAAAGCATCAGAAAAGCAATATTAGCAAATGAGGAAGGCCAATTTCTGATAGAGGGAAACCTGGTAACTTTCAAGAAAATAGGAATATTCAATAATGTAACCAGGAATAAGGCTTTAGTTTTTTCAGGAAATAGCTGGAAACTTATATCTTACGTCAAAAGAGAAACAATTGAATCTTCCCTGTATGATTTTAAGATTAGGATACTTGTAACTTTTTTCATTCTCTCTCTTATCATAATAATTGGTGGGGTGGTTATAATTTTACTACAGCACAGGAGCAAGCAAGCAAGTGATCTGCTGATAGAAAATAGAATCCGTTTCAAGCAATTAATACAAACAATGGATGAGGGGGTTATACTATTTGATAGGCAGGGCTTTGTAATATTCACCAATAAGAAATTTTCAGAAATAACCGGTTATGATTATGCTGAATTGATCGGAAAACACCTTGTTAACCTACCCATTAAGGAAAACAGATACAGGTTGTTCTTAAAGTGGAAAAAAGAGTTCCAAGCCGGAGAGATACAACCCAGAGAAATGACCGTAGAAAGATCAAACGGTTCGATGACTCTTATAGCCATAAAGCCTTCCATTATAACGGATGAAGCAGGTAAAATCCTGGGTTTCATGGGGATTGTAAAGGATATAACCAAACAAAAGGCAATGGAAGAGAAACTGCACGAAGAATCACAGTTCTTTCAATTGAATCCTGCAGTATTGTTAAGAGCAAATTCAGATGGAAAGATAACTTTTTGCAATCCCAAGGCTCGCTCCTTTTTCGGAGAAAATCCTGTGGGCAAAAAAATTAATGCCCTTACACAGTCGAAAATTGCAGATGATATAAAAAAATTGCCCCCCGGAAAATCCTTTCAGTTCGAAATTCAGAAAGGTAACGCAACAAACCTATTTACGGTTACCAAGAATCAGAAAGGTGATTCAACATATTTTTATGGTTCTGATATAACCAGGCTGAAGGAGGCAAATAGAGAAAAACTCAGATTGTTACAAGCTGTTGAGCAGAGTGAAAGTACTATTATTATTACAGATCAGGACCAAAAAATTATTTTTGCCAATAAATCGCTGGAAAAAATATCCGGTTATAAACTGGTAGAGGTTATGGGTAAGACTCCATCAATATTTCGTTCAGGCCTTACTCCTAAAAAAACCTATGAATCACTGGATGCGGCAATTAGAGCGGGAAAAACCTGGAAGGGTGAGTTTATCAACAGAAAAAAAGACGGCAGTCTTTACTGGGAACACGCCGTTATAACACCTGTAACTAATGATAGAGGTGAAATAATAAATTTTGTAGCAGTCAAAGATGATGTAACAAATCAGAAAGAGATGGAAATAAAACTCAAAGAGGCAAAAGAAGAAGCAGAGAAAGCCAACAGGTTGAAAAGTGCGTTTCTTGCAAACATGTCACACGAAATCAGAACCCCTATGAATGCAATAATCGGCTATACGGATTTACTTCTTGAAAAAGAGAGGAATACTGAAAAGAGAGATTTTCTGAATATCATAAAAGAATCCGGCAATACATTACTCAACCTTATAAACGATATACTTGATCTGTCAAAGATAGAAGCAGATAGAATGGAAATCAATTCAAAACCCTTCTCAGTTATTCATGTTTTAGACCATATAGTAAGTATGTTCAAATACAGAATAGAGGAGAAGGGTTTAAAGCTAATCGTGGATATTGACAAATCGATACCGAAAAACATATACGGGGACGAATTGCGCTTTTCCCAGATAATAATAAATTTCATGAGTAATGCTCTCAAATTCACCGAAAAGGGAAGCATTACTTTATCTGCCAAATACAAGAAAAAAAAGCTCCTTGTTTCTGTCTCCGACACAGGAATAGGAATAAAAAAGGAGGATCAGAAAATAATATTTGATCCCTTTTCACAGTTGAATACAACGATGAACAAGACCGTTAACGGGACCGGGTTGGGACTGGCCATTTCTAAAAAACTTGCAAAACTCATGCATGGAAACATTACCCTTAAGAGCACCTTTGGGGAAGGTTCTACTTTTACATTAAATCTTCCCATTCATATTGCTAATGTAGAAAGCGAAGAAACAATCACCGAAGGGAATAAAACCGGATTACTAAACATGAAAGAAAACTCACATACATCCGCAGAATCCGAAATTGAAAAATACGTGGGCTTGGCAGATAAATGGATGAGGAAATTTGAAGACCAGGAAGAGATAATCGACGTTCTGAAAATGGGTATAAAAAAATTACCCAGGATATACAAAAGGTTGGAAGATGCTGTTCTTAAACAAGATAAGGAGGGAATTCGGTTCATAGCTCATGAGCTTAAAGGCATGTCAGGCAATCTGAAAATGGATGAGGTATATGAAATAAGTAAAAGAATAGAGGAGGAAAGCAACAAAAATGAGTGTAACATTTCAACGGTCAGAAACCTTCTTGTTGATCTTAAAAGTATCATATTTAGTATTCCCGCAGATTTTTTGAATAACAAAGGTGGAAACAAGGGACACAATTTACCTAACGTGGATTTCAAGATTCTTCTTGCAGAGGATAACCATATAAACCAGGAATTGATGAAAAAGATTCTTGAGATGATGCATCTCTCCTGTGATGTGGCCGAAAACGGAGAGCAAGTACTACAGATGTTAGATAAGGAGAAATACGACCTCCTCTTAATGGATATTCAAATGCCTAAACTCGACGGGACACAAGCCTTAAAAAAAATAAGGAAAGATCATAGATTGAAAGGGCTTCATATAATCGCACTTACTGCAAACGCTTTGAAAGGAGATGCAGAAAAATATCGTAAAATGGGTTTTGACGACTACGTTTCCAAGCCAATTAACATACCTGATTTCAAGGAAAAATTGTGCAGGCTCATTATTGCAAAATCAGAATCGGAATTAAAACCGAAGAAGAGACCAAAACTTAAAAAGCATGAAATCGAAAAACTAAGAAAAATGGCAGAAATCATTAAAGAAAATCTTTCAATATTCAATTATGATGCTCTAATAAATCTCTCAAATGAAATGGAATCTTTATCCCACGAAACAGTTTTTCGAGAGCTGAGCAACGAAGTTCGTGTAGCGGCAAATTCTTTCAATGATAGAATGCTTCTCGACATTCTTAATAAGATATTGGACCTGGTTTAAATATTTAGCATTTAGTAATGGTATTTAGACTGGAAATTAATCCGAAAAAAAATGTTTTACTTCCAATATCCGCTGTTTGTGTTTGAAATACAACTCTACTAATCTCGGATCTAATTGCTTACCGGATTCATTCTTTATTATATCATCTATCTTCTCCTCGGGAAAAGCATCTTTATAAACACGCTTAGTTCCCAATGCATCGTAAATGTCCGAAATAGTTACAATTCTTGCTTCGATAGGAATTTCCTCTTCTTTAAGTCCATTTACGTATCCCGTACCATCCCATTTTTCATGATGATAAAGAGCAATGTTTCTTGCAATAGCGTCTATTTCCTCACCTTCCAGCATTCTTGCACCTATAACTACATGTTCCTGCATCTTTTTAAACTCTTCAGGTGTATATCTCCCGGATTTTTTAAGAAGAGCATCCGGCAATCCCACTTTCCCGACATCATGGAGCGAAGAATACAGTTTTATTTTCTTGACAATTTCTTTATCCAATCCATACAGCTCGGCAAATAGTGTCGAATACTCTGAAACTCGCTTTATATGGTTTCCCGTATCTGTATCATTGTAATAATTTACAGTTTCCAAGGCCGAAACGAGTCTGTATGTCAACTTCTCAAGTTTTTGGGTTTTTTCATCCACTAACTTGCTTAGATGAGCTTCCCGATCCGACAGAAGCAAATTTTTCTCCTGTAAATCGTCACGCATTCTTTTTAAATTAAGATGGGTGTTTACACGCGAAATTAGCTCTTCTCTTTTGAATGGCTTTGTTATATAGTCTACTCCACCGGCATTGAACGCCTTTACAATACTTTTAGTATCTGTCACTGCCGTTATAAAAATAATGGGTATATCTTTTGTTGCAGAATGTGCCTTTAACTTTTCTGCGACTTCAAAGCCATCCATTACAGGCATCATTATATCAAGCAATATCAGATCCGGAGGATCGCTTTTTATCTTTTCAATTAGATTTTCACTGTCTGAAACCAAAAGTACATTGTAATTTGTATCCCGAGTTATAATACCTGCCAGAATCCTTCTATTTTCAGCAACATCATCAACGATAAGTATTTTATATTTTCTTTCAGATAAACTCATTCATTATACCTCGGAATATATCAAAACCAATATGTCTAAATATAAATATTGTATAATTTCACAGTCAAGGATAAGAAATAATTCAGATCTAAAAATCGTACAATTTCCGCTATTGATCATGCTATTAAAAACTGGATGGGCATCAAAGATATTTCATATCGAAATCGAATCTTTCTTTGAAAAATTCAGCAATTTGGTTATGAGAAATGTGAAAGTATTTAGCAGCTATCTTTAGACTTTTGAAAAAAAGTCTCCTTCGCAATCTATTTGTGATAAAAGCAATAATGGTTACCACAAAGCTAACAATCAATATCAAAAGTAACAAAATCAAAGGAATAACCAGTTGTTCTATATCGTATTTATAGGAACCAAGCGACCTTTCAGCGCCATACGATATTAATACTAGAGCACACCCAATGATTAAAATCAGTTGCAATATTTCTGACACCATAAATCTTAAGACAGAAGATTTTTTGAATAGCTTAGAAATTGATCTGTGGTTACGAATGGAAAAAGAATCGGAGATTTCATTAAGTAAATTATTTACTCCAAGGTTCGGGTTAAGAAGATCAGGATTTGAGGAATCTGAAGGTATTTTTCCTTTCCGTTTCCATTCTCTTCTCTCTAGGATCCATATAGCTTCCTTGAAAAGCTCCAATACTTCGCCAGGTTGCTTATCTCTAAAGGGTTCCTTTTTATGTGAAAGAATTTTATAGTAATTCCTAACAAGATCGCTTGCCTTAATACCCTTTCTCACGCATATATTTTGCATTACACCTGCAAATAATATTCTCCTATGTTCTTCAGATAGTAACTCCCTAATATCCTCCGGAGGAATCAGCAGATGTAGTAATAACGGTAACAATTCTTCATCGCTATAGGAATAAAGTTTTCTTTCAAGAAAATACTTATCGAAGTTAACCAGATAATCTTCTATGTTGAACTTTACAATCACTTCATTATCAGAAGTGAGTTTGTTAGCGATATCCTGTTCATATTCCACATGCTCTTTTATCCACCCTGCCTGTTGCCTTATGAAGCCAATAAAAGCACCTTCTTCATCTATACTATCCCTTTCATCGGCGAATCTGTCAAATCTGCTGAAAAAGAACTCCTTGACTGAATTAAGAAAACTTGACATATAGCAAACTCCCTTTTACCAATTATACGGGTAAGCCTTTACCTGTCAAATTAATCTGTTTGAATATATTTAATCTTTGCATTCTGAGGACATATGCGAGGCGTACCGAAGAAAAATCATAGAGAGCAAAGATGCTTTTCTGCAGCAAACTCAATAATAAAACCAGCTTTTTTAAAAGGCTTGGGTTTAAAAATACTATTGAAATCATCAGAATTATAACATAAAATGAAGCTTGATTATTTGAATAATATATCATAGCTGTTATTATGTATTTATTAAAATGTTTTTATGATATATTATTGTCAAAAGCATTGACAGCCTGTTTCGGCGGCGTCTTTGTACTTTAAGGGAAGGGTCTCTTTTGAGGTTGCCTCTCTTTGCCTCCCGATAGCGGATACATTTAAAACCGCTGTTCTGTTCGGAGAATTGCGTTAAATAGTTTTCCATATAACTGAGTTTTTTCCAAAAAAATATACCCTATTAAAAGCGGTTCATCGACATATCGGTCAAATATCAATATTATCCATAGGGCTTATTACTCCCAGCTTGTTGAAGCGAGCGATGTGAGTATAGATCATTGTGGTTGAAACATTGGAATGTCCGAGCAATTCCTGAACTGTTCTGATGTCATATCCGTTTTCAATAAGGTGAGTTGCAAAACTGTGGCGAAGGGTATGAATACTCGCAGTTTTATTTACCCCTGTCTTGCCAAGTGCTGTTTTGAATGCTTTTTGCAGTGAACTTGGAAAGAGATGGTATCTCCTAACAATTCCCGTTCTTGGATCCACCGAAATTTTATATGAGGGGAAAACCCAAAACCAGGGCCATTCTTTGCCCGCATTGGGATATTTCCTTTCCAGTGCTTTAGGAAGCGGAACACCTGGCCTATTTTCCATTAGATCCTCCTCGTACAATTTTCTGATTTTCATAATGTGTTGTTTAAGCGGTTCTTTAACTTTCTTTGAAAGTATCGTCTGTCTGTCTTTATCACCCTTGCCAGAACGAATCGTTAGAATATCACTTCTAAAATTGATATCCTTTATTCGCAGATTCAAACATTCCGAAAGTCTTAAACCACCACCGTATATTATTTCTGCTAAAAGTTTGTACGGGTAATACATGTGGCTTAGTATTTCTGAAATTTCCCTTCCTGATAACACAACTGGCAATCGTCTCTTTGTGGTTGCCTTGACAACCGAATCGAGGTTCGTTATCTCTTTATCCAGGATATGCCGGTAAAGAAATAGAGTCGCATTAAATGCCTGTTTCTGAGTCGATGTTGATACTTGCCGTTCGATGGCAAGATATGTAAGAAAGGATTTGACATCATCTTGATTTAAAACCCCAGGTTGTTTCTTACCGGCAAAATTACGAAACTGTTTTACCCAGTAGAGATAAGATTTTTCCGTTTTAAAGGATTTATTTTGCAACCTGAGTTCATTTTTCATATTGAATATTGTCGTATCCCAACTATGATTATCCGATAGATTTTTATCAATTGTATTCGGATTGGCACTACTTTTTAGAAATGACTGATAGATGCTAACAGCTCTGTCTGCCTGTTCTACTTGCCAATCCTCAAACCTTTTATTTAGGTATCTTAAATAGCTAAGTTTGCTATCTGCATGAGAAGGCAAGTTCTTGGAAAATGAAATATACCAATCTATCCAATTTAAATAGTAAGGAATCTTGTGTGGGCTTACCTTAAATCTTGTTGAAATGAATTTGGCCAAGTCTTGTTTTGTTAATTCATCCATTTTTATGATTTCCTCCTTTTATTGGTTCGTTTTGCTGTTTCATTAGCTGGTAGTAACACAATGCATTCGAATATCACCTGATACATGGTTTTCTAGATATCTAAAGGAAGAAATGGTTAAATTGCTTGAAACATATCAATAAAATTAGAAATATTTTGTCTTTAATGGAGATATTTGCTAAAATCAGGTGCTATCAAGTGATATAATATGTTATATTCCATCGAGATATTTATCGATAATCCGAAATATAAAGAGAAACTTTTAGGGTTAGGAGGTTTCTTACAATCATTTTATTTCCTAATCTCCCTGCGCACAAGTAAAAGGCCACC
>JALUUM010000038.1 GCA_027021365.1 Spirochaetales bacterium
TCCCTTTGCAGCTTTTTTTACTCTCCGGAGTATCTTCCGGAGTCTCTGTACAGTTCATCATACATGTTGTCCAGAAGTTCAGGCAAAGGCAGGGGAGAGGAATAAATAGGCTTACATGAATCAAGGCCTTCTATGTCTGTATCGAGATTGCCGTTTCCTATTGCCACTTCTATTTCATCGAGTATTTTTGTGGATTCATCGGTATCCTTTTTCCATACTGAATCGAGAAGAAAAATGATCCTTTCTACCAGGGGCATTGTCTCTTTTAGTGCCATATCGTATAGCTCGAGGAAGGATTCGCTTCTCTTATTACTGCAGTCGCAGGGATTACACCACTTTTTATGATTGAGGTTGAGGAAGTCGATATCTGTTTTCAATTCTATGGGATGAACCAGAGCAAGCCGCCTTGATTTCTTCTCCCCCTCCAAATCCAGATTCTCCAGTTCTGCAATGAGTCTTGGATTTCTCGGATCCGTAATCTTGTAGAAAAATATGGAATCTCTGTATGCGTTGTTAAGTCTTTTGACCGCTACGGAATATTCCTCTTTGAGTTCATTGGGGAAAACATATTTCAGGGTTTCATAGTATGGCCGGATGAGTGACGGGGGAAAATCCTCTCCGCAGAAGAAGGTAGAGAAGAAATCATAGTGGAGTATGTCCTGCTCCCTCTTTTCTTTAAGCAGCATCACATCGATTATTCTCTCCAAGAATGCGTGACACCTGAAGTATCTTCTCGTTTGAGGTTTTGAAGGGTCGACCCAGCCTGAAAAGTAGTTTATGAATGGATGGGTATGCCTGTCCAGTATGGCATGTGTTACGAAACCAAGGATGAATGCGAATCGTTCCAGCAATTCCTTTCTCTCTGTTTCACTTCTCGCAGGTTTTTCACATGTCTTTTCCAGAAAAATACGGACAAAGCTCCCGTACCCTCTGCGGTGGAGAAGCTGTCCGAATTTCAGCCCTGAGGGCCTCAGCCTTCTGTTGTGATAAAAGATATCCGGGCCCTGGCACCCTATATGGAAGAAGCAACCGAAATCTCCGGATATCTTTCCGGAATCTCTGTCGAGGAGGCTTCCTGTAAGGGGATTGTGGGCTTGTCCCGATTGAATATTCAGTTGAATGGTTTTCTCTATAACATCATCTGCGAAGATGTTATGTGTAATGTGAGCAGGCATGGTGGGAATGAAGATACCATGCTTTCTCTTTCTTTTCAACGAGAATATTTTGGATAAAAAAGTATTGACAGTATGAGAAGAAGTTGATAATTTTCAGATTTGTAAAGCCGCTGTAGCTCAGTCGGTAGAGCAGAGGACTGAAAATCCTCGTGTCAGCAGTTCGATTCTGCTCGGCGGCACAGATCAATTTTATCCATTTTTTATAGCCCGTTTCCCTTGGGGGAAGCGGGCCTTTTTACTGTTTACAACTCAGTGTAATCATTGTAGAATCGCCGGGAATCATGACAAGAAAACTGATGAATATAAACTTCTTTCTTCTCTGGCAGGGGAAACTGGTCTCCGCACTTGGTGACGTGGTATATGAAATTGCACTTGGCTTCTGGATACTAAAGGTTACGGGATCTACCGCTCTCATGGGAAGCCTCATGGCTGCTTCTGCCATACCTACTGTGATACTTTCACCATTTGCAGGCGTCTGGGTGGACAGGCTTGACAGGAAGTGGTTGATCGTGGCGATGGATATTATGCGCGGGGCAGCGGTTGTCCTGGTAGGAGTTGCAGCGATATCCGGACACCTGATGGTATGGATGGTTTTTGCCGCTGGCATTGTCATAGGTCTTGGAGCTGCATTTTTCAACCCTGCGGTGAACTCGGTAATTCCTGACCTGGTTGAGAAGGAGGACAATGTCCGCGCCAACTCGTTTATATCCATGACGCAGACAGGTTCCAATATAGTGGGAAGCACAGCCGGTGGTTTTCTTTACAATCTCCTGGGTGCACCGCTGATGTTTCTTCTTAATGGAATTTCGTATCTCTTTTCAGCTTTTACCGAGATATTCATGTCCGTTCCGAAAGTGCACCATCCTGAGGGAAAGAAGCATTTCTGGCATGACATGAAGGATGGTCTTGGGTTTGCCTGGAGCATAAAGGGTTTGAGACTGCTCTTTGTAATTGCGGGTTTCCTGAACTTCTTTGCATTTGTAGCGATTATTCTGGTTCTTCCTCTTTTTCAGAAGTCTCCGGAGCTGGGGCCTGTTAAGTACGGAATAGCGATGGCAGGTTTGACGACGGGTATGTTTGCAGGGATGCTTTTCACAGCAATAGTTCATATTGCCCCAGAGAAACGATTCTTCCTCTTTGGTTTGGGATTGTTTTCCATGTCCATCTTTTGGGCTCTTTTCCCTCTCTGGAAAGATGTACTTTTGATGATACTTCTTCTTTTTACCGGAGGCTTTTTCAATTCCATCGTAAATGTGCTGATTAATTCGGTAATTCAACTAAGGGTGCCACAGAATATGCGTGGAAAGGTTTTTGGCTTCCTGAACACCCTATCTACAAGCCTTACACCCATTGCAATGGCCACAGGTGGAATTCTCGGAGAGTTTTTTCCGATAAAGTACGTGATTTCATTATCCTTTTTGATGATTGGAATCTTCAGTATTCCACTTGTCTTTTCCAGATCCCTCAAAGAGTTTATCAGTTACCAAGAAGTTGAAACTGAGAAATAATTTCTCACTTAACAACAGCCAAGAAATAATTTCCCATTTCAGAAGTACTGCATCAGCAGGAAACCGGCCATAAGAGTATTAAAACAGCCCCTCATGCCCTCTTGTTTTATAAAAGTTGGCACGCTAATTGCCTAAATATTAGAAAATCTATATTAAGATTTAACTATTTTGCAGGGGGAGGACAGATTGAAAAGAAGTATAGGTAAAATTTTAGGGATATTTGTATTTCCGTTGTTTTTCTTTATCTCAGCATTAAACCTTTCTTCGCTGGGTCTTGAAGACGTGCTATACAGGGTAAACGAGACGGACGAGGTAAGGAATGCGATTCTTGTCGTCGAATCTGCCAGGAAACAGGTTGAAATGCTACGGTATAACGGTAACGTCTCCGTATCACTTCAACCGTCCGAAAAAACCACATCATCTGCGGTTTCACTTTCAGGTTCTGTTTCTTTGATTGTACCCCTTGGCCTTTCTGACAATGCAATTACGAATCTGGAGAAGGCGGAGGACAATTTAAAGTTTGCGGAAAAATCGCTAAAAGAGACACGGGCCAGGGCGCTGTTGAATCTCTACTCGAAGTACCAGGAAGCATGGCTTGCCCAGGCAGAACAGAGGGTTTTCGATGCGGAAGTCACCTATTCAGAAAGTGTATATGCGGCTACCAGGAGTAGATTCGAATCCGGGGAGGTTTCCCTTACCGAATTGGCAGCTGCAGAGGAGGCACTGGCAAAGGCAAGGGAAAATTCCGTACAAGGGATGCTTGCAGCAAGGATAGCATGGTTCGAACTGGCATCCGCAGTGGGACTCGATCTTACTAGTTCGGTACTAATGGAGTCTATTCCCGGGACGGGAGACCTGCCAAAACCGCCTGAACTTTCAAGGATGGCCTATGATAATCTCGCTTCGATTCAAGGGGAGCTCTTGAAGATAGAAGAGATAGAGAAGGCCATAAAAAAATTAGATATCCTTGATTATGGTCTCTCTGTGAAGCCCTTTTTCAACTATGGAGAACACTCCGTTTTGGCAAATTATAATTTCGCGATACCCAATGTGACACTGTCATACTCATTTCCCGTAACAACCTTCACATTCGGAAGTACTACTGACAGTTCAGGTTCCGGAATGACTTCACAGGACTCTTCGTGGAATGCCGGTGTCAGTGTAAACCTCTCTTTGGATCTGGGAAAGGAGAGGAATCTTGAAAGGGAAGCCTTGCTTGCCTCCCTGAAGATTGAAGAAGCTAAACTGCGTGCTCTCAAGAGCTCTGTTGATCTTGATATAAGGAGTAGGTATCAAAAATGGATACTTGCGGGTGACATGGTAAAACAGGCTGAGAGAAACCTATCGAGGATGCAGAACAACAAGGCCATTTTACAGGCAAAACTGAAACTTGGGTTGGTAGGAGAAGATTCGATCATGGAGGCTGATGTTCTTATAGAGAGGGCGGAGTGGAACTTGAACAGTGCAAGGATAGAACAGGAAAAGGCCCGCTTGGCCGTAGCCGCTGCTGCAGGTTATGTACCTGATGAGTACAGAAAATATTTCAACGAAAAATAAAAAATAGAGGAGATGAAAATGAAGAGAAAGAAATCTGTCTGGATCGTTATAGTTCTTGTCATAGCGGGAGCTCTGGGAGGGGGATATTTCTACGTTTCGAAGAATGACAGTGAAAAGAGTCGGGAAGAACAGGAAATACTAACGGTGGAGGCCAGGACCGGGAGTGTTTCCGTCCTGGTAGAGGGACCTTCGGTAGTTGAACCGTACCTGTCACAGAGTATCAGGTCTAAAATCGGCGGTGTGATAGTAGAAGCGCCGGAAGAGGGGGATACCTTTAAAAAGGGTGAAATCATAGTGAGGTTCGATAACACCGATGTGGCAAAGAGCTACAGGCAAGCAGAAATCAAGCTTGAGCAGGCAAGGGTCAACAGGGACAAGGCAAAAGACCTGCTTGCCAGGCTAAGGGAGGATCTTACAGGCAAAGAGAAGCTGCTTTCAACCGGGGCGGTTTCGAAGAGTGAGGTGGACTCCCTTAAAGAGGCGGTATCAAATGCTGAGTATTCCTTGAAGTTGGCCGAGCTTCAGGTGACTGATGCCGCCCTTGCCCTGGAAACGGCAAAGGACAACCTCGACTCTGCAAAGATACCGGCACCCTTCGATGGAATCGTACTGAAGACCAATGTGGGAAGAGGGGACCTCGTTTCACCGGGAAGTCTGCTTCTACTCTATGCCGACATATCGAAGGTAAGGCTTCAGGCAGAGGTGGATGAGTTTGACATAGGTAAGGTAAAACCCGGTCAGCCGGTTACTATAACGAGTGATGCCCTCGGAAGTACAAAATTGCGCTCGAAAGTGGAAAGGGTGAGTCCTCAGGCTGAAGTTGTAAACAACATCTCCATATTCAAGATTTCAACGGTAGTATCCAACAGGGAGAGAAAACTGATGCCCGGTATGAGTGCCGATATCTCGGTTTTGATACGATCGGACAAGGGAGTTGTGGTGCCAAGCAAAGCGGTTTCGACCGTAAGAACGAGAAGTTATATCAAGGTTCTTGAAAGTGGTGAGGTTAAGACAAAAAGGGTCAAGATTGGGGCTGATGACGGGGTGAATGTTGCTGTACTGGAAGGGCTGGAAGCAGGTGAACAGGTAGTAGTACCCGGCAGCTCGTCCTTTTCGCTGGGCTCGAGTACGACTTCTGCAGGTTCTACCATAGTGCCTATCAATATTCCCGGTACCGGAGGAGCCAAATGATCAGGATCGAGGATCTCTCCAGATACTACCAAATGGGACCAACTGTTGTAAAAGCAATAGACCACATAAGTGCAACAATCGATGAAGGCGAGTTCGTATCCATAGTAGGACCAAGCGGTTCCGGAAAGTCGACGCTTATGAATATCATAGGATGTCTCGACTCACCTACCGAGGGGGATTACTTCCTTGCCGGTGAGAGTGTAGCGGGCCTGAGCAGCGACAGGCTGGCAGAAATCAGAAATCGCTACATTGGTTTTGTCTTCCAGAATTTCAACCTTCTTCCAAGGGAAACGGCGGTAGAGAATGTCGAACTTCCCATGATATATGCAGGCATTCCTTCGAGAGAGAGAAGAGAAAGGGCAATGGAAATTTTAAGGCGAGTTCAACTTGAAGGAAGAGAAAATCATATTCCCAATGAACTCTCCGGTGGTCAGCGGCAAAGGGTGGCAATAGCCCGTGCCCTTGCAGTCAATCCCAAGATACTGCTTGCAGATGAACCAACGGGAGCCCTGGATACGAGGACCGGGGCAGAGATAATTGCTCTCTTCGAGGAATTGTACAGGGACGGAGTTACCATAATCATTGTTACCCACGACAATGAACTTGCCAGAAAAGCAAGGCGCGTTATTCAAATCAGAGACGGGAAGATACTGAAGGATCTTCCCGCAGAGGAGTGGAGACCATGATGATGTTCAAATTCAAGGAAAGCTTGAAAATGTCTCTAAGGAGTATTGGGTCGAACAAGATACGATCCTTTCTGACTGGACTCGGAGTAATGATAGGTGTTGCGGCAGTGATAGCATTGGTTGCACTGGGAAATGGTGCACAGGCTTCTGTAGAGCAAAGCCTGCAGTCTCTGGGCTCGAACCTGCTTATCCTCTATTCCGGTGAAAAGAGAGGTCCCAGTCTTGTAAGGAGGAATACGACAAATATAACCCCGAAGTTGACAGATGAGGATTTGGCCTGGATAAGGAGTCTCGGACCTGACTGGGTCGTGCTAGCCACGCCGGAATCCAGTACCACGGGGCAGATAAAATTTTCAAACAAGAATACAAGTGCAACTGTAATAGGAACGGGGGTAGAGTATCCTTTCATCAGAAATTTCTTCCCGGCATACGGTGATTTTTTCACCGACCAGGATATAAAAACGAGAAAGCCTGTGGCTGTGATTGGAGCCCAGGTCTACAGGGACCTTTTTGTGAATGGCCAGGATCCAGTAGGCCAAAAGATAAGAATAAACGGAATTTCCTTTCGTATCGCCGGTGTTATGCAGGAAAAGGGTAGTTCCACATTGGACAATCAGATTTTTATTCCAATAACAACCTTTCAGCGCTATCTTGCGGGTTCGGATAAATATACCCTGATGGATATTCAGGCTTCCGATGTCGATAGAATGAGGGAGCTTCAAAAGATAATAGAAGATCAGCTTCTTACACTTCATAAACTTCCGAGCATGGATGCGGCTGACTTCTATGTGGCAAATCAGCTCGACCTGTTGAGTACCGTTCAGGGAGTAACGGGAACATTTACAATTCTCCTTGCAAGTATAGCGGCAATAAGCCTTATTGTGGGAGGAATAGGTATCATGAACATCATGCTGGTCTCGGTGACGGAGAGAACCCGTGAGATCGGGGTTAGAATGGCGCTTGGAGCCAAGAGTAAAGATATAATGAGCCAGTTCCTTATTGAGGCAATCATTCTCTCCTTTGGAGGAGGATTGATCGGTGTGATACTGGGCTTTCTCATTTCTTTTGGTGCGACGAGATTTGCCGGTATGGCAGCTATAGTGACATTCGACTCGGTGCTGCTTGCATTCGGATTTTCCGTTGCTACGGGTCTGTTTTTCGGCG
>JALUUM010000039.1 GCA_027021365.1 Spirochaetales bacterium
TGCAGCCTCCACGTGAATCTGCCCAGGGGCAACGGAGCTGCCTGCATGACAGTAGATAAATGGTGCCCCCATCATTGCTGCGACGATTCGTGTATAGCTGAAATTCTCCCCCATCAAAAAAGCCACAACATTATCGAATTCTGAGAGAATCCTGGCAATCGTTACAAAATCTTTTTTCTCCTTTCCCATTACCGCTATCTTGAATACATCTCCCTTTGAAGATTCTATGAGGTCTGCAAGGAACTGGTATTGCGGAGTCTCCTTAAAATTGTGGTATGATTCAATAATCGCAACAGGCAGCTGAAAAAAAGAATCGTCGCTTCCGGTTTCGATGTCGGCATAATGACAAACTTCAGCATACTCCCTGTAAATATTGTACCTTTCCTCTTCTCCCCCCTGAAATTTTCCACCGTCTGCAGGTTTTCTTACCGTCAATATTATCTCTTTTCCAAGTTTTTTGATGAATTCGGGTGATGGAAGTTTGTTAAATAAATCCAGCCGTAGTTCTATGACGTCAACACAGGACAGAGATGATATATGCACCGCTTCACCTTCAGAACCTACTGACGCTACAATCTTTACTGTATTGCTGATCTCTGTGATATCTATGATATTATTGATATTATTGGCATCGTTCATGGTATCGAAATTCGATTCTCTATTATGTCTCATTATGTCTCATTATTGTCTCTTACGTCTCTATTATGAATTCCTCAACTTCCATGCCAAAGTGGCGTGATTTGGTACCGGTCCAGACCAGCACCTCATCTCCTGCCTTCAGCTCGGATACGGAGACATGTCTACCTCCGGGAGCAACTAGTTTAATGGTCTCTGCGTTCTGAAGGATTACTGTCCCCTCTTCTCCGTCCATCTCTGCCCTTATCAGAAGCATCGGTCTGCGTTCAATTTTTACTCTGCCCACATAGCTCCGCCTTACCTTTCCATCCCACCTCACTATTTCCACTTCATCCCCGCTCCTTAATTCCATGAGATACCTGGTTTTGTCCCCAATCTTCACGTAGGCATTGACACTACCCGCATTTACCCTGAAGGGTCGCGAAGCAACGTATTCGCTTTCCTCACTCTCACTTGCAATGAGAAACATAAACCCGGCTTTATTACCTACAAGCACCCCTTCGCCCGGCACCATTATGGTTACGGTGTCTATACAGACCCTCTCGCCCACTCCAAGCGGTCGTATCTCTTTTATCTTCCCTATCTTCAGTTCAACCTGAATCTCTCTACCACGGGCAATTCTAGAATATTGCAAGAGCTCTTCTCTGCTTCCTGTTACGGCGATGCCATCAGCTCCTCTCTCCAGAGTTGTTAAAGCAACTTCGGCATCCTCGAAACCGTTCACAATGGCTATCAGTTTCGCATCTCCCTTCATGGCAATGAGATTTTCAAGGGGGATCACCTTCCAGTCTTCAAAGGAGATGAAGAGCCTCTCAGCATGCTTTGAAATCTCGACAGCTCTTTTCTGGTCCTCTGCGGTTTTTATTTTCAAAAAGGAGGCTTGATTAAGTCC
>JALUUM010000040.1 GCA_027021365.1 Spirochaetales bacterium
GTGGTTATGAAAAAAAGATAAAATCCAGAAAATTACCTAATTTGTTCTCAGTCCTATTCTAAGTAGAATTGCGTAATCCCATTCATGACTACATTCACAGATTCAGCGTAAAGAACCACTTTTACGCTGTATCTCTGGATGTTTTTCACAATTAAACTAGCCAATACATTATCCCGAGTATTCTTCTGCCACTTGCCTCATGATTCTCTAAAAAAAATGATTCCCCAAAGTACAAGGATACGTTTTAAATCTCCACCTTACGTATAGCATAAAGTTGCTTTCACTCTATTATAAAGCCAATAGCAATTACCGAATTTATAACCGCATAAAAATTAAATACACCTTTAGGGTTCACTCTTATTGACGGGATGAATAACAGGAGAATATTTTGCATAAAGTGTAGAAATACCACAACAACATGTTGTGATGAGTATTATATAATAATTAATACTTTCCACCTCTTCCCAATAAGCTTCGAGGGTACTTCTTCCTGTAATTCTTGGGTGTAACACCTACCAGCCTATGAAAAATCCTAGTAAAGTAGCTCTGATCATTAAATCCGACAGCAAATGCCACCTCCGAAACATTCATGTCTGTTGTTTCCAGAAGGGAGATAGCGGTATCCACTCGAAGCTTGTTCAAGAGGTCTGTGAAAGTATAACCCGTTTTCAACCTTAACAGGCGGGAAAAGTATGAGGGGGATACATTGCAGACCCTTGCAACCTCATCCCTGCTAATCGGCTTACTGATGTTGCTCTTCATGTACTCTATTGCAACGGAGAGGGAAGACGGGACAAACTGCCTGGAGGTATCAATTGTCGTCTTTATAAATGTCTCGAGCCAAGCGGTAAGCCAGCTTGAAAGTTCTACCTCGTCCTTTATCTTTATGAAATCGGCAAGATACGAGCTGTTCACCCCAAGAAGCTCCTTTGGGTCAGCCCCCTCCTCCACAACAGCCCTGTACATCTGAACAACCATCTCGAGAACGAGCGCCTTCAATATATCAAAATCATGCTTTCCAAAATGATATATGCCGACAAGCACCCTGTTTATAATTTCTCTTGCCCTTGAAATATCACCATCCCTTATGGCATTTATCAGGTTCCTCTCCTCTATCATGTATATGTCACGTGGGTTCTGATAGTATATCCCCTTGGCAGAGTGAATGGCCTCCGCCATACGGGCATTTACCTGGCTTGCCATCCTGTTTAGCTGCATGAGGCTTCTGGGACAGAGGTTCATCTCCTCGACAATCTCTAGCAGCCTCCAGGATGCTTCCCTCACATTCTTCTCCCTGTTCCTCTCCTCCCGTGGCCCATGGGAAGCGGAAAAGAAGCCCCCGATCACCTCATTGTTAAAGCATACGGGAACAGACCAAAGATATATTTCAAAGCTGTCCATTGAAATGTTTGGTTCTCCCCACCTCACAGACTCCGTAATCATACGCTGGTACTGATCCATGCCAACCTTCTGCCAGTTGTAATAGCCACAACACTCATATAGGAGACCCCTATTATCAACCAAATCTACTAAAGCCAGGCCGTAATCGAAACTCTTTTGATATTCAGCGAGAATATTTTTAAAATCCTTTTCAGTTACAAGCTCTCCAAGGCTAATCATTTTTACCTGTCATTTTCCAGGCTCCCGATGTACAGCAGCCTCTTCCGGTTCCCGACCCTTGTCAAACAGGTTCACCAGTCCTCTTTTCTTTAAGGCCCTTGCCCAGTATACAAAGGGGGTGTCCAGAGCGGCAACTATCAATTTAAAGAGGTAAGTAGTAAGGAGTATCTGCCAAAAGACGGACCAGGAGAATAGGCCGGTGAAAGCAATGGTACAGAAAACGGCACTGTCTATAAGCTGGCTTACCATGGTGCTTAAGTTGTTTCTCAGCCATAGATACTTTCCACCGGTGCTCCGCTTCCAGAAATGGAAGGCCCAGATATCGTGGTTCTGGCTTATCAGGTAAGCGACAAGGCTTGCTGCCATTATGCGGGGCATTACGCCAAAGATCGTTTTTAGGGACTGCTGGGCAAAATCGCTCTCGTCCGGGATGAACAAGAGGCTTACCTGCATAAGGATTGTCATGCTTATCATTGTAAAGAAACCTATCCAGACTGCTTTTCTCGAATCGTGCTTGCCATAGAGTTCGCTTAGGATATCCGTGGTGAGAAATGTTGTCCCGTAGACTATGTTTCCAAGTGTTGCAACAAGGCCAAAGATCTGAACGGTTTTAAGCACCTGGATGTTGGCGATAACTATTGCAAAGCCCGCCCATACGTACAGGCCCGTCTTACCCCAAAGCCTAAAGGCCAGTATGATTAAGAGGAAGTTTAAGGCCATTAACAGAAACCACAGGAGGATATTTGTCATAATAGTAGATTAACACTCCTTTAGGCTTTACAACAAGAGAGGTTTTGCCAGTTCAAATAAAGGAATTAACAATCAAATCGTTTTTTTGTCTTGCATATTTTTTTACCTTTTCCAGAAAGTATCTGTGAATCCTGAGATCATCAGTCAGTTCCGGATGAAAGGCAGTCACAAGAATAGCTCCCTGTTCGACTGCTACGATTTGCTTTCCCTGTAAATTGTGCTGTGAGTTGTCTTTCAAGGAAGCAAGTATTCTTACCGAGCTTCCGACTTGCAATATTAATGGGGCCCTTATAAATATAGCATGAAAAGGCCTTTTCCCTATAACGGGCATATCCAACTCTTCTTCAAAGCTTTCAAGCTGCCTGCCAAATGCATTGCGCCTAATTGTTATATCTATCAAGCTAAGGCTATTCACCCTGGAAAGATCTGCATTGCTATTTTCTATTTTCTTGGAAAGGAGTATCATTCCTGCACATGTTCCATAAAGTGGAAAACCTCTTAATGCCAGGTTTCTGATAATATCAGTAAGGTTATATGCATCTAACAACTTGCTTATTGTCGTACTTTCGCCTCCGGGAATAATAAGACCTTTCACCCCTTCTAAGTCCTTGGGAAGTCTTACAAGAACAGCCTGAGCACCTGTTTTCTCCACAGCAAGTGCGTGTTCTAAAAAGGAACCCTGCAAAGCAAGAATGCCAATTGGTTGTCTCTTTTTCATTTCTGCAATCATACTTTCAGTAGGTCCTGGCTGCTTACCATCCTCTTACGGCAAGCCTATCTTTTTCCTTAATTTCGGATAATTCAAGACCATGCATCGCTTCACCCAGATCTTTTGACACCTCTGCAAGTACCTTTGGATTGTTAAAATGAGTTGTTGCCTCTACCATTGCCTTTGCTCTTTTTAATGGATTCTCAGACTTGAAGATTCCGGAACCCACAAATATACCATCAGCACCCAACTGCATCATTAAAGCAGCATCTGCCGGAGAAGCTATACCACCTGCTGCAAAGTTTACAACTGGGAGCCTACCAGTTACCCCTACTTCAGTGATAAGTTCATATGGTGCCCCAAGATTTTTCGCTTCGGCCATTAGTTCATCTTTACTCATTGAGGAAAGTTTTCTTATTTCATCCATGACTGTTCTCATATGAAACACTGCTTCAACCACATTCCCTGTTCCAGCTTCACCCTTTGTTCTTATCATCGCTGCACCCTCTGCTATTCTCCTTAATGCTTCTCCCAGATCTCTGGCACCACAAACAAAGGGGACCCGGAATTGGTGTTTGTTAATATGATGCTTTGTATCAGCAGGTGTTAAGACCTCGCTTTCATCTATGTAGTCAACCCCTATTTCTTCCAAAATCTGTGCTTCTACAATATGTCCTATCCTTACTTTAGCCATAACGGGAATACTGACAGCCTCCATTATTTTCAAGATCATTCCGGGATCACTCATCCTTGCAACACCACCCTGCGCTCTTATATCAGCCGGTACTCTTTCCAAAGCCATAACAGCAACAGCACCGGCATCTTCCGCAATCTTTGCCTGTTCTGGCGTTACCACATCCATAATTACACCACCCTTCAACATCTGGGCCAATCCCTTTTTTGTAGAATAGGTCGATTTTTCCATATCAAACACCTCCCCTATACCTTTAGCATATTCTTTTCTTACTTTGATATCATTTTCTTAAGTTCATCTCCGATTATCTTTATTCCCTCTTCTATCTGCTCTTCCCCTACCGCGTTGAAACTAAGTCGAAAGCCACTTTTCTTCCATTCTTCAACCGAAAAGAACCTATCCGGTGCAAAGATTACATTTCTTTTAATAGTTCTAAGCAGCAAAGATAGTGAATCAATTCTTGAAGGAAGCTCCACCCATTGGTACAAACCACCTTGGGATTTTTCCCAATAAACCTCAGGAGGAAAGTAGAGCCTCATAGCTTTGTCTATCGATTCACTTTTCTGTTTTAGAGTTGATATTTTCTTCTTAATCAGTCTTGTCAAAAAACCCTTTCTGCAATATTCCACTACTGATGCTTGCAAGATAGGGTTTGTAAATAGGTCGGAAGCTTTTCTAATAAGAATTAATTTTCTTATTATTTCTTTTGGGGCAACTACCCAACTTAATCTTATGGCCGGAGAAAGAGTCTCAGAAAAGCTACCCAAATATATAACATTCTCATAATCATCACGCGCCTTAAGAGGTGCAATCTCCCTGTTATGAAAGCTCAACCCGTTAGCATAATCATCTTCTATTACAACAACCTGATTTTCCATACATATGTTTAAGAGTTCTTCTCTCTTGTCCTCCGGCAATACACAGCCAAGGGGATTATGAAATGTTGGAATTAAATAGAGCAGTTTTACCTTTCTTCTCCTTAGCACATTGGCAAGTATATCCAAATCGATACCATTTTGGTTTATTGGAATTCCTATACAATTTGCCTGCAGAGCTCTGAATACGGAAAGGGCACCTGGGTAGGACATATTTTCCAAAGTTACCGTGTCACCCGAATCAATAAAGAGTCTTCCCAGTAAACTTAATCCTTGCTGTGTTCCGTTAACGACAATAATATTTTCTTCGTCGCAATTAATACCTTTCAATGAAAGATAATCCTTTAGGTACATCAGCAGGGGTTCAAATCCTCTTGGTGAATCACTTTTAAGCAACAATGAACCATAGCTATCCAAAGCAGAATTTATCGATTTCTTGAAATTCCGAATATCGGGAAAGGTCGAATCAGAAACTACCGGATCGAAAGAAATCAATCTATTACTTCTGTCAAGATTTCTTATATTCTCGATACAGGTGAAAGCCTCGGAGAAAAATCTGTTCCAGTTAGGAGCATAGAGACCCTTATAATTCATTTTTAATTTTTCCGTTTTTCCCATCCATCTGCTCTTGCGAGCCATGATTTTACTTACAAAGGTTCCACTTCCGATTCCCGAAAAAATATATCCATTGGATTCCAGTTCCTGATAAGCCATAATAACAACATTTCTACTCACCCCTAACGATGAAGCTAGTTTGCGTGTTGAAGGTAATCTGGTATTTGGTTTCAATGACCCCCTTTCAATTAGCATTTGAATATGATCCTTGATCTGAATGTAAAGGGGTACTGCCTTTTTTCGGTCTAATACTATTGTCATTACTTAGTCTTTTAATGTGTTACTTTGAATATAACATCTCTTATTAAAAAAGAAAGATCCAATAAGGATTAATTCCCGATATACCATTCCAATAATTTAATTAAACAGGTATCAATTGGTACTATTTCGGGTTCCATTTTAACATTGCTTAAAGCAGAGCTCTCTAATTGCAGAGAATATTCCGAAGGCACCTTACCAATCTGATGTAGCTTAAAATAAAGCTCTTCTATCACTACTTTGCCAATATAACCTGGCAGCCCTTTTCTTTAACGGCATCTACCATTTCAGCAGGAGCACCGGTATCAGAAATTATAGTATCCACCTCGCTGAGATTTGCAAAAGTCTGAAATGATACCCTGCCCCACTTCGTAGAATCCACCAAGATAAGGATTCTTCCCGCCCTCTCCAGAGCCTCTCTTTTAACCCTTATCTCCTCAGGGTTTACATCGGTAAAACCGTCCTTCAGAGAAATGCCCCAAGCCCCCAGGAATGCCTTGGAAATGTTACCCTCGGGAAGCACACAGGATAGCGAAGAGCCAACAAGCGAGAGCGTATCCCTCCTTATCCGGCCTCCCGTAAGAATTACAGTGGCATTGAGTTCCATAAATGCCTGGCGGGCCGTTTCCATGCTGTTCGTTACCACCGTTATCTCCTGCCGATCCTTTAGAAAGGGCAGAATAAATGCAGCAGTTGTACTGGCATCAAGAAAAATCACCTCGCCATCCTTGACAAGGCGAGAGGCAACCCTTCCTATCGCCTCCTTTTCCTTCCTCTGCTTCTGCTTGCGTAGTGGATACGAAAGTTCAGAACCTCCCTTTTCTATATAAACAGCTCCCCCGTGAGTACGTAGTACACTCCCGAGGAGACTCAGATCATTCAAATCCTGCCTTATTGTAACCTCAGAAATATCAAAAAGCCTGGCTAGCTCCCTTACCGTTACCCTTTTCCTATCTCTCAAAATCGAAAGGATTCTATTTCTCCTCTCTTCCATAAAAGTATTTTCATCTGCCATTTCAAATTCCTCTATAGGGATATCAATAGGGCCATCTACAGGGACTCGAGGCTCTTGCTCGAGGCCTTAAAAAAATGACTCTCTAAAAACCTCTTCTCAGCCTCATTGGTCCAGTACTTTCCATCTATCAGTTGCCCCGCCATTTCAGGAATAAGCTCGCCAAGTTCCACAACGGACTTTACACCAAGCGAAACCGCCCCCGGATATACTACTATCTTTCCGTTATACTTTCCATCCATAACCGCCTGAATCCCCTCTGAAACCGAATCCATATCACACACAGCTGCAAGCGACATATTGGTAGAAAGCCTGCCGGCCTCCACAAGCTCCAGAGTCTTCTTCATGGCTTTTAGGGGGGAACCCGAAGAACCCAGGATATTTATGTGCCCCCCTGTAATGAGCCCAACACCAATATTCACAAATGTTCCTATCTTCACCCCTGCAAATACATTCATCATTCCCCCGGGTGCCACAAATCTGGAAGCCTGTTCTATAACCGGTACAACGGGCACAAGAACAACGACATCATCAAAACCTCCAGGGAATCTCTTATTCAGCTCCTCTTCAAACTCTTCCGGTTCATAATTCTTTGGATTGATAGTTTCCACCGCAATTTCTCTTCTCCCACCGAGATGCCCTATCCTGTCCACAACAGACTCTATCCTGGAATCAGAAAGGTCACTTATAAGAACCTTAGATGGCCCATCGGAATCCATTACAGCCTTTATTACATGCATCTGCCCCATGGGCCCTGCTCCGCCTACAAACCAGGCTTTTCCACCTCTCTTCAACCTGTTTCGTGTATTTGCCCTGTAGCTTTTTACAATGTCACCATCGTGAGAACCAACCACCCTGACCTGTCTGTAATGGATAGCCCCCGCATCAATAAGAAGCCTTTTATTCAAACCGGCTTTTTTCCCTGTATCAATACTGGCATGTATACTAATGACTCCGTTATTTTTTACAAGCTGAAATATAGCTTTCACCTCCCCTTCATCGGGCAAACCGGAAATCACAATATCATCAAAGGTGACTCCTGACTCTAATGGCTCCTCTAAGAGCTCCTCGAGCGAGGAAAAAGTTTTCGGCTCTATACCATTTTCTCTACAGAAAGCTTCAAGTCTCTTAAGGTTTCCGCCATTGAGGGCACAATGATAAACCACTGCAGGTTTATTCTTTTCCAATCCTTTGAAATCCAGCCGGGCTGCACTGTCTTCCGAAGAGTAAACAAGCATACTTCCACTAGTAAGAGGCCTGTTTCTCTGCTCTATCTGATACGATGCAACAACGCATGCCCATGGCTCTACCAGTGCTGCCTCTGCAAAACCCGTCGTCTGTTTTACGGGAATCAGGTAACAGCCCTCATCACCATCAAGGAGTTCCCTGCCTATAACGGTGTACTCAGAGTAGCCACCCGGAAGAACATAACCGTAGGCTATAGACTTTCCCCCGTAATAGACATCAGCCTGCACTATATACCTTTCTCCCAACTTGAAATCATCCTTCCTCTCCTCCCCCACACCAACAATGGTAAGCGTCACCTCATGCCCCGGTATCACGGGCCTCTCTTTGAGGTTTCTCCCTGTAATCCTTGGATGCTCATTACCCGCATTTATCAACTTCACGTCCGAAAAGCAGATTCCAACGGCATCAACCCTTCCAATTACATCGTTTTCCGTGTATCCAGGGAAATCTATTACATCCGGCTTCCCATTCTCCCCGAAATTTTCAAGCCCCTCTCCCTTAAGTAACCATACCTTCACCTTTTCCGGCAGATTCTCGGATAAAATCATTGAACCCTCTCTTTCATTAACTTACGAATACTTTTATTATGAAATTATTAATAAGTCATGTCAATATCAATTAACCATTTCTCTTGATAGATTGATATTTTACCAATATAATCATCGTTTCAAGGGGAGGATGAAATGTTCGATGCTATACAATCGTTAAATCACACCCTTCAGGCACTTGTCGCCACTCTCTTTACCTGGTTCGTTACCGCCCTCGGCGCGGCAATGGTCTTCTTTTTCAAAACAATCAAGAGAAAGGTTCTGGACGGAATGCTTGGCTTTGCTGCCGGTGTCATGATTGCGGCAAGCTTCTGGTCGCTTCTCGCACCGGCAATCGAGATGGCCGAAGCAGGCCCCATACCTGCATGGATACCGGCTGTAGTCGGATTTCTTGCAGGGGGCATCTTCCTCCGCATTGTAGACAAAATCCTTCCCCACCTCCACCAGGGACTGCCTACCTCACAGGCAGAAGGTATCAAAACGAGCTGGCAGAGGAGTATACTATTGATACTTGCCATCACCCTGCACAATATCCCAGAGGGACTTGCAGTGGGTGTTGCATTCGGTGCTTTAGCTGCCAATCTCCCCTCGGCCAGTTTTGCCGGTGCCGTTACACTAGCATTGGGTATTGGCATACAGAACTTTCCCGAAGGGGCAGCCGTTTCCGTGCCTTTAAGGAGAGAAGGCTTTTCAAGGCTAAAGAGTTTCTGGTTCGGCCAGCTTTCAGGTATTGTAGAACCCATTGCAGGTGTCATCGGAGCCTTGGCTGTAATTTCAATGAGGGCAATCCTGCCCTATGCACTTGCCTTTGCAGCCGGAGCAATGATCTTTGTAGTGGTAGAGGAGCTTATACCGGAATCCCAGTCAGACGGCAACACTGATATTTCCACCATGGGAGCTATGGTTGGCTTTGCCGTCATGATGGCCCTGGACGTGGGACTTGGTTAGATTATTCGATATGATCCAAGATTACAAAATACTTTCAAACTCCTCCGCAAGGAGATCCATGTAGATGGTGTCGTATTCTTTGCCTTCTATGATTACCGATTTTCTCCTTCTTCCCATCTCTCTGAAACCGATTTTCCTGTAGCTCTTGATCGCCCTTTCGTTGTACGAGTAAACCTTTAACATGAAATTGTTCAGGTTCAGGTAGTTGATTCCGTAGGAAATTAAAAGTTTCAAAGCCTCGGTTCCGTATCCCTTACCCCAGTATTCCTTGTTTCCTATAAATATTCCGACCTCGCATGTCCTGTTCAAATAATCCACATCTACCAATCCGCAGCTTCCTATAAGTTCATCACTCTCCAGAGTTACTATTGCATAGCTATGACCCCTGGCAAGTCTTTCAAGGGCCTCCCTTTCCGTAACGAGGGAAACCATCTTGTCACGCAGGGTAAGATACTTTATTACCTCTATATCATTGAGCCATTCGGTATATCTTTCAGCATCACTCACGTCTATCGGCGAGAGATAACATTTCTTGCCAACAAGTTTCTTGAAGTACTTCATTCAAGTCCCCCTGAACAAAAATCTAACCGAGAATGGAGAGCAAAACCCCCGCAGCAACGGCAGAACCAATAACACCGGCAACATTCGGGCCCATTGCGTGCATAAGAAGGTGATTCGTAGGGTCCGTCTTAAGTCCTTCCACATAGACAACACGAGCTGCCATGGGAACGGCAGAAACACCTGCACTGCCTATCAACGGGTTTATAGGTTCCTTCGAAAGCTTGTTCATAATCTTTCCGAGTATAAGCCCCGAAGCGGTTCCCACGGCAAAGGCAAAGAGACCCAGCGCCATTATGCCGAGTGTCTCTACCCTCAAGAATTTGTCTGCCTGAAGCTTGGAACCCACGGTAAGCCCCAAGAGTATTGTAACTATGTTTATAAGCTCATTCTGTGCTGCCTTTGAAAGCCTCTCCGTAACACCAGATTCCCTTAACAGGTTACCGAACATTAGAGAACCTATCAGAGGGGCTGCCTGGGGAAGTAAAAATATGCAGATAAGAAGGACAACTATCGGAAACATGATTCTTTCAAGCTTCGATACTTCCCTAAGTTGAAGCATCTTTATCTTTCGTTCACTTTCCGGAACAAGCCAGCGCATTATTGGCGGCTGTATTATTGGGACAAGTGCCATATACGAGTAAGCGGCAACGGCTATGGCTCCGAGCAGATGGGGAGCCAGCTTCGAAGAGAGGAAAATAGAGGTCGGTCCGTCTGCTCCGCCGATTATGCCTATCGATGCGGCATCCTGCAGGGAGAAATCAAAACCAAGGTATTTCGTCATCAGAAGCGAACCGAGGAGTGTTGTAAAGATTCCAAACTGTGCAGCCGCTCCCAGGAGGGCTGTCTTGGGATTTGCGATGAGCGGGCCGAAATCTGTCATCGCTCCCACGCCGACAAATATCAATAGTGGGAATATTTCCGTAGCAATTCCGAAGGTGTAGATCTGGCCGAGGAACCCCTCGGGGCCGGCTATGGCTGCAATGGGAACATTGGACAGAATCCCCCCGATTCCTATGGGCAGTAGCAAGAGTGGCTCGAACTTCCTTGCTATTGCCAGGTAAACCAGGGCAAGGCTAACGACTATCATTACAAGCTGGCCCACTGTGAAATTGGCTATACCGGTAGATTTCCAGAGGTTTATCGATGTGCTCAAGATATCCATGAGAGGCTCTCCTATGATTCCTATGATTCCCTTACCTTTGCCAGAACCTGGTTGCTTGCAACCTGGTCACCAATATTGACCTTCAACTCCTCCACGATACCGTCTGCAATAGAGTTGATATCCGTTTCCATCTTCATCGCTTCCAGCACAAGCAAAGCCTCCCCGCGTTTTATGGCGTCTCCCGGTTTCTTGTGTATCCTAAGGACAATCCCTGGAAGTGGCGCGTTTATCGGAATTACCCGGCCACTGCCGGCAACCTTTTCAGCAGGCTGAGAAGCAGTGGAAGCCTGCCTGGGAATAGCAGGCTGCACTGCTGTTTCCCCGCCCTGCTGTTCCGCAGCTTTTACAGCATCCCCGGCTGACTTTTTAGCAGCAGCAGAGGATTTGGGCGTGCTTTCTGATTCTTCAAGCTCTTCCACCTTCACCTGATGTGTCACATTATTAACCAATGCCTCACCTTCACCGAGCTTAACCAGAAAATCCTTCCCGTCAACGGAAACCCTGTAGGCCCTTTCACCCTTCTTCTTCTTTCTAACGCCTATCTTCGCTTCGCCCTTCAAGAATGTAATTCCCTTCTCCTTGCAGGTGGCAGCAATAAAGATATTCTCCTCGGTTACGGGAAGGTTTTCCGCCTGAAGCATTTTCCTGGCAGCCTCTACTCCCTTGTTTGGATCCTCGTCATTTATATCCAGGGGACTCTTCTCCGTTGGCTCCAGTTTAAGCTGCTCACGGGCAAGCTTTACTACTTCAGGGTCGGGCTCCACGGGAGTCTTTCCGAAGTACCCGAGCACCATCTTGCCGTAACCCGGTGCAATCCTCTTCCAGGGACCGAAAACGACATTGTTGAAGGCCTGCTGAAAGTAGAACTGGGAAACCGGGGTAACAGAGGTTCCGAAGCCTCCCCTCTTAACTACCTCACCCATGGCTGCTATTATCTTTGGAAACTGGCCCAGGGTGCCGGTATCACGCATCATCTGTGTATTTGCCGTAAGGGCACCTCCCGGCATTGGAGAAAAGGGAATCATCGGCTCAACCTTCATTGCTTCCGGTGGCAGGAAGTAGTCTTCCATACATTTCTTGAATACTTCCTCTGCACGGAGAACCTTGTTTATATCTATGCCCAGGTCGTAATCCGTACCACGAAGGGCATGCCACATTGTTGCAACGTCTGGCTGTGCAGTCCCCCCGGAAACGGGAGCCATCGATAGGTCTATGGCGTCCGCCCCCGCCTCCAGCGCAGCCATGTATGCCGCTATGCTGGTACCGGCGGTCTCATGGGTATGAAATCGAAGCGGCGTTCCCACCGGAAGATACTTTCTTGCAAGCTTTATCGTCTCGTAAACCTTCCTTGGAATCGATGTTCCCGATGCGTCCTTAAAGCATACCGAATCGTAGTGAACACCGGATTCCACAAGTTTCTTTAGCACCTCGAGGTAAAACTCCGGAGTGTGTGCTCCCTCGACTCCCGGAGGAAGTTCCATCATGGTTACGACGATTTCGTGCTTGAGCCCGGCATCTACGATACACTGCCCGCTGTAGATGAGGTTGTTCACATCGTTTAGAGCATCGAAGTTTCTTATGGTCGTTATGCCGTGTTTTTTAAAAAGTTTGGCATGAAGCTTTATAATATCCCGTGGCTGGGAATCGAGTCCCACGACATTTATTCCCCTTGCAAGGGTCTGGAGGTTTGCATCGGGCCCTGCGGCTTTTCGAAAGGAATCCATCATTTCAAAGGCATCCTCGTTGCAGTAGAAGTAGAGTGACTGAAACCTTGCCCCGCCCCCGGCCTCGAAGTGATACATTCCGGCCTCGACAGCTGCCTCTACTGCAGGCAGAAAATCCTTCGTAAATACCCTTGCCCCGTAGGCGGACTGGAAACCGTCCCTGAAGGCAGTATTCATGAACTCTATATGCTTCTTTCCCCTGTTTACATACATCTCTCTCTTATACCCCTTGTATTCAATTTTCCTGGATTGATACTATTCGTCTTCGGCTTTCATTTCCCTATATGCAGAGGCAATTGCCACGGCTACAAGCTCCGGAATTTCCTGCGCACTCCGGTGCTCTGACACTTCTTCAGGTGACTCTGCCAGACCTCGGCCTGTTCCAAGAGAAGTGCTTCCCGGCATCGTCGCAGGTGAAGCGGCCGCCCTTCCCCTCTCCAATCGCAGAATGACCAGGGAAACAACTCTCACCGTAAGTACGAGAATTCCGAGAAATATGAAAACGGCACCCATTCCAATTGCCGTTATTACAAGACCTTCTTCAATCATAGCCAAAACCCGTAAACCGCTCGTTTAAGAAAAATAAATTACGTTATTAAAGTACGAAACGCTCCCTCAGTCAATATGTAACTGTATGAAAAACCCGTATATGCCAGATGAAAAAAACCGACACATACGGGTTAAAATGCACGATAATACTTAAGCAGCTATTTCCCTATTCCTCAACCATCGTGTCCACGTAATCCAGGACATCATCCAGAATTGCAAGTCCCTCTTTTATCTGTTCCTCGTTTATGATAAGTGGAGGAGAAACAGATACACAGTTTTCATGTGAATAGGTATTAAAGCCCTTCTCACGGAGCATTCCCACTATTCTCGGCATTATGCCTTTCGGATCCATTCCGTAGGGTACTAGGGCTTCCTTCGTCTTGGTATTCTTTATGAGCTCTATCATTCCAAATAGTCCTATTACGCGAACATCACCCAGCGATGGATGCTTTTCCTTTAACTTCAGGAGCTCACCTTTCAACATGGGCTCCATCTTCCTTACATTCTCCAGTATCTTCTCTTCCTTGTAGACATCGATTGTTGCAATTCCCGCCGCACAGCCTATGGGATGAGCACTCTGCGTAAGTCCGCAGTAGAGAACATGATCATCGAAGTATTCGGCAATCTTCTTGGAAACGATGACACCACCGAGCGGAGCATACCCGCAGGTGATTCCCTTTGAAAATGTTATCATATCGGGTTTGACATCCCAGTTCATAAAGGCAAACCACTCACCCGTCCTTCCCCAGCCTGCCATGACCTCGTCGCATACCATAAGTATGCCAAACTCGTCACATACCTCTCTTACACCTTCCAGGTAGCCCTTGGGAGGTATAATAACACCGTTACTACCCGTCACAGTTTCAAGGAAAATGGCTGCTACCTTGTCCCGCCCCTCGTATGCAATCTGTTCACGCAACTTGTCCACGTAGTACTTGCTGGCAGCCTCCTCGCTCTCGAAGTCTATCCCCGCCCTATAGAGGTAGGGATCGAAGAACTTTACGAAACCGGGGATCCCCGGTTCACTCGGAAACCTTCGAATCTCTCCTGTAAGGTTTGCAGCACCGTATGTAGCCCCATGGTACGACCTGTACCGTGAAAACACCTTGTCTCTCCCCGTATACATCTTTGCAATCTTCAGGGCATTCTCATTGGCCTCCGCACCGCCTACCGTAAAGAAGACCTTTCCCATGTTACTCGGTGCAATTTCTTCGATTATCTTTCTTGCAAGCTCAGAACGCACGTCAATGGCAAAGGCCGGGCCTATGTATGGGAGCTTGTCGGCCTGCTTCTTTATCGCATCGATCACCTTCTGGTTATGGTGACCTATGTTTATGTTGACGAGCTGGGATGACATGTCTATGTATCTCTTGCCATTCGAATCCCAAAAATAGACACCTTCGGCCCTTTCCACAACTATTGGGTTCAGTTTCCCCTGTGCGCTCCACGAATGTAAATTATATTTCTTGTCGAGTTTTCTTATCTCATCCGCCGTCATTTATCTACCTCCATTAGCTGTTTTATATTACAAAAACACTCAAAAGTCAATTGAATAAAATACTATTTTAAAAAAAATTTGAAACCAATGGGCCATCTTGAAAGAGCAGAAGCCGCAAACACAGGTGAAAAGATCAGAGTTTCTCCAGGAGCCCTGTCTTCCTGTTGAACTCCTCTATATACCTGTCCCATTCTTCCACCTGGGAGTACACTTCCTTCCAGAAATCACGATTCCAAAGTTCGTTTAGCTCCTCTATAGTCCTCCCCTGCTGCTCGACCCATGTGAAATACTTAAAGTTATGGAGCGACTTCCTGTCGTAGTAATTCAGCTCCTTCATGAAATCGGTCTTTACCGCCCGCAAGTCCCTCTCGTAGTGAATTTCAGCAAGGTCTGCCGAGTACTTTCCGTACTTCCCCTCCTGTTCAACGAGCCTCGAGCGATACATGTCGGCCGAGTCGGTAAGAACGGTAAAGACTATGTCCTTCTCGTCGAGCTCGTAATACTTCGAAACCTTGATACTTGCCAGCAGGTTGGCAATGCTGGAAATACCCAGGAGCTCCAGGTTTTCCACAAAGCTCTTCTCGAAACCGGCTCCCTCAAGGTATCTCTTGCCTTCCTTCTCATTGAACAGTCTAAGCAGGTTCATGCACTGTTGATCGTGGATATCCACCACCATATCGGTATTTCTCGTATTGTGTATCCAGGGAACATGTTTGTCGCCGATTCCCTCTATCTGATGAGCACCGAAACCATTAAGGAGTAAGGTGGGACATTCAAGACTCTCCGAGGCAACTACCTTTGTCGCCGGGCTTATCTCTTTCAGGTAATCCCCCGCTGCTATGGTACCGGCAGAGCCGGTTGCCGATACGAAGGCTGCAAGTCTCTCTCCGGCTTTTGCCTTCTTTCTGAATACCTCCTCTATTGCACTTCCCGTGTTGTAGTAGTGCCATATCGAATTGCCGAACTCCTCAAACTGGTTGAAGATCACATGATCCGGTTTCGTTTTCTTGATTTCCCAGCACTTGTCGTATATCTCCTTTACATTGGATTCTGATCCGGGAGTTGCAATAACCTCCGCACCGATAGACTTAAGCCAGTCGAAACGCTCCTTGCTCATCTCTTCCGGTAGTATGGCCACCGCAGTACATGCAAGAAGGGCACAATCGAATGCACCTCCCCTGCAGTAATTCCCCGTTGACGGCCAGACAGCTTTCTGGGTGGTAGGATCGAACCCGCCGGAAACGAGCCTTGGCACGAGACAACCGAAAGCAGCACCAACCTTGTGAGCTCCGGTGGGAAAGTACTTGCCGACAAGACCGATTATCCTGTTCTTTACACCTGTGAATTCCTTCGGAAACTCGAAATGGTTGACCTCACCGAAGAGTCCTGTTTTGACATCATTTTTCCAGGTTATCCTAAAGAGATTCAAGGGATTTATATCCCACAGCCCAACACTTTTGAGCTTCTCCTTTATCTTCTCCGGTATAAGCTCCGGATTTCTCTGCTGGGCAAATGTTGGTATTATGATGTTCCTCTCCTTTGCCCTCTCCACTGCCTTTTCAAGTACTTCCCTGTTCACTCTTTCAATAATTTTCATGCTGTTTGCCTCCATTGTAGATATGGAAGCCGTCTTGCGACTTCCTCGATTTCTCTTCTGTTTGCAAGAAGCAGGGAGGTGGTATCCCATGTACCGGACAGAAGAAGCTTCCTTGCAGAATCATTAACCTCTACCTCGAAGAGTTTCCCATCAGCCTCCAGCTTCTTTTCCCCTATATCCAATTTGAGCTTCGTACCAGGCTTTTCTTCCAGTAATCCCTGGAGCTCCGAAACCTTTTCATGACTCATTGTCACAACGGGTATCCCCAACTGCAGGCAGTTACCCGCAAAGATCTCTGCAAAGGATTCTCCGACAATTGCTCTTATGCCGGCACGCATCAGTGACTGCGGTGCATGTTCCCTCGAAGAGCCGCATCCGAAGTTCCTGTTTACAACTAGTATCTCTGCTCCCTCGAATCTCCTGTCATTAAAGGGATGCTCCTTCGCATTTCCATCCTCGTCGAACCTTTCATCGTAAAAGGCAAACTTCCCCAGTTCGTCGAAGGTTACACATTTAAGATACCTTGCCGGAATTATCCTGTCCGTATCGATATCGTCTCCCCTAAGGGGGAGCCCCCTCCCCTCGATTACTCTTCTTACATTCTCCTCTATTACACTCATGTCTTCACCTCTCTAGATCATCTCTCTTACATCAGTCACGGCACCCTCTATCGCTGCCGCTGCAACCATTGCGGGGCTCATAAGCAGTGTCCGGCCCGTGGGAGAACCTTGCCTCCCTATGAAGTTCCTGTTCGATGAACTTGCACTTATCTGCCTCCCCTCGAGCTTATCGGGGTTCATTGCAAGGCACATCGAGCATCCTGCATTCCTCCATTGAAAGCCGGCTTCCCTGAATATCTTATCGAGACCTTCCTCTTCCGCCTGCCTTGCCACCCTCTTTGAACCGGGCACTACGAGAGCCTTTACACCTTTTGCAACCCTGCGGCCTCTGGCAATCTTCGCTGCCTCGCGAAGGTCACTCAACCTTCCGTTGGTACAAGACCCAATGAATGCAACATCGATTTTTGTACCCATAATAGGCTCACCTTCTTTGAAACCCATGTGCCGGTAGGCACGCTCAGCAGTGCCCCTTTCTTCTTCCGGAAAATCCTCTATCCTTGGCAGTTTCCCGGAAACCGGAACCGACTGGCCGGGATTTATTCCCCAGGTAACCATCGGCTCGAGGTTGTCCGCATCCATCTCCACAACATCGTCGTAGCTTGCATCACCGTCAGAGGCTATCTCCCTCCAGAATTTCAATGCCTTCACGAAGTCATCGCCCCTGGGGGCAAACATTCTCCCCCTTATGTAATCAAAGGTCTTTTCATCCGGGTTTATGTATCCCGCCCGGGCTCCTCCCTCTATGCTCATGTTACATACAGTGAGTCTTCCCTCTATATCGAGCGATTCTATCACAGGCCCCCCGTACTCATAGGCATATCCGATACCACCGTTTACACCAAGTTTGTTTATTATCATGAGAATGATATCCTTGGCATACACCCCATTTTGCAGCTTTCCTGTTATATTGATTCTTCTCACCTTTGGTCTGCTCATCGAGAGTGTCTGTGTGGCAAGAACATCACGTATCTGTGAAGTACCGATACCGAATGCAATCGCTCCGAGTGCACCGTGTGTCGAGGTATGCGAGTCACCGCATACTATCGTCATCCCCGGCTGTGTAAGACCCAGCTCAGGCCCGATAATATGCACGATTCCCTGGTATTCGGTATCGAGATTGAAAAACTTTATCCCGAACTCGGCGGTATTCTTCTCCAGCTCCTCTATCATCTCCTCGGCGAGTGGGTCCTTGAAAGGCCGCCCCAGGTCATCGGTCGGTACTATATGGTCAACCGTTGCAAAGGTTCTCTCCGGGTAAAGCACCTTCAATCCCCTCTCTCTCAGCATCTGAAATGCCTGAGGCGATGTCACCTCGTGAATCAAATGCAATCCAATGAACAATTGGTCCTGTCCGGAGGGAAGTGTTTTAACTTTGTGTAACTCCCATACCTTGTTAAAAAGATTCTCTCCCATTTAAAACCCCTTATTTGATATTGTATGTATAGCTGAAAGCCAGCCTGTAAAGGTAATAGTAGGTATTCTCATACACCCTGTATTCGAAAAACCTGTTACCTATCGTGGCGTCAGTGTAATCCTTCCCGTTCTTGAACTGCAGCAGCACTGTGAGGTTCTGTCTCTTGCCAAACTTGAAATTGAACAGGGGACCAAAATCCATGGTGACGAAATCGCTTCCCCACCCCCCGCTTGCCATTGTTGAACGATCCCTGTTACTGTCGATATACTGCTCCGTATCCACCAGTATCCCAACCATGTCGAGAACCAGTGGCATCTGATAGCCCAGCACGGAAGTTGTGAAAAGTTTCCATCCGTTGAAATTCTCACCACCATCTGCTTCGTACTCCCAGGGAGTATCATTGTCAGCACCCGAAAATGCCCTGTACTCAACCTTGGGGACAAAGGCAACAACAACATGACTCCACTTTCCCGGTATCACAGCTCCGAAATCGAACTGGAGCGTGGAAGAAGCCCATATGCTGTAAACCACACCGGAAAAAGGTTCGGACTGTACCGATGTGTAAGAGAGACCCGGAAGGTTTCGCCCCAGGCCATTGAAACCGAGATTCCAGCCGGTACCGGCTGCTGCCCCCATGTTGAACTTCAGAAGTGCAATGGGTGTCATGGTAAACGAGGCGATGGCATTTACCGAAACAGGTGAAAGCTCTCCCTTCAATACCATCTCCATGTTGTTTTCGCTGAACAGTGGTCCCTCACCTACCAGGAATGGCATCTTCATCTTATAGGAAACCGAAGCCTTGGCTTGTATCCCGCCCCAGGTAGTGCCCAGGTCTCTTCCCGGATCATCCGACCTATGGGACAGAGATGACGAATCTACCACCTCATAGGAGATCGGGGCAAAGCCACCGTCTATTCCGTAACCCTCCTGGTTGCCAAAGGTATAACCTCCCTGGAAGTTCAAACTGAGACTTCTTTCCATTTCCTCTCCTGCAAGGATAAAAGCAGATAGGAGCATTAAAGATATCAAAACAACTATTAACCTTACTCCTTTCATAATAAATACCTCCCTGGAATTGACATAAATAAACTAAAATGAGACTCTACCAAAAAATAGAGATTTATAAAAGTAGGGCGTAAATATTATGTCAGATGAGGGAAAAACAAAAGGTTTTCCGGCTGATATCTTTGACAGGGGAATGGATTTCAGGACTTTCCTTAAGAGATTTACGAGAAACAGGGAATACTTCCTAAAGAGGTACAATGCAGGGCTACTTGACTTTTTCAGGAAAAGGAGAGGGGAAGCTGACAAACTGATAGTAAAACTCAAGAAGGGGCCAAGGAGAAAACTCCTCATCGTTGCAGTGGACTGGTGCCCCGATTCGTACAACACTCTCGGTTTCTTCGTAAAGCTGGCCGAACACCTTGACTGGGAGACAAGGATATTCGAGAAGGAAACGGAACCGGTAATAATCGGGCATTTCAAAAAGGATGGTGTAAAGGAATCTGTACCCGTGTATGCCTTCTACACGGAGAACTTCGAACCTCTATTCTGGATCTCAGACAGGCACGAGGAAGGCACGAGGTGGAAGACAAGATGGCTTGCAGGCAGAGACTACGGTACGCTCTCCAAGGAGGAGAGGATACAGTTCCTAAAGGATCTAAACGACTTCTACGATGAGGCTCTCTTTGAAATAACCGCAATGGATGTCCTTGAAAGGCTCGCCTCATCCCTTTAATTCAAATTCCACAAGGAGTAATTCATACCATGAAAAGTGAAAGCGAAAAAATGGAATTCCCCGAGGACTTTATCTGGGGTACCGCAACAGCTTCATACCAGATCGAAGGCTACCCACTTGCCGACGGCGCTTCCCCTTCGATATGGCACGAGTTTTCCCACAGAAAGGGAAAGGTGAAAAACAACGAGAATGGAGATATAGCCTGTGATCATTATCACAGGTACATGGAAGATATCGAAAACCTCAAGAAACTCGGGGTGAAAGCATACAGGTTCTCCATTGCATGGCCCCGAATCATACCGGAACCGGGAAAAGTGAACGAGAGGGGATTGGAGTTCTACAGGGGAATCCTGGAGGAGCTCGCGGCGGCAAATATCAACCCATATGTTACCCTATTTCACTGGGATGCACCCCTGTGGCTGGAAAAGATCGGCGGCTTCAGGGAAAGGGATTCCGTGGAGCACTTTCTCTTCTATGCAGAGACGATCTTCGATGCATTCAAAGGCTATGTAAAGAAGTGGATTACGATAAACGAGCCGATGGTGTACACGATAAACGGGTATGTCATGGGGAACATGGCACCGGGTTACAAGCGGGACCTGAAGGGGATGTTTCATGCGACGCACCATCTTCTGCTCTCACATGCTGCGGCGGCAAAGAGGCTAAAGGAGATAGACAGCAAGGGGGAAGCTGGAATAGCGGAAGCCCAGCTATGGATCAAGCCCTTCAGGGAAGAATCCGAAAGAGACAGGAAGGCTGCAGACATGATGGACGACCTGGTTAACAGGATGTACGTGGATCCCGTTACCAGGGGAGGCTATCCCGAAAGTATCGTAGAGAAGGCAGGCCGGTTTTTCCCGAAAGGCTTTCTGGAAGACCTGGATGAAATTAAGGGAACATCGGACTTCGTCGGGATAAACTACTACATGTCCAAGAGTTTCAAGTATTCGCTATTTACCCCCCTCATTCATGCCAGGGAGGTTCCCACGCCGGGTGCAAGGAGGAGTGCAATGTGGGAGATCTATCCGGAAGGGCTCTATAGGTTGCTCCTTCGGATCAAACAGGATTACGGAAACCTCCCCTGCTATGTCACGGAAAACGGATACCCTCTCAAGGAAAGTGAAATGGTGGATCCTCTAGATGACGAGGAGAGGATAGGTTACTTAAGGGAGCACATACAGATGGTTCACAAAGCCCTGTCTGCCGGCGTGGATGTAAGGGGTTACTTTCTCTGGTCCCTTATGGACAACTTCGAGTGGGACCTCGGTTACGAAATGAGGTTCGGCATAATAAGGGTCGATTTCAAGACCTTGAAGAGGGAATGGAAGAAGAGTGCCCACTGGTACAGGGAAGTGATAAGGAAAAACTCACTTTGACAGAAGGGAGGCGCCTCTTCTTCCCAGGATCGACAGCTCGTCGAGGGTATTCAAGACCCTCCCCGGACCGAGATGTTCGAGGAAAAAATTACCGAGACGCATTCTGTGTAGCCCGCCGACACAGTGTGCATCGGTGGAAAGAATCACCCTTGTCTCTGCATTCTCGGGCTTCAACAGTTCCTTCAAAAGCAGGATGTTTCCGGCAAAGTAACCGGGAAAAAGATTCAGCTCCACCGCCTTACCGGTCTCCCCTATCAGGGCAATAAGCTCACCCGCAAATTTTTCATCGGGATCGATTGCAAAGAAGGGATGAGTCAGTGCAATCACCCTCTCGTCTTGCAGGGCCCTTTCTATTCTTTCAAGTATCCTTGCATGTGAATGGCCGTAGCTCTTATGAAGGCTTGCAACGGCAAAATCGAGGATGCCCTCTATTTCCTCCGGAATGTCGAGGCCTCCGTCTTCCAGAATATTGGCCTCTATGGAGTGGTAAACATCGATGCCTAACCGCTTGGATACCTTCTCCGCAATCTCCGTCCTCCTCATGTATTTTTCCACAGTCAGTGTGTAGGAGTTGCCCGGAACAGGGGCATGGTCGGAGAGGGCTATCCAGGAGTAGCCAAGACTACCGGCAGTTTCCAGTACCTCCTCTGTGGTATTCATACCGTCCGAAAACTCGGTATGGGTATGAAAGTCACCCCTGATGCGCTCGTCTATTACACTGCTTTCATTCCATATCTCAAGAACCTTCTTTGCCGTTTCCTCATTGTCCAGGGTTCTCAAGTATATCTTTAATACCTCTAAAGACATGTGTTCCTCCCTGTACTGCCTCTTGTCCCGCTTGTTGTAGAACTCCTCCGCATGGCCGGGCCCCTTCTCCCGGAAAAATAGGAATGCCTTCTCCACATATTTATCTTTGACACCTGAGATCTTCAGAAGAGCCATTACTTCAGCATCATTCATTGTATCTTTACCTGCTATGGACATTATCTTCGATTTCTGTAATATACTGCATAAAATGGTCAACTTCAAATCACTGGAAGGTGAAATAGATTTCTACTTCGTAAGGCACGGAAAGAGCACGGGAAACAAGAAAAACATAATTCAGGGACATCTCGATTTTCCCCTGTCCGAGGAAGGGAAGTTACAGGCAAAGAGAGCCGGAAAATGGTTCTCGGACAAGAGAATAGACATGATACTTACCTCCCCGCTCTCTCGTGCAAAATCGACTGCAGAGCTCATAGCCGAATCCACAGGCGGCGTAGAAGTCGAGACCGAGGAACTGCTAAAGGAGCTGGATACAGGAGTATTCAGCGGATTCGTTTTCGATGACATTCCCCGTACTCATCCCGAGGAATGGGCTAGCTTCCAGGAAAAAAGCTGGGAAGGAGTGACAAATGCCGAAAAGCCCGACGAGATATACAATCGGGCAGTGGAGCTGTGGAATAAGCTCTTCATCCTTGCCAGCCGGGGCTACAGGAGCATACTCGCTGTGAGCCACGCGGGAATGATACAGTGGATAATAAAGGCAACCTTCGGCCACAGGGAGTGGCTTCCGCTATTTCCAATGTCGAATGGCGGGATATTTCAGTTTTCCGTAAGGAACAGGCTTCCCGCCCGGGACGGGAAATTGAGAGGCGTGAACAACCCGGGAACATCCTACATGTACAGATGGGCACTGATAAACTTCAGGCCATGAAAGTTTCAAGCCACGAGTCGCGAGCTTCGGCCTGCAATAAGGGACATACCGGAGACTGCAGTCAAAAGGCTAATCGTACTCGTCCCTGTAGGTGGGGTGCCTCATCTTCTCTGCAATGGAATCAACCTCCCTTAGGGTCTCTATTATCGGAAGCTCGAAGGGGCATCTCTCTATGCATACTCCGCATTCGGTACATGCCTTGCTGAAGGGCGGGGCATATGCCTGCCAGGTCAGTGCCGGATACTGGTCCGAATGGTACTCCTTGAGGTAGGTCATGTACCTGAAATAGAGAGGGATGTCTATTCCCTCGGGACAGGGCATGCATACACCGCACTGTGTACAACCTGAACCTTTCCCAAGCCCCATGGAATCCCAAACAACCCTCGCTTTTTCTTTCTCGTTCAAAGGGGGAAGTTCCAGCAGGGTAACGAGCTCCTCTATCTCTCTTTCATTCTTGACCCCTGCAAGCACCACATCCACGTCCGGGTTGGAAAGGATATAACGAAATGATGCCTCTGCTGCAGGGAAGTCCTTGCCTGCAATTTCGAAGGGGTAAGCCTCTGCCGGCACGCTGAATATTCCCCATGCCAGTGCGCTTATTACAATGAAACCCTTTCCAAGTCTCCTGGTAAGAGGTATCACGGAATTCTCCACGTCCCTTGTTAGCGGATTGTACCTTCCCATTACGAGATCCACCCTGCCCGTTTTCAATATTCTTACCAGGGCCTGGTTGTCATGTCCCGTTGCCCCGATGAACCTTATTTTCCCCTCGCGCTTGAAACGTTCATAGGTTTCCAGTACCCCGCCGGGCTTGATGATTTCAAAGAACTCCTCCTCCGACTTTACATCGTGAATATGGTATATATCGATGTAGTCGGTAGAGAGCTCTCTTAAGGACTTTTCGAGGCTCGACTCTATCTCGCGCGGATCTCTGAAATGGCACTTGCTTGCTATTACAACCTTATCCCGCCTACCCTTCAGAGCAGAGCCTACCTTGTTCTCCGTTCCATAGAGCCTTGCATTGTCGAAATAGTTGATACCCAGATCGAGAGCACGGTGAATTGCCCGCTCAGATTCTTTTCTAGTGGTTATGGAAAAGGCAAATCCGCCAAGCCCTATTCGTGAAACTTTGAGCCCCGTGGAGCCTAATTCTCTGTATTCCATTTCGTATCCCATGGTAATACTATACAATGGGGTCGCCCTTTATTTCAAATCCTAGTATTAAATCGCATCAATTCCCTGTTTTATGGAAAATAATTTGAAAGTGGATATTGAAAGCATTCTTTATAAAATTTATTATGATTGTAATCGTACGGAACTTTGGAGAAGGAGTCGCAGATGAACAAGTATCTCTATTTTCTTTTGACACCGGAAGCTCTGGTAGCATCGATGCTTCCTCCGGAAGAATTCGGAAGCTACCTTGCAGTAGGGAGCGAAAAGCGGGCTCACGGGCAGGCCATATTTTTCACTCTGGAGGGCCTGAAAGACCAGGGCTTTCCCCTCCAGGATATAGAAACCAGATGTGTTCCCCATCCAAACGGACAACCGAAACGTTCCGTTTATCTCTCCATATACAGGGTAATGGAGAGAATACCCCTTGAGGCAATAAAAGATCTGTACCTCGTAACACCGGACGGCAAGGTTTTGAAAATAGAGAAATCCGAAAGCATTCCGCAGACAGGGCACAAGTTCAAACTTTACCAGGAACTATGTCCAGTTCATCCGAGGATTGTTAGTGGCTTGAGCCCTGCTGATTTTGTAAGATACATTACCAATGAAAACAACAACCTCTACGTACCTAAGATATGTTTTGTTGATCTGGACCTGGGAGAACTTGCAGATGACCCTGATCATGGAAGGGTCGGGAATCTCCCCTATTACTCGGTGGAACATATACGTGACTGTCTAAAGCAACTGGAAGAAAATCCGGAAAAACAGACAAAAACGGTAAACAGGATTAACGCGCAGTGGTTTCCATACAGGACCATAGAAACCGGATTTTACATCGGCGCCGGTAACGATGTCCTATTCTACCCCTTCCCCACGGAAGAGCAATTGCAGAGAGAGTACTATGACTGGTGGAGATCAGCATCCATAATGGGGGACTCTTTCGGAACCTCATTCTAGGGGAAAACACCGAAAACAGAATGATGATTCAGGCAAATCGGTGAGCAAGGGTACGGTAATATATACTTCCGCATTTCTCACTGCCCTTTCCGAAGGTATTCTTACCCTGGGAATCATCTTCTATATGAAAGATATCTTCGATGCAGGTGCAGGGACAATCGGCCTAATCGGGGGCACCTGGGCACTTTCCTACTTCATAGGTTGTATTACCTTCAGGCCGCTGCTGAGAGCTATCAGGCCACGTTTTTCGATGATAATATCTGGCTTTCTCATGGCTACCTCTGTAGGGTTGATTCTACTCTCTCGAAAAGTGGAATTCACCTTCCTGTTCTACAGCTTTTTTGGTCTCTCCCTGTCTCTCTTCTGGCCCCAGGCTATGGGATGGATGTCACACGGTTACGAGGGAAAAGACTTGAGCCGGAAAATATCAATGTACAACCTCTCCTGGATAAGCGGTATAATCGTAAGCCCGACAATCTGCGGATTCTTAAGCAAGAGAAATCCCACTCTTCCACTCTACACCTCTATCTCCCTCTTCATACTCACCTCCCTTCTGATTATCGGCTTTTCGATCTTCGTCAAATCGATAGGCAGTGACCGGTACAGAGACACACAGAGAGATGACAGTGACATTTCAGGAACCAGAGAAACCTTCCTTCGCTACCCGGCATGGGTGGGGCTATTTACCACGTACCTCGTGTTGGGGATCATCACAAATGTATTTCCCGTTTATGCAAGGGAAAGTCTGAACCTCGACAAAGTCACCATAGGCAATATCCTCCTGGCAAGGGGACTTGCAACTGCGGCGACATTCGTGATACTAGGAAAACTCGATTTCTGGCACTTCAACAGGAAGGTTTTGCTCGGAGGCCAGCTTTTTCTCTTTATGACGATGGTGCTTACAATTTTTACCGAAAAGCCACTCACGCTTGCACTGATATTCTCGGTTTTCGGCGTGCTCTTTGCCCTCAATTATGATGAAAGCGTTTTTCACGGTGTTACGGGAAGCAGAAAGAGATCCACGAGAATGGCAATTCACGAGGCGCTGTTGACACTTGGCATAGTAACCGGTTCGATTGCAGGCGGGTTTTTACTCGAGAATTATTCGATGAATACTGTATACATCTTTTCCATAACAGTAATAATCATCACACTCCTTATTCAGGCCTCCATGACACGTATGTTCCGCACCTGACAAGCAGCCCCGTAACCCGAACCGACAGGCAAAATCGCTGCGTCGGCACAGCATGCCAACCTACACTTGACATGAAACGACCTTTTAATATAAACAGTTTACACTATGGATATTGAAATAAAAAAACTCAACGAAAAAGAAAAAGAAGAAGTCGGTATCGATTCCTGGGGAATATGGGAAAAGGAAGTATCCGAGTTTCCCTGGAGCTATTCATCGGAGGAACGCTGTTACATTCTCGAAGGCAGGGCAATCATTTCTTACGAGGGTAAGAGCAAAGAGATAAAGGCCGGAGACTTTGTTATTTTCCCCAAAGGGCTTCAGTGCACATGGAAGATAACCGAAGCCATACGGAAAAGATACAACTTCTTTTGATTTTCTTTTAATTCACTATGGTGATTGTATCATAATCTTACCGTAGCTTTTACAGCATCTTTCTGTTGAAGTTACAAATCGTACAAATCGAGAGTCTTAATTTTCCAGAATCGTTATTTCCACACGCCTGTTCTGTTTTCTCCCCTCCTCCGTAGAGTTGTCCGCAACGGGTTCTCTAGAGCCCTTCCCCCTGAATATCATCTGGGTGAGTTTCTTTGCGCCTATGGAAAGGAGAAAATCCCCAACAGCCCTCGCCCTCTCCTCGGAGAGTATCTGACAACTCTCCTCTGTGCCAATTCTTGCCGTGTGCCCGGTAATCAGGATATCTCTGTCGGGGTACTTCTTTAGTATCTCCCCGATCTTTCTGAGCTTTTCCTTCTCACTTGGAACGAGGAGTGCAGAATTGGGAGGAAAATTTATGTTCTGAAGGCTTATCGTTACGCCGTTCTCGTCTTCCTTTACCTTTGCATCCTCTATTCCCCTTTTCTCGATGTCTTTTTCAATTTCCCTCTTTACCTCTCCTCGTTTTAAGGGTTCTGCAATTATTACTTTTCCCTCCGATTCACCGGTCCATTCCACATAGTCACCCGATGCAAGATGAAATATGAAGTCAAATTCCTCCCTGTATGAGTGGGGTTTTCCCATATTGTTATCAAAGTAATAAACCTGACTGGATGTCCCGGTTATTATCCTCGGAACATTACCCGTATAATCCTCTGTTCCCTTGACCTTGTAAAAAACCGAGTAATCTATTTTTATGGCTGCTACTTCCCTGCCATCTACAGTTCTGTTCCCCAGGTATCTGTAATTAACATGCACGGGAAAGTGAAAAGCTTTGTCAACACCAAAATTTGCACGCAGATCGTGAACCTCCTCGCCATCTGCGCTCCAGCTTTCACCCTCCTTTACGTCTTTTTCAGGGAAAACCGGTACATTCCTCACTACGGGCATGAAATACTTCGAATCGATGGTATATATACCCCTTTCACTCCTCAAGAACTTCGAATAGTAGTCACTATCCAATTTGTAAGTATTGCTCCGACCGTAGGATCTTTCTGAGGTTTGAAAATGACATTCAAGCAGACCAGTTCCTTCATTTTCTTCCAGGACACTCACGGTTATCTTGTCCAGTATATCCGCCGTATGAGAATACTTTCCATTCACAAATACCCTTTCCTTTACCTGTGTCACTATGCGGTACTTTTCCCCCGGTACATAACGGAACCTCAAGACCTCCCCGTACACCACACTGCCAAGGAGGAAAAGCAGGGAACAGGCAATAACAAGGATCGTGTTTTTTTTCACCAGTTCATCTCCTAGTTAATATTCAACCTAGTTAATATTCGGCCGATACACACATTATTATATCCCTCTCGGCAATAAAATTAACGCTCCTCTTGGTGTTTAACAAATAAACTTGACAAACTGCTCATGTAGGCAGTAATTTAAAGAAAATCGATCTTTGGAAGTATATTTTTTGATATTTTATGGGACCGCTTAAAAGAAAAATTAAAGAAGCGGAAATCTTGGATTTCATGAAGCGTGGCGGTTTTTCAAAACCGACACTGCTTCAAAAGAGAGTAATTCCCATTATTGCCAGGGGCGGTGACATTGCAATCGAGGCTGGTGAGAAAACAGGTAAGACTGCCGCTTTTATCTTGCCATTGGTTAAGTATATTGATACTGAAAAACCGGGGATCAAGGCGGTAGTCCTCACCCATTCTGCAGACAAGGTTCGGAAGATAAGAAACGAATTCAAGCGCCTGGTTCCACATGGAAGTGGTCTTACCTATGTTCCTCTCAACGAAGATGAGGAAATACGAAAAGAGGTAAGACTGCTTTCACGGACACCCGATGTGATTATAGGCACTCCGGGCAGGGTTATAGATCATATCCGGCGGGGGAATATAGATCTTTCAAAACTCGAAAATGTTATTATCATGTCCCCCGGTGGAAATGACAATAAGGGATTTGAGAAAGATATAGATTTCATCTTTACCAAGATACCGCTTAAAAGACAGACAATACTATTCTCTCCAAATTTGAAAGCTGAAGGAAGGCTCATGTCTTTTCTGAAGCATCCTGCCGTCATACCTGCGTCCAAATGGAAGAGAGAAAAATCCTCTATAGAACATTCATTTATAGAGGTAGAAGAGCACGGCAAGAGGAATCTTCTGGTAGATCTGATCAATGCAAAAAATCTAAAAGGTATTGTTGTATTCTGCAGGACCATAAAAGATGCGGAAGACCTTCACAAGTATCTCAAGCGGAAAGGTATGACAACATCACTTGTACATCACGAACAAAGGCAACCGGCAATATTGAAGAACGAACGCGATTTCAAATCGGGCAAGAATGATATACTAATAACAACCGACCTTGGTGCAGAAAAGATACACTGCAGACCAAAACATATAATAAATTTCGACATTCCGCCCAGCTCCGAGAATTACCTGATAAGAGCTGGTTTCAACACGGAACGCGAAGAGGAGCTTAGTACCATAACGACCTTTGTTACAAAGGAACAGTATTTTGAACTTTTGAAGATAGAGGAGAGTATCAAGATGAACATAAAAAAAGAAGATGCCCCGCAAGAGGAAGACATCCTTAAAGGTACAATCAAGAAAATCGTACAGGTTATAAAAGAGGAAGAAGATCCGGACATACTTAACTATTACAGGAAAATTGTACGCCAGAACGTTCCTATTTTCCTCCGTTCATATTTTGCAGCCTATCTGTTAAAGATTTACCTTGGCAAGGAAAAGAAGCAGGAGCCCGGTATAACAAAACTCTTCGTCAGTGTCGGGAAAAACAGAAGGGTATTCCCCAGGGATTTGAGGGGGCTGTTCATCAGTAAGCTCAACTTGAAAGCTTCTCAGGTGGGACCTGTAAAAATTCTCGACAATTATTCCTTCATAGATATTCCGTCACGATACGCAAAGGAAGCTATCGAAAAACTGAACGGCATAGATTTCAAGGGCAGAAAAATTACCGTAAATTATGCAAGGAAAAAGGAAGGCAGTAAATCCTAGTGGACCTCCTTGATCCGGAATCAATTTCTTCCTTTATCGATTCAAGAAAAGACCGCTCAGACATCGAACTTGAAATCGGATGTGGAAATGGTCATTTCATAGCTACCTATGCGGAAAAGAAGCCATACTCCACCATCATAGGAGTTGAAATAAAGAAAAAACGATGCCTCAAGGCCATGAAAAAAATAGAAAAGAGAAAACTGACCAATGCATTTATCGTGCAGGAAAGGGCCGAAATGGTACTGAAGAGGCTGCAGGACGAGTCCATAGATATAATACACATATATTTCCCTGATCCATGGCCAAAAACCAAACACAGGAAACGACGCCTAGTGAGAATGCCTGTCCTGGCGGAATTCTCAAGAATTCTCAAACCCGGTGGCAGGATACTTCTTCTCACAGACTTTTTCGATTATTTCATACAGATGAAGGTTCTCTTCTCCCTTCATGACGATTTTGAAATCATACAGGATAACCTTCCTGAGGAAGTTTTCCTTTCAATATATGCGTCGAAGTTCTTATCCGCAAGAAGAAAAATCTATTCGCTTACCGTAAGCAGAAAACCAGTGGTAGATCCTATACTATGAACCTGTGAAGAAACAGAAGAATCAGAAACATATTGATAACGAGGTCCGAAAAGATAAATATGGCAGATAACAATTCGTAGATACGCGCCATGCTCTGGCATTTTCTTGCTTCCCTCTCCGGATTCCCCGGAATAGCCACCATCTCAGCCATGGGATCCACCGGCCTCTTTAGTTTTCTTTTTACCAGAGCTCCAAACAGGCACATATAAAGCTCTCCGGGCAAAGATTTCATATTTACCGCTCCCTCACGAAATACAGGAGTCCCCTCGATCGAAGAAACATCAGGGCTGCTAACAGCCAGAGAATTGTAGAGAGACAACAGTGAAGCTCCACTTGCAAGACCACAGATTCCGCAGTAACCTTCGCCTGTCGGTAAAACAGCCTTCTTTATCCTGGGATTCTTCAATGCTTCAGAACTTTCCACCATTTCGGAATCCCTTTCGGTGCCCTCACCAATACCATTTGAAAAATATCTCAAGGGCAATCTCAACAAATCCCTCTTTGCCCGCAAGACTCGCCCCTGCTTCCAAGTCCACCTGTATAGAAAATAGAAGAGAACTCCCGGTGGAACAAGAGATGCAACGGGGAAAGAAGCAAGGGTGATAGCGAAGAGGGCCGGTACCCTGAGCATCGGGTTGTGCAACATCAGGTAGGAGAGAAAGAGAAGAGAGAGAGAACCTGCCAATATCGAACCGAAGGTAAACTGATTGAAATACTCATTTCGCTGCCGGCCTGCCCAGATAGCTCTCTTTAGTATAGTTTCCATTTCACCATCGTAGATTACAAAGAGAAGTTTTTTCTCCGGCTGGGACCTGAAGATTCCATTTCCGCCTTCCCTGTACACCATGCCACCAACAAATACCCTGGTACCCTCCGAAAGTGAAAAAATCTCATTCCAGTGCATACTCTTCGGCTCTTCATCGGGAAGGACTTCCTGGAGGTTCTCTATAAGAGATTCACCTGAAAATATGGATGTTGAAGGAAGCATGTACACTACTACATCCTTCATGTAAGCAGCCACGGTAAGGTTTCCGTTTTTTATCCAGAGCATGTTGTCACCCTGGAGAGCCTCTATTGTGCCGAAAAAACGGAATTCACCCACCGGACCATCCTTGCCTCCCCTTATATCAGAGTAAGAGATAAAGGGTTGCAGGCTCAACTCGATAAGTCGTTTCCTGAAACGTCTCCAGTGAGAACGTACTATGAATGCACCTATGCCGGGAATCAAGCCAAAAAACACAAATGCGATGACAAATACAAAAGCAATATATTCAAAAAACGTAAACATCCCCATCTCAATATTGAAAAAAGAAGTCAAATATTTTAATTTAATTATACAATGCTGGAAAGAATTGTGATAGATCCTCTGAAAACAAACTGTTACATCTATTCTATTGATAAACACAGATGCATAATTATAGACCCTGGCGGAAGCGAACAGGAAATAATATCACGTCTGGATATGCTGAACATGCGCCCGGAAGGGATTGTTTTTACGCACGGTCACTTCGATCATACTGCGGGTGCCGGGAAATTGAGAGATTTCTATTTGAAAAAAGAAATAGAGCTGAAACTTGCAATCCACGAAAATGACGCTTCATACCTCGGATCCAAAGCCAAAGACATGAACAAAAGGGACTTTTCAGCATTGGGATTCGCCCTAGAAAACTTCAGTGTCCAGGTTTTTCAAACCCTTCCCGAGGCTGACATAAAATTGAGAGAGGGCGATTCTGTCTTCGATTCCGACTTGAAGGTCCTTGAAACTCCCGGCCACACACGGGGAAGTATCTGCCTCTACTCCGAAGAACAGGGAATACTCTTCTCTGGCGACACCCTCTTCTTCGAAGGAATCGGAAGAGCAGACCTACCCGGCGGAGATGAGAAAACTCTCATAGCGAGCATAAAGGAAAAGATACTTTCACTTCCCCCTGAAACCAGTATCTATCCTGGGCACGGACCTTCCACCACAGTGGAAAGGGAACTGAAGGGTAACCCTTTCATCAACTAGTCCTTTCCTACTCCTCCTGCTCTTCCTCGATCTTCAGGAGGAGTTTTTTTAACTCGGGATGTTTGTCTATTTCCAGAGTTATTTCCTCTTCCTCTCTGTCCTTCACGAAGATCAAATTACTCTTTATCCTGCCCTTCCAGTTGTGTCCGCAGTTGAGACATTTGGAAAAGGATCTCTCCCGTGCGTTGTAATGAAAAACATTGACAGAACCACACTTGGGACATGGTTCCTCGATGTAAACGAGATCCACTACTATCTCCTTCAAACCATTCAATTCTTTCGGTTTTAAGAGATGAAACGTTTCATGTACACCAGCTATGTTGGAAAATATCAGTATATTGCCATCTTCGAGGAACAACCTCGATACCGAACCGGATTCCACCTTCACCTCAGGTAATTTGAGCGATTTGAGCTTTCCCCCTTCATCGATCTCAAAGAATTCTACTTCATCTCCCTTTTCAACCCAGTCCGGTATGATACTGTGATAACTTCCCAGTATGGGCGAGAAGTAGAACCATCCTTCTCTACCGTCTTTCAGGCGTCTTCCAAAGAGTTTAACAGAGGGCAGATTATCTACCTTGACACTTTCATCTATCAGGTTCTTATTCTCCGGATATATTATCCTCTTCTCTTCATTTTCCCCTTTCATGATAGCTTACATTCTGTTCCCAGAAATTTGATTCTGTCAAGGAGTAACAATTATAGCCTTGTTTGCTCATGCAAGCAGATTTACGATCAAACCGGATTCAATACCGATTCCTGAAGAATAACTGGCCAGGCTGTTTACGGAAGCCTTTAGTTGCAGGGATAGTTTCTCTATGACATTATCAATGGATTCTTTATCGATTCTTCCCACCGCGATATTTCTTGTATTACTGTATTTTCCCGTCCTTATCAGTTTCTCTATCAATCCGTCCAGTATTCGCAGCTTGTACAGAGAAATGCCACCGACCCCCTGTTTGGATGGAATTGCATCTATATGTTTGAAAACGGCAGAGATCGAGCCGAGGGGTTTTACAGGATAGCGAATCTTGCCACTCGATTCCTGTATTCTCATTATAGTAGGGAAGCTTATTATTGGAACGCTCTGTATCGCAGAAACCATACTGTTCCCACCCCGATTTTATTTATCGGTAAGATGGAAACAGATTTACAGTGAAATATGATTGAATTATACGAGTTTATCTCTTTTTACGTTCCTCTCTGGCCTTGCACTCGATACAGAGAAGAGCATATGGTATCGCTTCCAATCGCTCCCTTGGAATCTTCTTACCACAGCTCATGCAGATACCGTACTTGCCATTTTCTATTCTGGCAAGAGCCGAATCTATCAGTTGCAGCCTCTTTATTTCCTGCGATCCCAGAGCCTGAAGTATCTTCTTGTCTATATCCTCGGCAGCTATATCAACGAGATCCTTCGGATCTATATCATCTATAATATTCTTGAAATCTTCATTTTCACTTGCAAGATGTTTAAGGATTTCCTTTTTCATCTTTTTGAGGTTTTCTTTCATCCTGGAAATAAAATCCTTATCCATACCCTCTCCCGGAAACAATTGTTATATTAAAGTAATGTAAATAAGTAATATATCCAAAGGCAAGACAATTTGAATTAAAAATAAAAAAATGTCAAGACGGAAAATCGTATTATTGACATCAATCGAGTATTAACTTAAATTCACATGAAAAGGAGGATTTTTCTTGGCAAAAGAAGAAGCAATAGAGGTAGAAGGAACAGTAAAAGAATCACTGCCCAACACAATGTTCAGGGTCGAATTGCAAAATGGTCATCTAATACTTGCTCACCTATCCGGGAAGATGAGGAAACACTACATAAGGATAGTTCCGGGAGATCGTGTAAAAGTTGCCCTTTCACCCTACGATTTATCCAGGGGAAGAATTATCTACAGAGAACGATAGGCAATCGACGAATATCAACGAATAATTACCCAAAGGGCGCCTTTCCCACCATGTTCCCTGTCAGCATAGCCCATCTCACCGGCAAGCGGGTTTTTTTCTAGAAATCTTCTTACTGTTTTGCTTAAGACCGGTTCGCCCCTTGAATGATGGCCTTTTCCGTGTATTATGAGAACTTTTCTCACTCCATCCCTCTTGCATTGAAGAAGAAAAGCGGCAAGCCTCTCTTCAGCCCTACAGGCCTTCATTCCGTGAAGGTCTATTGTCCGTTGAGGCTCCATGTTTCGTAACCTGATACGTTCCGATATCAGTTTCTTCCTATCATCCTCATAGGCAGTTTTATCTTTTTCATCAGGCGGATGCCTGTCCAGCCATTCCTCGAGATCTCTGTGTATATTTTTCTTCTGCTTCTTCTTTTCCAGCTCCCATTGCCTTAAGATTTCACCGAAATCCTTATTCTTCACCTTTCAACTACTCCTTCAGGTCCAGTTCGATGGCATCCTTCGTTACCCAGCCGACTGCTCCGTCAGCCGTTCTTACCAGGATAAACTCACCTGCTACCCCAAGATCGAGCAATGGCATCCCCCTCTTTAATCTCAACCATGGTTTCGATTCTTCTTCCGGGATCTTTCTTACATCGGTCGAATCTTTCACCACGATTCCGGTTTTTCTCGATCGGTACCATGAATAGTAACCCAGCACGGCACCATCGCCTATCAGTGCAAGACCTGAAATGAATACGAGGGTAAGAAATATTATCCTACCTCCCGCAAGATAGAGTATAAGGAAAATGAAAATTAAGTTAAAAAGAATGATTCCTCCCGGCAAAAGAATGTTTACAGGCATGCTCAAGGACGGCGGTATATCTTCGTCAATTCCAAGTTCCTCTTCGATTCGTTTAAGAAACTCAAGGGCGATCCTGTCGCTCCCGTTTGTTTTCAGTAATTTTCTCAGCATATGCATGGCCTTTACAGGCCTGTCGAGCATGTAATAAGAATAGGAAAGATTGAAAAGTACGTCCCTGTTGCTTGGAAACAAATCTTCCAGTTTCTCGAAATATGTCAGAGCGGATTCGTAATCTTCCTTCTCTAGTTTATTAACCCCGCTTGCAAACAAGCTATCAGGGTTCTGCCCTGGAGTTTGTAGACTGTTCAAACCGGTTGTTCCAGAAGCCACGAAAGTCAGAACTAGGAAGATGGATACACTGATAACGCCACGCCCCTTCCTTTTCCTTGCAAACATGTAAATCATGTAAACAAGGAATATAAGGGGCCCGGGTATGAGTAATAGAATAAGTTGAAAGCTAAAATAGTCATCGCGTTTTCTCGATACGGTAAAATCTGAGAGACTCCTGAACGAAAAAGGCACTACTCGGTTTACCTTTGCCTCTTTCTCACCTACGGAAAAATAGATTACTCTGCCCTTTAAAACCTTGATTCGATTGGATGAATCATCGAGGTAAGGGAAATCGGGAATAACACATCGATACTTTCCGGGTTTCTCTGGAAAGAACTGGAAAGTCTCTTCCACATAGCCATTGTAGCCTTTCGACGAAGCAATGATGCTCCTTTTCTTTTCACCCACATTGACCTTAAGCCCTTCTATACGGGGAATAGGTAAAGAGAGAAAATTCAGGTTACCCCTGCCGGATATTCTAACCGTCACTTCGATACCCTTTCCCTGTGAGAGCTTTGTAGATGAATAACTGAACCTAATGTTAAACGAACCGATTGCAGAATACGGTAGTATTTCTTTTGGAAGGGGAAGGACCGTAACATATGCCGGTGGCGTATATATCTTTACTCCTTTCTTGACTTCCACCCTGGCAGGGCTTATTCTGTATTTCCCCTTTTTTGAAAAGGTTACAAGGTAAGTCCTCAATGGTATCCTGTATAATCTTTTCCCCTTCACCTGATCCACTGTCAATTCTTCATTGCTCACCGCCTCTTCGAACCAGGAATTCCTGGGAGGTCTTACAGTAATAGAGAGTGGCATTCGCAATTCATCCCAGTTTTCGAGCATCAGGGTCAATGGAACCGGCTCTCCAAGCTTGACGGTCTTTTTCCCTATTTGCCAGTAGAGCTTTGGCTTGGTATCAATCACTTCAATGTAGATGGGTTTTGTTTCTAGCCTGAGAGTATTCATTATTACCCTGAAACTACCCAGCCTGTGCTTTCCCCTTCTTCTTGCCAGTATGTTAAAAGTGATCGTAACACCGTTCTGTTCAATATTGGGTCTTATGAAGGGACCTCCTGTAACCTTGAAATACCTGCTGTCAGGCGGGGGCGTTACTACGACGGAAGAGAAAAAACTTCCCTTCACCATCAGCTCAAGTTTGAACTCATCGCCAAGAGAGGGAAATTCTGGCACAACCTTTACAGCTAATTCTCCCGTCTCTTCCGCGAAGAGAGAATCAATGCCCGATATGGCAAGTAACAAGAGAAATAATAACAAACTTACCAGTCTGTATATTTTTTTGAAGTATCCTTCGATACCTTGGATCTCCAATATTTTTCCTCCATGACACTGACATGTTCCAATAACTTTAATGCGGTATTTTGCATATTACCCCTCTTGGCCTTTCCCGTGTCCCTCAACCTTTCTTCCTCCGCCTTGAAAAGTTTTTTGAGGGTCAATTCAAGATTTATCTTGGTATCTATATCAGACGGTTTTTCGGAAAGCGCTTTCCGGAAAAACCGGGCAGCTTTGCCGTAGTCCCCCGCCTGATAGTATATACATGCAAGATTGAAGGATGCCCTGAAACGCACCTCTTTCTCCTTGGATTGAACTATCTCGAGATACTTGCTAACAGCAGAATCAAACTCACCAAGCATGAAGTATACGTTTCCGATATCATATTTCAGAATTGCATCGCCTTCATCTGTCGATCTCTTTTTCTCTGTTAGCAGGTTAAAATAATCCAGAAGTGATTTGTCATATTCACCATGCCTGTAGTAGTAGTTTCCCCTTAGAATTATCAATCGACCGGAATCGGTCCTGCAACCTGTAATAACAAAGGGGATAATTATCAATAGTGAAATGGGAATTAGCACTCTCATCAATTTCATAGCGATCCCCTCAACCTGACTCGCCAGACAAGGATTGATAACAGAAGGAAGAACAATCCTGCAGATAGAACGAGTGACACACGGCTCACCTTCTCTTTCTTGAAACCATATCCAATGGTTCCTCTTGAGGAATCGGCGAAAATATTTCCATGTATATCATCTGTTTTCTCTGGACCTTCCAATGCAAAGTATTTCCCGTCACTTAAGAGAGATATTTTTCTCAGAACAGATTCATCTGCACGCGTTATAACAGTTTCGCCATTCTCATCTTTCAGAAATCTGTTCTTTCCAAGTGGTATCTTACCTCCTTTTTTTGTTCCAACCAGGATACTCGTTACAGGAATACCCAGCTTACCTAGCATCTTCGCCACCCTTTCCGGATTGCCACTTCTGTTTTCCCCGTCAGAGAGTAGTATGATGATTCCCATTTTGTTTTCATCCCTGGAAAACATTTCAAGGGAAGCAACCAGTCCACTCTCGATATCACTACCCGGTTTCAATGGTAAAACGCTTCCCATATTTTCCCTCAAGTTGTCCAGGTAATTGGATATAGCAAACCTGTCGTCGGTAAGAGGAATAGCTCTCCTCGCCGTACCGCTAAAAATCACTACACCGAACAGCCCATCTTCCACTCTATCCATCAACGATTCCACAAAGGAAACAGATGCCTCCAACCTCGATGGAAGAATGTCCTGGGCAAGCATACTGGGTGATACATCAATAGTAAAAACTACCTTGTATCCTTCCCTCTTTTCCTGCTTCAATTCTTCTCCCCAGCGGATCCCCGCTATGCCGAAAATACCGAGTGTCAAGAAAAAGATAAAAAAAAGGGAAGAAAAAAAGCTCTTTATGAAATAAACATTCTTAATCTGTCGATACCGGTATTCACCGGCAAGGCGCTTAAGATCCCTTGTTCCTTTCGTGTAGATGAAATAAAAGAGAAAAGAGAGTGGGACTTCTATAAGCAGAAGCAAGAGGTAATAGCTGTTATCGAAACTGATCATCCGAGTATTTCCTTGAGCAAGATTTTTCTCATTGCAAAATCTAACAGTATCAACAACATTCCTAGAAGTATGAAGGTTTTTGACTTATTTTCTTTTACAGTTTTGAAACTTGTCAACCTTACAACCTTTTCCTCGGAATCTATTCTTTCAAATATTTCGCGAAGTGATTCTTCATCAGGCGCATAGAAATATCGGCCACCACTTCGCTTTGCAATCCTTTTCAAGAGAGCTACTCCTAGCCTACCCCTATACATACCTTGATAGAGTTTTCCGGTCTTCGGATCACGGAATTCTATGTATGTATCTTCATTCTTACCGATCCCGATTGTATATATCTTAATACCAAGCTGCATGGCGATATCTGCAGCAGTTTCGGGCAGAATTTCGCCCGAATTGTTATCACCATCTGTAAGCAGAATTATTACCCGCGGAGCAGACTTGCTCTGCTTCAAATGATTGATGGCAACTGCTATCCCGTTCCCTATGGAGGTCCCATTGCCCAGTTCCATTATCTGTAAAGAATCCAGTTTTGAGTATAGTGCATCATATTCAGCAGTTGGTGGTACAATCAGGGCAGCTTCTCTGCTGAAAGCTACCAGTCCGATCCTGTCGTTTTCCCTTCCACTGATAAAATTCTTTATAATCTCCTTTGCAGCTTCAAACCTGTTCTCCGGCTGAAAATCCTTTGCCGACATGCTGGGTGACTCATCAAGAACGATGATTATTTCAGCACCACTGCTTAGATAGACCTTTTTCCTGGAGATAGCAGATGGGGCTGCCGCAGCAATCACCAGAAACACAACCCCACTCCAAAAGAAAAACTGGCCCAGAAGTATCAACCTTCTCATCGTCCTATCCCACTTTTCGTACCCCCTATCCTTCCATACCGCATAACTGAATGGGATTACTCCTCCCTTCGTTCGCTGCTTTTCCAGGTACCATATAATGAAGGGCAGCAAAAAAAGAAAGCTCAGAATTACCGGCTTATCAAAACTCAAGTCAAACATCGATACCCTCGATATCTTCAACCAATTCCTTCATTACCAAAATATGAGTTTTCATATCATCCAGTACAGGTTTGTAACCCTGGAATTTCACCTTATCGGAAAACTTGAAAAAATCCATCAGCTTCTTAACAACAGCATCATCCAACCCTGATTCCTCGATTTTCTCTGTCAATTCCTTGGTTGTCAAAGACTCAATATTCTTTCCTATCCTGGAGGAAAGATACCTCTTTAACAGCCGAGTCAGTTTCATATAGAAGATCCTCTTCTCGAATTTTGAGATATCTTTTTCCAGTGACAGAAGACCTCGCCTGTACTCGAGCAGAGGAATACGCTTTAGGATATTTTCCCTTATCCTTAGAACGAGAGATTTGATCTTGACAAAACCAAACACCAGTATGAAGGGAAGAGAAAAAACAAGGAATGTGAAAATCACAATGACCCTGTAAGTTCCCGGGAAAGTCAACTGATCTTTTATTCCTCTGGGGTATTTGACTTTCCGTATCTCCAGCACTGAACTTGTATAGATTTGCAGATTGCTTAATGTAATATCACCCAGTCTGATTACCGGGAGCACTTGCGTTCCCGGTTGATAAGAAATAAAAAAAATTCTCACAGTTACATCGTTATTGGAAGCTTTCTCAATCTTCACTTTCACTATTTTAAGCCAATCCGTTTCCGGTATCGACCGGGGTACCTCCACCCTAACTCTCTCTTGCAGTTTTAACTCGATTCTAAGTTCAACGGTATCACCCACAAAAAACTTCTGAGGAAGGAAAATTTCCCTCTTTATCGAGAAATTTTCTTCACCGAAGGAAATTGAATAAACAAGCATGGTATAGAACAGGCTACAGAACAAAAGGAGCGTAGACCTCCTGTAGGTTACCATTCCGCTCAATACCTCTTTCTTCTCTGAAAAAATTTGTACAGTTCGAAACCAATATCCTGCATGGTATCTATTTCAAGACGACTGACACCATATTTCGAGCAATTCTTTCTCCACTTTCTCTGGTGAGCCAACCAGTAATCTCTGTATGCCTTCCTGAAATTCTTCGATCTGCCGGATGCATAGAGTATCGAATCATTTTCCGGTTCCACCAGCCCCACCAACCCCGTGTCAGGAAAGGATAAATCATTATCATCGGTTACCCTTATGGCAATGACATCATGCTTTCTGGCAAGAAGAGACATTTCATGCCAGTAATCATCCGTCTTGAAATCGGAGATTATCACACATATGCTCCTCTTCTTGAGAAATCTGTTTGTTGTTTCCAGAGCAAGGGCCAGATTAGAACCCTTTCCAATCGTTTCGGTTGAAAGGAAATTGGATATGAGCCCCAGGGCATGTTTCTTTCCCTTGGCAAGGCCAACCCATTTCTCTACTCTGTCGGTGAAAAAAAGAGCCCCTACCCTGTCACTATTCAGTGCAGCAGAGAGTGCCAGTATCGCAAGTATCAGAGCTTCGGTTTCCAGTTTTCCCCTCTTTCCGGAACCATTTTGAACAGAGGCCGAGAGATCGAGAATATTGAACAGGTTTAGCTCTCTCTCTTCCCTGAAAGTCTTTACATAGGGCGAACCCGTCCGTGCCGTTACATTCCAATCGATCATCCTGGTATCATCACCGTACATATAGCTTCTGAATTCATCGAACTCTATCCCCGGCCCCCTGAAAACAGACCTGTAATTTCCAGAAAAAACATTGTAAACGAGCTTATTGGCAATGAGTTCTATTCTTTTTATTGAATCGAGACCGTATGAGTTCCTCATATCATGGAACCTGAACGTAGCTTAGTATTGCCCTTACTATCTCTTCAGTAGTAATTCCCTCCGACTCCGCCTCGTAGTTGAGGATCAAGCGATGCCTCATAACGTCGATTGCAACATCTTTAACATCCTCAGGTATTACAAAATCTCTTCCCTCAAAGAGAGCCTTTATCTTAGAACACCTGTAAAGATATATCGACGCCCTTGGAGAGGCTCCGTATGAGATATACTTCGAAAACTCTTTCTTTCTGCTTGGCCTTTCTCTGGATACCGAAACAATGGAGACAATGTATTCCATGACAGAGGGATCCATCCTGATTTGTTTCACCGTATTCTTGAAATCAGTAACATCCCTGGAACCAGCTACTTTCTGCACATTGATATTTTTCTCATCACCTACCAGTCTCAGTATATCCATCTCTTCATCGAAATCCGGATAACCGACCTTGAGCTTTAGTATAAAGCGGTCCAACTGAGCCTCGGGCAGCGGGTAAGTTCCCTCATGTTCTATCGGATTCTGGGTGGCAAGTACGAAAAATGGATTGTCAAGTTTGAAGGTTTCATTTCCTATTGTTACCTGTTTTTCCTCCATCGCCTCAAGCAGGGCAGATTGAACCTTGGCCGGTGCCCTGTTTATCTCGTCTGCAAGCACTATATTTGAAAATACGGGTCCCTTACGCGGTATGAATTCCCCCGTAGGCTGTCTGTAAATCATGGTACCTATGAGATCCGCCGGGAGGAGGTCAGGTGTAAACTGAATTCTTCTGAAGTTCAAGTCCAGTACCTCTGCCAGTGTTTTCACGGCCAGTGTCTTTGCCAGACCCGGCACTCCTTCTATGAGTGCATGGCCGCCTGCAATAAGCGACATGAGCATTCCTTCCACCATCTTTTCCTGCCCAACGACCCTTTTTCCAATCTCTGCCTTGCATTTGTTAAGAATCGAACTTACCTCTTTGATTTTTGCATCGAGTTTCTCTCTAGTCATTATTCTACCTTCAAATTTTCCTTGATTATTCGAGTATCATAGTGTTCTTACGACCTGTAATCTGCATTTTCTCTTACATACTGGTAGGAGAGATCAGAGCCGATTACAGTTGATTCTTCCCTCCCACTGCCCAGGTCTATTTCTATCTCCACTTTCCTATCATGCGCAGGAAATCTCTTTCCTTCCGAGTCCAACGCACAATCTTTAAAATAATCGGAAAGGAACTTTTCCGTTTCTTCATCGATCTTGAAAACACCATTTTCAAAAACCATTTTCTTCCCTACGCGAATAGCTATTCTCTCCATGAACAATAAGCCGGAGGCTATCCTTATGAAACCGGGTGAAACAGCGAGTTCCGTATTACCAGCAAGCGAATTTCCAACAAAGTCACCGATAGAGGAAACTATCCTTCCTACATTAGGGTCATTTCCAAAGATCGCAGTCTTTACCAACGGAGAGTTGACAACTGCCTTTCCCACGCCACGTGCTATAGCTTCGGAGGGAGCATTTATAACTGTCACCTGAATGACATGACCCACCCCTTCACCGTTTCTTACTACATCTTCCGAAAGTTTCCGGCAAAGCTCCTTCAGTTCATCCTCGTATTCAACAACTGAATCACACTCCACTTTGCCTGAGGAGAGAAAAATCACCATATCACTTGTGCTCTGGTCTCCGTCTATCGATATCCTGTTAAAGCTCTCCTCTACAACCCGATGGAGCATTTCCCTCATTCCTTCCCTGTCAAGTTTGACATCGGTAAGGATAAAAGAAAGCATTGTTGCCATATTGGGTTCTATCATCCCTGCACCCTTGGCGATTCCCACTGTTCGTCCTTCACCGTGGAGAAATGAACGCACCTTGGGATACGAGTCGGTTGTCATTATCGCCCTTGCAACCGGGAAAATCGATTCATCCTGTAATCCCTCGATAAGGGAGGGTAGCGAAGAAATCATATCTTTGACCGGTAGTTTCCAGCCGATAATTCCCGTTGAACTGGGAAAAAAATCATACTTCTCGCATTCTAAAAGTCTGCCAAGCTCGGCAAGTATCAATCTGGCATCTTCCACTCCCCCCTCGGCACAGACATTGGCAATCCTGTTGTTTACAAGAATGCCTCTCACCCTATCCCTGCTCAACAGTTCTTTGCCTATTCTTACAGGAGCACCGGGGAATGCATTTCTCGTAAACACAGCGGCAAAGAGAGGACTCTTCTCTTTGAGAAGGATAAGTGAAAGATTCATTTTCATCGCATCGGGAACCTTTTTCTCGACCGGGAAAAATGTAAGTGATGTGGTAGAGGCAAGAAAACCCCTGGGAAGCAGTGCCCTTCTCTTGCAGCTTTCGATGTATTCACCTTCCGAGTTGTACGATTCCATGAGCTATTTATATTACATTAGCCCTCTCAATTTCAAGCTGTCATTTGACCTATCTCCTATTTTGGATTACAATCTTTTCATGGAGCTTACAGCGAATCAAATAGAGAGGCTGATAGAAATCATACAGCAGTATGAAGTCATCTACGGAGGTGGAATAAGCTCCAAGGACGCAAGGGTCAGGGAAGAGTGTGATTCGCTTATCAGGATACTTGAAAAATTAAAGAAATCCGCACAGGGAAAGAAAACTTCCGGGGCAAGAACAGAGACAGCTGCGGTAGCTAAGGCAGCAAAAGAAAAAAAGGACAGTGCATCGGCCAAAACAAAAAAGGCCAGAAAAGCCAGAAGCGTGACCTCCCCGCCCAATACATCCGCAGCTACTGCATCTGCCCCTGAGGAATCAAAAGAAGAGGAGATTCCGGAACTCACACGCATAAAACCCACTATAGAAAGGCACCGAAAGAAAAAGATACAGGCAATACAACTCTTTACCGCTTACGAAAGGGGAAGACTTCCCAAATACGGCGGTTACATAGTTTCATCCAACTTTCAACCGGAATCCAAATACTCAATATTCGAAATAGCCGGTTACGACAACGTTCAGGAGATAAGGCTGGAGGGCAATACACTCGTTTTCAAATCGGCAGGATGCAAACTCTACACCCTGATAGAGCCGGCCAACTACCATTTAAAGAATGTGGAACCGGTACAGAGGGAAAGCGGAAAGAGCATACCATACAGGTTCTCCGAGCTTTTCACTCTTACTACGAAGAAACACGAAACGATATACATAGGCAAGAAACCTATAGTTACCTACTCTTCATTCACAATAGTGAAGCCGGAGAAAAACGACTTTGCCATACTATTCTACAACGTACCGGATGTATTTGAGAACATACAGGATTTCCTTGCCTCTGTATTCTACCAGGGTGCAGGCATACCCAAGCGCGATGCATCGAAAGCGGCCAAAATAACGGTACAGGGAATAAAGAATTTCAATACATGGCTCGATCTCTGAGAGCCGATTTCCATAACAAAACATCAACAATTTTAGGAGGAGCTTATGAGTTACGATCTTCTTATCAAAAACGCCAGAACGAGAAAGTCTGGCAAGAAACTCACCGACATTGCTATCAGTGGCGGAAAGATAGCAAAGATAGCCGAAGGCATCGGAGAGTCGGCAACAAAGACGATCGATGCGGGAGGAAAGCTTGTTACGGAATCCTTTGTAAACGGACACCTTCACCTCTGTAAGGTATATACACTTACCATGGTCGGGGAGGATGCCCTTACCTCGTATCAGGGCGGTTCCATGGGCAAGGCTATGACGGCAATTGAACTGGCATCCAGAGTAAAGGAAAGGTATGACGAGAGCTGGATCATAGAAAACGTAAGAAAGGCTGCTCGCCTGGCAGTAAAGAACGGAGTTACCCATATAAGGGCTTTTGCGGATACCGATACAAAAGCCAAGCTTGAGGGTGTCAAGGCTCTCATAAAGGCAAGAGAGGAGTTCAAGGATTCGGTTGAACTGCAGGTTGTAGCCTTTCCCCAGGACGGTGTTGTTCGAGACCCGGGTGCGGAAGACTATGTCCGTGAGGCAATGAAACTCGGCGCCGATGTCGTGGGCGGAATCCCATGGATCGAATACACCGATGCCGATGCGCAGGAGCATATAGACAGGATGTTTGCCATTGCCAAGGAATTCAACAAGGATGTATCCATGTTGATAGATGACGCGGGTGACCCTGGTCTTAGAACCCTGGAGATGCTTGCAGTAAAAACTATCAAGGAAGGGTGGGAAGGACGTGTGATGGTACATCACGCCCGAGCCATGGAACTATACGCTGAGCCGTACTTCAGAAAGATAGTAGCCCTCCTAAAGAAGGGAAGAATCGGTATCGTAAGCGATCCGCAGACAGGGCCCCTGCATGCACGGGTCAGGGACCTATACGATGAAGGGGTAAAGATTGCTCTTGGACAGGATGACATCGCAGATGCTTACTATCCCTTCGGAAGAAACAACATGCTCGAAGTTGCATTTCTTGCCGCTCATCTGCTCTGGATGACGACCTTCGAAGAGATGGAAATTCTTTACGATCTGATCACTACAAATGCCGCAGAGGCAATGGCAATTAAAAATTTCGAGATGAAAGAGGGAAATCCGGCAAATCTGGTAGTACTCAATGCAGAAACTGTGTGGGAAGCATTAACAGAACACGATGTACCGTTACACGTTATAAAGGATGGCAAAGAGGTTACCCTCGAATCTTGATATTTATTGGCAATTACGGCTGCACTTACTTTATTTACAGAAGGGGCATCTTCCCGTAAAACGGAGGATTGCCCCGTTTTTTTAACCTTTTCAACTTCAACTGTCTTCTATCGGAATGATCTGGTCGAGGTGTATCTCCGCAAACTGATCCTTCAGGGAATCAGAAATTCCCTTTATCTTCATCTTTCCACCCAGTTTGTCAAAATGCTTGAAGAATCGTAAGAGTTTTCCAATGCCTGCACTCGTTATCGAAGGAACTTCGCTCAAGTCGAATTCTGCATATTTTACCGATTCATCCGATGCTATCTCCATGAACTTGTTTGTGAGTTCGGAACCACCTTCGGTATCTATAGCTCCAGTTATCTTGAAGTATACGGTGTCATCCTCAATTACAATGTCAATATCCATTTTTCATTCTCCTTAAATATCGTGATGTCATGGTGCTTTATGCTCGAATTCTGTTTCACTCAACCACAGAGATATGGCGTTGAAAACCTGCTCTCGTCTCTTCTCGGCAAATATATCGTGAAGCATCCTTGGGAAAGTCACAAGCTTTTTCCTCTTACATTCCACTTTCTCGTAGAATCTCTCCACTGCATTGACATCAGCTATCTTGTCAAATTCTCCGTGAAGGAAGAGGAGTTTTGAACTTTTAAGCTTTTCGAGGTTTTCCTCCACTTTTCTGTTAGACTCATCGATCTTTACAAGTAAACGCTTCGTTATCTTCTTTACTATCAATTCGTCCTCAGTAAGCCTTTCCACCCTTCCCTGGTCGGTAACAAAATCTTCCAGTGTCACATCTACCGGACTTTCCTCGTCCTTTATGGCACTGTCGATAAGCGGTGAAGAGAGTAGAAGTGATGCAAGTATCGTTCTAACAGGATTCTCCGGATATCGAAGGGGATAGGCAAGTGCCACACTGGCACCGAGGGAATGACCGAGAAAGATTATTTCCCGGTATCCCTCCCTTCCCTTTACCATTCTGCGGAAAGCTTCCAGATCATCCACGTACAGTGAAAAGTCATCGATATCTCCGCGCTCTCCCGGACTCCTGCCGAAACCCTTTAAATCAATTGCATAAACCTTGTAACCCTTGTTCACCATGGCAGGAATCAAGAACGGGTAAGCTCCTCCATGATAACACAGCCCGTGAATCAGAATGATTATCTTGTTGTAACTCTTGCTCGATTCTTCCCAGTACTGGTAGGAAAGTTTTTCTCCCTTATGGTTGAGAAAACTCGTCACTATATGATTCAAGGGGAACCTCCTTATTTATTTATCGGGAAGATTCTATCCAAGTGTATTTCCATGAACTGTTTGTAGAGATTATCTGATATGCCCTTTATTTCAAAGGTACCCCCCTTTGAATCCATGAATTTGTAGAAATTCATCAGCTTTCCGATACCGGAGGATGTAATTGTTTTTACAGTGGTCATGTCACAGATTACATGCATCACATCGTCCATTTCCATAATCTCCTGGATCTTCACCGACAATGCATGCCCTCCGTCAGTATCTATGTTACCATCGATTATCATTTTTACAGTGTCACCGGATTTTTCGAGATCAATATCCATGTTTTTCCTCCTAATACTAGTATTACTATTCTGTTGATTCCTCTAAAATTATCGCCTTCTTTACTTCTCCGAGCAGCTTTGAAAGTCTATCGATTATCTCCGCCCGTATGTTGAACAGGACCTGTTTGTAGGCTCTTTTCTTACCCTGTTCAACCTTTCTCGGATTGAAATGTGATTCGAACTCCTCCTCGTCGGGTCTTATTGTGAGGGGTTGTGTCACCAAGTCTCCGTCTATCCTGCTTGGGAATATCGATACTATCTCCTCCATGCCCAGTCCCTTCACTACATTCTCCGGAAGATTCTCCGAGAGGAACTTCGATCTGCCCTCCTCACTTAAGCCCTTTAGCTCGAGTTTCACATAGGCATAGTACCTGCCGTACGGATTGTTCTCGTCCCTGGGATACTCACCGTCAGTTGCTATGGAGAATTCATAGAATGATTCTTCTCCCTTGTCAACAAGACTGTTCCAAAGCTCTGCATACAGAGCCACCTTCTCATATGAATCACCCGGGACGAGATACATGTCACCACATACCTCTATCAGTTTCCCGCCTGTATCCGCCACGTAAAGGGTATTCCAATCGTACCGGTTAAGGATTTTCTCCTGCTCTTCCCTGATTCCCGACAGTACCACATGAGGCACCTCCTCCTTTGCCATTTTTTCAGCATAACTCCTCCTGAAGTCGGAGTAGTAGGAGGGGTAATCCTCATCCTCCGGCCTTATCTTGAGGTCTTCGGTTACCTGTCTTCCCTTTATCGTTCCGGGAAAATACTTGATAAGTTTATCCCTGCCAAACTTTTCCGCCAGCGGGGCAAGAGCCTTGAGCAGGTTTTCCTCCTTCTCTTCGGCACTCTGCCCCTTCAGTTCGAACCTGAGGTAAGCATAGTATCTACCATGATCGGCAATGTCCTCATCGTGCATCCCATCATGAGCTACCGTCTTTTCGTAGAGGGAAAGAATATCTATCCCCTTCAGAGCCTGATACAGTTCCTCGAGCTCTCTGATTTCTTCAATGGCTTCTTTCGGTCCATAGTACGTTCTATCATCGATGACTACACCATCATCGAAATCGATATTTTCGAGGAGTTTAGAGTAACGTTCAATCCTTGTCACTTATCAACCCTTCGCTTTTTCTTTGTCTCTTTTTAGCTTTTCTTTAAGAGGAACACGCTTTCTTGGTGCCACCTCTTTTTCATGGTAACTTGCCTTTACGAGAAGGACGGGCGGAATCACGTCTTCCATTCTCTTCTTGTCGTCGAAGAAGGCATTCCTTATAGCAGATGCATGAATGGCAACCTCTTCCATATCCGGATCTGTCCCTACGCCTTCAAGCTGGGATATCTTGTCCAGTATATCGAGGATGGTTCTATTCAGGGCATCATCCTGTCCCTTCTCCTTGTCCAGATGTTTACCAAGGGCATTGAGATCCGAAATGGAAAGCGGGTAAATTCTGTATCCATCCCTCGGCGAACTGTAGTTTGATTGCAGTACTCCGAGTATAACGGATAGATTCTTGGGATATATACCACCTTTATGCCACTTCGTCATCATCCCGAATATCTTTCCCACTATGTATCTGTTCGGCTGAACCGGTGACAACAGGAGAAAAGGATCCTTGTCACCTATCAGGGCATCTATCACCCAGTGATTCTCAATTTCAAGCATACGTAGGAATACGGGGTAATTCTCCGGCGTCAAACCTACCGTATTCAGGAATGCAGCATAGGTCATTGCGGCTTCAACTGCTTCATAGGTTCGACAACCCATGATACCCTGAAGAAGCCTGTTCTCTATTTCCGCTATCTGTTCGGGTGTCCATGTTTCTTGTGCTATTAATTCATCCATATTTCATCTCCTTCTTTCTTGATTTGATTGATTAGTCGTGCCTGTGAGTAACATCAATGTCTTCCTCGAATACAAAGCGTGGAGGAACCTCTTCCTTAAGGTAATCACCGCGCACGAGGAGGACCTGAGGTATACAATCTTCCAGTTTCTTCGTGTTGTCGAAAAAGTTGCTTCTGATTCTTATAGCCTGTCTTGCAACCTCTTCCATTGATTCATCCCATCCCAGACCCTGCAACGAACCAATCCTGTCGAGGATATCGAGGATACATCTGTTTTGCGGATAGTTCTGCCCCTTCTCCTTCTCAAGATGTTTTCCCAGGTTGTCCACGTCTGCCACGTTCAATGGATATATCTTGTATCCATCCTTGGGTGAACTATATGCACTCTGAAGCACACCCAGAGCAATCGACAGTGTGTTGGGATATATCCCGCCCGGATGCCAGCGTGTCAACAACTTGAAACAGGTAGAAATCACATACCTGTTTGGCTGGATGGTCGAAAGCAAGAGAAAGGGATCTTCATCCCCTATCAAGGCATCGAGCACCCAATGGTTCTCCACTTCAAGCATCTTCAGGAAAAGCGGGTAATTATCCGAATTCAACCCCGACAACCTTAGAAACCTTGCATAGCTTATTGCTGCTTCCACAGCCTCGGGAGTCCGTGCAGCTATAATCTGCTGAAGAATCCTGTTCTCAACAGCTCTGATAGATTCACGGCTCCACAGTTTCGCTTGTTCTTCTAGCTTTCCCATATCTCCTCCTATTTCTTACTCTTTTTTTTGGATTTTTCCTTGCCCGTCTTCAAGACGGAAAGAGACTCTTCCATTTTTTTATCGAAGGGAGTGAGTTCCGGTTTGAGCGGACCTATCTCCCCCTCGATTTTATCCTTTATCTTTTTTACAGCCTCCATCCTGTTCCTCTCGGCCTGAGTCGCACCTGATATCTCTCCCAGATATCTGTTCACGGCCTGAAGGACGATTTTCAATTCCTTCTCTGTAAATTCCATTCTGACCTCCTTGTTATCAATTTCTTCTTTTTGTTAGCGTAATGACAGTGCCATTGTCATTGTATTCGATCCTATCAAAGGCTCTCTTTATAAGGGTGAAACCCTTTCCAGAAACATCCATCACTTCTTCTTTATCCACTGAGTCATGTTCAAGGTAATCTTTCACAAGTGAAGTATCAAATCCAGGGCCTTCATCCTTTATTGAGAGAGAAGCGCCCTCACCATCGATACAAAGATCTATATGGATTTTTCTGCTTGCAAACCTCTCATCTTTCAGACGCTCTTCTTTCAGTATTTCATACCTGTCCTCTTCAAGGATATCCTTTGGACGCAGAGAAGAATCCAGCTCCAGATTCCCATGCTCTATTGAATTCACCAAAGCCTCTTCCAGGGCAAGAGCAGCATTTTCTTCCTCTGTAATAGAACTGTATATCCCTGAGTTCCTAAGCAGTTTCGCCAGGTACCTGCAAACACCGGAAACTGCAATATCCGATGTTTTCCACTCGAAATGCATCTTTGAAACCTTAAGCCCACCGAAAATCCTCGACTCCGCACTGATCAACTTTAGGTTTTCCCTTATCCTGCTGAAGACCTTTACTATCTCTTCTTCTAATGCCGGAATGAAAAAAGGGATTATGTCATCTATCATCATAACGGAGAAAGCAACCTTCCTGTTGTCCAGGGGCAGACCAACCGCATAGAAATGTTCGGGAACCTCGGTTTTAAGGCGCTTCAATAGCCTTATATCCTCTTTCGAATCGATGCAGAGAAAAACGACTGCACTTTTACCAAGTGAAGTTATTCTTTCAAAGGGGTTTTCATCCACACGAATAACATTGGCACCTTTCTTGGATAATGCCTCGGCAATCGTATCCGTGTCTCTCTCCGTAAAACCAAGGGTATAGACTAAATTCATAGTATATTTTCCTAATAAATATATTATTAATAACAAATCAATATGCAAGATTTTTTTTCATATTTAATCTTTTTAAGCCGATTAGTAGAACATGAGGGGGTATGAGCCAAAAATTCTCTGTGTTGCCCAGCAGAAAGGCGGGGTCTGCAAGACAACTTCTGTTCTCTCACTATCTGCAGCATGGGCAATGGAAGGGAAAAAGGTACTAATGCTCGATACTGATCCACAGGCAAATCTTACAAGAAACATCCTTGATTATGAAAAGGTTAAAAAGGACATATCTCTCCTCTACAGGGGTGAAGCTGATATAAAAAAATTGATTACAAAGACACCCTACGATAATCTGTACATCATACCGACGAGAACAAAACTGAACAGGGTAGAAAATCTCGAGAGAACCCTCTCTACCTTCAACACATTAAGAAAGAACATCCCCTTGATTGCAAAACGGTACCGTTACATCGTTATCGATACACCCCCTTCACTCGGCCTCTTTACAATATCAGCCCTTCTCGCTGCAACACATGTTCTTGTTCCCGTACAGCCTACCTTCTTCTGCCAGGAAGGGCTCGGTGATTTGAATGAAACCATAAGAGACGCAAGGGAAAGTAACCCGAACCTGAAGAGCGTGAGATATTTTATTACTCTCTACGACAGGAGAACAATTATAAGTCAGGACCTTGCTGCTGTTCTTCGGCAACAACTTGGTGACAAGGTATTCAAAACGGTTATACATAAAAACATAGCGGTAGAAGAGAGCCAATATGCACAAAAGACGATATTCGACTATGCACCAAAATCGAGAGGAGCAAACGATTTCAAAGCACTTGCAAAGGAAGTGGAAGAATGGCTAGAAAACGCCTGATAAAAGGCCCAAATGCAGAAAGAGTGGAAAAGAGAATTGCAGATGCGCCGGAGGATATCACGGAGACCAGTATCTTCAAGGTTCTGAAAGAAATAGAGGAAAAGAGCAAAAAGACGAATAAAAAACAAAAAACAACCGAAGGGAATCAAAGCGAGAAAGTTTCCCGAAAAACAAAGAAGCGCAAGAAGAGTGAGGCAACACCTTCCCATGAGAATCTACCGGAGACAGCCATAATACAGGAAAAGCAGGCAACCGAAACAGAAGAGACCAGAACTTCATTACGTAAAGCGATAAAATTTACGAAGGCTGAAAGGGAAATAATAAGAAAGTCATGCATCAGTTACAAAAACACTCTTCCCATCTATCTCAAGGCCTTTCAGAACGAGGTAAAGATAATCGATAACGTCCTAAAAAAACTGAAGAGATAAAATTCTACAACCACACCACCCGGGCATTCAAGTCCTACTGCTCGGTCAAGAATATCTTTAGGTCACCGAGCATCCTTTTCCAATACTTGTCGTAAAACAAGAAGTGTTTCATTCTCGGATAACCATGCATTTCCATACGTGCGTTTTTCAATGATTCTTTCAATAGCTCCAAACGATTTATATTTACCAGCCTATCGAACTCACCATAATAAACGGCAATTCTTGCACTTACCACATCCAGGGGATAGTCTCCCGGAAAATCATCGAACTCTCTTCGCATATCCCTTACCAGCCGTTTTGAAATGGTGGGGTTTTCAATCAAGATCCTTCTTATTGCACTTCTTTCATCCTCTACCTCTGAAAGCATATCATCTTCGAAGGAGAGACCTACCCTTTTTTTGAAGAGCAGGGAAGTGTTCAGAGGTTTTTCCCTGAAATCAAGAACCGGAGAGAAAAATACCATTCGCTTGAAAGGCGGAAGGACACGGAAATAGTAGCTTAAAAACGGAAGAACAGAAACAGAAAAGACAAATGGTACCATTTTGAGCTTTTTCTCTTTTTCTTCAAGGAATGATCGGAAGCTTCCAAAATGCAACGAAAACTCGTCTATCCCTCCTGAAGCTCTCTCTTCCGGATTCACCTCCGGAATAAGGGGTGCATATATTTTGAAATAATTTTCGAGAAGGAAGTCCACCAACCTTCTGTTCTCTTCTATCCGAGTATAGGAATCACCCAGTACAATGGCTATCCTGCCATATCCACCCTGCCTTATCTCCCAGCTATGATAGGGAATCCTTGTCCCATCACTTGCCTTGAAAACGGATTTTATGTGATTCATTTCTTCTTCATCACCCTCCTTCTGGTATATTAATCATTATATTCATCATCCTTTCAATTTCAAAAGATTTTTCTTTGTTAAAAGGGAGAAAAAATTGCTATACTGTCACAGAGCCAATCATTCAAGGGAACGCAGAAAAAAGGCTTGTAACACATATAAATATAAATAGAATACATAATAACCAAAGACCGGATACCAAAGTTGCAGGACAGGGATAAGGAATGTTGATCCTTCTGGGCATGAAAAAGGAGAACATAGATTTCCTCTTAAAGAAATACTCATCAATCGGGGACAAGATCAAGATCCGCACAGGCAATAAGTTAAGCAGTGCCGAAAAGAACATAAATGTACTCAGACAATGTGATCCTCTCTTTAAAAAGCTCGAACCTTCTCTTAAAAAGGGAAATGTCGAAAATCTCGTCATCATCCTTTCAGCCGAGGATGAAAAACTCTCCAATGAATCGGGAAATTGCCTTTACCTTCCGGAAAATATAGATGACAAGCTTCTATGCGGAATCACAACCTGGTTGATACGGTACAGGAAAAAGAACCTTTGTTTCGAACTTTTCAAATCCTTCTTCCAGGGGGGTGATATTCAGATTCTCCTTACAGACAAAGATGGAAAAATTCTCTCATGCATTCCTGTCAAAACGAACTTCTTGGGCTACACTTCCAAGGACCTCAAGAACAAGTATTTCAAGGAGGTCTTCGGGATTTCCGTGGAAGATATACCCTTTACGGAGAGTAATGAGGATCACATAAGGTATCTCACCAATGCATCAAACAAGGAAACCTCTTGCAATGTTTCCAGAATGCCTATTTCATCTATGAAAATTCCAGGCCTTCCCGCCAGAACGGAGTGGATTCTTCTTCTGACCGAGATAAGTGAGATCAAAAAACTTGAAGACAAGAGTTCACGTCTCAATGTTATTCAAGACAACATACTTAGAGAGAGGACCATAGAGTTAGAATCTGCCAACGAGATACTTCAGAAACAGGCTTTGGAACTGAAACATGCAATGGAAGAACTGGAAAAGAAAAATCGTCAGATAGTTGAAGAACTTTCCCTTGCAAGTGAGTTACAGAAGAGCCTCCTGCCTAAGGAATTCCCCAGTGACCTGCCGTTAAATTTTGCACACAAATATATTCCCTATGCTTACATTGGCGGTGATTTTTTCGATGTAAAAAGACTCGATAAAAGCCGGGTTGGTATAGTAATAGCAGATGTTTCAGGCCATGGAGTTTCATCCGCTTTCATTACTACAATGTTCAAGAGTCAATTCGACAACATAGCAGCCGATTCGAAGACACCGGCTGAGACCTTGTCCAGACTGAACAAAGAATTTTCAAATTCAATACATACCGAGCATTATATCACTGCTTTCTACTCTGTAATCGATACCGAAACGATGAAGATGTACTATTCGAATGCCGGACACCCGAACCAGCTTCTGTTCAGAGAGAACAGCGAGGTGCTGGAACTCTCTACCATGGGTTTCTTTCTCGGGATGTTCGAGGGAACGGAATATGAAGACAAGGAGATAGACCTTTTACCCGGTGACAGAATTCTATACAATACGGATGGTATTCTGGAAACAGCCAATGAAGAGGGAAAACAATTTGGCAAGGAAGGTGTGATAAGAATTTTCCGGGAAAACCTTGATAAGGATATAGATGATCTTTCAAACATGATTCTTTCGGAGCTTGTGATGTTCATGGCAGAAACCACATTCCAGGATGACATCACTATTCTTATTACAGAAGTGATAGAAAACCTGTAGGATAAACCTTTAGGAGTGAACCATGGCTGACAAAGAACAGATAAAGAAGATAATACAGGCAGTACAGAGCCTTCCGACACTACCGACGGTTGCCGTGAAGGTTCAATCACTGATAAAATCACCAACAGCAGGTGCCGCTGAACTTGCCAAGGTCATAGAGTACGACCAGAGCATATCTGCAAAACTCCTCTCCCTGGTAAATTCAGCCTACTACGGACTCTCAAGAAAGATAAACAACATCAAAGAGGCAGTTGCTTACCTTGGCACGAACACAGTATCACAGCTTGTACTTGCCCTGGGGGTTATCAAAACATTCGAGGGCGAGGGTAACAGGGGCTTCAACAGGGCCCAGTTCTGGATTCATGACATAGCAGTTGCCACCCTTTCCAGAGAGATTGCCAAATCGGAAAAAAGGCATAAACATCCCGATGACATATTTACAGCCGGTCTGCTTCATGATATAGGGAAGGTCGCTCTGGATCATTACTGCACCGAGATTTTCAAACCGGTATTGGAAGCAGTGGAGAAAGAACAACTGCCATTCTACAAGATCGAGCAGAAGGTGATTGGACTTGACCATACCAGAGTGGGAGAATGGGTTGCAAGAAGCTGGGAACTCCCCCTGCTGACAATAGTTACTATAAGGCATCACCATGAAAAACCATCTGCCAGGAAAGGTTTCAGCCTCTCTCAGGATAATGCGGTTGACATTGTCTCTATCGCCGACTGGATTGCAATCAAAAATAAGATAGGCTTCAGCGGTTCGCCTGTGGTAGAGGATCCGGATGATGAGATATTCCAACGTGCAGGAATTACGAGGGAAAAATCCCAAGAGATAGTTCGCAGGGTGAAACCCGAAATCTTGAAGGCAGCTCAAAGCATGGGTATCGTCTGATTATCATTCTGCCAACCTTATTCCTATATAGCCACACCTTTCAGGAGATTCATCTATTCGAAAGCTGACCCTCAATGTCGAAGCAGAGGATATCCAGCTTCCTCCCCTTATCACCTTGTATTCACCGGTGGAAGGGCCCTTTGGATCCGTCTGTTCCTCGCCCCGATACGGAGCATACCAGTCTGCCGTCCACTCAAAGAGATTCCCGGCCATATCATAGAGGCCGTATCCGTTAGGTTCAAACTGGCCTACCGGTGTTGTACCTGAATATCGTTTTGCAAGATTGGCGATTTTTTCATTCATCTTGTCTCCGTTCGGGTATTTCTTCCCCACGAGGCCTCCGCGAGCAGCATATTCCCACTCCGCTTCTGTCGGAAGCCTTTTTCCAAGCCATGATGCAAACGCCTCTGCAGCAAACCAGGAGACATGTGATACAGGATAATCGTCCCTGCCTTCAGGATAATCATTTCCATCCCACTCATCGAGATACTTTCCGTCATGCAAATCCGGATCAATCTTATCTTTCTGCCATTCGGGGTTGTCAAGAATAAATGCCCTGTATTGCCTGTTCGTTATCAGGTATGCACACATCTTGAATGAAGAAACATTAACCTTATGAACCGGTTTCTCCTCATCCCTTCCATCTTCAGAACCCATCATAAAACTGCCACCCTTTATCTCCACCATTTTCGATTCTATTTCGGCTTTGATATCGGAAAGCAGATCTGTTACGGATGTTTCTTGCACTACTTCAATTTCAGGCCTATCCAATTCCTCGTGTTCCTCCTTAACTTCATCTCCCTTTGTTCCTGCCTCTTCCGTATCTGCCTCTTCTCCGCTCTCTGCTATCGGTGTTACCGGTGACTGAGACTGAGGGGATACCTGCTGCGCAGTTTGTGCTGCCTGAAGGTTTCCCGGAGTTGGTGTCGGGACAGGAGCTGCCGTTGCTCTAGGTAGTGGCCCAGCCGACGGAGGAGTAACCTGAGGGCCAATCCCCGGAGGCGGCGGCGGAACCGGACCGGAAGGAAAGTAGCGAAAGGGATTCCATCCCTGTGGCGCTTTTCCGGTAGATAGAATTTCAAACAAAATGTCTTTCAGACTTCTTCCATCGGGAAGATAAATCGAACCAAGATCCTTTACAAAGAGTGAGAGCTCAAGAGAGTCGGCACTCTCTATGTAATTTTTCAGCTCATTCAGTATCCTTACCTTACTCTGAAGAAGATAATTTCTCCACTCGAGCTGTTGTATATAATCCATATCAAAAGATTAAGCCACATGCCACAGATGAGTCAAGAAAATTTAATCTATTACCGCACCTGGTATCCCCGTCACTGTCAGATCTAAAATGCTCAGAACATCTCATACTCAAACACCACCACACCACATACTCGACACAGAACCGCTTCCCTGCTATTCTAAAGCTCATACAACTCTTCCTGAGGGAAACAAATTTACAACCGGAGAAAGGTGATGAATTTTCATTGGAACCTCTTTGTAAATCTTGGCCTGATTTCGATAACACTAATGCTTGCGACATTGGTAAGGGCTAGAATACCCTTCTTCCAGAAGTTCCTCATACCCAATTCAATAACGGCTGGTTTCATGCTTTTACTTTTCTACAATTTCGGAGCTCCCTACCTTGGCATGGATACACATGTTCTTGAAAACCTTATCTATCACCTTCTTGCCATCTCATTTATTGCGATGAGCCTAAGGAATCCGGCAGGAGGTAAATCCACTGGCAAGAGGATATATTCCGTAGCAATAATGATAATAACATCACTGACATTCCAGGCAATTATAGGACTCGGACTTACAGCTCTCCTCATAGTAACCTTCTTTCCCAAGCTCTTTCCCAGTTTCGGATTGTTCGTACCGCTCGGATACGAGCTTGGCCCTGGCCAGGCCTTTTCAATAGGAAAAGGTTGGGAATCCCTGGGAATAGCCGGAGCAGGTAACATCGGTCTCACCTTTGCAGCAATGGGTTATCTGTGGGCATGCTTTGGAGGTGTGTATCTTATAAATTACGGGATAAAAAAGGGATGGTTGGAAAAGAGACATCTTAAAAAACTGAAGAGCATAGATACACGTTCAGGTGTGATTGCAAGGAACGAGAAGAAACTGGAAGGTGCAAGGCTCGTAACGGAAACAGAGGCTATCGATTCGATGTCATTCCATGTCGGAATGGTTCTCTTTGTATATCTTCTTACATTTCTCTTTCTTAAACTTATAACCTATCTTCTATCATTTGCAGGCCCCTCCGGAAGAGAACTTGCCGTAAACCTATGGGGGCTCTCCTTCATCTTTGCAGCAATAATAGCGTTACTATTCAAAAAGATACTTACCACTTTTGGCCTCGGGCACCTCTTCGATTCGGGGAGCCTTACCAGAATAGTGGGAGTCTCAGTTGATATAATGGTTGCTGCAGCCATCGGTGCAATATCCCTTGTAATCGTAATTCAATACTGGATTCCGATTCTCACAGTCGGTCTGGTGGCCGGAGTAATAACAACTATATATGTTCTCTGGCTCACCTCGAGAATATTCGACGATCACCACTTTCAACGTGCAATAATCATCTACGGGGGCTCAACAGGAACCATGCCAACAGGCCTTGCACTCTTAAGGGTTATCGACCCGCAATTCGAGACTCCCGCTGCTACCGACTACATGTATGGCTCCGGCCTGTCCTTTATCTTTCTCATTCCCTTTATCCTGGCGATAAACCTCCCTGTTTACGGATACGTAAGGGGAAATCCCTTGTACTACTGGATGACAGCAGGAATTATCCTTGTCTATCTGATCTTCGTAACAATATCCATAAAGGTGGTCACAAAAAAAGGCTCTTTCGGGAATCTCATGAATCTCTGGTCTGCAAGTTACGATGAAGAGGAAGAAAAAAGCGCCTGAATCGTGCTGCAAGCCCCTGGGATATACAAAACCTCAGAGTTCATACAATTTATAGGGAATAGGAATAATTATCTCACCTTTAAAAGACTTAGCCGCTTCACTACGCATTCTTTCCGGTGACGAAACAGGATCGTTGCCAAAATGACACAGAAAGAGCCTTTTTACCCCTGCACACCTTGCATTGAGCCCGGCCTGATACCCTGAGCTGTGTTCATCTGCAGACAGCTTTCCTATTCTTTCATGAGGTCCGGAAGACTCATGTATCAAGTTATCCAGTCCTTTTGCATGTTCGCATATACTCTCTATGGAAGAGGTGTCTGCAGTGTAAAGGAAGCCTTTTCCTCCTTTCGTGATCCTCACCATGCTGGAGGGAACACTGTGCCTTCCGGGAAAGAGAGACAACTCCGGATTCTCAAAGCCATCACTGTACTCGATGTGAAAGCCTATCTTCTTAAAGTTGAGTCCGAAAAAATCGAGAAGCGACTTCACCTTTTCTGCCACATCACTCTTTGCCACTACTGTAAGTGACTTTTTTCTCTTCAGGCAGAAGAGTATATGAATGAGCGATGGAAAAGCGTATAGATGGTCGACATGGTAGTGTGTAATAACGACAACATCCAGCTCGTCAGGTTTAAAACCCGTCTTCAGAATTCCCTGTACCGGGTTGCCCGAGGTGTCTATCAGGACTAGTCTATCCTTTGTTTCTACGAGAAGTGATGTATTACCACTTTCAGGGGAGGGAACAGCACCATACGTGCCAAGAAAAGCTATTTTCATATCTCATTCCTTTTATTCATTTCAGACTCATCGAGAACCCTTCGGTCATCTTCCTGTACACATAACCGGAGAAAAGGAGAACGGGAAGGGTAGCCATCAATCCTATTGCCATGAGTTCACCCCAGAGAGTCTCGTACTCTGTAATGAAATTGACAATTCTAAGGGGAAGCGTCAAGAGATCAGGATTTCGGATAAACAGAAGGGCAAAGAGAAACTCGTCCCATGCCACAATCACACTGAATATGGCGGTAGCAACAAGTCCGCCTCTGGTGAGTGGAAGTACTATGCTTGTCAACACTTTCAACTTCGATGCACCATCGATCTCTGCCGCCTGTTCATACTCTATTGGAACCGCTTTAAGGAATCCAAAGAGCATCCAGAGGCAGTATGGCAGAGTATATACCTGATAGACGATTACAAGACCAACCAGCTTGTTTATCAGATGCACACTGGTGAAAAGGGTATACAGAGGGATAGCCAGGACTATGGGAGGCAGAATCTTTACGATGAGAACCCATATCAGAAAGATGTAGTTCAGCCTTAAGGGGAACTTGAACCTTACCAGGGCATAAGTAGCAAGAAATGAAAGCGTGAGAGACAGTGCCGTGGAAAAGGTTGAAACAAAGAGGCTGTTGTAGAGATTTCTGAAAAAACCCCCTTCCAGAACATTCAGATAATTCTGCAGTGTAACCCTGTGGGGGTAAAAGGTCGGAACGGGGGAAATATTTTCCACCGGATACTTAAGAGATGTTATTGCGATCCAGTAGATGGGAAAGAGCACTAGAAATAGAATTACAATCAGGAGAACCCAGAATATTATGCCCTTCTTTTCCATTGCAGTACGGCTCATACACTCTCCTCACCTATTATGTTTCTCAAGTAGAAGTATGAAATGAAGGCAATAACAATCAGAATATAGATAGAGGCCGTAGCAGCCCTTCCAAGGTTAAAGTATGTGAACCCCTCTCTGTAAACGTAATAGGTGAGAGTTTCAGTGGCATTGCCGGGGCCACCCTGGGTGAGAGCATAGACCTTACTGAATATTCTGAATGTATCAATCGTTCTAAGTAGAATAACCAGGAGAATCTGACCGGAGAGAATGGGAAATGTTATATGAATCAGTGTTTTAAAGTAGTTAGCACCGTCTATACTTGCAGCCTCGAAAATCTCTCGCTGAATCGTGTTGAGTCCTGCATGAATAAGAATGAATGCAAAGGGAGTCCATTGCCAGATATCAACCAGGATGATGGAAAAAAGAGCTATTTTCGGATTTATAAGCCACCCGATGGGTTTCAAACCAATACTACGAAGCACATAATTCAAAAGTCCGATGTCGAAGTGATAGAGCGTCTTCCAGAGGGCACTGATAACCATCGTGGAAAGCATCATCGGGAAAATAATCATTACCATGAAAACTCGCTTCCCGAAAAACTGCCCGTAGAAGAGAAGAGCAAGAAAGATCCCCAGTGAAACTTCTATAAAGGTAGCGACTACCGAAAAAACAATGGTATTCAAGAAGGCCGTATGGAAAAGATCGTCTCCCATTATACGTTTGAAATTCTTCAAGCCAATGAAGATCTTGGTATCAGAGAGGTAGTTGTACTTAAAAAAGGACATGTGAAATACATTCACTATCGGATATACGGTGAGAAATACTATAACAATGAGTGCCGGTGCAAATATCAGGTAGTAGAATATATTCTTCTTCATATGATTAATTACAAAGTATTTTAAAAGCGGCCATTCAATAATACATCGAATGGCCGCCTGTTTTCAATTCAAAAGGAACTATTCCAGTACCTCTTTCATCTTGGCATTGGCCTCTTTGAGTGCCTTTTCCGGATCCATAGAACCTATCAGAGCAAGCTGCAAATAGGTACCGAAGATGTTTTCCAGTTCACTCCACTTCGTAGTTCTCGGCCTTCCCACGGCATTCTTGAGAGCCTGATTCTGAACGGGATACCACGGGTACTTGCTGACAAGTTTTGCTACCTTGTACACACTGTCGCGCGTCGGGGCAAGCCCTACCTCGTCAGCCATCTTTATCTGCATCTCCTTCCCCGTTATGAACTGAAGGAAGTCGAATGCGGCATCGTGATGTTTCGAAGCCTTCGGAATTCCAAGTAGCCAGACACCGATCATTGGCGAAGATTTTTCAACCTCGCCCGGATGTGTTGTAACTTCAACCTTGTTCACCACACGTGACTCATTCGGATCATTGAGCTTTGGAACCCAGCTTGGCCATACCTCTGTCACTATACCGGCCTTTCCGCCGTAAAGTGCATCTTTTACCTGAGCTGAATTGTACATGGCCACGCCTTCCGGTGCATACTGTTTGAGCTTCAGGAAGAATTTCAGGGCATTGAGAGCCTGCTGAGAGTCCAGTGCTGGTTTCCCGTTGACGAGTACTTTGCCACCAAATGCCCAGTATATTGGAAGAAATCCTGCAACAATCGGATTCCCCTTTACACCTCTAAATACTACCCCATATACATCGGGGAAAGATTCCCTGATCTTTTTGGCTGCATCAAGTACGTCATCCCACTTTGCCGGTTTCGAAAGCCCCAGCTTCTGAAAGAGGTCTTTTCTGTATGCAAAGAGTTCCACATTGCCAACGTGAGGAAGCGCATAGAGTGTTCCGGAATCTGTGTAAGGGTACCTTCCCAGCTTCACAGCGGTAGAAATAAGGTCCGGGTCGAGGCTGAGGCCCTTTTTCTTGTAGAGCTCATCGAGGTTTGTGAGCCAGCCTGCCTTCTGAAACTGTGTTGCTATCGGATCGTCTATCATGATGACATCATAGGTCCCCACAGCATTTTTCATGTCTATCACAACTTTTTCATAGAGACTCGCACCGGGCAGCTTTAAAACTTCGAAACTCACATCAGGGTGCTTTTTCATGTACTCATCAACTGCAATCTGCATTGCCTTGCCGTATCCACCGTCTCTCCCCGCAATCGTCAGTTTCACCGGGCCCTTCTCGGCTTGTCCGGTTGCCCATATGATTGCCGGAAACAGTACCAAAAACATTGCAAGAATAATCATAGTGATTTTCTTCTTCATTCTTTCTCCTCCTTAAATCAGATTTTTTCTAATTGTAACATGAATGGTACGATTCCGTATCAAAATTCGACTGGTAGATTCATTTCCAAATTAGGTTATTAAGCAAATTAAGGAATTTGATTAGTTTTTGCTTAACAAGTATAATTGAGCGAAAATGTCAGAGAAGAATGGCTCGACCTCCAGGATCAACCAGAATTCCAAGAAGCACAGGCTGAAACAGAGAGACCTCGTGATGAATATATTTTTCTTCTTCGAAGAGGAATATGAAAACAAAGAGGTTGATTCCATCTGGGATATAGAACTGCCAATCGAGAGAATACGGGACTACCTGTCAAAGAAATGTTCTGTCAACTACAGAAGCAATCTGTGGGTTTATACCCAGCTAAGACGGTATGAAGAGGAGTTAGGAGTAAAACTCTTTCGTAAGTTACCCTCACATCCCGGAAGTAACGGTTTCAAGCTCGCAATACACAGGGATATGGTGAAATTCTACCAGAAACAGCACCTCTATGTGAGCAAGAAGATCAAGGTGGCCAATGGTGTTTATGATAAGATAAGGCATGATTTCGAGAGTATGGCAAAACAGAGGAGCAATGAAGTAAGCAGAGGCTTGCGCATTCTTCTTGGAGCGGGAAGTACCATCTATCATCTTGCAAACATCATTGCTGAAAAATCCTGGGAAGATGATATTCATTACACAATCTATACACACAACCTTGGTTCGTTGAAGAGACTTCTAGAACCAACAGTTAATTACAGGAATGTCGAGGTGTGCACCCCAGCGGGGAAGATAGACCCCGTTACTTACACGATATTCGGTAATGATAATCCACTGTATGAAAACGTTCTCTTCGATTACATCATAATGGGAACATCCTATGTATATGACGGTAGGCTTTACGTGGAATCGAAAAAGGAGACCGAGATAAAAAGGCACCTGTTAGCTTGCAAGGCAAGAAACAGGATACTGATTCTTACGAAACACGAGTTCACAGACAGGAAACCTGAAAATCCAAAGGCCTTCGGGAGGTTAACTGATTATGATTATATCGTCGTCCCACATATCAATATATCCACGGGCATAAAAAAACGCTACGATTCCATTTTCGACAGTTACAACAGGTTTTTTCAGCCGGAGATCATTCATTGGAACTACTCTATCCTGAAAACAATAAAAGATTAGTGATATTATAAATTTATTGACAATATACTAATTTATATATAACCTGATTAATATGAATACACTGGTTAAAATCGAACAGCTTGATTTGGGACACAGGGAAATCATAGAGAAATCCATAGCAAGTCTACATACAGATATTTCAGAGTATAGTTTTGCGAATCTCTTCCTCTTTCGGAAACAGCATCAGTATAAGCTTCTTATGGATGAGAGGCCGGCTATAATCGGAAAAGCCTATGACGGAGAGAGCTATGCAATGCCGCTTTTCGAGATAAACAGGGAAAATCTTCCCTTTCTGGAAAGATTGATATCAGAGTACGAGGTTCTCTTTCCTCTGGAGGAGGACAAGTTATCACTATTTCCCGCTGAAAGGTACCAGTACTACTACTGCGAAGATGACTCCGACTATATCTATACGAGGGAAAAGATGAGCCATTATCCGGGGAGGAAACTCCACAAGAAACGGAACCTCTTAAAACAGTTCAAGGAGCTCTACGAAAGTCACGAAATCTGGTTCAACAGTATAGACGACATCGAAGAGTCGCATGCAATGGAGATCCTCGATAGCTGGCAGAGAGACGTCGCAAGTTCGAAAGAAGAAACAGACTACTTCCAATGCAGAGAAGCACTTAGACTACTGGACAATCTGAACCTCGAAGGATTTATATACTATGTGGATAATGAACCTGCGGGTTTTCTTATAGGAGAAGCTCTCAATAGGAAAACCCATGCAATTCACTTTGCAAAGGGCAGAAGAAAATTCAAGGGCCTATACCAGTACATGTACAGCCACTTTGCAAAGAACCTCCCGGAGGGGGTGGAATATATCAATTTCGAACAGGACCTTGGGAAACTCGCCTTAAAAATAGCAAAATCTTCCTATCAACCGGATATCATGCTTCACAAGTACAGGCTTAGGCTTCGGGAGACTCTCAGATAGGACGGACCTTAATTTCTGCCGTATACCCTGATCGTTATCAGAAGGGGCAAGTGATCTGAAAAGCCGCTCCTGTAGAGAGTACTCCACCTCATAGGATAACCGCTTTCCCCGTAGAGCATGAAATCCTTTTTAACCACCCGGAAGTTGCCTTTCTCGTAACCAAGGCCATGGTGATCCAGCAAACCCTCAGAAAGAAGGATATGGTCGGGGGTCTCCCACCTTTTTCTGAAAACATAGCTACCGACACCGGCCCTCCCAGCTTTTTCACCGGATTCCACGCCGGTTACCAGCTCGTACCACGGCTCGTAGAGTATCAATCTCTCACCATGCAAACCTGCCCTGCCTTTGAATCCCGTGAGAAATATTCTGTACCTCTCAAATGTTTCCGGGGCTGCCGCATCGATCGGTATCAGTGCCGTCTGGTAGGATTTTCCAACTTCGAGGTATTCATTGTAATCCTCGTTCAAGTCACCCAGCACCATCACCTCTGCCTCACGATTTCCGCTTAACAGATCTTCCAGCCTCTCTTTGAGAATGCAGGCAGCTTCGAGCCTCCACTTTTCACTGTACGCCTTCCCCCCACTCTTGGATTTCCAGTGATTGTTGAATAGATGGAGGATGTTCCCCTTAATATCTATCTCGGCCTCGAGGATGTTTCTCAAAGGGTTCGACTCGTAGTTCGAAACATAGTATGAATGCACCCTCAATATGGGAAAACGACTGAGAATACCAACATTTGCTGCAAGGCCTTTCTTGGGAACAATTGCAATATACCTGTAACCCATGTCTGAAAGATAGTCACGGGAGAGGGTCAATAGTACATTCCGGTTTTCAACCTCCTGAAGGGCGACTATATCAGGCCCACCTCTGATACTTTCCCTTATTACCCTGGCTATTGCCTTCAACTTCTCATGAAAAAGCATGGTATTCCACTTTCCCCTTCCCGGGTCGAACTCCCTGTACTCGGTACCATTGTCTATATCGTCGAACAGATTCTGAACATTGTAGGACATTACCGTAATACTACTTACCCCGGAGGGACTGCTCCAGACCAGTAGGTTAGAGATTAAAGAAACTGCTGAAATGAAAATGAAGACAAAGACAATTATTTTCAGGTTTTTCCCAGCCATTGGTTGCGATTCTTCCCTTTTTGAAAGTATTATATCGCATACCAATATCTTGTACCAATCATGGTAAAGCGGAATTGGATACAATTACATCCAATTACATTCGACGGAGTGAATAAAATGGCCAAAACGAAACCTTTCGATGACCACCTGGAAGAATATGAAGAATGGTTCAAGGAGAACGAGGGATACTACAAATCCGAGCTCGAGGCCGTGAGGATTGCAATGGGCGATCCCTACGGTTTTGTCGAAGTCGGGGTGGGAAGCGGCCTTTTCGCATCACCCCTGGGTATAAGGATGGGTGTGGAACCTTCACACAGGATGGCAGAGCTTGCAAAGAGGCGGGGAATTGAAGTAACAGAGGGAACGGGAGAGGACCTTCCCCTTGAGGATGAAAGTGTAAATGGCATTCTCATGGTTACGACGATCTGCTTTCTGGACGATCCCGAGAGAGCCCTTGGAGAATGTTATAGGGTGCTAAAGAAGGGGGGGAAGGTTGTCATTGGCTTCGTTGATAGGGAAAGTCCCATCGGGCGAGAATACCTGAAACTCAAGGAGGAAAGTGCGTTCTACAGAGATGCTATCTTCTATTCATCACGGGAAGTCATGGGCATGCTCGAAAGGACCGGTTTCAAGGACATCTCTGCCATACAGACACTATTCACTGAGAGGGGGCCCAGGGATATACACCCGGTAAGGGAGGGCTTTGGGGAGGGGAGCTTTGTCGTAATTACGGGAATAAAAAAGTAAGGGAAAAACCAAAACTCTGTGCCCTTCACATCGCCTTTGCAAGTGCTGCAGCAGCTATCAGTATAGGGTCCCATGACGGAGAAAACGGGGGTGCATATGCAAGGTCCATTCTTGCCACCTCATCTACCGTCATGTGGTTGTAAAGGGCTACAGCCGCAGAATCTATCCTCAAGGCTGCCCCGTCTCCACCTGCAATCTGCGTACCAAGAAGTCTTCGAGTTTTTCTGTCACCTATCATCGTAACAGTCACCGGAGGATGTTCGGGCCAGTAGCCAGCCTTCGTCCGTGACCGAATGGTGGCAGTAACAGTATCATAGCGGAACCTCTCGGCATCGAAAGAGGAAATCCCGGTTTTCCCCACTTCGACATTGAAAATCTTGGCAACGGCAGAACCTAGTGTTCCGGGAAAGCGCGACCATTCGGATTCATTTTTCCCGAGCAGGCTCTTTGCAGCGTTACCTCCTGCTAACTTTCCACCCCTGTTTGCATTCAATGCAAGAGGTATATAGACAGGCTTTCCCGTTACGATACTCTTTACCTCCACACAATCACCTGCGGCAAATATATCAGTTACATTTGTCCTCATATAATCATCGACAAGAATTCCATGTTTCTCACCAAGCATGATTCCTGCCTCAGCGGCAAGTGAGGTCTCGGGTTCAATCCCGACACTCTCGAGTACAAAGTCAGCCTCGATCTCTTCCCTGTCAGTCAAAACCTTTCTGACCTTACCATTCTCCCCTTGGTAACCCTTGACCGTGGTCTCCAGAAGCACCTTCACTCGATTGCGTGTGAGCTCTTCGTAGATAACATCGTGAATATCTTTCTCAGTCCTTCCCATTACCGTTGGAAGCATCTCGATAATGGTTACCTCGAGTCCTCGGTGCCGAAGGTTCTCCGCCATCTCAAGGCCAATGTAACCGGCTCCAACGATTGCGACCTTCCCGGGATTTTCCCGTTCTATGAAAGCCTTTATTCTTTCCGCATCCTCAAAATACTTCAGCCTGAAAATATTTGAAAGCTCAGAGCCAGGTAGTTTCAACCTTATGTTCCGGGCGCCCGTGGCAACAATAAGCCTGTCCCATGACAGCTCGTACTCCTTGCCGCCCTCTTCCGCAACAAGGAGTTTCTTCCCGGAAGTATCTATCCTCTTCACCTCGTTGTTTATCCTTACATCGATGTTACGCTTGTTTTTTGCATCTTCGACACTTAACACGAAAAGCCTGCTCCCTTTCTCTATTACCCCACCGATATAGTAGGGCATTCCACATTCACCGTACGAAATGAATGGTGACTTTTCCAGAACGATTATCTCGGCATCCTTGTCGGTGCGCCTTGCCTGGCTTGCAGCGCTCATTCCCGCTGCATTTGCACCGATTACAACAATTCTTCCAGCCATCAAAAAACCTCCGTCACATTGAAATATGTCACTTAGAATCACTTTCCGTCAAGATGCAGGATCGAAGCTTGTGGCGGATTAGCAGTCAAGTACGCCAACTGTAACGGTAAAGGTAACCCCAGCGAGGTTGGGCTATACGGTACAGTGTCTTGGTGTATGGTTTATGGCAGCCATGTTATATGGCTTTTGATTGGTTTGCCTCAATCCGTTGACGATACCATTCAACCGTTTCCTTGATAGCTACTTCGTGAGGTGTGGTGTTAGCACCAAATATTTCCTCAAATTTACTATGCTCAACAACATAGGGCTGCTTCCACTGATACATCATCTCTTTCATTTCTTTCAGCATGGGGCTAAATAAACCCAATAATGTCACCATCAATTTTCCAGCAGTACGAACATGTATTGGTTGTCCGATTTCCTTCTCAACAAGCTCTACAAATTGTCGAGTTGTTATGGTAGATGCGCTTGGAACATGCCACACCTGACCAAAAGCATGGTCATTTTCACTGAGCGTTACTAATGCCTTGGCAAAATCTTTAATGTAAGTATAGGTGTGTGGCAAGTCAATATCGCCTAAAAGATTTGCTGGTTTGCCAGATAATACTGCTCTAAAGAACATTTCACCCAAAACAGAATTGACGACTCTAGGACCATAAAAGTCAGAACCACGACCGATGACAACTTGCACCACTCCTTTTTTGTGTGCATTCAAAAGCATTTCTGCCATTTCTGCTCTAACTTTTCCCTTGGGCCCTGTGGCTTTATTAGGAAGGCTCTCCGTAATTGGCCTACCCTCGGTATCACCGTACATATAGAGGTTATCGCCATAAATCAATTTTGCCCCTACCCGTGAAACTCCTTCAAGAATACCTTTCGTCAGGGGAGGAAACTTATCAGGCCACTCTGTATAGGGAGGCATAGCACAATGAAATACTACATCAGCCCCCTTACATATCTGAAATACAGTAGTTGAGTTAGTTGCATCTCCTGATACGATTTCAATATGGTTAGACAGTTCTTGTGCTATTGTTCCTTTTCGGTTCACCAAGGTCACCTTCTTACCTTTTTCCTCCAAAGTCTGCGCAACCCATAACCCCAAAGGGCCTGTGCCAAATACGATAGCTTTCTTGTTACTCATGGTTCCTCCATTTGCTTTGTCATATAACGATAAATATCACATACGCCGATTATCTCGGTTGAAAGGAAAGATTCAGCTCAAGTTTTTACCCTTCATTACTATATTATCATCCTTAACTTAATATTACAAAAACCATGATGAAAATCGGAGTCTGCTTGAGAGACTTGTCAGGCTAATTTTCATATTTAATTTCTGTAACAAATGGATTTCGTTTTTTAGCCAATTCATAGATAATTGATACCGCTTTAGAGACCTCCTCCGGAAAGGTTTTCTTAAGTAGTCTTATTGAGCCTTCGAAATCTCCAAGTTCTCTCTTAATTTCAGCCAACATAACAACATCATTGTTATCAGAAAAATCGAGCATATTGAGAATCGCCTCCAAGTTTGCCTTTTCATTATCAGATAAATCATCTATTTTGGTGGTAGTATTTCTTCTTTTATCATTGCCCGCCCACCATGCATGAAGACGAACATACAGTTCTTTTTCTGAACCATTTTCTGCTCCAAGATTATTATTCTCTTTTAATATTGGAAAATCATCATCAATTTCTGGAGTTTCACAAGGTTTGGCCTCATAATAACTATCTTCATTACTTAATGGATCAATTTTTCCAACTTTTTCCTGCTCATCAATCCAAATAACTGCCTGGTAGTGAGGGTATTTTACAAGCCAAGGTTATTCTGTAAGCATTGGAGTATCTCACTAGCCATCAGTCCCAAATGTAGCCCCAAAGATATTACCAGACACAATCGTGTACTTTTTGAGCAAACCAGTACATTCCGAACATCGTTTTATAATTGTTGGTCCTGGAAGCATTTGTATTCTCCTTCTTTAAAAAACTATGTCGTAAAATCTACTCCAAATGTTTGTTAGAATAAATATTATTCGTCACCTAATATTCTCAACACTTTTTAATATATTTCTTTTGCAGATTCATAAAATTCATTTGCCTTTTCTGTGGATGGTATCCCTTCGGGTATTAATCCAGTATCACCAGGATATCTTGAATCTATATATATACATCGTTAATTTGTGCCAAACTGTCTTCTTCTAACATAAGTTTTATCCCAGCTTTTAAAATCAAACCATAAAGTTTTTCAAGATCATGTATTTTTGGTATTTTTACATCCTCATCTTCCAATAAAGCTTTTAGTGATTTTTCTATCGTTTGATGACTATGAAAAGCAATACTTTGAGTCAATTCTTCATAATTAAGTGGTTTTTCAGCAGACCTTAAATCAACATTTGCATATTTAAGCCATTGCTTTGCTTGCTTTTTCATATACTATCTTGCCAGTTTCTTTCAATTCTTTTGAAAATGAACTTTCACTATTCATGAGTTCTTCATATTCCGGTATAGTATACACTAATAAATCTATAGCAATTTCTCTGTTTATCTCTCTTATTGCTTTTCTGACATCAAGTTTCATTTTTATTTTTTCATCATAGCTAGAGGGAGTCTTATTTATATCTAGTACAACCAATAAATCCAAGTCACTATCTTCAATTAAGTTGTTCTTAATGTATGAACCAAAGACAATTACAGTTCTTGGGTTCAAAGTCTTAAGTTTCTTTATTATTTTCTCTAGATATTTACTGTATAGTTTTCTTCTATCCACAGATTAAAACTATAATACGGAAATCATTATATGCAAGAGATTTTAAATTAATATTCTAATTTTCTTATCACTACATTTATTCCTTACATAGGCATAATTCACACTTGCTACATTCAAACTACCGCGCTTTCAGCTGCCTGCGAAGCATAGCTGAGCGGGTCAGCTGAAAGCGCTTGTTAGGCCATCCCCTCTCTGTCAAACACATATTCTTCTCACGTTTAAATGCTCTACAGCGTTTCTAATCCACTCGTTTCATCCGACAATCCTGTAAGGAAGATCAACATCTCCGCCTGTCTCGCTTGGCCCATCTCCTTGGCTTTAGAAGTGTAGAGCCTGTCAGGCAACTCTCGACTAAACCGTTCGATCAGCTTAACCGCACTAGCCAAATCAGGCGTCCAATCGTCAAGCCCCACAATCGAGAGCAACCGCGCAATACCAATACATCCCATAAATTCCAATGTGTCAGCATCATGGAAGAGGATCACCTCGTTACGGTCCGCCGGATCCACGTAAAACATATGCCCCCGAATGATCTCTTTCACCAAAGTTGTTTTTTCCAAAGGAAAACCAACTGAAGCAAGTATCTCATCCGCAATCTGAGCTGATCTTTCGGCATGATCCACTCCTGATTGCTTGTAGGGTTCAAACGCGCCGATATCGTGTAGATAGGCCGCAGCAAACAGACAATCCTCATCAACTTTCATACCGTGTAACTCAGTTAAGTGCAATGACAACTCGTAGACTCGTTTGAAATGTGGCACCCCCCAAGCCGGGTGCTCAAACTTCTCAACAAAAGAAAGAATTTCTTGCTTCCACATTCGATGTAACTCCCTCACCTAGACAAATGATGTCTGCTTAGCCGATAAAACTGAACCAACGCCAGATGGGCAGTCTAACGACATAATTCACTTGCTTTGAGTTCTGGCACGTGTTTTTGCTTCTGCATCCATAATATCATGCTTTTAACCTAATTGCAAAAACCGTGAAAGAGCGAAAAGTGGGGTGTAATGACTTGTTATGTTTTTTTAATTATCTTAGTTGTCTGTGTAATAAAATGTCTTCAATATTTCTTCTTCCATCTATTATTGCCATTATATAAATTGCCTCTTTTTCTATTTTATACATCAATCTCCAGGGAGAAATAATTAGTTCACGATATTTCACTATATTTTGTTCGGCCAGTTCCGGAATTATTCTTCCTTGTTCTGGAAAAATAGATAATTTTTTAGCAGTAGCTTTTATCTCTTCATATTTTTTTATTGCTGTCTCTAGCGAATCTTGGGCTATATATTCTATTATTTCCTCTAAATCATTCTTTGCCGTATGTGTCCACAAAACCTTCTTCTTCTGCATTAATTGTTCTCTGTTAGATTTCTCTTTTGGCTTTAAGTTTCTCTATTTTTTTATCCATCTCTGTAAAAACATCCTCTTGTATATATACTTGTTCTCTTTCTATATCCTTTTCGCTCTGTGAAAGTATTTTTAATATGCCTATGCTGTCCCTCATGGATTGATATGTTTGGGTGTCCAATAAAACAGCCTTTGCTTCACCGTTCTGAGTTATAATTATTGGATTGTGTGTCTCATTGACTTTTTTTAACATTTCTGCAGCATTTGTTTTTATATAAGATATAGGTTTTATATTATCTTTGATTTTCATGTTTAGCCTCCAGTACTTATATAGTACTATATTCAGACTGATTTATCAATAATAAATCTAGAAAAATAATTATCAAATAATATAGTTTAGAGTCATATATCGTTTTCAGACAAAGAGTTTAAATTATTGCACTTATTGAATTGAAGTATTTGAAATATAGTAGTTCATTTGTTAAAAAGTTTTTTATTTCAGAACATCATAACTTATGTTGCACATAGAATATTTGTTTACTCCTTAATGAATTTAAAAACATAACGACATAATTCACTTGCTTTGAGCTCTGGCACGCGTTCTTGCTTCTATACCCACAATATCATACTTTCACCTTAATTGCAAAAACCGTGACAAAGCGAAAAGTCAAGTGCAATGTCTTGTTATATCGATAAATACTTTAATTGCCCTTTTTGTAAACAAGTATGTAATCTTTCGGTTCTAAGATATTAATCTCACCTTCAGGATAATCTTTAGTATTCCGTGTGATTATTGTCTTGATATTATGTGTCGATGCACAATTGTATTGTATGCTATCTTCAAAATCTCGATATGGACTCAATAATGCTATATCTATGATTTTTTCATCTAGAGAAAGTATCCTTAAAAGACTCCGTAATAACCTCGTTTTTTCCAGTGCAATTTCTTTATTCTCAAGTCTGGCTATTATGTAATAAATATTTGCTATTATTAGAGGGGAAGTATATCCCTCTATTTTCTTTTGTTCTATTAGAGTAAATAATTCAGCTGCTTCTTTATAAAATTTTTCTCTTTTTAACAGCAAGTCCAGTATTACATCGCCATCAATAAAAACCTTATCCGCCAAGATATTTTTCCTTGAGATATTTGAATCTTGCTTCTTCGATAGATTCTTCTTTTATTCTCACAGAACCGAGTAATTTTTTTACTGTTGGTGTTAGTTCTGATTCCAGGTTATCATTTTCTCTTTCTGCAACATATTGAAGGTATTCCTGTACTAATTTAGAGAGGCTTTTTTTCTTTTTCTTTGCATATCTTTTTGCTTTTTCAATTGTTGTTTCATCAATACTTAAAGTAAGTTTTTTACTCATCTATATACCTCTTACGTACAATAATAGTAGTTTTTATACGTAATGTCAATTGGAATTTATCTTAAACATATGGAAATTTGTATATTTCTTAATTTATAAATTCTTATCTCGATATAACACTAAAATACAAGGAAAACTATGTAACTTAATTATATTCCTTGTTACATGGAAAACCCATTAACAACAGTCTGCAACAGGGAAACCTCCTCTTCTACCCCCCGGCTTTCGGGACGAAACTCCTCGCCGGTGACCGTCTCGTAGGCCTTTATGTATCTCCAGGCAACCTCCACACGAACCTCATCCGGAATCTGCGGTATTTCCCCGTCCCCCATGAAGCCCTTTCCGATAAGCCACTGCCTCAGGTATTCCTTGTCCAACTTTCTCTGCGGCTCTCCCCTTTCAAAGAGCTCATCGTAGGTATCCATGTACCAGTACCTGCTGGAATCCGGCGTATGAATCTCGTCCACAAGCATCAACTCTCCCTCATAAAGGCCGAACTCGTACTTGGTATCTACAAGTATCATCCCATTCCCTGCCGCAACCTCACTTCCCCGCCGATACAGCCTTAAGGCTGTCTCCCTTATCTTCTTCCACAACTCCTCGGTAACGATTCCCTCGGAAACCAGCCTTTCCTCCGAGATCGGTTCATCATGAATCCCCCTTTCCGCCTTGGTAGAAGGGGTAACAAGTGGCTCCTCGAATCTCTCGTTGAACCTCATGCCATCAGGCAGCCTTATCCCGGAAATGTCCCTCCCCTTCCGGTAGTCCCTCCAGGCAGAACCGGTAAGGTAGCCACGCACCACCACTTCCACGGGAACAAGCTCGCACTTCCTCACAAGAACGCTACGAGCTGATACTACCCTCTCCACGTGATTTGGTATGATATCCTCCGTTTTCCCGAACCAGAAGAGTGAAATTCTGTTCAGCACCTCTCCCTTGCAAGGAATCGTCGAGAGAACCCTGTCGAAAGCCGATATCCTGTCAGTGGTAACAATGAGCAGGTGGCTTCCCAGTTCGATGATATCCCTCACCTTTCCCCTGATAACGGGAAGATCCATGTTGATACTTTCCACGGTCTGCCCAAGCATGCCGTACAGCGTATTCCTATCCAATTTGACTTACTCCTCTATTTCGTTTCTCCTTTTTACGATTCTGGAAATGAGCCCGTAATCCTTCGCCTCCGGTGCATTCATCCAGAAATCCCTGTCAGTATCCTTCTCCACCTTTTCATAGGGCTGGCCCGTTTCCTCTGCTATGAGCTTGTTTATCTTTACCCTTAGCTTATCCAGTTCCCTTGCATGAATCTCAATCTCCGTTGCAACGCCCCTTATGCCACTCAAGGGCTGGTGGATGAGGTAGTGCGAGTTGGGAAGCCCCAGCCTGTCCTCCTTTGGAGAGGCAAGCAGTACTATGGCAGCAGCACTTGCAACGAGCCCCATTCCTATAAGGTATACACGAGGCTTTATGAAGCGTATCATGTCGAATATTGCAAAACCGGCATCCGCATCACCACCGGGAGAATCTATGAAGATCTTGATTGGTTCTTCACTCTCATCTTCCAAAAGAATCAACTGCCTTACGATCCTCTCGGCAAGAGCCTTGTTTATCTCTCCGGAGAGGAGAATCGTTCTCGTTTTGAGGATTCTCTGAAGTAAAAAGGACTCCTGTTCCTTTCCCTCCTCTTCCTTTTGATTGAAAAAGATATTTTCATCGATTTTCATGGTTTTATTCCTCTTTCAAAAAGCTTATTTGGTGTCTTCGGGTAAGGAAAATATATACGGCGATGGGATAAAATTCAATAAAAAAAAGGCCGGAGAAAATCTCCGGCCCTCCCTTAAACTTCCGTCCTCCAATATTTACTGGAGGTTTTGGGGCGGAAGGCTCCCAGATTGCACCCTCTATTTTACTACAGCTTTTTCAATTGTCAACAGGTATAGACATTTTTTTCTCTCTTCTTCATTATAAATATCCGAGGAGATGACAAGTTATGAAGGCAGATATCGCAGTAATCGGCGGAAGCGGCTTGTATCGGATAGAGGGGTCAAGGGTAATAGAAGAGATTGATGTTCCCACGCCCTTTGGCATGACCTCCGATGTAATATCCGTTATGGACATCGGTGGCATACCCGTTGCATTCCTACCGAGACACGGGAAAGGCCACAGGATACTTCCCACAGAGGTACCCTCCGATGCAAACATCTGGGCACTCAAATACCTTGGCGTGAAGCAAATAATCTCTGTGAGTGCGGTAGGTTCCCTCTCAGAGGATTACAAGCCGGGTGATTTCATAGTCCTGGACCAGCTTATTGACAGGACAAGGAGCAGAAGAAACAGCTACTTCGGTAACGGAATTGTCGGTCACGTTGCATTTGCAGAACCCTTCTGTCCCAGCATGAGAGGAAAAATAATAGAAGTGCTTTCCAAAAAAAATCATCCCTTTCACGAGAAGGGAACACTGGTTACAATGGAGGGTCCCCTATTCTCAACAAAAGCAGAATCGGAGCTGTACAGAAGCTGGAAATCCCACCTGATTGGCATGACAGCCCTCCCCGAAGCAAAGCTTGCAAGGGAGGCAGAAATCTGCTATGCAACCATTGCAATGGTTACCGACTACGACTGCTGGCATGAAACAGAGGAGAGTGTATCGGTTGAAATGGTTTTGAAGGTAATGAATGACAATGTCAGTTCAGTAAAGGCAATGCTACCCGAAATAATCGAATCTGTTACCGGGATAGAGGATTGTACATGCAGGCATGCCGCTGAAAATGCGATCATCACAGACCCGGAAAAGATACCATACGAAAAAAAGAGAAGGCTTTCCCTCTTCTATTCAAAGTACTGGAAGGCTTAGAGTTTCAATTCGTACAGGGGCAGGGGAAAACTTTCTGTTTCCTCGGCAGATAGGCTTCCCCCTCTCTCCATTACAAAGAGGCCCTCTACACCATCTGTCTTTTGTATCATCTCGAAACCCTTCTCATACCCCATGACAAAGGCAGCCGTTGAAAGTGCATCGGCCTCCATACAGGAACCTGCAATAACCGTAACGGAAACAAGTCCCCTGGCCGGATAACCTGTCGAGGGATCTATTATGTGATGGTACCTCACGCCATCCTTCTCGAAGTACTGCTCGTAGTCACCGGAGGTTACGATTGCCAACCTCTTATTACTCTCCCCTAGAGAAACTATACCCATAAACTCATTTAACTTGCGGGGATGCTTGATACCTATCTTCCACCTGGCTTCCTTCTTTAGGCCCTTAACGAGAATATCTCCACCCGCTTCTATCAGGTACTCGTCGTATCCCATCGATTCGAGATAATCGCCAAGAAGGTCCACAATCGCTCCCTTGGCAATTCCGCCAAGATCCACGCCAAAGCCTTCAGGCAGGGTAGCAATGCCGCCGGTGTCAAGTATCAACCTTTTATAGTCCACGTGTGCCTTTGCTTTCTCAATCTCACCCTTGCCGGGAAGTCTCCCCCCGTGATCGAAATCCCAGGCCCTGGTAAGTGCATAGATAGTGGGATCGAAGGCTCCACCGCTCTTCCTTGCAATGGCAAGGGCCTCTTTCATGGTAGCATAGAGCTCCGGCGGAAGCTTTGCCCTTCCTGTTCTGTTTAGCTCGAAGAGGGGGCTTTTTTCATCCCTGTGATCAAAGAGGGAAACCTTTTCATTGACAAAGGAGTTTACTCGATCCCACTCCGGTTCCCGCTGCCCCACCACGATGATGTTTAGAGGGATATCCTTTAGTAATCCTGCATGCTTGTATACCCTGATCCTGCTGCAGGAGGTAATGATTAGAGATGCTGCTGTTAACAGTAAAACGGCGAAAAGAGGGATGCTTCTTTTAACGGTTTTCATGATACTACCATGGTCCAGTTTTTTGAATTATCTACCTGTTTTTCAGGGAAGGTTTTTCCGAAAGATCCAGTTTCAGTCTGTCACGCATGCCTTTAAAAGCCTTTAGTGTCTGTTCCACGTCTTCGTCCGTGTGGGAGGCCGTCGGTATCATTCTGAAAAGGACAACGCCAGGGGGAACAACAGGATACGTTACACCGGAGACGAATACCCCATAATCCTCCCTCAGCATTGCTATCATGGACATAGCTATGTCTTCACTTCCCGCCGGTACATATACGGGGGTTATCGGTGATTTCGTATCCCCGATATCGAATCCCAGTTCCACCAGGCCGTTCTGAAGTTTCTTTGCAATCCTCCACATATTCTCCCTGTAGCTGGGATCCTTTTCCATGATTTCGAGGGTGGCTTCTATGGCCTTCACGAAAATCATTGGAAGGCTCTTTGCAAATACATTTGTCCTTGCATTGTAGCGAATCCACTCTATCACATCCTTCTCTCCCGCCGTAACTCCGCCAATCGCTGCAAAAGCCTTGGCAAAAGTGCCGAAATAGAGGTCTATCTTGTCCTGAACTCCGTAGTACTCCCCTGTACCACGGCCATTGTCTCCCATGACTCCGAAACCATGGGCATCGTCTATGAAGAGGCGTGCGGAGTATTTCTCCTTCAGCTCTGTTATCGCATCAAGCCTGGCAAGATCTCCTCGCATACCGAAAACACCCTCTGTTACTATCAGGATTCCTCCCTTTCTGTCCTTGTTGATCGATTTCAGGTGGAACTCAAGGCTCTCCATGTCATTGTGCCTGTAGGGCCTGAATCTTCTTCCCGCAGATGCAAGAATGGCAGCATCCACCATTGAAGCATGGGAGAGCTTATCTATTACCACGATATCATCCTTGCCGATCAAGGCGGAAATAGTTCCAAGCACTCCCAGGTAGCCATAGTTGAAGAGTATGCTGGAAGGTTTCTGAAGAAATTTTGCCAGTTTCTTTTCCAACTCTATATGTTCAATGGTATTGCCGGTGAGCATCCTCGAACCCATAGGTGTGTACGTACCGTATTTCTTTGCAGCTTCAACTGCCACCTCTTTCACCTTTTCGTGGCCAGCCAAACCTGCATAGTTGTTTACCGCCCACATTATCACTTCCCTGCCCTTGAATTTCATTCTCGGTCCTGGTAGGCCCTCCAGTACTGGCTGGGTAAAATAGTCGTCACCTGAAATTCTGAAACGTCCGAAGTAACCGCCGTCAGACTTGCATTTATCAAACAGATCATTTTGAGAATTTTCCATGTTTTCTTCCTCTATCAGGTATTACTTGCCCCACCCCTATACAAATTCCGGCTGAAACAGTTTTTCCACGCTGTTTCTTATAAAATCGTCGGATTCATTAGGAGTAAAGCTCAAATCGGGCTCTTTGTAAATAGGCTTTTTCTCGGAGGAAAGCCTCTTGTATCCACCCCCCGTAATATTCAGGAGAATGACATCCTTCTTCTTGACATTCCCAGCTTCCACCGCCTGAATGAGTGATGCAACGGCTACCTCGGCTGCAGGATCGAGGTCTATACCCTCTTCCTTTTCAAACATAAACCCTGCTTTCAGGCTTTCCTCATTTGTCACACCATACATATGACCTTTTGAATCTGTAAGTGCATCGAATACACCACCGACAATGGAGTATGGCGGTTTTCTGTTGCTCAGTACTTTGGAGTGTAGCCCATCGATAAGCCTCTTCGTTTTTTTCTCCTCGGGAATATCGATTCTCCTCTCTCCTCTTTTCCACGCCTCCACCATAGGGGTAAAGGGAATATTCTGTGAAAGATGAAGGTGCATCCGCTTCTTTCCGAAACTTCCGTCCTCGAGGAGCCTTAGGCTCATCTCCCATGCCGCGATCCCACCTGTTCCGCTTCCGACGGCCTGGAAGTAATGATCAGGTATCTCTCCGATAGCTTCGGTCCCTGCAAGAACCACTACACCCATTCCATCTCGTCTTCCCACATTTTTTGCTCCTCCCTCAGCAAGGAAGCCATCAAAGTGAGAAATCAATCCTCCGAGTTTGATAGCATCGAGGTAATCGACATTTCCCTTAACGCTCAACAATTTGACCCGAGGACTTAATTCTTCTGTTGACCACAAGGAATGAATGTACTTGTCTGGTACAACGACAAGAACAGGAATATCGTTCCTAGAACATAGGGTCAGAAACGCCCTTCCGGTGTTTCCTGCAGATGAAACCACAAGAACCCGTTCCTCACTTTCGGGTAATCTTCCGCAAACGCCTGGAACCTCTAATTCCTTAAAGGAGCAGGTTTCCATGAAAGCGCCCCTTTCCGGCCAGTACCCGTTGAAAGCAACATAGAGGTTATCAAGACCCAGTCTGCTCCCAAGGCCTTTGCTGTGGTACACAACCGGTCCTCTGGTACCTTTAAATTTTCTCTGGAGTGGCAACCAGTCTGAATACCTGAATATCCCTTCTGCATCATCATGAATAATCAGCTTTTTGGAATATTCGGTTCTTAAAAGCGAGGCCTCATGTTCCTCGGAACAGTCCATACGAAAATCATCGTAATCATACACATTTCCGCAATGCATGCACCGGAGAGTGTAACTCGTTTTCATACTGATAAGGATTTTAAAAAGAGGAGAATATGTCAACATTGCCACGTATGAGCAATTGCACAATCCGTGCGAATCCTGTAAAATCAATGATTAGAAGCGGTTTTTAAGGATAAATAGATTATAAAAGCACAATCAGAATCAAAAAAGAGGCTGAATATTTGAATAAAATATTCATTTTGCATGGATAAGAAAACCATACTACTCAAGACAGGGGAGAAGCTCTTCTCCCAGTACGGATACAGGAATGTAAACATCGAAGAGATAGCAAGCCATGCGGGACTTGCTACAGGTAGCTTCTATACCTATTTCAACAGTAAAGAAGAATTCTATTCCCAGGTACTGGACAGGATAGAAGAAGAAGGAATCAACCATATCGACAGACTTATTTCAAGCTTTCATTCTCCCATCAATAAATTGAAGGCAGTATACCGGTTTGCCACACTTGGCCTTAGAAAAAATATCATTCTGAAGGGCATACTTACTGGTGACAAGAAATTTGTCTACCCGGGTCTGAACGAGAGAAAAGAAAACGGCAGCAAACTGATAAATCATATATCGCTTCTTCTCGAAAGAATAATCCGTGAGGGTACAGAAAAAAGAGTTTTTAGGGCAGGCATATTCAAAAATCCGCGTCGAATGCTCTTCACCATATACAACGCAATAATTTCCGAATTCGACAACGGAGACGTAGAAGAGCTAATGGATGACACCCTGCTACTTATCGAACGAGGTATGCGCAGAATGATAAGGTTACGAAAGCGAGATGAACGTCTTGACAGAAGAAAGAATAAAACCGGGTTATAACAACGATTTCTGTTGAATTAGCAAATCAAATAACTATATTTATAGCTGATGGTACGGGAATCCTTATTGAAACAATATTTATATCTATGTGATAAACTAGATAAGTTAAAAACAAACAAGAATAAGATTGACTTCTTTCTCAATTGGACTAGGTCGCAATTTGAATCCAACTGTGCCTTGCTTCTCTTTTTTGAAGCTACAAATACCGGTAAGGTCAGAGGGTTGCTTCAGAGCAATGACAGTACTGTAGAAGTGTCGCTCACATTGAAGAACAAACCAATTTCTTCAACAATTCTTCTAAAGGATGACATAAGAATAGAAAGTGAAAGGGAAGTACCCCTTGATGGTACCATTTCATTTGCATACATACCTGTCAATTCACATAGCGAAAATCCGATCGGAGCATTACTTATTGGCAGTAAAGATCCCGAGGACCTTCTGAAGGTAAATGCTTTGGAACTTAAACTCCTATCATTGAAACTCAGAGACATAATAAGTAGAGAAACCAATACAAAGAAATATGACGATAACCTCAAGGCGCTCATCCTACTCGGAGACAACTTCGAGTTACCCATTTATATTACAGATATAGAGGGACATTTTCTCTTTGCAAGCAAGTCGTTTCTCTCCTTAACCGGTTATTCAAACTTAATTGAACTGAATTCATCGAGAGGACTGTTCAAAGATTCCCGGAAGAGAAAAGAGGAAATCGAAACAATTATAAGAAAGGGTTTTGTTAGGAATTATCCCCTTGTTCTAACAAGCCTTGACGGCTCAGAAATGGAAATAATGGATAATGCAGTTTTCCAAGAGGGAAAAATAACCGGAATATTCTTTGACATCACGGATTATATGAAACAGAAGAGAGAACTGTCAGAAGCCCTGGAAATGCAGGAATTCTTGAATGATCAAATATTCAATACAATAAGACTTCTCCAGAAGACCCAGGTTTCGGCCATAAAAGCTCTTGCGCGCCTTGCAGAATTCAGGGACCAGGAGACTGGCAATCATCTGCAGCGCATTTGCGAGTATACCCATGCACTCGCTTCGGAGGTTTACAGATTGAATCCTTATTCTTTCAAAATATCACGGGGATATCAGAATGATATCTATGTTTCCAGCATGTTACATGACATAGGAAAGGTTGGAATTCCAGACAGTATCCTCTTGAAACCGGGTAAGCTTACAAGGGAGGAATGGGATGTCATGAAAAAGCATACACTGTGGGGCTGGGAAACACTCGTCCAGGCAGACAGGGAAATGGGTGAACAATCTTTCCTCACGCTTGCCGCAACAATTGCACTCAATCACCATGAACGATACGATGGTTCAGGTTATCCAAACGGATTAAGAGGCGAAGATATACCCTTGAGTGCGAGAATCACAGCAGTGGCCGACGTATATGATGCCCTGACTACGAGGCGACCATACAAGGAAGCCTGGTCTCATGAGAGGGCAACAGAAGAGCTGGTAAAACAACGAGGTTTACAATTTGACGCCGTACTGATAGATATATACCTCAGCATAGAAGATAGATTTCACGAAATACGAACGAGGTTTCCAGACTAAGATGAAATCAGCCTTTGTTTCAATAATTGGAAGACCCTCTTCGGGAAAATCATCCTTTATCAATCGTGTATGTGGTTACAAGGTATCAATCGTGACACCGGTACCTCAGACTACGAGAAACAGAATAAGAGGAATATACAACGGAACGAATGTTCAGCTTGTTTTTGTTGATACGCCGGGATATCACCTCTCGGAGAAGAAATTCAACCTTCAAATGACAAAGCTTATACAGGATTCCCTCGAGGATGTCGATATCCTACTCTATATGATAGATGTATCCAGACAGCCAGGATCGGAAGAGAGTAGTATTGCGGATTTCGTATCGGGATTTAACGGCCCAAAGGTCGTAGTAATGAATAAGATTGATATTAAACAAAATTACCTCGAAGGACATAAGGCTTTCGTACAGACAAGATTGAAAGATGCACCCATCTTTGCGGTATCTGCCATGACAGGAGAAGGCATACCGGAACTATTGAATTACCTGGAAGAAATAGCCCCTGAAGGAACGAGGTATTACGACGATGATATCTACACAGATCAGGAACCATCATTTCGAATAGCAGAAATTATAAGAGAAAAGGTGATACTCGAGACGCGGGAGGAAATTCCCCACTCCATATACATAGAGATTCTCGATATGGAAATGCAGGAGGAGGGCAAATCCCTCTGGGTGCGCGGAATAATCTATACGGAAAGAGACTCTCAGGTAGGAATCATAGTGGGACATGGCGGCAACAGGATAAAGAAGATCAGAAAAGAGGCAGAGAAAGAGCTTTCAGCCATATTCCCCTACAGGGTCAAACTCGACCTTAGGGTTAAGGTAAAAAAGAAGTGGCGTCGAGATGATGCACTGTTAAAAAAACTCATCTTCTAGTAAACTATGTGAAATGACAGTAAGACTCCGAAACAATTTGCTTACGACAGGATTGGTCATAGCTTTTCTTCTCTTTTTTTCTACTTTTCTCTTCGGGTATATCATCCTCTCTATTAACGGAAATGATGCCAGAGTCGAAGAACTGAACAGGATAGTAGACTTTCATATGATAGATGATACAATCCTTCCCTCTTTCATCACCATCCAAATTCTCGTGCTTCTCGCATTAATCGTATCCATCGGTACTATCAAGTCCTATAAGAATACCGAAGCCCCCGAGTTATTCTTTTTTACCTTTTTCACCCTCTCAATTTCATTTGAATCTTTAAGACTCCTCAATGCTGTCATATTTGTCCTCGATACTCCGCTCTATGCCACTCAACTTGTCGCAAAGGCAATATACTTCGGACGTGTTTTTCGACTGATGAGCCTTTTGGCCTCTACCCTGTACCTTACCAATTTTACATACAAGAGATTCGGAACAATACTTGCCGCTTCCTTTCTCATTGCATTTTCGCTGGCAGCATACATACCTGTCGACCCCACACTGCTTTCCAGTGACCTTAGTTACAGCCTGGGAATCAGAAACAGTCGGATTTTTTTCTCTGTTGCCATATATATACTCGTATTCTTGAACCTCCTGATTGCACTTTTTCAAAAACGTTATCCGAGATACTTATTGTTACTCACAGGAGTATTGATAATACTTTCAGGTTCATCCCTCTATCTTCATGATGAACATTTCATCCTGACGCATTCGGGTCTGTTTCTTGTGATTCTTGGAAGTATCATTACAACACGTTCGATAGAAAAAATATATATTCCCCTATAGCACGATCAGGAGGATTCCACAGACCTTTTAATTTTTCAAGAAGATAACAATATAGTTACAATTAAAGAAGGTAGAAGAACTTCATAGCAACGAGGCCGGTTCCCACGGGAATAATCAGATTGTCTATGTCCTTGGTAGGAAACAGCTCAAACAATGAGGTTGCCGTGGAAATTATAAGTGAGAATAATAAATTCCCCGTGATTTTGAATGTTATAATAAAAACTGCAAGGAAACCTGCAAATGTTCCTATGTAACTCTTGCCCCCGGTAAATGGTATCTTTTTCTTTCCAAACAGGCTCCCCACCAGACTTGCGAAGCCATCACCAAAGGCCAGAGCGAAAATGGCTATACTGGAAGCAGGTTCGGGATATAGAAGAAGGCTCAGCATTGCTCCAATGCCGAGAGTGATAGGGCCGAGGACGAGCTTACCTCTATCCCTGTCTCTTATCGCAAAGAGAGTTATGTCTGTTACAAGGATGATACGCCTTCCGTTTAGACGCATTGTCTCTGCAAATGTATAGAAAACTATGCCCATACCAAGAAGTACCATCGTTGCCATAACATCATATGCGGCAAGGAACGGGACAAAGGCAATGAGCATGTGAATTGTTTTTCTTACGACTTCGTGTTGAATTCTTTCAGCATTGGTGATACTTTTTACAGGTAAGCCCAATGCATCAATGGAAGCCTGACTATCTACCCCATACATCATATAATAAACAAGCAACATTCATGCCATTAGTAAAATAAAAAATGATAATCTAATTACTTATGTAACTGAAAAATACAACCACACTTTTTCCAATACTTGAAAACCGTCTATTGTGGTATAGAAAATAATAACAATTTTTCAAAAAAAATGATACTCAAAATGTGTTTTGCCTTTCTTTTCTTTCGGAATGCAGAGAAGCAATCTCCTCTTTCATCTTCTCCAGTTCTTCATTTATCCTCTTAAACTGTTTCCTGCTGTAAAAAAACCTCACAACGGAAATGGGCACATACGTAAGAAGGGCTATGAATAGTTTATCTACCGCCCTGTTCAGATCATTCTCGTGCTTTTCAGGATTCAATATCCCCCAAAGAGTAGCACTTAAGTCAATCCTCTTACCTTCACTTACCAGCTGACTGAATTTAACCAGAAGAAACGGAAATGCCTTTAGTAAATATACACCGGCAACAATTACCGTAGCCAGGAAAAAGTAAAAAAAGAGAGATACTTTGAAGACCATCTGTTTTCTTCTTCTTTCCACCTTCAAAAAAATAGCCATGACGACGGCAACAATTATTGTTACGGCATCCAGAATCAAGAGACCAATCAGATCGATTCTAAAAAAAAACTTACCCTGCCAGCCTGAAAATGTAATCATCAAGAATATAGTGCTGGGAAGAATTATCATCAGAAATCGAATCCCTGAATCTTCTCTTAAGCCTGCTTTCTCACTCCAGAGATTATGTATCCAGACAGACCAGAATACCGTAAGAACAGCGGTGCCTATGTAGACGGTAAGTTCCATTATGGTAATATAATAGAACAAAGAGAATTATTTTGAAAGCACTGGCATATCACTGGTGTCAATGTCACTTTTTCAATCGAAAAAATTTGCCTTATATAATAATTTTGGTATATTGACATAAAGAAATAAAATATAGGAGAAATGTAATGGGATTTATCAGCGATAAAGACAAGAAAGTATTACAGGAAAGGCTGTCCAAGCTCGAAAAGCCTGTTAAGCTTGTACTCTTTACCCAGGAAATGGAGTGCCAGTTTTGTAAGGAGACCCACGAACTGGTAGAAGAAACAGGAAGTCTTTCTGACAAGATATCCGTTGAAATATATCACTTCATGAATGACAAGGAAAAAGCGGATGCATTAAAGATAGACAAGATACCCGCCATCGCTGTTCTTGGAGAAAATGATAAAGACTTCGGAATCAGGTTCTACGGGATTCCTGCAGGTTACGAGTTTATGTCTCTACTTGAAAGCATGGAGATGGTGGCCAAAGAAGATTCAGGACTCGCACCAAATACTCGTGAAAAGCTGAAACTAATAAAGGAACCACTGGATCTCCAGGTTTTCGTAACTCCGACTTGCCCGTACTGCCCGCGTGCAGTTATACTCGCCTTCAGAATGGCAGTTGAATCGGAATTCATAACATCTTCAATGGTAGAGGCAACGGAGTTCCCACACCTTTCTAACAAGTACGGAGTTTCAGGGGTACCCCATACGGTAATCGGGAACAGTCCCCAACCAATGGTTGGTGCCTACCCGGAACATGCGGCACTGGAGATGATAATGGCAGCCCTTGGCCTGGAGGGTTAACACCAGAGGTTAACACCAAAAAAAGGCGCCGCATTACCAACAATCCGATAAGACTTTATTGACAATCCGAGAGCTAGAAAATAAAATATGTCTCGTATCAAATACTGGCCTGTACGGGAAAACCGTACGGGCCGGTTGGGGCGATTAACTCAGCGGGAGAGTGCTACCTTCACACGGTAGAAGTCGGCAGTTCAAATCTGCCATCGCCCATTCAAGCCAAACTGTCAATCCATAAAAGAAAAACCTTAAACCCTTCCTTAAAAACACACTATTATTAAAGAGGCTTATTAAAGGCTCTTGACAAAGCTATTTAATAACGTTAAACTGTAAAAACAAAACAAGGAGAATCTTTATGGGTAAAAGAATCGTCATAACAGGTGCGGCAGGTTTTGTAGGAGGAAATATTATCAGGCAGGCAAATGAGATGGATAATTATACCTTCTTCGGCATAGATATATACGATATGTCTTTCAGCCAGAACAATCTGTATTCACAGGCATTCGACCTCCTGAACAGGGAAGAACTTTATGAATTTCTCGAAAAGATCAAACCCGATGTTATAGTACACCTCGCTGCATTGTCAAATATCGATTACTGTGAAACCAACAAGGAGCAGGCGGAAAAAATCAATGTCGATATCACTCGCAACATTGTTGAGTTCTGTCAAAACTATTCTTCTCGTCTTATTTACTTTTCCTCAGACAGCATATTCGACGGGAAAAGAGGCTTGTACAGAGAAGAGGATATACCCAGGCCGCTACACTATTACGGACAAACGAAGGTGAAATCAGAAGGCATTGTCAAGGATGCTATTGATAATTTTGTTATCATTAGACCTTCTCTGATAATGGGACTTCCAGTAGGGGAAAACGGGAACTCATTCCTTTGGCGTATGATAAAATCCATGAAGAAAGGTAATGCAGTAGCCTTCCCGAAATCTGAAATAAGAAGTCCCGTGGATGTCATTACCTTGAGCAGGGCAATTCTCGAACTTGCGAATCATGATTACACCGGCATTCTTCATATTTCCGGAAATGATGTGATTAACAGATACGACATGGCAAAAAGAATAGCCGACAACCTAGGTTATCCTACTGAGTTAGTTATAGACAGAAAGCCTGAGATCTCATCTGGAAGAGCTCCAAGACCGAAAGATGTGAGCCTGGACAATTCCAGGGCAAAGAAGATTCTTAAAACCCGGATGGTCGGACTGGACAGGGGAATCCAACTGGTTATAGAGAATGCGGAGGATAAAGACATATGAACAAACCAGAAATCAAATACGACCTTCAGATAAAACATGGAAACATATACGGAGAAGAGGAGGAAAGAACCGTCATAGAAGTACTCAGAAGGATGGCTCCCACCTCGGGTGAAGAATGCCTGAAGTTCGAAGAAGAATTCGCCTCATACTGCGGCACTAAGCATGCGAGGGTTGTCACCAATGGAACTTCCGCACTATTTTTATCCTGTATCGGTATCGGCCTGAAGCCAGGAGATAAAGTACTAACAACTCCACTCACATGGATAGCTACAGCATCGGCACCTGCTACACTCGGGGCTGATGTCGACTTCGTGGATATCGATCCTGTCACTTACAATATGGATCATGAAAAACTTGCCGATAAGTTAAAGCATACCCAGGATATCAAGGCTGTCATAGTGGTACATCTTTACGGACAGACTTGTGACATGGATCCTATACTCGAATTATCAGAAAAATACGGATTTGCGGTAATCGAGGACGCCTGCCATGCAGTGGGGGGAGAATACAAGGGAAGAAAAGCAGGAAGCATGGGATCTGCCGGTTGTTTCAGCTTTCATGAGCAGAAGAATATTTCAACACTTGGTGAAGGCGGTATGATAACAACCAATGACAGTAGTATCTATGAGCGGATATCACTTTACCGATCACACTGCGCAAGGGTATACGGAAAGAGTACAAAGTATTGCAGTATAGACGAATCAAAATATCCCATGGGCAAAAGATTCTGGTACCAGAATTTCGATGATGTTGGCTATAATTTCAGAATGACCGATATTCAGGCTGCAATAGGGAGAGTTCAGCTAAGAAAACTGGACCATTTCAACGAAAGGCGAATTGAAAATGCAAGGTACATTACCGATAAATTGAGCGGTATCGATGGGTTGATACTTCCCTCCGCAAAGCCATGGGCAAAACATGTCTTTCATCTCTATCCTGTTCTCATTCAACCGGACAAATTCGGATTAAACAGAGACGATTTCATCTACAGGATGCTCTATGAAAAGGGCATAAAGATTGGAACACATTATACGCCAATAGTACCCCTTACATGGGCATTTAAGAAGAGGGGTTTCAGGGAAGGACAGTTTCCAATAGCCGAGCAAACGGTAAAAAATCTTGTAACTCTACCGATAAATCCAAGACAGACCAAGGAATCGATAGACTACATGGTAGGTAGCATAAAAACCCTTTCAATATAAATCTGACAACCTATCAATCAATAGAACAGTGTAAAAAAAGCGGTATGGATGACTTACCCATACCACTTTTTAATATGCTTTCCTTGGTCCGGTTATCTACTGTATTGCAGCCACCTCATCCCATGCCTTGGCTATAGCTTTGGCAGCTTTACCAAGCACCGCTGCATCCTTTACAAAATTCACTACCTTGTAGTCCTCTGCAGGCGGGAATTTTGCCGCAAGATCAGCAGGGAGCTTTACGCTCTTCCTAATCGGGTGAACGAAACCCTTCGCATACTCGATCTGGCCTTCATCCGAATACTCTGTTTCAATAAGCAAACGAGCAGCATAGGGATGCGGTGCACCGGCAGTAATAAACTGTATATACATACCCGCAACGGTACCATCCTGCGGTATAACCACCTTTAGAGACTTCATGTTCAATGAATACTTCTTTGAAAGACCGTCAAAATCCCAGAAGATTGCAATAGGAGCCTCTCCTTTCTGGATTGCAGATGTGCTGGGTCTTACCGGTTTTATGTTTCCGGCTTTCTTTAACTTCTTGAAGTATTCGATTCCGGGTTGAATGTTGTTTACATCACCGCCATGAGCATATGCAGCTGCCAGAACCATCATGTTCGCCGTCCCTGATTCTCTTGGATCCTTTATTGTAACCATGTTCTTGTATTCCGGTTTCAACAGATCGTCCCATGTTCTCGGTATGTTCTTCACAATATCCATATTAACCGTAAAGGCTATTGTGCCCCAGTATGCGGCAGACCAAAGTCCATTGGGATCCTTGGCATAATCCGGTATTTCATCCCAATGCTGATTCTTGTATGGTTGCGAGAGTTTCTCCTCTGTTATTACAGTTGCAAAGTTGAATCCCAAATCCGTTGAATCTGCAACCGGTGCATTTCTCTCCGATTTCAACGTCGAGATTATCGTACCGCTCCCCATATCGGTATCCATCGTTTTAATTCCGTACTTATCCCTCATTATCTTCAGAATACCGCCATAATTGACCCAGTCGTCAGGAAGTCCGTAAGAGACAAGTACGCCCTCCTTTTTTGCCTTCGCTATAAGATCATCCATCGAAGTGGTTTTAATGGGCAGTTTGGAAGGTGCCTTGGCCTCCTCCTTCGTACCACCGGCGAACACATAGCTTCCAAAACCTGCTATCAATAATAGAACCAAAAGATAAGTGATAATCTTTCTCATTCTTTCCTCCTTATATTCAAATAAAATGTTATGAAAATACTATTCTTTGTTTTTGCTACATAGGCATCACCTCCTCGGGTTTCATCTCTTCGGTACCTGTTCGCGATTTCTTGTAACGGCAATAATTGCCAGGGAGAGCAACATGGCAATGGTAAAAGCAATTACAGAAATAGCGGATGCGATCCTCCCGTCACGCCTTGTAAACTCTACAAGCAGCATGGGAAGGGTTTTGAACCGGGCTCCCGTTATTAGAACAGCCAGCGTGTACTCTGCAAATATTGCGGAAAAGACCAGCAAACTCCCGCTGACGATTCCCGAGATAATATTCGGGCCTATTATGTAAATCAGAATCTGCCAGGAATTTGCACCCTGTAACTGTGCCGCATCGTTTATTGTTTTGAGATCCATTGCTTCGAGGCTATTGGATATGGGCCGGTACATGTAGGGCATCGAAAAAATCGTGCATGCTGATACGAGGAGGAAGGGTGATCTCGTTATCGGTGGCATGGTAAACACGGTAATCAATGCAAGGGCAAGAATTACTCTGGGAATACCAAATGGCAGAATCGTCAAAAGATCCATCTGAAGTTTTACGGAAGGCAGGCGGGTGTGCGCAATGTAGGCTGCTGGAATTATCAGAATCAGGTTCATTATTACCGTATAGGTTGCAAGCATCAGCGAGTTGCGCAGTGCAATGATGAAATAGGGATGCTGGAATGTTTGACTGTACCATTCAAATGTGTAACCTTCGGGAAGTATAGTCCTGTCCCATCTTACCGCAATCGAAAAGATATATGTGGCAAGTATCGGTACCAGCATGTAGACGATGAAAAGCAGAAGAAAGAAAGTCCTGGAAACAACCCCGTCTTTCATTTCTCTGCCCCCGGAGCATAGCTTATGGCTACCTTGTAAATAGCTATACATATACCCATGATAACAAGAGACACTGTGGCCATTGCCCTGGCCAAGCCGGGATCATGAATAACCTCTCCTCTTATCACAAAGGCTATCTGAGTGGTGACGAGCATCAATTTCGAGGCCACCAGGGTATATGCCGTTGCATATGCACCATATGCATTTGCAAAGAGGAGAACGAAACCTGCAATGAGGGAAGGTGCTAGAATCGGAAGGCCTATGTATCTCCAATAGACAAATGTAGTCGCACCCATGTTCACGGCTGCCTCTCGCCATTCCTTTTGAAGTCCGGCAAAAGACGGGATTATCAGGAGGATCATCAGTGGTAATTGAAAATAGGTATACGCGATTACCAGACCGGCATACGAATATATCTGGAATTGCGGGTACAGTTGAATATTCAACACCTGGGCAAATATCAATGTAACCACCCCATTTGCTCCGAGAATGATTATGAATGCAAAGGCAAGTGGTGCCCCGGCAAAATTTGTTGTTACATTTGCCAAAGCCGTGAACAACTCCTTGAGCCATCTCTTTCTCGTTTTCAGGATACTGTAACCGATGAAGGTCCCGAAAACCGTGCCCAGAAATGCAGTTATGGCCGAAAGCCTGATGCTGTTCCAGAAAGACAGCATGTAAACGGGTTCCTTTAGCCCAAGGTAGTTGGAAAAGGTAACGGTACCGGTTGAACTTACAAAGCTGTCCCTTACGAGGACGAGTATCGGAATTATCTCGAAAATGAGACAAAACAAAAAAAATGGGACTATCCATAAACTATCGATGACCTTGGATATTCCAGGATGACGTACCCTGAAACCACTGAAAGACAACAAAGTCCTCCTTTCACATTCTTCAAGTCACTTTCTTCAAGTCCGAACTAAGAATGATTATACGTATATGAAATACTTTGTCAAGCCTCTTTTTAAAGACATTTGACAAAGTTTTTTGTATGGCATATAATGCATCTGATGTGCGATAATTAAATCAAGAAAAGAACAGGGAGTCTGCAATGAAAGAGTTTTTTCCTGAAATAGGGAAGATAGAGTTTGAAGGGAAGAATTCAAAGAACCCCCTTGCCTTCAAGTTTTATGATGCCGAGAAAAAGATCGACTCGATAAAACTGAAAGACCACCTGCGCTTCTCGCTTGCCTTTTGGCATACAATGACAGGAACCGGAGTTGACCCTTTTGGTATGGCAACGATGTTACGTCCCTGGGATAACATGGATGATCCCATGAAAAAGGCAATGGCAAGAGTGGATGCGGCATTCGAGATAATGACAAAGCTCGGTCTTGAATACTTCTGCTTTCATGACAGGGATGTTGCGCCAGAGGGAAAGAACCTTGCAGAGACAAACAGGAATCTCGATGAGGTCGTTGGATACATACATCGAAAGATGGATGAAACGGGAATTAAACTTCTCTGGGGAACTGCTAACCTCTTCTCCAACCCGAGGTATATGCATGGAGCGGCAACATCCTGTAATGCAAATGTTTTTGCATATGCAGCAGCACAGGTAAAAAAAGCCATCGAGGTAACCTTGGAACTGGGAGGGGAGAACTACGTTTTCTGGGGTGGCAGGGAAGGTTACGAAACCCTCCTAAACACTGACATGAAGCTCGAACTTGACAACCTGGCAAGGTTCCTGAAAATGGCCGTTGAATATGCGGATAAAATAGGCTTCGAAGGCCAGTTCCTAATAGAGCCAAAGCCAAAGGAACCAACGAAGCACCAGTACGATTTCGATGTTTCCTCCGTTATAGCATTCTTAAAGCAGTACGACCTAGACAGGTATTTCAAGATAAACATAGAATCCAACCATGCCACACTTGCAGGACACACTTTCCAGCATGAGCTTAGACTGGCAAGGATAAACGGAATGCTTGGAAGCATAGATGCGAACCAGGGTGACCTTCTTCTCGGTTGGGATACCGATCAGTACCCAACTGACATATACAATGCTACTCTTGCGATGTACGAGGTAATAAAGGATGGCGGCTTTAAAAGCGGAGGTCTAAACTTCGATGCAAAACCGAGGAGATCTTCCTTTGAACCGAGGGACATATTTCTCAGTTTCATAGCCGGCATGGATACATTCGCGAAAGGATTTGAAATAGCCAAAGAACTGGCAGATGGCGGAGAGCTTGATGATTTTATTGAAGAGAGGTATTCCGGTTTCACAAAAGGCATCGGTAAAAAAATAATCGATGGCGAGGTAGGTTTCGAGGAACTGGAAAGGTATGCCATGAAAATCGACCGTATCGTAAATCACTCCGGGAGCCAGGAGTTACTCGAAGCCATACTTAACAGGTACATTCTCGCTTAGTTCCATGTTGGGTGACTCTTGAAGTTGAGAATGATTACGTTTAATATCTTAAGTTGACTCAATGGCAAAGATAATTAACCCAGATCAGGAAAAGATAAAAGATGCAAATCGGAGAAAAATATTCCGACTCCTCAAAACGAAGCGGGAACTGAGCAAACAGGAAATATCACGTCTTTCGAAGATAAGTATCACAACTGTTACGGCCAATATCAATCGACTCATAGAGGAAGGCCTTGCAGAAGAAGCGGGCGTTGCAGATTCCACCGGAGGAAGAAAACCAATGATAATAAGGTTTTTACCCGACTCGAGGTATTCCTTTGGTGTCGACTTTGCCTCCAATCATCTTACAAAGTCTAACAAGATAAAGGTTATTCTAATAAACCTCGACGCAAAGATAGTGGATGAGAGAAACTTCGATTATGACATGTTTTCCTCGGTCTCAGAGATTATGAAGTACATAAGTGAAATAAAGGATGAGATACTTGAGGGAAAGGGGATAAACCCCAATGTAGTTCTTGGCATGGGTATCTCACTTCCAGGACCCGTAAATGAAAAGGAAAAGATACTTGAAGTTGCTCCAAATCTCTCCAAATCCCTTGGTATGGAGAATGTGGATTTCAAGCAGCATGAAAGCCTCTTTCCATTTCCTCTCTTTGTCGAGAACGAGGCAAATGCCGCAGCCTACGGAGAACTTGTCTTCGGCGTAGCCAAACACAAGCACAACCTTGTATATCTATCCGTGAACAGAGGAATAGGCGCCGGTCTTATAGTGCGAGGACATGTTTACAAGGGTAACAACAGAAGAGCAGGTGAAGTTGGCCACATGACGGTGGCATCAAAAGGAATAAGATGTACCTGCGGACGTAAAGATTGCTGGGAAATATATGCAGCCACAGGAGCTTTGATAAGAAATTTCAACAGGCGATCGGAGGAGAAAATCAATGATACCAAGCAGTTCCTGGAAAAGTTGAAACAGGGGAATAAAGTTGCAGGAGAAACATGGAAAGAATACCTAGACTACTTAACCATTGGCATCAACAACATAATACTTGGCTTCGACCCCCACTATATAGTGATAGGGGGAGAAATATGCGAATTCGACTCATTTCTGCTCGAACCATTGAAAGAACTGGTATTTGAAAAAAATACATTCTACGGGAAGGAAGACCTTCAAATACTTCTCTCATACTTCAAAGAAGATGCTTCCCTGATTGGAGCGGCATTGCTTCCCTTTCAGGAACTCTTCTATGGCAACAATAAAATTATTTGAAACCACCGAGAACAACTGGAGACTTAAAAAAATGACAGAAAGAGACCCGATAAAAACTTACGATGCAAGATGGGAAGAGGAAGAATTTTCCGACAAAGAAATCAGAAGATTCTTCGAATCTCTCCTCATTTATGCCGAACAACTCGATATCGATAGTCTCACCATAACGAGGGACGCAAGACTTGGTGCCGGAAAAGTGATGCAGCAGGCTATCGAACTCGCTATAAGTGCCGGTTTCAATGTATATGCATGCATGGATCCCATTAGCACACCGATGAGTTACTACTTTACCATGGAGACCACTACATATCATCCCGGAACTATGGGACTCACTATTACAGCATCCCACAATCCAAGGGAATATATAGGGTTAAAGGTCACGGTACCACCTGTTCAGGCAATTGGCCTCGATTCAGGACCTCTCGGCGGTTTTTCCAGAATAAGAGAGATATACCACAGTAGTGAAAAACTGAAAACCAGTCACAGGGGGAATTTGACTGTTACAAACCCTTCCGAGAAATACATAGCCTTTTCCATGTCGGAAGCAGGAGTAAAAGAATCTTCCCTCGAAGGTATAACGGTTGTACTGAACTCTTTCAATGGTTCGGCCGGGCCTGAAATATTCAGGAGCCTGCAAATTGCAGGAGCAAAGATTATTCCACTTCAACTGGTACCCGACGGATACTTCCCAGCAGGTGCTCCCAACCCGATAAGCAGGGGAAAAATGGACGGGGCTATTGCAGAAGCGGCCAAGGCAGGAGGTGCCATAGTAATAGGAACGGATGGTGATGGAGATCGATTGGTATTCGGAGATTCCAATGGGGTTTTAGATGCCGGCTTCTCATTCTTGCCAATTCTTGAAACACTGATTCGGAAACAGGATGCAGCAAGAGGTGAAGGGCGTATAATCTATGATCCCAAAATCAGCCCTCTTGCCCTATACCAGTGGTCGAGAATCGCAGGTAAAACCCCGGTAAGGCCTTTTCCATTTCGAAACGGCCATTCACAGATAAAAGAATACATGCGAAGGATAGATGCTCTTGCGGCAGTGGAAGAATCGGGCCATTTCTATCACGTACTCGAATCAAACAATATACGGCTCTATGCCGAGAATTCCATTTTTACTATTCTACTATTCCTCAAGGCCGTCAAGAATCAACCTGAAATGATGGAGAGATTGTGGAAATTCCAGAAGAGTATCTTTACCACGGGAGAATTCAACTTCAAATTCCCCAATGACAGAGAGAGGGACCGTGCCCTGGGAATTATATCCAAGTACTTTGAGGACGAGGAAAAAGCAAAGGTAGCCACTCATACAAAGGAAAAGATTGATCTGGGAGGAATTGTTGTTTCCATCGGACTCGATTTCAACGAAAAAGTTCCAAAGATTACGGGCAAGTGGTTTTCAGGCTACTTCCGGTCTTCTACCAATGAAAAATCCATTCTCCGGGCCTTCATAACGGCGGCCGATTCGGAAACCGGAGGCAGGTTAGAGAGAAAGGTCGCTGAGATTTGCAGGGACCTCGACGGAGTGGAAGCCGAGTAGGCACAACTCTCAAGGCAAGCACAACTCTCAAAAGAAAAGCTGCTCCATTTCTTAACAAGGTTCTCAATTTAAACAAGGAACAGAATAACTCCCAGGATAAAACCGGCAATATTAAGAGGAAGCATTTTTAGGATCAAGAGAAAACCTGCCGTTAGAATCAAGCCACGTTTAAAGGCTCCCATTTCTTTCCTGAAATAACCCATGAAACCTGCTGAAATAAAGGTAATGGCAAGACCTGCCCTGATTATGCTAAAGACAACCTCAAGTGGCGTACCAATTATTAGAAGGCCATTATCATATACAAAAATAAAGGGTAGAATGAAAGCGGCAAAACTTAGCTTCAATGCATTCTTCGCAGTTACAACCCAGTTGGACTCAGCCATACCAGAAGCAATGAATACGGCGCCACAAACCGGTGGTGTAACGGCGGAGAGAATCGCATAGTAGAATACAAACATGTGTGCTGCAATAGGCGGAAGACCAAACTTCACAAGCACAGGTCCTCCGACAACAACAGCAACAATATAAGCAGCGGTGGTAGGAACCTCCATGCCAAGAATAATGCTGGTAACCCCGATAAGAACAAGTGAGATAAAGAGGTTCCCTTCGCTCACAGATAGAATAGAGGAGGTTATCTTTACACCAAGACCGGTAAATGCTATCACTGCTATGATTATTTGAGCACTAGCAGTTATGCTTGCTATCAATGCAGCTTGCTTGGCGCCGCTTGAAACCGCTTTTTTTAGCTTCCCCAAAGCCATCCCGGTCTCCAGCTTCCAGTCTTCGCTGAAAAGCGCCAAAGGTATTGTACTGATGGTAGCCCAGAAGGCTGCATACTGGGGGGTATAGCTTTTGAAAAGAAAAAAGGCTAGTACACCGAAGGGAACAATGAAAAACCAGCTTACTTTGACAGTTTCACGCCAACCTGGTATTTCATTTGGCGGAAGACCCACATAACCTTCCCTCTTTGCATAAAAATGGATACCTATACCAACTGCAAAGAAGTACAATAATGCCGGCAACAGGGCTCTCAACGCTATATCGAGATAGGGTGTTTCGATCAATTCCGCCATCACGAACGCTCCGGCACCCATTATTGGGGGCATAATTTGGCCACCGGTACTTGCAACAGCTTCGACGGCTGCAGCGAGCTCGGGTTTGTAACCCAGCCGTTTCATCATGGGAATGGTAAAGGAACCGGTAGTCGCAACATTGGCACTGGCACTTCCCGATATGGATCCGAAAAGTGCACTGGATATCGTCGATACTTTTGCAGGCCCCCCTACATATTTGCCAGCGACCTTTACCGAGAGTTTCATGAAACCTGTACCACCACCCGTGTTAACGATAAAAGCACCAAGAAAAACGAAGATAGCAATTACATCCGCACTGACACCCAGCAAAAGGCCCCATATACCTCCTGTTGTTAGAAACAGCATGCTTGAAAGGGTTGAAATATCGTACTGTGGATGGCCGAACTTTCCAGGGATGAGATGGCCGAAGACCGCATAGAGGAGAAAAAGCAGTGCTATTGCAGGAAGAGCAGGTTTGATCATTCTTCTTGCAGCTTCCAGAATAAGCAGTACGAGAACAAGCCCCATAACTATCTGACCTGTCCCGGTGGCTACTCCGTACTGTTCTATGATCCTCGGATATTCAATGAAGACATAGAGCGTAATTCCAACGCCGGTAATGAGGAGAAGTAAATCGAGGATTCTTTTCACAGTTCCCCTGTCTTCAATCTCACCCTTCTTGCCCGCTAAAAAAATTATTATGAAAGCAAATGTCAAATGCAAAGCGCGTGTTCTTATGACTGGCAGAAAACCATAGACGGGAAGAATCAACTGAAAAACAGCAAAGAGTACAGAAATAACAAGAAGAGTCTTTTGAAAAAAATTAGTTACAGATTTATTGATACGTTCCTCCGATTTAAAGAAATTTCTCAAAAAAACCGGCTTTCATACATATTCCCGCTAATCTTGTTGCCGGGTCAATGCAGAAAGCCGGTCATGGCAATCAGTTTGATTGGTCTATTTCATCGAGTCTGCTACCTTGAAACCAATTTCTTCATAGTACCTAAGAGCACCTGGATGAAGTTTTGCACCCATGAAATTCACATCCTCCATTGTTATGAACTTCATTGCCGGATGAACCTGCTCCCATGTGGCCCTGTTTTCCCAAAAAGCCTTTGTTATCCTGTATGCCGTTTCAGTCGATAGGTCTGTTGTGGTGTAGGTTGCAACGGCAAGGCTGATAGTTTTCACATCGTAGTCAACCCCCTTGTACAAACCGGCAGGGATTACTGTCCGGTTGTACTTGTCTTTTACAAGCTGGTAGTAACGATCCGGAAGAGAAAGAAGCCTGATTGGTGTGGTTGATGCAATTTCAGTTACCATGGAAGATGGAGGTGTACTCGATGTTGAAAACCCAACGGCCATTCTGTTCTTAACCGCTTTCACACCTTCGCTCAAATCAACGGTGAGCAGTTTTACCTTCCTGTCTATTCCCATAGCCTTGAAAACCGCCATTGTTATCTTTGCACCTGCACTTCCGGCTCCACCGGGAATAAATTTCTTGCCAACAAGGTCTTCAAGTTTCATAACACCACTATCCTGTCTTACCACCCAGTGCATAACAAGCCCCGGAAGTGGCCATAACGAGCGTATCTTGCCATAGCCTCCCTCAGAGAAGCTGCCCTTAGACGCTATGGCACTCTTTATCAGAAGAGGCGGAGCGGTAAAGAGATAGCTCTTTCTTATCCTGGATACCTTGATATTTTCCACCGAACCCGCACTTGATTCCACCGTAATGTTTATGTCCGGTGCACCCTTCATTATCGCTTTCGCAACACCAACTGAGAAAGCATAGTAACTGGATGTCTGCCTGGCACTCTTAAGTGCCAATTTTTCCTCTGCGCTGACAGCAAATGCAACAATCAGCAGCAGAATGATTGCAATAGTCTTTTTCATTTTTCCTCCTTTTCAACTGCATGCATCAATTTATATATTGAGCATAATTATTAAGGTATTTCAAAGTTAATGTCAATACAAACTCAATTGATAGGATAACCTTTTGCAAATCAACACCCCGGTTTCAGTTTTTATCTTTGCTATCTATAATCCTTGACTATACAAGAAAATATGCTACTATGATACATGAGAATGGAATAATGGAAAAGATATGGACCTCATAAAGCTAAAGGCCTTTACCATAATTGCAAAGAGTGGTAGCTTCAGCGTGGCAGCAGAGGAACTATTCGTTACACAACCAGCAGTAAGTGCTCAGATAAAAGACCTGGAAAGGTTATACGATGCTAAACTGTTCGAGAGGATCGGCCATCATATAGAACTGACAGACGAGGGGAAAGCCCTACTCCCATATGCAGAAATGATCGTCAGGGCCATCGAGGAATCACGATATGCCGTGGAGGACATAAAGGTTGGAAAGAGAGGCCATATCAGGGTGGGAGCAAGTGCACTTCCCGGTATGTACATCCTCCCCGATACAATATACAAATTCAGAAAAGAGTATCCCAATTTTTCAGTCTCCCTAAAGGTTACCTTTGCCACACAGATCAGAAAGATGATTTCCAACAATGAACTGGACATTGGCATAGTTGGAAGTTATCAATCCGCTGAAAACAGCGATATCAATTCGAGCCTCGAAGAGGAGGTACTCTACAAAGATGAAATGGTGCTGATAGTTTCTCCCAACCATCCCTTCAGGAATAGGATGGAAATGAGCCTGGAGGAGCTTGCCAATCAGCCGATGATACTCTCTCCGAAAACCGCCCTTACAAGGAGAAGCATAGAGAAACAGTTCAGAGAACTCAAGATTCCCTTAAGAATTGTGAATGAATTCGGCAATGTCGAACTGATAAAGAGAATGGTAGAAAAGGACTTCGGAATTTCAATCCTTCCCCTTACTGCAGTGAGAAAAGAAGAAAAGAACAATCATCTTCGGTATATCAAGATATCAAACCTCAACCTGGAAAGAAGAATATTGCTAGTATACAGAAAAAACAAGAAATTCTCGAAAGCATTGAAAGCTTTCAAAGAATTCATGAAAGGGCACAAACTGCAAAGAGCAATGGAAGCTTAGAAGTACCATTCTTCCCTGCTGGGCAGGGTAT
>JALUUM010000041.1 GCA_027021365.1 Spirochaetales bacterium
TGAAGAGAGGATAGGCTGTGGGGGGTTGTCCGGCGGAGGCCTTAGAACGGATTTTCTTGCCGGGCTGGATGACAGGATAAAATGCTCTGTTACGGTTGGCTTTATGACGACGTGGAAAGATTTTGCCCTCAATGTTTCGTACAAGCATACATGGATGACCTATGTACCCGGCCTGCCGGTTTACCTCGATTTTCCAGAGATCCTCGGACTAAGGGCTCCGCTTCCTACAATGGTGATGGCTACCTACTCTGACCCTCTCTATACCCTGGATGAAGTTAGACAGGCAGAATCGCAGCTAAGGAAGATATTCGAGAAAGAAGGCCATAGTAATCAACATGGTAATCAAGGCCATGACAAAGCTGGTCATAGCGACCGGCTTGATTTCCGATACTATGATGGGCCTCACTACTTCAACAGCGAGATGCAGGAAGATGCATTTTCCTGGTTCGAAAGATGGCTTAAGGGGTAAAGCTTAAAGCTGGTAAAGTTGTAAGGGCTTCTTAAAAGGGCTTAAAGGGTAAAACCTGTAAAGCAGAAAAATAAGAGCCCCCTTCTAATAGAAAGGGGGCTCTTTTCACAGGCTTTTTTAAGCCGTCTGCTGCTATTTTAATTTTTTATCTTACTCTGCGACCGGCTTATACCGAACCCGGCTTATTACTCTGCGACCGGCTTACACCGAACCCGGCTTACTCTGTACCCGGCCTTACCTCTTTTACAAGAATCTTCTTACCATCCTGAATCTTAAAGAGGAAGAGCGGTTTGTCGGTCGGAACGCCGTCTTTCATGCTCCATGTGAACATGAGACCTTTAAAGTTCTTTACATTCCTGCAGTAATCTGCAATCTTCTTTCTCTCTTCTTTCAGCTTCTTGGGATCGCCGGTTACACCGGTCTTCTCGATTGCTTCCTTAATCATGTAAACTGCATCGTAGTAGTGAGTGGAAAGACTCGGTGGCGACATCCCATTGTGATCCTTTGCATAGGCCTCCTTAAAGGCATTCCAGCGTGGGGAATCTATATTGGGATTAATATAGTTGTATATCATTGCACCATTCAAATCGCTTCCACCGGTTGTGTAGAGAGGTGCATCATCTGCGCTGTTAAAGATTAAGAGTTTTCCCATGTCCTTCCAGCCACGGTTCTTAAGCTCCTTTATGATCTTTGCAACCTTCTCTGACTGGCATGCAAAGATTATTCCATCCGGTTTTTGCTGAAGCGCCTTCACAACAAGCGGGCCAAAGGTAATCGCATCCGTCGGTACCGTAACATCATTCAATACCTCTACACCTGCCTTCTGAAGACCTATTACATGGGCCTTTGCCATTCCCGGCCACGGACCGTATGGTTCAACAAACTGTACTACCTTTTTCATATCGGGATTCAATTTTGCCCATGCTGTTACAACAGGAGGAAGTTTTTCCTCTGTTTTTGAGAACCAGGATATCGACCACGGGAAAAACTTTGCAGCATACTCATAGGAAGTCGTTGCAGTGAAAGACATCATTTCATTTTCAACTGCGATTGGCATCGCAGCCATTATTACGTTTTCGGGAACAGGTCCCAGGGCCACCAACGCCCACTTCACTATCTTAGCCATTTCTACCGTACCCTTTGCAGGATCCAATCCAGTATCAATTCCGATCACCTTTACCGGCTTTCCTGCAATTCCGCCTGCCTGATTGATCTCCCAGGCAGCCCTTTCAGCGCCCCATTCGAGGTATTCACCGATACTGGCAATAGGTCCCGTTAAACAGTTTAGGAAGGGAATCTTCCACTCTTCAACAACGACCTTACCCTTCTCCTCTGGTTTTGCAGCACCTCCCTCTTTCTGGCCGGTAGCCATTAGAGAGAAGGATACAAGAATCATTAAAGTTAGCACCAGAATACCAATTTTTTTCATTTCACCTTCTCCTTTCAACTTGATTTTATAGTTTATATCAGTAGAATTGATTTCAGTCAACAATTATATGTTAATATATAAAAAAATCTATATGCTTTTTAGATTTTTTAAAAGGAGTCAGATATGTCTTTAGAATTGGACCCTAAAAAGATGAAAGACTGGGAAATAGCTCAGGCAGCCGAAGAAAACATGAAAACGGTCTACCAGATCGCCGAGGAGCTTGGACTTGAAAAAATGGAACTCTACCCTTACGGGCATTTCCTCGGAAAGCTCGATTACATGAGCATACTAAAGAGAATCGGTAACAATAGTAATGGTAAATATATCGATGTAACGGCTATAACCCCTACTCCTCTTGGTGAAGGAAAAACAACCACTACGATAGGCCTGATAGAGGGGCTTGGTAAAATTGGCAAACGCGTAACAGGTGCAATAAGGCAGCCCTCGGGCGGCCCTACCTTTAATATAAAGGGCTCTGCCGCAGGTGGAGGCCTTGCACAGTGTATTCCGCTTGCAGAGTTCAGCCTTGGTTTAACCGGAGACATCGATGCAATTACAAATGCACACAACCTTGCAATGGTGGCCCTTACCGCAAGGCTGCAACACGAGTTCAACTACTCGGATGAGATTCTTGCCAGAAAGAACCTGAAACGCCTTAACATCGATCCGCGAAACGTTGCAATGGGATGGGCCATCGACTTTTCAGCCCAGGCACTACGAGAGATAATTATTGGCCTCGGCGGAAAGATGGACGGCTTTATGATGAAGAGCGGTTTCCAGATAACCGTATCTTCAGAATTGATGGCAATCCTAGCAGTTGCTAAAGACCTTAAGGATCTGCGAGACAGGATTGGAAGAATCGTAGTAGCCTACGACAAGAAGAAAAAGCCTGTAACCACGGCTGACCTGGAGGTGGATGGCGCAATGACAGCCATAATGTCCAGGGCCATCAATCCCAACCTAATGCAGACAATCGAGGGACAACCTGTGCTGGTACATGCAGGCCCCTTTGCCAACATAGCAATCGGCCAATCTTCCATTATTGCTGACAGGCTCGGACTCAAACTCGGAGACTACCATGTCACAGAGAGCGGATTCGGAGTTGACATCGGTTTCGAGAAATTCTGGAATCTCAAATGCAGGTATTCAGGACTCAAGCCAAATGCTGCCGTCATAGTGTGCACGGTCAGAGCTCTAAAGATGCATGGTGGTGGCCCCAAAGTTGTACCGGGGAAACCCCTCGATAGGGCATATACGGAAAAAGACACCGCACTCGTAGAAAAGGGTGTGGAAAACCTTTTAGCACATATCGAGACGGTAAAAAAGAGTGGTATTCCGCCTGTCGTTTCGATAAATCACTTCTTCACCGATACCGACGAAGAGATAGATATTATCAGGAAGGCTGCAGAGAGTGCAGGAGCCAGGGTTGCAATAGCCAGACACTGGGAAAAGGGCGGCGAAGGGGCAATAGAGCTCGCAAATGCAGTAGTCGATGCGGCGAATGAAGAATCAAATTTTACATTCCTCTACGACGAAAACACCCTGCAGGAGGAGAGGATAGAAAAGATTGCAAAGGAAATATACGGAGCCGACGGAGTTTCATATTCGCAGGAGGCAGAGAAGAAACTGAAAGAAATAGATTCCGATCCCGAGCTAAGCAAGATGGGAACCTGCATGGTAAAAACCCATTTAAGCCTGTCACACGACCCCTCCGTAAAGGGCAGGCCAAAAGGCTGGACATTGCCTGTAAGAGACGTGTTGATCTACAGGGGAGCAGAATTCATAGTTCCCGTTGCCGGAGATATCAAACTTATGCCGGGAACAGCATCCGATCCTGCATTCAGAAAGATAGACGTTGACACCGAAACGGGAAAGGTAACGGGGCTGTTTTAACCGACGTTTTTGACGTTTTTGATTAAAAGCTTTCAACTGAGACTGAGGTTTCTTTAATCAAAAGTTTTTAACCGGCCTTTTAACCCAAAGCCTTCAGAGCTTTCGGTACTGTGTCTTTTGGAGTAACCTTGTAGAAAGCTTCGATTATCCTTCCTCCCTCGTCTATAAGAAAGGATGATCTCGTAATACCCATTACACTCTTTCCACAGACCTTCTTTTCTCCCCACACTCCATATCTCGTTGATACCTCATGCTCCGTATCGGACAGCAGGGGGAAATTCAGCTGATACTTTACCTCGAATTTCTTCTGTTTTTCCGGGTAGTCGGGGCTTACCCCGACAACTTCCACACCCTGTGAAAGAAGCTCTTCCCTGGCATCTTTCAGGTACAAGGCCTGTTTCGTGCAACCCGGTGTATTTGCCTTGGGATAGAAATACAGCAGAAGCTTTTTCCCCTTGAAATCTTCCAGTTTTACCGTTTTCTCATTCTGATCCTGCAAAGCAAAATCCGGGGCACTATCTCCCTTTTTCAAACGTTCTGTCGTGCTCATAACAAAACTCCTTTTTAACCATTTGTCTTCATATCTATTAACTTATCAACTATCTTCAAATAATCTTCTTTGTTGTAAATATGCCATAATTCTCTTTTCTGCTAATTTAACATAGTCAGGATTATTATCGTATCCTATATAGTTACGACCTGTTTTGAGAGCTACCAAACACGTTGTTCCGCTACCAACAAAAGGATCCAACACTACATCATCCTTAAAAGAGTAAAGCTGAATTAATCTGTAAGGCAACTCTTCAGGGAAGGGAGCGGGGTGACCAATCTTTTTTGCCGACACTGCAGGGAATGTCCATACACTTTTAGTCCATTCAAGAAATTGCTCTTTCTTGATCGTGTTTTCTTTTTTTCCTTTTTTTCTCGAAAAAGTTTCTTTCGAAAAAATCAAGATATATTCATGAATATCCCGCAAAACCGGGTTAGCAGCTGATAACCAGCTGCCCCAGGCTGTTGAAGGACTTGCACTTGATGCTTTATTCCAGATTATTTCCCCTCTCATCAGATAACCTATATCCAACATCTTCTGTATTATGTAACTGTGCATGGGTATATAAGGTTTTCGACCCAGATTTGCTATATTTATACAAGCTCGACCACCAGGAACAAGTACTCTGTAGGTTTCACTCATTACTTTAGTTAAAAAATTCAAGTATTCTTCAAGAGACAAATTTTCATCATACTCTTTGGTAACATTGTAAGGCGGTGATGTAATCATTAAATGAATACTGTTCTCCGGTAATTCAGACATATTTTCACTAGACTTACAAAAAATCCTATTCAGATTCTGCTTGTCAATTTTAATTTCTTTGTATTCAACTTTTTTATCTTGAGCAACACCTTCATACAAACGGGAATTATAGAATTTTGTAGAATCATGGTTAATTCTCCCAGGAGTTCCAAAAGAACTTGTTTCTGTACCCAAATGTTTGTATGACATTATACTTCCTTTATTAATTTTAAAAATTTTTCCGCTTTTTGCATATAGTTATTTTCTTTGCTGGCGATTTCTATAATTTTGCCCAATTCTTTCTTGCTTATCATACTTGAAAAAAATTCCATTTCCCTGGTCATCAATCCATTCAATTCTGTATATAACTCTTGTAATGAATCATATCTAACAAAGCCTTTTTCAATGGTTTTCTTGATGTTCTCTTGATTATTATCCAATGGTTGTGGATTTATTGACCAGAAACCCTGGATAATGCCTGCTGTTTTTAGATGATCAACTTTGTGAAAGTAACTTTCAGTAATAGGGGTATTTCCTAGAATTATTATCGGAATCCTTGATGCCTTATGGCTTGATACTCTTACATTTATGCTTTTACCAATTGCTTTTAACATAGAATCAGAACGCAACAGTCCCGGGTTTCCCCTATGCGTCTTATAATCACCCATGCAAATCAAGTTACCATTTATATATTCCCAATTCCAGACTATAGACATCTTCACTTCGAAAATAACAACGATATCTTCAGCATGTTGTTCTTTTCTTCTCGTTTTGCATATTGCAACATCCGCAGGAGATTGTCGAGTTAGTCCTATCTCGTTACAAATTACACCCTGTACTACATATAGATTTGTATTTAGATTTGTATTTCGAACAAAATCATTTAGCAAATCTACTGAATATTTTTCTGTGAAGCTTCCGATTAGAGTATTTCTACTTTGTAGAGTAGACTTTTTACCCTTGTAAAACTTTGGCCAGTACGCATAATATTTCCCATCATCCGATATGTAAAAAAGCTTTTCAGGAGTGGCAAAGTTCTCAAGTGCCTGTTCGAAAAACTCAATTTCTTTATCTTTTGTCCATAATTCCGGCATTATTGCTTACCTTTTATATGACTGACTTGTGAGTTTAATAGTTAAAGTCATAAAATATCTGCCACCCTGGCATTCTCCCTTACATACTGCGCATTCTTTGCTCCGGGTATAGTGGCAG
>JALUUM010000042.1 GCA_027021365.1 Spirochaetales bacterium
ACGTCCTGCTGTAAATGTATTAAATACCGAAGGTTACATTGAAAATCTAAGCAAGGATGGCTGTATAGAAATACCTGCAACAATTGATGCTGAAGGAATACATCCTGAATATATAGGATATTTGCCTGAAGGATTTGCTGCACAAATCCGTTTACAACATTCAATTCAAAAAATAATTATAGAAGCTTATGTAAAACGATCAAAAAAATTATTACTACAAGCACTGCTTCTTGATCCAGTAACTGTTCCTGCAAAAAAAGCTGCACACTTTCTAGATTATATGTTTGAATTGCAGTCTAGCTATTTGCCTAGATTCGAATAATATAAAAATAATTAACTCTTTTAAAAAAACTTAATCTTTTAAAAGTTCTGAAGATATTTTAATTGTAAGGGGCTGGTAAAATACGTTTTATTCTTTCAACTTGATAGCCAAATCCAGCTCCTTTTATTGTGGACAAATCTACCATTCCGTTTCTTCGTCTATATAAACCGGGGTGAACTTTTGCCTCAGGTATAGATGCATTTGGATAGAACTGACATGCATTAGTTTCAAAACCCATTATTGTTCCTGAATATGCTCCTAAGAGTGCATGAGGAATCATAGCAAGCATAGGATTGGTAAGGTCTTGAACCATGAGCAACATTCCATGAGCTTTAGCCCAGCAGAGACTTAAAAGAGCACCGGTTTGAGTTTTACAGGTTTTAAGCGCAACACCAGTCCAGCCAAGTTTTCTTCCAAGTTTAACATATTTCCAATCATGTGCACTTTCATCAAGAAATAAAGGTTTCAGTGCTGATATACTGTGTACGTCGATTTGATATTGTTCAAGATTATAAGGAAATGGTTGTTCAATGTATAAAACCATACCAAAGATTCTAGGTTGATCTTGTAATAGTTTGTAGAGGATATCATTTACATAATGAGTCTCTTTCACTGTGCAATTGAAATCAATAGAAAGCCAATTTATTCCATTGTTTAAACTTATCTGGCCTACTTTTACTATCCGCTGATAATCCCAAATAGGATCATTACCTCTTAGCTTTATTTTTAAACACTTTAAACGATCACGCTTAATCCAGTCAGTAAGCAAAACAGGATATCCATCATTTGGTTCGTTTCCCTTTAACTCTTCTGGGGTAAGGGGGTCATTACCACCAACAAGATGCCAGGCAATTATTTTTTTCTTAGGCGTTTTTACAATAAAATCTTCAGGGAATTTACCATTGAAACTGAAAGAAGCATCATTTGCAGGTTTAATGAATGCTGTTAAATCTTTATTCATAAACGTTTTATTGTATGTTTGATATATGTTAAGATCAACAGATACTCCGTATGCATCGTGTAAAGCAATGTCAAACATCGAAAAGCATACCAAAGCAGCGAGCCAAGGCATAGGTTCAGATCCTTCTCTTTCTCTGTTATATGCATTTAAAAGATTAGGTAAAACTTTAGTCTGAAATGAATTACTTATTTCTATAGGATGCCCGGTTTCAGGGAAGTTTTGAAGTTCCTTAGCTATCCTTAAGCAAAAATCTTTAAGTGATCGGTTTCTCTCCTCATATGAAAGTGAGCTTACCCATGTCCATTGTACATTTAAAGGTGTTTCACCCCATCCTGTTGCAACCTTTCCATATTTTCCTTCAACTGTCATTTTTACACGACCACAGGTTACATGTGTTGTTGTCTCTAATCCGAATTTTAAAGGAATTCTATTTTCAATGGGAATGAAATATAATAATGTTTCTTTAATTTTAATATCAGTCAGTTTTCCCATTGTATAATTTCTAACCTTTCATTTTTTAACAAAACTCGTATATGTAGATTATACTTGAAATGTTCTTGCCTGAAGTATAAATTTTGATTGGTTAAAGATGAATAACGAAAAGCATGAAATTTTTAACAAAAATTACTCTGAACGTATAAATGATAAACACGAAGGAAAATCAGATCAAAAATTGTCTGTCAGTTTACTGTATTGGGAACATGACTGTTCTAAAAAAGGTAGAGTCTCTGAGTCTCACATGCACTCCTTTTGGCAAATAGAAATTGTGAATAATGGTCACATATTGATTAAAATGTTGCCAGAGTCAATAGTGTTAAATCCCGGAGATATTTTTTTAATTCCACCATCCGTTTTGCATAGTTTTTATTATATTGAATCTGGAATTGATGTTTGGACAATCAAATTTGAACTTCATGGAATTGAAAAGTTATACGCAGGAACTATTATCAAAAAATCTTATGAAACAAATATATTAATTGAGAGCCTATTAAATATTCTTAATAATAATCCACAGCTCACGTCACAATCAGGTTTTGCTGTGGAATATATATTAGCTGGTATTGTTCATATTCAGTGTAAACAGAGTACGGATCAGTTACAATATTCAATTATTGTGAATAAAGTTAAACATTTTCTAGAACAAAATAATGAATACGGTTTGACCATTGATAAAATTGCAAAGTCTATTGGTTACTCAAAAAATTATTTAGCTAGCATTTTTCACAAAGAGACAGGTACTACAATTAAAAAAATGATTGATGAAGAAAGAATAAAAAATGCTGAGAGAATGTTAAAATATTCGAGATTCAATATTTCAGAAATAGCTTATAATCTTGGTTTTTCTGATGTATTTACTTTTTCTAGGTTTTTTAAACGTATTAAAGGTAAAAGCCCGCGTGAGTATAGAAAATCTGTTCGTTAGAAAATTAATAATAGAGTATTAAACTAACCTGAATATTAAAGATAACTTATTAATGATAGATAGCATTTTCTATTGAGAAAAACTATTAAAAGAATGATGTTAAACAATAAAAGCTATATTATCTTTACTACCTAAGGTGATTTCATAATTTAGAAAGTAACAATTTAAAATAATTCTTTTTGTTAAAAATTCAATATTTTTAGCTATTTGGTTTGCTCTTATTACGATCTATATTTGTTTCGGATATTTTTTATTAGCTGAAGAATTAAGAGCAAAAGTATTGGATGTGTTAAAATGACTTTTGAATTTTTATTAAATAATAAAATTATGTTTAGGTAAAATGCCAAAGTGTCAATGAATAGAAGACTAAAAAAGAGCATAAGGATTTTCTATAGATTTCGTATTCTATATCTTATGCTATTACCGTGTATTGTATGGTTCATAATATTCAACTATGTTCCTATGGTTGGATTAATTGTTGCTTTCAAAGAATTTAAGTACAACATGGGGATTCTGCGTAGTCCTTGGGTTGGGTTATACTACTTTAAAGAATTTTTCAATTATTATAATACACCTCATTTAATTCTAAATACTTTTTTTGTGGGATTTTTAAAAATCGTTTTATTTTTTCCTTTACCTGTAATTTTCGCACTTATGTTAAATGAGGTTGGGATAAGATTGTTTAAAAAATTCGCACAAACAATTTCGTATTTGCCATATTTTCTTTCATGGGTAGTAGTATCTGCTTTTGTATTCAGAGTTCTAGCTCCAAATGATGGCCTCCTTAATCAGATAATAGGTAAACTTGGAGGCAATAGTGAAATCTTTTATATGATGGAGAAAAAGTATTTTTATCAGATTATGTTTCTTTCTTATCTTTGGAAAAATCTTGGATGGTCATCGATTATTTATCTTGCTGCAATTTCGGGAATAAACCCGGAACTGTATGAGGCGGCAGAAGTAGATGGAGCTAATAATTTCTGGAAAGTTATACATGTTACTATTCCCGGAATCAGGTCAACCATTGGGATTATCTTTATTCTAAGTTTGGGTGATATTCTGAAAACAGGATTTGAGCAAAATTTTTTATTTAGAACCCCAGGGAATATGGACGCTGCTGACATTTTGGATACTTATGTTATTCGCACAGGTTTAATGAGGGGACAGTTCGGATATGCAACTGCAATTGGAATGTTACAAGGTATTGTTGGATTAATATTTATCATTATAGCCAATAAATTAGCTCGCATGTATACAGAGGTTAGCCTTTGGTAACAGTAACACTAATTTTTTTAAGATTATTTTCAATTTATTTAGAAAGGAGGGAAAGATTATGTAACGGTTTTTTAAAGTTATCGCCAACTTAGAACAAAATGTTCCTGTTGGTAATTATTTAAAAACTAGAAATGGAGGTTATTATGAAAAGAAAATGTTTATCAATTATACTTGTTATGCTAGTTATAGTATTTACCTCTCAGCTCTTATGGGCTACTGGTAAACAAGAAAAGAAGGAGGTCTCTAAAGAAGGACATCCCTCAACTTGGATTGCAAACCGTCATATTAAGGGAAGAATTTTCTTAGAGAATGATGGTGAATTGCTGCCAAAAGATCAGGTAAACAACCCGGTGGCACAGAAAATCAAGGAAATGACAGGCATAACTTTAACCTGGCGATCGACTGGTTACCCGAATGGTCTCGAGGAGCTTACTATGGCTTTAGCATCAGGTGATATTCCTGATGTAATTGTTTCATATCTTGATCACAGTGGGAGACCTGAGTTTCCTGTTTTGTTAAAAGCTGCACGAGAAGGAATGTTCGCTGATATACGGCCATATCTTGAAAAAACGAAGATATTGAGCAAATACATAACTGATCCGAACTTTGCATCAAAGGATACCAGAGAAAATATTATGCTCCGTAAAGATTTTAATGGTGCAATATATTTTGTACACATGAATCTGCTAAGATCCGGTATAAAAGACAGTGAACGAATACATTGGAGATTTGGGCCATGGATTAGAGAAGATATAGCGAAAGCTTTAAATATTGGTCCAAAAGACATTAAAACTCAGGATGATCTTTACAATGTGTTACTAAGAATAAAGAAGGGAAATTTTAAAGATGCAAATGGGAAAGCTGTTTACCCGCTTGGCCCAAGACTCTGGGGTGGTTATTGGATATCAACTGTTGTTAGAAACTATGATTTTGGCAATGGCACAAGATTTGATGTTGATTCCTCTGGCAAAGTAAAGTATTTACTGGAAACAGATTATGCGTGGAAGCAAGTAAAATTCTATAGAAAACTGCTAGAAGAAGGCTTGATACACCCTGAATATTTCACAATGGATGAAGTTCGATGTAAAGAAAATACATTGAATGGTTCGTTTGGAGTTATCCCATGGTCAATGGCACGTAAACTTGAATATAAAGTTTATAATTACATACCTTTTGAGATGATTAATTATAAAGGTGAGCAAGTAGTGTATGAAAAAGAGAAACCAGCAGATAAGGTGTGGGCTATATCTGCTAAGGCTAAGAATCCGGAAGAAATTGTTAAGTTTGCCGATTTTTTAGCGAGCAAGGAAGGAAAGGCACTGTGGTACTATGGTCTGAAAGGTGTAGACTATACTATAAAGGATGGAAAATATCTTTTTACTCCTAAATGGCTTGAGTTTACAAAAACTCATCCTGAACAAGTCAAGGATGTTATTCCGACATTCTGGGGGGCACTGCTAGGCTCAACTTGGCTAAATCATAAAAAGGATTTTGGAGAGTTATGGGTAGGTTTAAATTCAGATAAAGAAGATAATAAATTACTTTTATATGACATGAATTATGGAAATCCTAAATTTAAATATTGGAAGGGAACCCCAGCTCCTTCGTACCTTTCAAAAATACCTGATGTGGAGTTTAAGCTGAAGCCTGTGCTTGATGAGTATAGAGATATTATGGCTAAGGCAGTTTATGCAAAATCAGATGAAGAAGCTAAAAAGATTTTGTCTGATTATTTAGAAAATTTAAAGAAATCAGGTTTAGATGATTTCAAAAAATTACTTCAAGATCAGTATGATAAAGACCCAGATTCAATTGCTTTTTATATTGATGGCACGTACTAATTAAAAATTTTAAACAGAGAGGGAATGAATTATTTTATTCCCTCTCTAATTAATTAGATTGTTGGGGTACTTGTGAATAGTTTTAAATTATCTATTACTGAAAAACTTGTACGGATTACTATTTATTTTATAATATCTATTTTTATTGCTACAATTATACTTCCTTTTATACATATTATAGCTTTATCCTTAAATGAAGGAATAGATACATCAAAAGGTGGTATTGCCTTATGGCCGAGAGTTTTTACTCTAAAAAATTATGAGGAAGTTTTTAAAGATCCATATCTTTTAAATTCATTTAAAATATCAATTTTACGAGTTATTATTGGTACACCCTTAAGTGTCTTTCTTACTGCTATGGCTGCTTTTGCACTTAAAAGTAAAATACTTCCAGGAAGAAAATTTTTTACACTAATAATTCTTTTTACAATGCTTTTCAGCGGAGGTATTATCCCTTACTACATTCTCTTGAAAAGTTTAAAATTACTTAACAATTTTCTGGTATACATAATTCCCTTTTTTTATAGTGGTTGGAATACTTTATTAATGCGAACGTTTTTTAGTTCTATACCCAAGAGCCTCGAAGATTCTGCAATGATTGATGGTGCAAACTATTTCAAAATATTCTTATCAATTTATTTGCCACTAAGTAAACCTATTATTTCTGTAATAGCTTTGTTTAATGGAGTAACTCAATGGAATGACTGGTTTTCAGGAACATTTTTTGTATCCCAAAAATCATTACATCCACTTCAGACAGTGTTAAGAGCAATGCTAATGTCTGCTGAAGCTATGCGGAAAAAAATGTTCATTACTGGTTTTGCAGCTTTATTTGGAGGTAGAGCAACGGTAACAAGTGAATCTTTGAAAATGGCAACTATAATGATTGCTACAATCCCTATTGTATGTATATATCCATTTGTACAAAAATATTTTGTAAAAGGAATAATGATTGGTTCCATAAAAGAATGATCATACAGTAGATATGATTTAGAGATTATCGATTTGGATTTTGTGTCAAAGCGTATTTCTATAAATCTAAAATAGTTACTGAAGCTTCCTTAGCTTCATTCCCGTAAGCCTCTCCAGGTCACTTACAGCCTTGCTGTAGTTAAACTGCGATAAAAGATACTCCATCTTTTTGGAGTGAAAATTGATCTCTGCAAGCCCGTACTTCTCCCTCGTGATAAGCTCATTCTCGTATGAGACCCTGGCATTCTTGAGTTTCTCCCCGGCCTCTTCGAGCTCTGCCTCTTTTGAAAGCATCGTGTAGTACGAAACCTTTGCCTCCTGAACAGCCTTCCGGACATTCATCGAGACAAGCCTCCTGTAGTCCCTTAACCCCTGCTCTGCCATTTTTAGGTCTTCCTCCGATTCCCTGGCTTCCAGCCTCGACTCTCCCATATCGAATATCTTCATGCTCGTCCCAAGGGAAAATATAAAGTTTTTATCCCAGTCCATGGTCCAGTTACTTCCGACAATGGGTATCTGCTGCCCCGTTATATCCAGGGTAACAATGAGTGAAAAATCAGGCCTCAGTATTCCCTCTGCCTTTTTTACAGAGAGATACCTGGATGCCTCCAGAACCTTCTTTCTTGCAACTGCCAAATCCGGTGAGTTCTTGAGTGCCTCCGATTTTAACTCATCCTCATCCATATTGATTCTTGCCGACGCAAAACCCGATGAAAGCTTTACCTCTGCATCCTCCTCTATGTCTGTAAGTAGCCTAATAGTCTCTATCGATGTCCTGTAGTTCTCCTCTGCCTCCACTATCTGCATCTCCGTTGCGGCAAGGCTTGCCCTGCTTTTAAGCAGCTCTTCCCTTGTAATAAGGCCCTCCTTGAATGAATCCTCCTTGTCCCTGTTTATTTCGATCAGGGTCTTTTTTATTTCTCTGAGTTCAGAGAGAGAATCTCTTGCAAGAATTCCTGAATAGTATGCAAGCTTGAGGTTGTAAAGTGTATTAAGCTTTTCCTTCTTAAGCTCGTCTTCCTTTATTTCCCTCTCTATCGAGGCAAGTTCTATTGCATTTCTTATCTTGTTCCACGTGAAGATTGGCTGGGTGAGTTTAGTTGTTATCTTGAAGTATGTATGTTTTGTATCTTCTACCAGCACGTAATCCCTGTCCGGTAGTGGTACTGGAAACTGGGAGTTTGGCGAGGGGGCAAAACCGAGTTCACCCTTGTGTATCGTTATTCCTTCCGGGGGGTTTGTCATGTAGGACGATGATGCCTGAAGGTCAATTTTGGGATAGAGCTTTGTCTTTGTTTTCTCGTATTCGAGCTGGGCTTTCTTAAGCTCCCGTATCTTTAACTTGATCTTTGATGCATTTGAGCCCGAGAGTTTTAAAGCCTTTTCAAGTGAGAGGTCGATAGTGTTACCTACCGACTGTGCCTGCAGGAAAAGAGAAGTAAAGAGAAGTAAAATCAAGAAGACAAGGGTTTGTCTTGGCCTAATCAACTGTGTGTTCCCTCCGCATCCGGCAGATAGTTGGGGTTTATCCATGATTTTATCTCGATGTTGTTGAGGTTAGTAAATGTATATACTCCACTCGGATCATCGTAGGTAACGGTGGTAAGTATCAGTTTATCTTCCCCTTCCGGAACCTCAGGGTCACTAGAGGTGGTTGCATGTGTCCACTGAACCAGGATGCTGTAGTTGCCATTCGCATCTGTAACATCAGTTACCGTGTGGCTTCCGTTATCGTCCGAGTATGTAATTGTTACATTTATTCCCTTTAGCGGAATGTTCTGTATTTCACCGTTGTCTGTTTTTACTATTCGCTCTATACAGCTTCCTGCAACGTTGGTAGAGAAGTTAGTTCTCGGCTTCCTCGTGACAACGAGGTCATCGGGAATGTCGTTGTCCTGTCCCGAGGTAAGCTGTGCAGTAATGCTTGAGCTGGAAGTATAGTCGGGATCGTCTATGTAGATCGTGACATTCTCGGTATCCGTATCCGATGAATCCGGATTCTCATCCCTCCAGGTAACGTTGTTGAACCTGTATGAGCCGGGTTCGTTGTTTATCGTTGTGGTCGTCGTTACGTAGTCCGAATCGGTATCCGTTGTTGACTGGAGGTCAAGCACAACCCTCACCCCGTTTACCCCTTCACCGTTTACATTTACAACGTGGCCTGTAACGGTGGGGCTTGAAAAAGTTGCCCTTTCAAGCTGGATATCGGGAACAACATTCAGGGTATCGGAAATGATGCCTGAAACCTGGACCACCTTGGAAACGTAGTCCTCCTGAGTTACCCCTATCCATATGGTGCCGGAGTCGCCCTCGTCTCCGAACTCGGGGTTCATCGTTACCCATATTATCTTGTGATTATAGTAGCCATCGTTACCACCTGAGGTCATGGATGATGTCTCTGCAATGAAATCGGGAGAATCGGCTGAATCAGGTTCGTTAAGGTACATTCTGACAATGGCGCCGTTTATCCCGTTACCGTTACTGGCATCCTTAATGTAGCCTGCAATTTCTGCGTTGTAGTACCTTCCGCAGGAGGCTAGTGCAACGGTGGCAAGTATCAATATGAATAATCTTTTCATGTTTTTTCTCTCCTGATTTTTCTTTTAAGGTGAGATTCAACCAGCCAGTAGATGGTTGGTATCAGTATCAGGGTTATAAGTGTCGAGGTTGTAAGCCCGCCCACAACGGAGCGTGCCATGGGAGCACGCATCTCGGAACCGGTTCCTATTCCCAGTGCCATGGGAAGGAGACCCAGGACAGTCGTTGAAGTTGTCATGAGTATCGGCTTGAGCCTCGTTTTACCTCCGTGAATGATAGCCTCCTTTAATGAATAGCCCCGCTTTTGAAGGGTGTTCATGTAATCGATTAAGACAATGGCATTGTTGACAACGATACCGACAAGGACAATCGCTCCAATGAAAGAGACGAGGCTGAAGGTTGTGTTTGTAATTAGAAGCGCTGCAACGAGGCCGATGATGGCGAAGGGGACGGAAAACATCACTATGAACGGATGAATGAAGGATTCAAACTGGGAGGCCATCACCATGTAAACAAGGGCAACGGCAAGCAGGAGTGCGAAGATCAGGCTGTTGAAGGATTCTTCCATCTGTTCGCTTGAACCGGTTATGGTGTATTTGACACCGGGCGGCGGGGGAAGCTTTTTCATGCCGCCTCTGATATCTGCGGTAATTCTGTTAAGGGGCCTGTCTCCCGTAAGGTAGCCTGTGATTTTTATAAGCCTCGTGCGGTTCTTTCTGTAGATCGACAGGGGGCCCTTTCGTTCCTTTATGTCTACCACGTTTTCAAGGGGAATCTTTTTACCTACAGGGTTAATGAAGAAGAGGTTTTTTATCTTTTCAATGCTGGACTTGTCCCTGTCGCTTAAGGTCAAAAGTATGTCGTAGCTCTCCTCACCCTTCTGAAAGGTTGATACTACCGTCCCCTTGAATGCGGTTCTTAACGTTGCAGCAATCTCCAGCGGGCTCAAACCGAGGCTTACAGCCTCCCTTCTCTTTATGATAAACTGTAGCTCCGGTTTTCCCGTTTTATACGAGATGCCTATATCCCTGGTACCCTTTATCGATGTAAGGAGTTTTGAAACCTCCCTTGCATAGGCATAGTCCTTGTTAAGGTCATCACCCTCTATCTCTATAACGAGGGGTTCCATTTCACCTGATGCGGATGATGCCAGGGCGCTCATTCCCTCTATTCTCGTGCTGAACTTTGCATCCACAACGCTGCTTTTGAGCTTTCTGTTGAGTATCTTTATTATCTGCCAGATGCTTCGTTTTCTCTTATCCTTGTCAACGAGGATGACGGAGATCGATGCAAGGTGGCTTCCCGTTTCTGCGATTCCGGAGAGAGAACCGCTTCTTCCTATGCTCGTCGCCATGGATGAGAGGTCACTGCCCAGTGTGTCGACTATTATTTTTTCAGCCTGTTTTACCTTTTCTGTTGTTCTTTCATAGGATGAGCCAATTCCCGTCTCGAAGGAGATGGAAAACTTGCCCTCGTCTGTCTCTGGGAGAAACTCCATTCCTAAAAGGGCGATGGAGACTATGCTTAGGATAAAAAGGATAACTGCAGTGGCAATTACTGTAAGGCTGTGGTTTAATGCCCATTTGAGGGACTTTTCATAGAAGTTGTCCAGGTCTTTTAGCCACTTCTGAATTCTTCCGGCAACGGCATCAACGTAACGGTTTCCGGTGTGTACGGTTACATCTGCAAGGCTGAGTTCATCGGTATGGGTATCGTTCGGGGGCTCGTTGGTGCTGTTTATGGGTGTGTCGATGCTGGTGTCTTTGGGGTCGTTTGGATCGTTTTGTAAGGTGGCGTAGCCGTTTGGGGTAGCGTGGCTGTTTGAGGTGGGACGGTTTGGTGCTTTTAGGTCACCTGCCGTCTCCGTGCGCCCAGAAGTGATAACAAGTCCCTTGCTTACCCTTAAAAACTTGGAACACATAACAGGCATTAACGTTAAGGCCATTGCCAGTGAGACTATGAGAGCAAATGAAATTGTATATGCAAGATCCTTAAAGATAAGGCCTGTTATTCCCTTTACAAAGACAAGCGGAATGAAAACGGAGACGGTAGTTAGAGTAGAGGCGGTAATTGCCATTGCAACCTCCTCCGTACCGGTAATGGCAGAGTCGAAGGGGGAAGCTCCGGTTAGCTGTTTTCTGTAGTTTGATTCCAGCACAACGATTGCATTGTCAACGAGCATTCCTATACCAAGGGTGATACCTGCAAGGGACATTATATTCATTGTAAGATGGCCAAAATCCATTAGTGAAAAGGTGGTAATAACGGATACAGGAATAGCGACAGAGATTATCAAGGTAGAGCCGATATTTCTTAGAAAAAAGAGAAGCACAAGGATTGCAAGCAATCCGCCCTGCCATGCAGCGCTTGCAACACCTCCCAATGACTTTAGAATTGAAATGGACTGATCACTCTGTATTGTAATGCTTATGGAAGATGGTAGTTCCTTCTCGATTTTCTTAAGGCTTTTCTTTACCCCTCTTATTACCTCGACAGTGTTGTGGCCCGGTTGTTTGCGAACGGAAATAAGCAAGCCTTCCGAACCGCCTGAGTAAACAAACTCCTCCTGAGGCTTGTAACCGAGTTTGATATCTGCAACATCCTTTAAATAGACGGGAATGCTTCCGTTGTAGCCGATTAGTACATCTCCGATATCCTGAAGGTTGTTAAACTTGCCTATGGTTCTTAAAACCAGGTATCGGTTTTTAAGGCTCAGTGAACCGGCGGGAAGATCAACATTTTCACCCTGGAATACCTTTAAAACCTGAGTTATCGATATGTTTACCTTTGAAAGTTCATCCAGGTTGATTTTGCATGTAACAGCTGTCTCCCTACCTCCGTAAATCTCTGCAGTTGCAACGCCCTTTACCTTTTCTATTTCAGGAATAATTTTCTTTTCTGCAAGACGCCTTAGATCGATTCCCTCTATCTTTGATTTCAGGGTAAGGACAATGGAGGGAAGTATCTCCGGGTTAAAACGGAATATCATGGGGCGTTCCGCATCATCCGGAAGTTGGTCCTCTATTGCTGTTAGTTTCTCCCTTATGTCGGATACAATTGTATCCATATTCGTTCCCCAGGTGAAATTGATGGTTACGAATGATATTCCCTCGCTGGATGTGGAGGAAACCTGCTCCACGCCATTTATCGATGAAACGGCATCCTCTATCGGCTTAGATATTTTGGATTCTATTTCGTATGGTCCAACACCGGGATCCAGCGTTATGACGGCAGCTGTCGGGTAGGTGATATCGGGAAAGAGTTCAAGGCCAAGACGAGATAGGGATACTACACCAAGAAGAAACATTGCCGTAAAAACCATTGCCGTGGTAACTGGGTGTTTTACTGCGCTCTCGGTTATTTTCATGGTGCTTTTCCTTCTGCTTATGTTCCTCCTGTTTTTCCTGTTTCCTGCCGGGAGCTCTTTATTGGGAGCTTCGCTCCGGCTTTACCTCTACAACCACCTGGCCGTCCTCCAAGAATGAGTTTCCGTCGATAATTACATGCATGTTTTCTAGGTTGATTCTTTCTTTAATTTTTCCTTGCTTCTGCCCCGAAACTTGATTACTTCCATTTGGATTATCGTTTGGGTTTATGTCATCCGGAATTACCACCCGAACTATTTCCACTATGTCTCCATCTTCTTTCTGTTCCTCGAGTCCCGTTTCTACCTCTATGAACCTGGCCCTTTTAGGGCTGTGATTTTCAACAACGAATATTCCCTTCTTTCCGTTTCTAACCACAAGGGATGTGACTGGTACCGTAACTACATTTTTCCTTTTTTCAACAACAAGCCTTGCCTCTACAAACATTCCAGGAAGTAGCCTTCCCTCACTGTTACCAATTTCTCCCTTTACGTTGAATGTTCTAGTTTGAGGGTCAATTATGTTAGACACATTTACTATTTTTCCCCTAAACAAATCACCCTCCGGAAAAGAAGATGGGTGTATCCATATTTCGATATCCTTCCACTTTGCCTGAATCTCGTTGTAATACTTTTCCGGTACTGCTATATCTGCCTCTATTGGGTCTTCCTGTATGAGGGTAAGAATTGGCGTTGTCTGGCCTATCATATTTCCCTCATCCACGAATATCTTTGCAACCTGTCCCGTAATTGGTGCCTTTATTCTCGTATAGTCCAGTTGGAGATTTGCCAAATCGTACCGGGCCTTTGCAGCCTCCATGTTTGCCCTGGCCATTTCTATATCCTCTTTCTGTGCTCCCTCTTCCATCATTTTCAGATTTCTTTTGGCATTCTCAAGCTGCGTCTTTGCGGCCCTGTATTTACTCTCTGTATCCTCGTACTGAGCTTTCGGAATTGTCCCGCTTTTATACAGCCTTTCTGCACGCTTAAGGTTTTCAAGGGCAGTGGAAAGATCCTCCTCTGCCTGTTTTACGAGCGCCCTTGCATTTTCAATTTGTTCTTTTCTTGCCCCGCCTATTGCCTTTTCGTACTGGGCCTTTGCAGCCTGCCATGCTGCATAAGCCTGTCTTTCCTGTAACCTGGCAGTTTTGTCTTCCACCTTTGCAAGTACGGTATCTTTTTTAACCAATTCCCCCTCGGTAACAAATATCTTTTCTATTCTACCTGGAATCTTTGAGGTAACAGTAACAGTCTCTTTTGGTGAAAGGTTTCCCGTAAACATGTATATTTTTCTCATGTCCATAATAACTGGCTTTGCAGTTACAACAGGAACACCCGTAACCGTTTCCTTCTCATCGGGACGATTCTTTATCCTTGAATAGACACTGTATCCAATGAGAATCGCTATAGCAGAGAAGATTGAAATTGTAACTATTATGCCCTTTCTTTTCATAATCCGCCTGTTTTAACCCTTAAGTCCCATTTCTAAGTGCCGTCTCAAAATATCGACTACTGGTATCATCTCCCGGTATCATCTATGGTCCCGTACCTGTATCATCTCTTAATATCATCTCTTAATGAGCCGCTCTTCTATCATTAAACGAATTGCCTTTTTAAGCCTCTTTACCTCATCCTGCATCTCTTCAGGTTTAGCCATTGCAACGGAGAACAAGACTCCTGCCACTATTATCTTTATTCCCGATGCAAGCTGCTCCGGATCGTCTGTAATATTCAAGAGACCCACTCTCTTTCCCTCTAGTAGAAGCTTTTCTATATTTCTGTAAAACTTCTCGAGGTTATCGTGGAGCATCTCGTGTTGATTTGCTTTAAAGAGCATTCCCTTCAACAGTGGTATTGCATTCTCCAGTGTTTGAAACCCGTATTCCATGAGGTTTTCGAACTTCTTTAAGGGGTGCTCGTTGGAGTTGCTTATCTTTTCCATTTCAGAGAGGAGGTCATTCCAGCCTTCCTCCACCGTCGCCTTAAAGAGGTCTTCCTTGTTCTCGAAGTAGTTATAGACAGAACCGGATGCCACATTTGCCTGTTCGGCAATGTCCTTTATCGTGGTGCTTTCAAACCCCTTTTTCCCGAAAATCTCGAATGCCGAGTTTATTATTTCCTTTCTCTTGTTTTCATCCTTAGGTCTTGCCACTTTAATTCTCCATTATTTTTCTAATAATTAAAGTTACTTAAGGTGCTTATATAAACTTATTAATGAATGAACAGTCATTCATTAATTCCTTTAATTAAATATAATGCTGGTATTAATTTTATTCAAGGGCAGGCACAATTAAAATTTGGAGAGTAAAAATATGGAAATGCCAATTTAAGCATTTCAATTCAGACATCCCATTTAAGCATTCCAAGCCCGTAATTAGTTTTTTTTAGGAAACACGGGGAAGCATGATGAGATGAAAATATGACAGCTTTGATTAATGGTAACAATGTTTGTATACTAATTAAATATGATGAAGCTTCAGTTACAATTTCGTATTATAGATTTGAAAGATAAAGCGATGGTTAAAGATACGTTAAGTCGTATTATAAAAGAATGCTTCTGGGATTACGATTTTTCTGCAGAAGATATCGAAAGAATTGTAAGGAAGGGAAGCTATAAAGAAAAGATGTTCCTATTTCAAAAAATTCTTGCAAATAGCACAAATATCTTAAAAGACTTAAGGATTTTTTCAAAAGAGGAATTAAAAGAATTATTCAAAAATTACCGGGTACCACAGTTTAATAGAGAGTTTTTACAGAACAGAAAAGGTATTGCAGAATACGTATTCTTTGATAAACCTTTTGATATTCCCGGCCTTTCATGGGGCTACGGGATAAGTAAGGTATAAATATGGAAAATATGGATTACGCCAATTTATACAAGATACAAGACGAGATATTTAAGATCGTTTTTACTCTGGAAAATGATTTTTACCTAACAGGTGGAACGTGTTTAAGCAGATTTTACTGGGAAAAGCGATACTCTGATGATCTTTGTTTCTTCACCAATAATTCAAATCTTTTCGCTATTAATGTAAGGAAAATACTAAATAACCTTAAAGCGAAATTTGTTGTTAAGTTAGAAGTCGAATCCAAAGATTTTTTTAGATGAATGGTCAATAAAGCTCTTCGGGTGGATTTTGTAAATGATAGGGTCCCTCAGTACAAGAGCCCGATTGTCTTGGATAATGGATACAAGATAGATAAGGTCGAAAATATTTTAAGCAACAAGATTACTGCGGTTATAAGCAGGGATAACCCCAAGGACGTTTTTGATATTTACCTTATTGCAAGGTTTTACGATTTTCTCTGGAAAGATATTTTGAAAGCTTCGCAGGATAAGTTAGCCTTCACGGTTGATTCTCTGGTTTACAGGTTTAAAACTTTTCCGGTTGAATTGCTTGGTAGTATTAAACTTGCAGATGCTCATTTCCTCGATAATTTTGATACCGACTTCCCAGTGATTATAAGAGATATCATCGAAGGCAGGAAGAACAGCTTATACAAGAACAGTTTGTATATGAAATAAATCCGAACTCACCCGGGCTTTGGAGGGGAAGCCTTTGAAAACCTTGATTGTTATCTATTTAACTGGTTATCAGGCTACAGTGAAAGGCTCTTTAGAAAAAACTCTCTCACTTCCTCAATTCTCCTTACCCCATCTGACAAGAGCCGATTGAATAGGGATGTTATCAGTGCATTTTTTTCGATCGTTGTTTCTCGCAAGTCCCCGTTAAAGGGGTCTTCAACCCTAATATGGGTGTCACTCTTTCTATCCCACTTCCACGTAAGGACATGCTTCCCACTCTTATTATCCCACTCATACAGATAGGTTACTCTCCGCTTCCCTCCGTAAAACGATTTGATAAATATCAGCATGTCAATCTTTGAAAGCTCCTTCTCCTTAACCCCCGTCTGGTTGTTGATAATTTGTGGATAAACTTCTTCCGGGGTGTCGGCATGAATTGTAAAGGCGAGGTGTCCGTTAGTTGCATTCTCCCCTCTGTCATCAATAAGCGAGAAGTATTTCCCCAGGTCGCTTCCCCACAGGTATGAATAGAAATTGGCAGGGCTTATCTCGTGGCAGAGATAAACGGTCCTCTCGTGTTCTTTCTTATCGAGGAGGGCTGTAACATTGTCATGTGTTACCGCCACTATCCTGTGGTTGGCCGGCAGAAGTCCAAGCAGTGCGGCAAGCAGTGTTGTCTTACCCGTTCCGCCGATCTGCGAACCCGAAGATACGGAACATCCCTTTATTACCCTTGAAGTAAGGTATGTTGCAAGTTCGATTGAAAGAGTATTAGCCTCTATGAGGTCTATAATACTCAACATCCGTCCGCCTCGCTGATTCATGGCATTTATCTCACCGATGATTCCGTCGTTGTGAATGCCGAACACTCCCAATTTTTCCCCCTTCGAAAACAATCTCCAAGCTTACCAATTGTTAAACTTTTAATGCTACTTCATCAAGATGTATGGCAGCCCGCGATTCTCCATTAAGGTCCTGCTAACTTCCTATTAACTCCTTGCCATATTGATACTTGACGCCGATTTTTCCCTTCTCTTACCCCTGAAGAGCCTGTGGATAATTTGTGAATATTTTTTGCATATATGGTGTTATAAGTAGTTTGGCGATATACACAAAAACAGCCGAAAACTGTACTATCTCCTGTAATGTCGGATTATCCCGCAATTAATATAATTTGTTGTACCACAGATTCTGAATTCTCAACTGCAATAGGGCTTACCCGTGATTACATGGCCTGGTTGGATATGGATCTCTGTTTTCAGGATATCGACAGGGAATTCTCCGAATTCTCTTTCATGTACGGGCCCCCGGATGGTCTGTTCCTCCTTGCCTTTTACAGTGAACAGCTTGCAGGCGGGGTGGGTTTTCGAAAACTTGAAGCTGACATCTGCGAGATGAAGCGGCTCTTCGTATATGAAGAATACAGAGGAAGGGGAATAGGGTTGAGGCTTTGCAAAGAGCTAATTGTAGCGGCAAAGAAAAGAGGTTACAGTAAAATGAGGCTCGATACACTGAAGCGTCTTAATGCGGCCACCAGACTTTATGAAAGCCTTGGTTTCAAAAAGATAGCTCCCTACAGGTACAATCCCGATCCAACGGCAATATTCATGGAGCTTGATCTGGCATAAAAGGGTACTTCCTGGTTTTGCCGTACTTGATAGGGCACTTGATAGGGCCGATTCCAGTTGTCAGGTTCCAGCTTTCAGGCTTATTTTGTTACGGACATGTTGCAAGCATATCAACGGAGAGTCACCAGCAGACTACGGGCAGTAGTTCCATTCAAAGGTAACCGATACCGGATCGTGGTCAGAAAGTGGCTTTCCCTCTTCGTCCATGAAGTCCCTGTCGTGAACCTGGTAAGTTACGGGTACAAGCTTAACCTTGTCACCGTTCTTAAATAGTACCTTGTCTATCCTGTCTCCCGGAATATTCAGGAAAACCCTCACATCCATAAAGCCGAGGCCTTTCGTTAGCATATCCAGTGTTTTTGAATCTTCGCTTCTGTTTCTCTTGATATTCCAATCGCCTGCAAGGATGATTGCATTACCGCTTTTATTTTCCTTTAGCCGCGAAGTAAGTTGTTTCATCTCGGAGCGGCGTGCATTAAAGTCTCCCTGGCCATGGCCTGCATCCATATGAAGGTTGTATATGTCAACCAGGATACCGGGATATACTTCGTGTTGAGCAAAGGAGAACCCCTTGGGAGCAAGGGTATCGCTGTCGTTGGAAAGTATCCCGTAACGCTTTTTCCATTCTTCCCTGCCGTAGTTGTAGAAGGGGAATCTTGACAACCTGTTAAGTCCGTCACCGGTAAAAAAGGGTCCGTTGTTTGATTTTTCCGACCTGTAGGGATGTTCACTGTACTTCAGGAGCTCATCATGATAGTAAAAGTCTTCCTGTAGCAGTACTATGTCGAATCTGTTTACCAGTCTGGAAATGATTTTAGTATTGTGAGACGGATTACTCTTTGAAATGAAGTCGGGGAGTCCCGCTATATTGTAGGTGAGTAATGAAAAAAAACCTGATTTACAGGTTTCCGGTGGATTAGAGCCGGCCATTTCCTTGAAAGTATAGCTTATGCTGCTTTTATAAGATTGGCAAGCGGAGAGCATGATGATAAGTAAAAGGACTCCTGTAAAGAATGCGGTATATTTGATATATTTAGGTAACTTTCTCACTTTGCCTAACCTGATTCAAATCGCTTTAACTACCTTACCATCTTGATAAACAAATTAAAAAAATTTAGAATAGTAAATCATGAGAGCTCTTTTTTTTCAACACGTACCATTCGAGGGTCTGGGAAGTATAGGTCCCTACCTCGAGGAAAGAGGATTTGAAATCGTTCCCGTAAGGTTTTTCCAGGAACCGTATTCCGGGCTAAAAGCTGGTAATGGCGCCAATGATCTTTCGGATGATTCTGACTCTCCGAATGCCAGTAGGCAGTTACTTCCTGCCGCGGAAGGGATCGATTTCCTTGTCGTTATGGGAGGGCCGATGAGCGCAAATGACGAGGAAAGGTATCCCTGGCTTGCGGCGGAAAAGGAATACATTGGAAACTTTTGTAAAACGGGTAAGCCCGTTCTTGGTGTTTGCCTGGGAGCACAGCTTATTGCCAGTGCACTAGGTGCAAGGGTCTTCAGGAATCCATACAAGGAAATAGGCTGGTTTCCCATACACGGGATTAGGGCAGATAAAAGCCAACCGCAAAGGTCCACAACCTTTGAGTTTCCGCAGGAGATCACCGTTTTTCACTGGCACGGGGAGACCTTCGATCTGCCGGAAGGGGCCACGCTTCTTGCCCACAGCAATGGCTGCCGTAACCAGGCTTTTCAGGTGGGAAACTCTGTTATCGGGCTTCAGTTCCACTTGGAGACCACACCTGAATCCCTTTCGGAAATCGTTAATGGCAGTCGCAGTGAGCTTGTTACTTCGAGATACGTACAGAGTGAGAGCGAAATACTGAATGTCGGTAGGGAGAACTTTGAAAGGATCAACAGGGAGATGGTAAGGGTTCTCGAGTTTCTCCTGTAGAATCATGGAAGTGCAAGGGGTTACGTTCTTTCCCCTGTCTTTTAAAAGAAGTGAAAACCGAAATACATCGTTACTATGGGACTCTGATAGACGGGCATCAGTGTCATGGCGGGTATGTAGTTCATCGATACATCGAGGTTCAGATCGAAGCCCATGAGGCTCAGAAAGGGGTTCTCCTTGGGCGGATTTATAAGTATACCGAAACTGATGTCCCACCCGAAGTAGAATGCTTCTTGCTTTCCCCCAGCTGCTTCGACAGAAGCAGCATCCGGATCCCATGGGCTGCCCCTAACCCCGTTGTAATTGAAAGAGACCCCCGCCTTAAGGGGAAGCATTAGCCTTCCGCCTGTGAGCTTTTTTAGAAAGGTGTAGCGGGCGTCAAGGAACGCGTTGACTATTAAGGGTATTACTGCACCGTCTGTAGTCCCGCCTGCTGAGCTTCCAGTGGTACCACCGGAGCTCGTACCCCCGCTCGTTGTGCCACCGGAACCTGTAACCATGCCCCAGAGAATTTCCGGGACCAGGTCGACCTGCAACCTGCCCTTGACAAGGGAGAGGTAGTCAAAACCGATTTCAGGGCCGGTTCCGAAAAAGCTTCCGTAGTTGTTGTACATGATGCCTGTAAAGAGTTCTTCCAGCGAGGGAAGGAATGGCAGGTTCCAGGATTTTCCCAGCCGAAGGTTTTTAAGCTGACCTTCTACTACAACATCGGCTGCGATCTGCCAGAGGTTTGTGGAAAATAGCCACCTGTCTGTAAGCGGATTGAAACTATAGTTTACCGTCGCCTCGCCGGGTTGAATAAAAAACTGCTCCCCGGAAGTAGCCGACCCGGAAGTGCCCGTCCCGGAGGTAGCCGACCAGGAAATATCCGATTTTTGCTCGTGAAGAAGCCCCAGCGTAGTATCGAGCCATCCTCCGAAGTGCATTCGGTTCATCATTAGAAACTGCAGGTCGTAGATTGGAGTGTAAGGATTGATCAGGTTCCCATTTGCATCTTCAAAGGGAACATACGGATTCAGTACGATTCCACCAAAGAGAAAATCAAACTCCCAACTGAAATCTTTCGATTTCCAGATATCCACCACAAAGCCCATGTTACTGTTCGAAGGGGTTACATCCTGGTACCCGTAGTTTGTCGGGGCAAGGTAACGCTTTAGCGGAGATGCGACGATTGCCTGAATCGATATCCTGTGCCCGAGAATCCTGTGCCTCTCCCTCAGCGAATCCAGCCTTGAAAACGAGTCGATTGCCGGTACGAAGCGGGAATAGAGGAGGGAAGGTGTCAGGATGTCCGTGGCTCTTGCGGGGCGTATTAGGAGAAGGCCGAGGGCGGTAAGTATCAATATGGCTCTCATTGATTTTCTTTTGTCTGTCACGGGGTACTCCCTTCGGTTATGGTGTAGCCCAGTGTGTCATTCTGGAAGGAATCTATACTGATATCATACACCGCCCCCGCCCTCTGCTTTACCCCTGTCTGGGCCTCGGTAAAGGTTGCAGCCTGCGTTGCCGGCGGGTTTGGAAAAGTAACGGCAAGATAGATGCCGGGGATGTCGAATATATGGACTTCTACGGTTTTGGAAGTTTCGCCTGCCGCAAGCTCGGGGAAAATGGTGCCATTGACATTTACTATGACAGGCTGGGAGAGGTCGTTGGTAACAACAACCCTGAAAGTCGGCTCGTTGGAGGAGCTCCAATTGGTACTCACGGAAACTGTTCCCGAGCAGGTTGAGAGGATCAAAAAGAGTAAGAGAATCAAGGTGAGGGAAATTGCAAAACTAAAAGAAGCAACAATTCTTCCCTTTTCGATGTAAGGTCTGAATTGTCTTTTACACATTTTACAACCTATTATACCACAATACCACGATTTTTACATGCCACATTTTTATCTCATATTTTTATTCTCTTTGGCAATTTACAATTTGATTTTTTTCTATTGCAGCTGGTGTTATAGACAGCGCCTCCATGCAAGGATATAATTTTATCAATGATAAGAAATTCTGAAATACTTAGACAATTGGAAGAGAATTTTATAAAAAATGAAGGTTCACTTACTTTGACACAGTCTTTAAAGTTATATGAAGCCTTGTGGCGCGAAGCGGAGAGTCTCGGAATATTTCCTCCTGAGGATCCACTGGAGGGAATAGAAAAGGATATAAGACTGGCAAGAATATTAAACTCATGTTTGAAAAACTCATAGCTAAAATCGGAAACGCTTTAACGAAACATTCCATACCCTACATGATTATCGGGGGCCAAGCCGTATTGTTATATGGCGAGCCAAGACTTACCAGAGATATTGATATTACTCTGGGGATCAATATCGATAGCCTGAAGGAACTGATGGAGATAGTAAGAGAACTTTCGCTAAAGCCAATTCCTGAAAATGTTGAATCATTTGTAAGAGAAACAATGGTTTTACCGACACTGGAGGAAGCTACAGGTATACGTGTTGATTTTATATTTTCCTTTACTCCCTACGAATCAAAGGCAATTAGTCGCGGAAAGTCTATAAAAATAGGTGGTAAAGAGGTAGTTTTTATTTCACCAGAGGATTTAATAATACATAAAATATTTTCAGGCAGACCGATAGATATAGAGGATGCAAAAACAGTAGTTTTAAAGAATCCAAAGATAGATAAAGAGTACATTAGAAAATGGCTTACCGAATTTGATGAAACAACCGAGGGTGGTCTTTTTTTAGACACATTTGAGAAGCTTTTAACCAGTCATCAACAGTGAATTCGAATTTAACAATTTACGCCCCAGAAGATGGGTATAAGTGATAATGACACTTACAACAGTTATTATAGATGATGAGAAACCTGCTCGTGATAGGCTTAAGCAACTTCTAAGAGAATATCCATTTATTGATATTATTGGCGAAGCTGAAAATGGAATACAGGCTGTTGAAATTATAGATTTGTTTAAGCCCGGGCTTGTATTTTTAGATATTCAAATGCCAGGGTTTGATGGTTTTCAGGTAATAAAACGCATCAAGACTTACCCGAATATTATTTTTGTCACAGCTTATGATGACTATGCAATAGAGGCCTTCGAGGTAAATGCAGTGGATTATCTGTTAAAGCCATTTAGCAAGCAACGCCTTAGAATATCTCTGAACAGAATATTCAACAGAATTAACAAAAACGAAGGTGAGAATAATGATCTAAAGCGCCTTATAGATTGGTACAACAGAAAAACCGATTACCTTACAAGGATCAGCTTTAAGGTAAAAAACGTTTACAGGATACTTGATGTTGAGGAGATTTTCTTTTTCAAACTTGAAAACGGCATGGTGTATCTATACGGAGATAATATAAGGCACCAGATAGAGGGCAGTCTTGGGCAACTTGAAAAAAATATTGATCCTTCACTTTTTTTCAGGGCGAACAGGAATAGTATAATAAACATTAAGAAGATTCAAAGGATTCTTCCCTGGGGGCAAAACAGGTTTGCAGTTGAATTTCCCAATAATGAAAGAATTGTTATAAGCAGGGATAGGGGAAAACTTTTTAAGGTGAAAGTAGGTTTAAGATTGAAATAATTCTTTTTTAAAGGGGTGTATTATCCAGTCGGGTTCCGGAATTCGGAGGATAAAGTGTGTTCATACAAACTTCAATATAACAACGACGATTGTGATTATCGTTGGTACGAACCAGCTTATAAAGCCGATGCGTTTGGTCATGTCTTCAAAGCGTACATCCATTTGGTGTTGCAGTGACTCAAACCGTGTATCCATCTGGTGCTGCAAAGCTTCAAACCGTCTGTCCATGGATTCAAATCCCTGCTTCATGAGCTCTGCAAGTGTTTTTATCTCGTTTTTTATTTCCAGTTGCTCTTTTTCGTAACTTTCCTTTTTAACGATGTTTTCCGTTAGAAGGACAATGTACCTGTGAAGCGACTTTTTATCCTTAACCTCAACAGCCTCTTCCAACTCCTG
>JALUUM010000043.1 GCA_027021365.1 Spirochaetales bacterium
TCTGAAAGTGATAAAGAAGAGGCTTGAAAGCTGCACTTTCGTTGTTGATGCCCTCTTCGGTACCGGTCTGGCACGTGAGGTTTCCGGTATATTCAGAGAGGTGATCGAACTGATTAATAATAGCGGAAAGCCTGTCTTCAGTGTGGATATTCCTTCCGGGATAAACGGCGATACGGGCCAGGTGATGGGAACGGCAGTAAGGGCAACGAAAACGATTACCTTCAGCCTTCCAAAGCGCGGCAACCTTATCTATCCCGGATACGACTACTGCGGTAAACTCTACCTCTCCCACATATCTTTCCCCCCGGAAATCTATCATAACCCGTCTATTGAAATGGAGGTGAATCTTCCACGGCCTCTGGAAAAAAGGAATCCGGCCGGTCACAAGGGAAGTTTCGGTGATGTTCTTTTTATTGCCGGTGCAAGACGCTACTACGGAGCTCCGTTCTTCTCTGCAATGTCCTTCATGAAGGCAGGTGGCGGGTATGCGAGGCTTGCCTCTTCCGAGTCTGTCATTCCCTTTGTAGCCTCGAGGGGAAGCGAACTGGTAATGGTACCGTTGAACGAGACACACTCCGGAAGTATAGCATACGGCAATCTCGATGAACTTCTTGAACTATCGGAAAAGGTTGACATGGTTGTGATTGGCCCCGGGCTCTCCCTGGATGAGGAGACAGGAAAGCTCGTGTTAGAACTTGTAAGGAGAATCGAAAAACCAATGTTGATAGACGGGGATGGCATTACCTTCGTATCGAGGGAGAGGGGAGTCCTTTCAAAACGGAATGCACCGACGATACTCACTCCACATCCCGGTGAGATGGCAAGGCTGGTGGGTAAAAAGGTTGTTGAAGTCACAGAGAATGGCCCTGAAGTTCTCAAGGCCTTCCTCAAGGATTTGGAGGAGGAGCATAAAAGGGAGGAAAAGGCTCTTCCGGAGACGGCTGTCGTGTTGAAGGGTGCACATAGTTTGGTCGGATCTTTCGAACCATCGGCTATCCGGGGTACCGATGCAGAGATCGATGGGGTGGCAAGAATCAGTATAAATCTAACGGGGAATGCGGGGATGGCTACTGCCGGTTCGGGAGACGTGCTTGCAGGTACGATAGCTGCGATGTACGGGCTTGGCCTTAAGGTGATCGAGGCGGCAAGGGCCGGTGTTTTCATTCACGGTCTTGCAGGGGATTTGGCAGCGGAGAGGCTTGGCCAGGACGGTATCACGGCAGGTGATATAATGCAATTTCTGCCGGAGGCTGTGAGGCGCTACCGCGAAGATTACGGGGAGCTCGTTCCCTGCTTCTACGGAAAGATTGAAGTGGTTTGAAGATGCTTGAAAATCGGAAAAGAGGAAACATATGGAAATGAACTTGTACCAGATAGATGCTTTTGCAAGTAAACCCTTCGAAGGGAATCCGGCGGCTGTTTGCCCGTTGAAAACATGGATACCGGATGAATTAATGCAGTTGATCGCAGCAGAGAACAATTTATCGGAAACTGCCTTTTTCGTTCGGGAGGGTAGTGGATATCGTATCAGATGGTTTACCCCGACAAGCGAAGTCGATTTGTGTGGTCATGCGACACTGGCTTCCGCCTATGTGTTATTCAATATTTTGGGATACGATAAAGAGAAAATTGAGTTTGATTCGAGGTCCGGAATATTGAAAGTAATGAAAGATAATGATTTACTCGCTATGGATTTTCCCGCACAGCCACCTGTTGATTGTGAAATACCGCAGAAGATCATTGAGGCCTTTGGTACGACTCCTGTTGAGTGCCTTAAGTCGAAGGATTACATTGTCGGTTTTGAGCATGAAACCGACATTGAATCGGCAGATCCTGATTTTGAAAAATTGAAAAAACTCGATTTGCGCGGCGTGATTATTACGGCGAGATCGAGTAGCTTTGATTTCGTTGCACGTTTCTTTGCACCTAAATACGGAATCCCCGAAGATCCTGTAACGGGCTCCGCGTACACCCAGCTGGTACCTTACTGGGCAAATAAGTTGAAGCGCAAACGTTTCAAGGTCAGACAACTATCTCCCAGAGGAGGGGAGTTGACCTGTCAACTTCTTGGTAAGCGTGTTCTCATTTCCGGCAGGGCGATTTTGTATCTGGAGGGAAGGATAAGAGTCGAAACTTGAAATAAGAGGATTGGTTATGAAGCCAATGGACATTCTTATATATTTAAGTGTGTATAAGGTTAGCAAAATAGCCATAGAGAATGTATTGTGCGATAAACTTGAAAAACAGGCTCTTCGGGATTTCTTGGGTAGAGTGTGGAGGAGTTTCAGAGAACGAGCCGGAAAGATCAAGTGGCAAAAAACGGTAGGTGCAACCATCATGACAAGGTTGGCACTTTTGACATTGATAGTTTATGAGGCTTTGCTTACCAAGTGTGTTGAAGAAGAAGCCCTGGAGCTGACTTCAAAGATCAATTGGATAATATATAGCCGATTAGCCAATAGGTTTTGGATTTTCACACGATTATTCTCTAACAGGCCGATTGTAAGGGTTAAGAGGGTGATGCAGTTTTTTATTGGATGTTTCCCCTACAATGCTCCGGGATATGAAATGGAGCTATTGAAGACCGGAAATGAAGCCGTGGTGTTCAATGTGAAAAGATGTCCTGCGGCAGAGTTTTTTGATAGTAAAGACTTGAGTAAACTATGCATTGAGAGCTGGTGTAATCTCGATTATCCCCTCGCAGAAAAATGGAATGTAAAACTGGAGAGAGACAAGACAATAGCTGGGGGAAGCGAGTACTGTAATTTCCGGTTTGTAGAAAGTTGAAAGGTAGATAGTCAAGTTTCTCGTCTCTTCAATATTTAGCCTGATGGTTTTCCCGGTAGTTTGCTTGCTGCCAGCTTCAGGTTGTTGAGCGCCTTAACAATCGTACGGCGTGGACAGGCTATCGTCATACGGGCAAAGCCTGCTCCCTCTCTTCCGAACCAGTAGCCGGGGGCAAGTGCAATTTGTGCCTCCTGTGCCAGAAATTTCTCAAGCATTTTTACATCCAGGCCAAGGTCTCTAAAATCCAGCCAGGCCAGAAATGTCCCTTCCGGTTCAATCAACGACACACCTATATCGTTTTGATGAAGGTATTTCCTTACGAAATCGACATTCTCTTGAAGGTATGCAAGAAGTTCATTCAGCCAACCCTCGCCCTCTCTGTATGCCGCTTCCGTTGCTGCCAGGGCGAATACATTCACTTTATTGATGTGGTATCGACCGGTAAATTCCAGAAATCTTTTACGATATTTTTCATTGGGGATAATGCACAGAGCATCCGTTACTCCTGGAATATTGAAAGTTTTTGTAGGCGCGATACAAGAGGCTGCATTTTCTCCGTCAGCAACTTTCAGATACGGAAAGAAACGATGTGGCGGAAGAGTAAAATCAGCGTGTATTTCGTCTGCAATGACAAAAACGTTGTTTCGCTTGCATATCTCTGCTACCTGTTTAAGTTCTGCCATTGTCCATACCCGACCGATGGGGTTGTGAGGGCTACAGAGGATCAGTACCTTGTTGGCCGGATCGGAGGCTTTCTTTTTAAGGTCTTCAAAATCGATTCGATATTTTCCATTCAAGAGTTTCAGGGGATTATTAACCACCCTTCTGTGGTTTTTCCTTATGACAATATGGAATTCAAAGAAGACCGGGGGCTGGATAATTACACCGTCACCTTCATTGGAATGCTGATCCACCAGGATTGAAAGGGAACTCAGGATCGAGGGGCTTGGTGTAATATGCTCACGGTTTATTTTCCAGCCATGCCTCTTTTCATACCAGAGGGACAGGGCATCGAAATAACTATCCGGCCTGTACTCGTAACCAAAAATACCGTGTGAAACCCGCTTTTGAAGATGCTGTATCACGGCGGGAGGTGATTTGAAATCCATGTCTGCCACGGACATCGGGATTGCTTCGGCGTTCCCGAAGTGTTCTGAAAGAAAGGACCTGCTCCACTTCAATGTGGGATATTCACGACGATCGATGTATTCATCAAAATTCATTTGGCCTCATGGTATCATGCTTTCATCTTTATTGCAAAAAGGGTGAAATGGAGAATATTCGAATGAATTGTGTCTTCATGAGGTAATATTTTGAATTACAGGCATAGTCATTTCTCTGGCCATCATTATCATGTTTTTTAAGTTTCTTTTCCTGAGATTTTCATAGTTCAGGTATAGCTATAATGGCTACCATAGCTATAATAACCAATCGTGATTCCGAGACTTGTCAAGCGCCTTGTGTATTTCATAATCTTTAATGTTCCTTGTTATTACTGTAGCCTGTAGATGCAACTACTATTTTGCCCCCAAACATTCGGAATGGATTCTACGATAATAGTTTAAAGAGATTGAGATTTATTGCATTATAGAAAAATGGGGTATTAAATTGAAATGGGGTGTTATATGGAAAACTATTTAACTGAAGTAGGAGGTTTGTTGGATGGAAATAGATGTAACAAAGGTCGATAAGGATACATTCCAGGTGGTGGTAAGAGAGGGTCGGGGAAGCAGCCGGCACAGGGTAACCCTGAGTGATGATTATTACAGTAAATTGGCGGGCATTTCCGGTAGCTCAGGAATTTCCGGCGGAAAGGGCATCTCAAAGGAAGAGCTCATAAAAAAATCTTTTCAGTTCCTTTTGGAGCACGAGCCAAAGGAATCGATACTTTCCAGTTTCGACCTGACGGTTATAAAGAGATACTTCCCGGATTTTGAGAGGGAAGTTTTCGGTAAGCGTGGTAAGCAATAGTAATAAAGCAGCAGTTAAAACCAGTTGTAAATATACCCTGTGTTACTATGTTACTGAGCAGTCACCTCGATCGTATCTTCGACACCGATGAAATTGTGATCCTTGTTGGCAAGCTTAAGAGTTATCTGGTGAAAACCTGCAGTAACCGTTACGCTTATCGGGTCCAATGTGAAGTGGGCTTCGGTATCCGTATCATCGAGGAAAAGATGCAGGTGTGTTGGCCTTCCTGCTGCTGCTTCCACGTCCCAGTCGCTTACATTGAAAGAAACATCGGAAGTTGTTGCAACCGTTGCCCGGTCCGATGGTGATACAATGGCAATGGCGGGAGTCTTCGTGACACCTGATGTATCAAGAGTGTAAATACTTATCTCGGAAGAATAAGCAGAGTGTCCGGCATCATTGTAGCTTCTTATCCTGTAATAATACTTTGTTCCCGGTGTGAGATTCACATCACGGTATGATACCACATTTGAATCGAGGGTTGCCTGCTTGAAAAATGTTCTGTCAGCTCCAATGAGGCGTTCAAGCTCGAAACCCAGTTCATTTCTCGAGTTGTCCAGCTATACAAGTTCTATGGAAGAGTCGCTCACACTCTCTACTCCCAATCCACCGGGGGATTCCGGTTTGACAAATGAACCGAGAAGATCGCAACCGGAAATGGCGAAAATCAGCAAACCTCCTGCAATGACAAAAAATGCAGCCCTGAAAGCATGTGAAAGGTTGAGAGATAACTATCAATCAGATTTTTGTCCATGGCCAGATATCGGCTTCCAAAGAATTGGGGTACTTCTCTTTGATTTCAGCCATCTCAGACTTGAAGGATTTGTTGCCCCTGTTTACGAGGTATCTGGCTATTGCCCTGTAGAACATCAACCTGCTGGAAAGAGGATTTTCAGGAAAATTTTCAAGACCATCGGAAAGCACCTCTTCCGCCTCGCGATACTTGCCTCGAGGTACCAGGTAATGTGCCAATCCCAACCTCAAGAGCATCCTGAAAGTCTTGTAATCCCGATTGATCCATATCCGTACAATATATCAGGATAGACGTAAATGGTGAAGATTCGGTGCCTGATACTATTTGCCGGGCAGCCAATAAACTGATAAGATATCCTTTGTAGGGGATAGATCAGGAATAGATCGGGGCAAGAGGTGTCTTGGATCAGTTGTGTTGATTGATAAAGTAAAGAAAAGCATCCGTTTACTTATTCTCGCATACAAGGACGGGCGGACTCCCTGGTATGCAAGGGCAGTAATGGGCCTTGCAATAGGCTATGCATTGAGCCCGATAGATTTGATACCTGATTTCATACCTCTAGTTGGCCAGTTGGATGACCTTATTATTCTTCCGGTGCTGGCCTGGCTTTCTTTCAAACTGATACCAGAGGAAGTCCTTGCAGATTGCAGGGCAAGAATAGAGAAAAATTAGGTATGAATAAGGTAAAGGAAGGAAAATGCAAGAAAGGAAATTGGTCGTGAAAAAGAGAATGAACAGGCTGTTGCCCAAAGACAGGATGAAGCATGAATGGATCTTCACGATTGCCCTTGTAATTCTACTTATAGCCTTTGCAGGTTGTACAAGTTTGAGGTCGGAAGAAAGCGGCGGCTCAGCATCAGCCGGGAGATATGAAATAGTCACCCTTAAGCCCTTCAAGTTCTATACGGCTCATGTGCAGGGCCTGGCATTCAGTGCTGGTTACCTGTTTCTATCCGCGGTGGATAGGGAAGAAAGAACGGGTTACCTCTTAAAGATAGATCCTAATACTTTCTCGTTGATAGAGAGTAGAAAGCTTAAAATAGGTGATATGTACCACGCAGGGGGAATATCCGGCAGCAACGGATACCTTTATCTACCGCTTGCAGAGTACAGGCCAGAAGGTAGATCGGTGGTTTTAAAGATAGATCCTCACAGTATGAAAGTCATCGAGTCCTTTCCCGTTAATGATCACATAGGGGCTGTAGCCTCCGATGGGAAAAATCACATCTTTGGGATGAACTGGGATGCACGCTACATATACATATGGGATAAAAAAGGAATGCTTTTGAAAAAGTTAAAGAACCGAAGGGCTACCGCATACCAGGATATAGAGTACAGAAATGGTAAACTGTACTGTTCGGGAATAATAAAATGGCCTTTCATGACCGGGGTGATTGACATATACCTTTTCGATGCAAACAGCATTACACTTGAATTCAAAGAGACCCGCCGGCTTCCATGGCTGGGTGCTTTTCACAGTATCGCAAAAGAAGGGATGACGATAAGTGACGGCTATTTTTACTTCGCACCGGAAGATTTCCCGGATACTCGTATCTACAGGATAAGGCGTGATGAGTAGCTGAAAAATTGATATTTACCGCACTTTCAATTAGTATCTTTAAGAAAAATTGCCAGAAACTTTTTTAAGAGAGGTATGATATGAAAAGGGTTTTAATTGTCTTTCTCCTTCTCCTTTTGATACTTGCAACTGTTTTTCCCATCGGTTTTTCACTTTCCGGTGTTACCGGGGAAGGGCCGGAGGGCCTTCTCGGTAATCCCGCTTCAATCGGATTTCACGATTACAACGTACTGTCGATCCTTGGAGAATACGGAGATTCCGGTGTCAGGAAAAGCGAAATCTTTGTAGGTAATACTCTCGGCCTTACATACAGCGAGGTTAATGGTACCGTCTCCTACTCCCTTCTATTCGGTCTGGGTTTCAATCTTTCAGGTGACCTGTATGCCGGTTACAGCATGAGTTTCGACAACATCGATTCCGGTCTCAGGGAACCTTCTTTCAATTTTGGTTTACTGGGTTTCCCGGCTGATTATCTCGGTCTCGGTTTGTATCAGAGAAACCTTTTCGGAGGGACAAATAGCACTCTGAACGGCAGTATCGGTCTTAGACCTTTGTATCTCTTTAACAGGTATTTAGGGAAGCGATTGACGCTCTTTGCAGATGCATCGATTCCGGTTGATATTTCAGACATGGCAGCGACTAAAGAGAGATTAGCTTCAGTTTGGCCTGACATTGCCGGAATCCTGGACTACTCATTCGGTCTTTCCCTGAAACCGATTGACGGCTTTGCCCTTGGCTTCGAATCCAGCAAACTGGACAGTTTCAGGGCTTCGCTTGGTATCGACCTGGATGATGTTTCTCTTTCCCTCTCTGTCAGTGGAAGCTACGATCTTTCTGGCTACAGTATAGGCTTTGGAGTCGGGTGGAATCACCTGCCTGTAAAGTCGGCTCTGCGCATGCCTGAAAAGAATTATCTTATCAAACTGGATAAACCCTTTGAAAAAACAAATACCGACATGCAGTCGATATACAACCTTGACTCCTTCGTTTCACGCCTCTATGAGCTTGCAGAAGATCCAGGTTGGAGGAATATCTATGTGATTTTCGACCAACCTGTTGTGACCTCCGTTGATTCATTGGAAGCCCTGGTAAAGGTGTATTCCTATTTAAAATCAAAGGGAAAGAGAATAGTTACATACATAAACAACAGCTTTTCCCAGCTTGACTACCTTGCTGCTGCCTCCGGTACCGAGGTAATAGTGCCGCCTGAAAGTTTCATATACCTGGTAGGAGTGGGAGGAAATTTTCTCTTTTTCAAACAGCTCCTGGACAGGCAAGGGATAGAGGTTGAATACGCAAGAAGCAGTGAGTACAAGTCCGCTCTCGATTCTTTCATAAGAGACAAGTTGAGCAAGGAGAACAGGGAGCAGTACACGGCTTACATAGAGACGATATACAACCTTTTCAAAGAGGTACTTGCATCTAGGGGCTTCGATGAAGGGAGGGCCGGGGAGATAATAGACAACGGTCCCTACGACGGTACCACGGCGAAAAAAATCGGTCTTGTAGATGGGGTAATGTACTATGACGAATTCAGGCAAAGGTATGTGGACAGGGATTCAACTGCGAAATTTGAAGTTGTCAGATACAGAGAGGAAGACTGGAAGAGGAAACCTGTGATTGCATTTTTCAAGATGTCAGGTCCCGTTGTAAACAGTAATTCCCTCTCGCCGATAGATTACTTGACTTCCACCTCGTATATTACAGAGAAGAATACAATTCCATTTTTAAGAATTGCCAAGGAGGACAAGCGAGTAAGGGCGGTAATTATATCGATAGACAGCCCTGGGGGAGATGGTATAGTAAGTGACAAGATCTGGCATGCAATAACGGAACTCAAAAAAGTAAAACCTGTTGTCGTGGTGATGGGCTCTGTTGCAGCATCGGGAGGTTACTATATTGCAATGGCAGGTGATTATATTATTGCAGGAAAGACGACACTTACCGGTAGCATAGGTGCCTTCACCTACAAGTTCGCAGTAAAGAATTTTCTAGCCAGATACGGCATAACTACCGATTCGGTCTCCTTTGGTAAGAATTTCAACATTTTTTCACCTTTTTCCGGGTTGAGCCGGGAGCAGAAAGAGAAGGTAAAGGCATTGAACGATTCCTTTGTAAGGAATTTTTATTTGAAAGTTTCTGAATCACGGGGCATCCCCCTTGAAAGTGTGAAGGAAATCGGAGGGGGGAGGATATATTCAGGGGAAAAGGCACTTCGGTTGAAACTGGTAGATGATATCGGAGACTTCGAAGATGCCCTTCAATATCTCGAGAAACGGCTGAATCTGGACAGGAGTTCCTTCAAAGTGGAGTACTACCCCGACAAAGAGGCCCTGCTTAAATTGTTCCTGGAAGAGAGTTATGGCCTGGAGCTTGATGCGGGAAAGTTGATAGGCAACCTCATGCTGAAGACCCTATTCTTAACACCCTAAAGCTGTGGAAAAAAACCCTTGGAAGAGGCTATGGAATAACCCTTGAAAAGGAGGGACAATTGCTTGTCTACCCGTATCATTTAATAGTATCTTAATGAGTCGGTGGTTTTTCTCTGAAATCCCTGTGACAAACCCGGATCGTATAGAAGGGAAACTTCCGGACATCCATAACAGGAGTAAAAAATGAAAAAAACAATAATTCCCATTCTTGCCGGTTTTACATTGACATTGATATTGATACTTGCCGGCTGCAGCAAGGGCGAGGACCTGTCGCTCAAATTCAAGGAGGGAGACAGCCGCTCCTACGAGGTAACGGTCGATCAGGAGCTGACCCAGTCAGCAGAGGGGCAGGCATTTACCCTCTCCCAGGGTTTCAAGCTGCTCTACGATTTCAACGTACTTTCCGTTTCCGAAGAGAAGGCGGAGCTTGGCTTTGATTTTGCATTTACCGATTTTCATGTTAAGAGCAACCTTTCGGATGTTGAACTCCCGGAGAACCTGCCCGAATTACTGAACAGCGCCTTCAATTTCGAAAAGGGCAGTCCTCTGATGAAACTTACGATAGACAAAAAGGGGAGGGTGGAAAAAGTAGAGGGTTATTCGGACTTCCTTGCAAAGGTAATGGAAAAAGCCAAAGAGGAGAAACTTTCGGACAGGGTTTTGACCCTTCTCTCGGCACTTACCGAGGAGAAGAATATAACAGACAACTTTTCGGTATTATTCGGGTACCTTACCGATAAGCCGATAAAGAAAGCAATGTCCTGGAGTGTAAAGGAGCCATTTCAGGAAGGCTTGCCCCTCTCTGCCGACTCCAAGTGGAAGGTACTGGATGTCAATGAAGATACGATCGCAATAAGCAAGGTCACTTCAATATCGGAGGATAAGGAAGCGGCCGGCAAGAATCAATCTGATACGGGAAACACCACGGGAATCGAGAGCACCAAGTATACGATATCGAGGACCGACGGATGGCCGAGGGAAATAAAGAGTGACCTTTCCATGAAATCGACAGTAGTGCTGCCAGCAGGCGCTCAGAGCGATTCAACGCAGGGTGCTGCGGGTCAGGCCGTTGAGATTGCAATAAAGAATACGACGAGTGTAAAGAGGGTGGAAAAGTAGGCAGCCGGGATTTTAAAATTAAAACACGCTGTCAAACTTGAAATGCTGTAGGCCAGAATGAAGAGCATCTCTGAAAGGGCTGTCCTTACCGAGGGCAACCTCAAGAAACAGATTCTAAGCCTTTCGATCCCCATGATGTTCGGAATGCTGGGACTTTCTATCTTCAATATAGTCGATACCATCTATGTGGGACGGCTCGGTACGAAAGCACTGGCAGCCCTCTCCTTTACCTTTCCCGTGGTGCTCGTTCTTAACAGCATAGCCCTTGGGATGGGGGTAGGGGCTTCTTCCGTACTGGCAAGGGCGATGGGAAGCGGTGATCATCACAAGGTAATCCGCTACACCACGGACAGTCTGACCCTGTCTTTCTTCTTTGTCGTTCTCTTCGCACTTCTGGGTGAAATTACCATAGACCCGCTATTTCGGCTACTCGGTGCGAGGGGTGAAATCCTCGATATGGTGGGACGCTATATGAGAATATGGTACGGAGGGATGCTCTTCGTCGTCTTCCCCATGGTTGGTAACAGTGCCATTCGTGCCCTCGGTGATACAAAGACCCCCGGCAGTATTATGATGATCGCCGCCCTTGTGAACATGGTTGTGGATCCGCTTCTTATTTTCGGTCTTGGCCCGTTTCCCAGGCTGGAAATCGAGGGGGCTGCCATTGCAACGGTATTTTCCAGAAGTATCACTTTTGCCGTTGCCATGTACGTTCTTATAAGAAGAGAGAGACTCATATCCTTCAGGGGAACATCCCTTGGAGAAATGGTAGAGTCCTGGAAAAAGATCCTGTTTGTCGGCGGGCCTGCCGCTGTTACGAGGATAATAGTACCCGTTGCAACAGGTATCATTACGGCACTTCTCGCCTCTATCGGGACCGAAGCGGTGGCAGGCTTTGGCGCTGCAGTGAAATTCGAACGCTTTGCCCTTCTCTTCGTAATGGCAATGGCAACCGTAATGGCGCCGTTTGTCGGCCAGAACTTTGGAGCGAGAAAGTTTGACCGGATTTACAGCGGTATACGTTTTTCTTCACGCCTCTCCATGCTCATCGGTGCAGGTTTGTTTGCTCTTATGTTTGTCTTTGCAAGGCCCCTTGCCTCACTCTTTTCAAGTGACGGGGGAGTAATAGCGGTTACCTCGCTGTATTTCAGAATTGTGCCCCTGGTATATGGAATGCAGGGTATATTCAACATATCTTCGATGATTCTGAATGCACTGAACAAACCAATCCATGCAACACTACTCAGTATTTTACAGATGTTCATTCTATATGTTCCGCTTGCCATCCTTGGGAAAAAGATTCTCGGTACGGCCGGTGTTTTCCTTGCAATCGTTATTTCATATACTGCAAGTGGTTTACTTTCGCATTACGTAACAAAGAGGGTAATAGACAATCATGCAGGGTAGATACGAACCAGTGATAGGTGTTAACCTTCGTGCCACTCCGGATCCGTATGTCACGAGGAAAAAGCTCGAAACATTCAGGGAAGACGGATTCGATGCCGTAGAGGTTTCCCTCGATTCTTTTCCGCTTATCATAGATGGCAGGCCGTGCAAGCCCTGGATAGATTATCTGGAAAGGATGTTGAGTGACTTTCCCTTTTCATACTCGGCCCATATCGGAAAGGGTCTAAACCTTCGGGACTCTGGCAATTTCAAGAAACACATGGAAATCCTTACGACTTCCATAGACATATGTTCGAGATTAAAACTGTCTCCGCTGGTTCTCCACTATGAACTTGAAAGCAGGGATAAAAAAGTGGAGAGAGATTTCCTTGAAGCTCACAGGGAAGCGGCAGGGTATGCGGCACAGCACGGTGTAACCATAGTGGTGGAGAATATCGAGGTAGAACTGGTAGAGCCTGTCATAGATTTCGTGGCGGAAATCGATTCCCCCAATCTTCGCTTTGCCTTCGATACGGGACATGCCTTCTTAGCGTCGAAGTACTTTCACTTCGATTTTTTCGAAGCCTTCAGGAAAGGGCTGCCCTACCTTGGCCACATTCACTTAAGTGACAACACCGGCACATTCGAGGAGCTTCGTATCACAGACAGGCGGGCGTATGATAGCCTGCCCATGGGAATGAGGTTCGAGTATGGAAGGGGCGATATTCACCTTCCCCCGTACTTCGGAAAAGTACCTTACGATGAACTCTTCGATATCCTCTTTTCAATACGTCCGCAATGGGAGGGAATGTTCATCTGTGAGTACTACTCCGACATGTTTCTCCCCTTCAACAGGGAAGTACAGGAAAAGGTGAGGAGAAGTATCGTAGAGGCGAGAGAGCGCTACGCGTAACGCAGATAGCTTGAATAGTTGAAATCCGGAAAAAAAATATCAGAGCACTTGCCAAAAAAGAAGGTCTGTGCTATATTAATAGTGTAATAGTGAAGTAAGACGCTATTACAGGAATGGTTCCAGGAAGCGCTGCGACAACCGCTACGAGAATTGTTGCGAGAATCGTTACCGGGCTTCGTGATTGGGCTGATTTAAACAGATGAAAGGAGAGGAAATCGATGGTAGAGATAAAGGACCTCGTATTCAGCTATCGAAGGGACGGGAAGCCCCTTTTCGACGGGCTGTCATTAAAACTGGAAAGCGGAAACATATACGGTCTTCTGGGGAAGAATGGCGCAGGAAAGACGACCCTGCTGAAGGTTATTTCCGGCTTGCTCTTTAAGGGTAAGGGAGAGGTAACGGTACTTGGGAAAGACCCGGCAGGGAGAAGCCCCGGGCTTTTATCAAAGATATTCTTTCTTCCCGAGGAATTCTATCTTCCCCCGGTTAGAGGTATCGACTATGTAAGACTCTACAGGCCATTCTACCCCGCATTCAAGCCCGAGCTTTTCGAGTCGTATGCCAGAGAACTGGAGGTGGATACAACGGGCAGGCTGGGTTCCCTCTCCTACGGGCAGAAGAAGAAATTCCTCATAGCATTCGGCCTTGCTTCCGGCTGTTCCATTGTCGTTCTTGATGAACCCACCAATGGCCTTGACATACCATCCAAGAGACAGTTTAGAAAACTCATCTCCGGAATGATAGGTGAGAGCGGTGAAATTGGGAAGGATCAGATCTTCATCATATCGACACACCAGGTAAGGGACTTGGAGCACCTCATAGACCCCATAATAATTCTGGATAGTGGGAGGATAATACTGAACGAATCGTTGGAGGAGTTGTCAAAGCATTTTTCCATGAGCATAGAGAAGGAAGAGCCTGAAACATGGAAGGCGGGAAGTGGCGATGTTCTCTACTGGGAAAAAGTACTAGGCGGTTACGCTGTAATCAGGAAGGGGCCCTCCGAGGGAAGGGAATTGGACATAGAGGTGCTCTTTAATGCGCTTGTTTCAATGACAGACAGGCTTGAAGCGGAGAATGTAATAGCGGGAGGTGCGAAATGATTAGTAAGACGAGCGATAAGACAGGTAGTAAGACGGGTACTAAAACGAGCGGTAAGATGAGCGAAATACTGAAAGCAAACCGTATCAAGGCCCTTCTCGAAAGGGATATCTTCCTAAGCACCAGATCGATAGTAGTTACCTCTATAACCCTTGGACTCCTGGTTATTGCAATCACATTCGTTAACAATATTTCGATAAATACCGGCTACTCAACTTTATCGACCTTTGCTACATTTTTCGTCTTTGTGGGCTTTGCAGTAACGGCCAGATCCTTTTCTGACATGCACAGCAAGGAGAGGGCCTACGAATGGTTCATGCTGCCCGCCTCGATTCTCGAGAAGTTCCTTTCAAAGCTTCTTTTCACGACGGTTGGATGGACGCTTCTCTTTCTTGCAGTCTATTCAATCTCTTCCCTTCTCGGTGAAGTACTCGGTATACTAGCCTTCGGGCACAGGCACCCCTTCTTCAACCCCTTGCACCCCGACGTGTGGAGGGTTGTCCTTGACTACTGTATTATCCAGTCGGTTTTTCTCTTTGGTGCTGCGTACTTCAAGAGGAACAACCTGGTAAAAACGGTTTTGGCTGTCGTTCTCTTTTTCTCTGTTTTTGCAATCCTCCTCTTCCTTGCGGGAAGATTCTTTTTCTACGGTTTCTTTACGGATTTCGTATATCACAATGGCTCCGGCCAGTACCGTTTCTTCTTCGACTGGAATACCTTACCGGCCGGGATTAACAGGAGGCTTGTAGATATACTTCGCGTAGTCTATACGGCGGTGAAGTTTATCTACTATGCACTCCTTGCTCCGTTCTTCTGGTTTTTCACCTACCTCCGAATCACCGGGAAAGAGGTGAGGAATGGAGTATAACGAGAACAGGGCAATCTATCTTCAAATTGCCGATGTGATTTGTGAAAATATCCTGCGGGAGAAGTGGAAAGCTGGAGAGCGAATACCTTCGATAAGGGAAATGGCCGTATCGATGGAGGTGAATCCCAATACGGTCTTAAGAACCTATAATTATCTTCAAAACCGTGGTATCATTTACAACAGGAGGGGCATCGGTTACTACATAGGTGCCGATGCAAGGGACAAGACGCTCCGGCTGAAGCGCGATGAGTTTATTCGGGATGAGCTTCCCAGGCTCTTCAGGATGATGGAGCTGCTTGATATTGATTTCAATGAGCTTGAAAGGCTCTACAATGAACATTCGGGGAGGTCACATTGAAATATTCCAGGTTGATACTTTCCACGGCAGCGACCCTATTCTTGCTCTCAATAGCATTTTTTTGGATTTCCTGCTCCTCTTCCCCCCGGGGTGCCCCCGAGGTTCCTCCGGAGGTTACCTCCGAAGCTTCCGTGAAAGCCTCGGAGAAGGAGAAGAGAGGTGCTGAGGAGGCACCTGCTCCGGGTTCAAAGAAGGGTGCGGGAATTGCATTGAGAAGGGCATTGGAGAGACCAAAAGGTCCGGGAGCCTCCGGTTTGAAGGCGGGTTTTTCCGATGACAACAGGCAGTTCAATTACTTTATCGATTTCTTAAAAAAGTACGGGGACAGGGTGTCCCATTACAGGATAGCTATTGAGGAACGTATTATCATTAAGGTGACCGATAAAGCCGGGAAGGCAATTCCGAATGCCATGGTGAGGGTCCGTGATCCCGGTGGTAGGCTCCTTGCGGAAGGACTCACGTACCCGGATGGGAGCTTCCTCTTCTTCCCCTCCGAGTACGGAAGCACTCCCCGTGAAGGGGCTAGGGAGGCGGGTGGTAAGTATCAGGTTGTGGTATCCTATGCCCAGAAAAGGAAGGAAACGGAGATAGGGAGGTACGGAAAGCGCACTGTGAAGATAAGGCTGGATACGGAGAGGCCTATGCCGGAAAGGGTGCCGCTGGACATCCTCTTTATTCTGGATACCACGGGTAGCATGGGGGAGGAAATATCGAGGCTCAAGGCCACCATTGAAATAATAAACATGAATCTCTCCTCTCTCGGGAAACAGGTGGACCTGCGCTTTGGCATGGTTCTCTACAGGGACATAAAGGATGTCTACGATACGAAGGTCATTCAATTCACATCGAACCTCGAAGCATTCAAGAGAGAGCTGGGTAAGGTAACGGCCGACGGAGGCGGTGATACTCCGGAAGACCTTCAGGCTGCCCTGCGTGATGCAATGAAGAAGCTGAAGTGGAACGGGGACGGTGTCAGGCTCGGTTTCATAGTAACCGATGCGCCACCGCATCTCGATTACGGAGAGGAGTACACCTATGTTAACGCCGTTCATGATGCCCGGAAGATGGGAATAAAGCTCTTTGGTGTGGGTACCGGTGGCCTCGATTTGATGGGGGAATACATACTAAGGCAGATTGCCCAGTACACATACGGGAAGTATATCTTTTTAACATATGGCGAGAGGGGAGAGAGCGAGGGTGGAAAACCGGGAAGCGTAAGCCACCATACGGGTGCCAATTATCAGACGGATAAGCTGGAGGCTATCATAATACGATTTGCAAAGGAAGAGATTGAGAATTTTCTGGGAAGGAAGGTGGAAGGGGGAACCGCTTACTTGGAGGCCGTGAAGGTTTCCGGGGAGGAGAGAGAAGAGACCCTTAAAAAGCTCTTCGGGGAAGCGATTTCAGAGCTCTGGGACTACTCGTCAATCAAGATAGAGGATGGAACGACAATTTCTCTGCTACCTATCATTCCGGTGTCCGGAAGGGAACACTCCGGAAAGGAAAACTCCGGAGCAGCCGGGATAAATGCCGAGTATTTTACGGAACAGTTGCTTAAGGCACTACGGGAGTGGGGGAGGTTCAAACTTGTAGAGAGGGCAGACCTCCAGAAGATAATGGAAGAGCTGGAACTCCAGCTTTCCGAGTTGGCAGATGAGTCTGATGCTTCCAGGGTGGGAAAACTGATGGGAGCAGAGCTCCTTGTAATGGGAAAGCTCTACGAGAGGGAAAGGAGTTTTGACATATTCCTGAAACTTGTAAGGGTTGAGACCGGAGAAATTCTTTCGGTGACAAAGGTGGTGATAGACAGAAAACTGGGTTTGTAGGGTTATGCTACTTTCCCGGGGGGATTGCCCTGTAGTTGTCTGGGGATATATATCTTTACCGTGGTACCCCTGTTGACCTTGGAGTTTACCTCTATGTAACCTCCGTGGTTTTTTACTATGGAATAGGCAAGTGTAAGGCCAAGGCCCATTCCCTTGCTGGTTGCCCTCTCCTTGGTGCTGAAGTACGGGTCGAATATCTTGCCGATATTTTCTTCCTCTATTCCCTTGCCGTTGTCCGTTATCGTGATAAGGATATACTCTCCCGCTTCCATTCCCGGGGCTGCACCCATGGCTACCTTGATATTTTCCGCCTTCACGGATATTTTTCCGTCCTTCTTCTCCTCCACAGCCTCCCTTGCGTTTATCAGGATATTTAGCAAGGCCTCCCGGAACTGTGATACATCGCATGGAATCTCCCAAAGATTGCTGTCTATGGAGACGGAGTATCGTATATCAGAACCGAGGAGCGCCGATTCCACGGTTTTCCTTATAATCTCACTGATATCCCGAACCCGAAGGATGGGCTTGCTGTCACTGGAAATGCTTAAGAATTTATAGATAAGGTCCCTTGCCATAATCGAAGCCTTTTCGGCATCCTCTATGAACTTCACTATTTCACTATCCTTCTCTGTTTTCATCTTGCAGATCGAGAGATTTCCAAGTATCACCGTCAAAAGGTTGTTGAAATCGTGGGCTATTCCGCCTGCAAGGATGCTGAGGGATTCGAGCTTACTGCTCTTCAATCTCTCTTCCTCGAGCAGTTTCCTCGTTCTGATATCCCTTATTACGAGGAGGTAGGAAACCGATTCGTTCAAGTGTAGCCTTCTTAGGGTGATTTCTGCATCGATTCGCCTTCCCCCCTTCGACTCCAGTTGTACCTCCATGCCATTTATGGGAAGCTCCTCATCTCTTCTCTCCTCCAGTATCCTGGATATTAGCCTGCTCTGTTTCTCTTCGATAAACTTGTAGATTTCCTCTCCCTGAATATCTTCCGGGTTGTAACCGAGCATTCTCCTGCAGGTAGGGTTTGAAAATACAATCTTCCTATCGGCAATGAGTATTATACATTCATTGATATTTTCCACCAGTATCCTGTACCGTTCCTCGGACTGCCTGAGCTTCCGGTTGGTTTCTTCCAGTTCGCTGTTTTTCTTTTTCAACTCGGTGTGCAGTGCAATTATTCCCGCATTTGTTCTTTCCAGTTCCCGGTTCATCTCTTCCAGTTTTTCAAGCTGTTCCTCCAGCTCTCTGTCCTTTCTGTTCAATTCATCCAGCAGGGCTATCAGTTCTTCATTGTATGCCCTTACCTCTTCATAACTGGATTTCGGCTTTTCAGAGGAAATTCTTTCTATCCACCGGGAAATAGTTGCCGCATTCACCGTAGCCCCTTCAGGAATGAGCTGGCCTATGGTGATGGTAGTCCCACTGTCCGTGGTCTCTATATCGAAGAAATCTACCAGTCGCTTTGCACCGGTGATTCCGATACCCATTCCGTGTCTCGATTTGTATTTCCCGGCAAGAATCTCCTCCAGGTTATCGATGCCGGGGCCTTGATCCTTTACTATGGCAAGGATGGCTCCTCTGCCATTGGCCTTTTCCGTACCGGTTTTTTCTATAGCGGTTTTTTTCACACCAGATTTTCCTATACCGGTCTTTTCTATTCCGGTTTCTGCTTCGAAGTACACCGTTGCTCCGCCTGCGTACTGGTATGCGTTCCTTGCCAGCTCGGATAGTGCAGTTACAAAGCGGGTCTGTTCCTGCAGGCCGAGGCCTGCAAGTTCGGCAATTCTCTTGGCCGTGCTCCTGGCAAGAACAATGTCCTCTTCGAACCTGATAACGATGTGGGTAATGGGTAGTTTCACCTGTCCAGAATACTCCTGATCTTTTTTGCGAGTTGGAGGGGGGTGAATGGTTTTTGCAGAAAATCCACGCCCCTCTCTATGATATTCTTCTTTACTATCACGCTGTCCGTGTAACCCGAAATAAAGAGAACCTTAAGATGAGGCATCTTCCTCTTTAGGATATCTGCAAGCTCCTTTCCGTTCATGCCGGGCATCATTACATCGGTTATCAGCATGTCGAAGTAAGGCAAGTTGTGGTCTATCAATCTCAGCGCTTCCCCGGGGGAGTTCAGTGAGGTAACCTTGTATCCGAGATCCGAAAGGCCCTTCTCCAGCATCTCTGTTACGAGTTTGTCATCTTCAACGAGAAGAAGTTTTTCGTTGCCCCTCGGAGACTTGATAGAATCAGAGGTTTCTTCTTTTTTCTCTTCTCCCTCCCTGGCTGCTGGAATATATATCTTGAATGTTGTACCTTTTCCCAATTCACTGTAGACCCAAATATAGCCGTTGTTCTGTTTTACTATTCCGTAAACCGTGGAAAGCCCGAGGCCTGTTCCCTCGCCCTTTCCCTTTGTCGTGAAGAAGGGTTCGAATATGTGAGGAATTATCTCCTTGTCGATCCCTGTCCCGGTGTCGCTTATTGCTAGCATTACATACTCACCCCTCTTTATATTCGTATCGGAATGCCTGTCTGCGTAGTCGTCGTCGAAGATGGCATTAGCCGTCTCTATGGTTAGCCTTCCACCACCGGGCATTGCATCCCTTGCATTTACAACGATGTTCATAATGACCTGCTCGAGCTGTGCCCTGTCGAAGAGTATCTTTTTAAGCTTATCCTCCAGTTTCATCTCTATCTCTATATCCTCACCCAGTACCCGTTTAAGAATCTTTTCCATTTCAGCCAGTTCACCGTTGATGTCTATCAGTTCGGGATTTATGGCCTGTTTCCTGCTGAAGGCGAGGAGTTTCTGTGCGAGTGAGGTTGCCTTTAAGCCTGCCTTCTTTATCTGTTCTACGATGTTCCTTTCAATAGAAGAGCTATCCAGCGTGGCAAGGAGGTAATCAGCATAGCCGATTATCACGGTAAGCATGTTGTTGAAATCGTGAGCGACACCCCCCGTAAGCCGGCCTATTGCCTCCATCTTCTGGGCCTGCCTGTACTGTTCCTCGAGGAGTCTTACCTCCGTCTCATCTATTATGACGAAAATGAAAGATGTGGTTTTTTTCTTTTCGTCTTTGACCGGAATGATGTGCCTCCTGTAGAACCTGCCATCTTTCCTGAAGGTCAGGCTCCTCTTATTCAAACTTACAATATCTTCCAGAGGAATCTCCACCGTGGAAGAAGAAACCCATTCTCCTATGAGTTTCTTCAAAGAATTGCCAGCCATGCTTTCACCTGCTTTTCCCAGCATTTCCCTCGCTACCCTGTTGGCTCGCTTTACCATGCCGTCGGTTGTAAGGATTATTATCCCCGAGGTCATTGCATTGAAGGTTGCATTCCACTCCCTCGCCGTCTCCAGTGCCTCCGCCTTCGATTTCTTCATCTTGAGGAGTGATTTTATATATGCCATAAGGACATCCGGTTCAACCGGGTGTGTCAGGTACCCGTCTGCACCTGCTTCCATTCCTCGCGTTATCGCCCGGGGATTCTTGTGAGTCGATGAGAGGTGAAGTACCGGGATGTTGGATGTAACAGGATTTTCCTTTATCCTCCTACAGATCGTATAACCATCCGTATCGGGAAGGCCGACATCCAGTACGACGAGGTCAGGCTGTTCTTTCATCAGTTCCATGGCTTCTCTGCCGGTTGAGGCTTCCAGGGTTTTGAAACCGGCACTGTTGATTATCTCAACTATTGCATACCTCGTAATATCATTGTCCTCTACAACGAGTATCGTTTCTCCTTCTTCTGGCATATCCTTCATATTCTCTCCCTTTTTAAGCCTGTAAATTTCACAGGCAGTATCAGTTGAAAGCTCGAACCTTTACCTAACACGCTGCTTTCAAGCTTCAGTTCGCCTCCAAGAAGTCTGGCTAGCTTTCGTGAAATGGGTAAACCGAGGCCCTGTCCTTCAGACAGGGCATGAGACCCACCAGGAGCGGGATGTCCCCGATCTTTGGGGGTATTCCTCCGGAAGTATTCTTTGAATATTTCATTTTGATCCTCTTTTCGAATGCCCTTTCCGGTATCCGTTACTGTGAATATTACTTTTCCTCCTCCATATCCCGCGGTCACGGTAACCTTTCCTTCTGGTGTAAATTTCAATGCATTGCTGAGCAGGTTTCTCAGTATCTGAGAAAGCTTGTTCAAATCGGTATAGAGCCTTGGGATATGTCCTTTCTTTTCGAATATTAGTTCTACCTTTTTGTTTCCTGCTATTGGTTTTAAAAGCCCGCGCAGTGTGCTAAAGAGCTCTTCAATGTCGAATATTACGGGTACTACTTCCAGTTTCCCTGCCTCTATTCTTGTTAAATCCAGGAGCCCGTTTGCAAGTTCCAGTAATTCCTCTGCAGATTTTCTTATCAAACCGATCTTTTTAACCACCTCATTTGCTATTTGTCCGAAGCCTTTCTGTTCTGGGAAATTGTTGAGCAGGCTCTTGGATAGCATTATTATAGAGCTCAAGGGCGTTCTTATCTCGTGACTCACGTAAGAAATGAATTCCATGGTTAGCCTGTTGGCCCTTTCCAGTTCTCCGGCCTTGTCGTTAACTTCCGCGTATAGGGAAGAAATTGCCCTGTTGGTATCTTCAAGCTCTCTGTTCTTTTCCGACATCTCCTCCAGTAGTTTCATCAGTTCCAGGTTCTGCATCTTTATCTCGTCAAAGGGATTCACCGGTCCGAGTTCTCTTAATCTTTTAGAGATTTTTTCAAACTCTTCGTCAAGCGGAACAAAAACAGGAGGGAGTTTCTTGCCCATAGTAACGGTTGTTCCTCTGCCGGGTTTTGTTTCGATTTCAAAGTAATCCATCAGTTTTTTACTCCCTGATATGCCTGTTCCCATACCCCTCTTGGAATAGTAGTCACCCCTCATTATTTTCTCGAGTTTCTCTATACCTGGTCCGTTGTCGGTTACCCGTATGATTAGAAAGTTTTGAGACCCAATGGTGTCAACGAAGAACTCTGCCTTTCCCGAACCGGCATAGAGGACAACATTCCTGGTAATTTCTGATACGGCAGTTGCTATCTTTGTCTGTTCCTGCGGGCTGAATCGGAAGAGTTCTGCAATTTGTCTTGCACGCTGCCTTGATACTACAACATCTTCCTGAAAGTTTATATTAATTGTAAAGAATATATGTTTTTTCTTTTTCATCTTTTCATGGCTCTCTGAAATTTCCCCTCCGTATTCTTGCACTTATCACTGTAACATCATCGGTTTGCTTGTTGAAGTCTCTGTATAGGACACCTGAAACGAGGCTTGGATGTCTTGTTGTGAGACCGGGATAATCCTCTATTTTCCAGTGCTCGGACAGACCGTCGGAATGCATGGTAAAGGTAAAGTAGGAATCCGGCGAGGGGAGGTGGTAGGAAAGTTCTTTTATCTTCGGAGCCATGTATCCTATGGTACCCTGATTGGAGGGGAAAAAATGTGTAATACCCTCAGAGACAAGCCTTGCCGATATGTTACCTACTCCGCAGAATCGGAGTTCCTGCTTTTCGAATCTGAAGTCTGCTATAGCTATTGCCGCTCCCCTGGAGTGCCTTAGCTCTCTGTGAAGCTTCTCCATGATTACGCCGGGAGACTCTTCCCTCATATCCCTGATAACATCGATTGCTGCCCTTGTCACCTCTTCTGCCAGTATCCCGTGTCCCAGGCCGTCTATGCAGGAAAGAATCGAACGGTTTTCCCACTGCTCGACGAACCATCCGTCGCCGGACACTTCCTCTCCCCGTTTTGGAAGTGATACTATACCGATTTCCAGGGGTCTTGGAGGAAGGGGGTATGGCAGGGGTTTACTCCACATCCGAAAGAGGAGCGCTGTTCCCCTTTCCGGTTGTGTGTAGATATCGAAGAGGGTAGAGGCCCTTCTGATAGCACCTATTCCTATACCAAGGGTTCCTGTAGTCGAAAATCCGTCCTTCAGAATGGATGAAAGGTCTGTTATTCCCTTACCTCTGTCGAGAGCAAGGATTTCGAGCCCTTCGATGTTTTTAAATGTAACGGACCTTATAAGGATCTCTCCGCCTTTCCCGTGTTTTATGATATTTGTGGCAGCTTCACTTACCGCTATTGATAGCTTCCCGGTTTTATTCTCATCGAAGTTAAGTTCACCTGCCAGTCTGGCAATGGTTTGCCTTGCCTCGAAGACTTGACTGTTTTCAAGAATATCGAAGTGGTGTATCTGCCTCATAGGTACTTCACAATGGTAACACTGGTACCCTTTCCAGGT
>JALUUM010000044.1 GCA_027021365.1 Spirochaetales bacterium
TGTTCCACCACTTCCTCGTCACTTAACCCCAACTTATCCTTTATGATCAATGCCCCCAATGCCATCCGAAACGGCTTGGCAGGTGCACCCATTCCACTCTCTGCAAATTGTTCCGCATATTTCTCTTCTAACTCTTCCCACGGGATCATTTCAGCAAGTTTTACCCACCGATTATTCTTCCTCAAATGCCCACCAAATGGTGTATAAAAATCCTCAAACTTAAGCTGGCCCTTCGGTTCTTTTCTGTACATTTCCCCCTCCCAGGTGCAAGGTTTTTTACCATTTTTACCCATTTTCCTTGCACTTATGGGTTAGAATTTATCATATATCTCTTTTTCTTGTAAAGCATTGTTACTTTTTCAGGAAACCCTACTATAAGGGCCACGTACTGGTGGACGGAGGTGTACTGGACGATGTCCCGGTAGACGTAGCAAAAGAAAGAGGAGCAAAGATAATCATTGTTTCCAATGTGGCAGTGATTGCCACTCTGTACGACCATGGGCTGAGAAGGTCTATTCTCGAAATCGCAATAGATCTGGCAAAGAGGAAGAGAATGTCTTTCAAGATCGGCAGGAGCAATTCTTCCGAGACGAATATCCTTGCGGAATCACTGCAGCTTCTCGAAAAGGGTTACAGCAGGGTTACCTCCCCTTCCGCATACACAGCTGATTTCGTAATCGAACCTCTTGACAACAGGATTCATGCCTTCGATTTCAACAAGGCAGATGAAGCATACAGGCTGGGGAGGGAAGCCACACTGAAGGTGATAGACAAGATAAGGGAAAAGGTGAGGGAATATTAATATACTTTAATAGCAAAACCCTAAAGCAGAGTCAACGTTGCAGCCACGAAAAACAGGACAGGAAGAGTAGTTGCGGGAATACCTCTGTACCAGGACCTACCCTTTATAGTAAGCATTACAATAACATTGAGCACCTGGCCTGCCAGTATGGCAACAACGGCTATCCATACCGCCTCTATTCCCCATATCTTTACCGTAGCCCCCACAATAAGTGAAAAACAGAAAACATCGCCTATACCGGTCATCGGATACAATCCCGAAAAACCCGGAACAGGCAGACATACAGAGAGCCTCTTTACCACTGTATTGTTCTCCATGAGTTTCCTGTTGAAGGTCCACTTGCCAAACCTAGTGAAACTTACAAGATCTATCACAGCCATCGGAATGAGAAAACTTACCAGCCTAACCTGATCGGACAGCCAGAATGCAACTAGCACTCCGAGGGCACTACCGCCAATCATATTTAGAAAACTCTGAAGGTAAAGCAACTTATCACTCAACGGATGACGCCAGACGATGACAGAAATAATAACTGCACTGACAAGTGCCATTAACACAATGACAAACGAGATGTATGTAAACAGTAAGGCAAAGAGAATCTTTAAAACGCTCAAGAGTATTATGTATACACTTATCCAGATGTAGGCTGTTTTGACATTTCTCTCCATTCTGTAATTGCTCCTTTAATTATTTCCTGGAAACAGCACACTAACTATCACAACTTTTTTAATATTTCAAGCATTTTTCCTTAACTTTAAAAGAAAAGAGAGCTCCAATATTAAGAGTAGAACCGGGATAACTAGGTAACCTGTATTCAATCCGAGGTGGTTTGCAACCAAACCGATTAGCGGGGGAAAGAGGATGCCACCGAGAGATAAGGATGCAAAGAGTATTCCAGTGGTAGTTCCTGGTCTTTCCGGTACCATGCCCGTACCATACGCAAGGAGTAAAGGAAAGAGCGGTGAAATACCAAAACCATACAGTATGATAAAGAAATATGTGGCATAGAGACTCTTTGCCAGGATGAAACCACCAAATGCAAAGGCTGCAATTACCGGCGCTATTTTTAATATCTTTTCCCTGTCAATCCTTCCCACCAGCCTCGCATTCAAGAGTCTGCCCGAAATAACCCCGATTAGGTAGAACAATACACTGCCACTTGCAATACTAAGACTCAAAAGGAAACGCATTCTCATGTACTCTGAAAGCCAGTAGGAAAAGCCGAAATCGACCCCTACATAGACAAGCAACATGGAAAAGCTGAACAGCACCCCCCTCACCCTGATAGTATCGATTATCTCACCGGCAATCCCTCTCTTCCCCCTTTTCCCTTCCTTATCCTCTGCGAGCCTTTTAATCCGGCCTTCCGATTCAATATAATCCGGTATAGAATCCGGTTTCGCCGAACTTTTCTTCGCCGGAATACGCAATGGGAAAATGCCAATTACCAGCAACAGTCCGATAAGGGAGGCTATAAGAAATGCAAATCTCCAGGTACCTCCGGCTAGGTAACTGGCAGAAACCATTACCGGTGCGAGAAAACTTCCCACGGCGGTAAATATCCCCTGGATGCTCAGATTTTTTTCATGCCTTTCCGGAAAGAGGTAAAGCATCATCCCCTGGCCAATAGCACCGATGGGGCTTCCGGCAACACTCAAAATACCGAGCACCAGTACGAGGAAACCGAAGCTGGCAGAGAGAGTGATAAGGAGAAGACTGGCAGACAGGGTGAGTGCAGCCACGATAAAGAGCGCCTTCCTGTTTACGTAGTCGGAGGCTATGCTTCCTATCGAGGTACCAAAAAGGGAGCCAGCCGAGACTATGGCAAAGAATACGCCTGCCCTTGCATAATCGATACCGAGTTCCTCGATTATCCCGGGCAGTGAAGGACCGAGAAGCGCCAGTATCATCACCCAGAGGAAATTGGCACCGTACGATATGTAGGATATGAATGACAGATTACCGAGAGGCTTTTTCAATTTTCCTCTTCGAGAGATTCCTTTATAAATTCCAAGGCTTCCCCGGAGTTCCAGCCCTCATGCACGATACCGGAAACCGCTTTTACCATTTTAGCCGTATTGCCGCCCTGCCAGATGTTTCTTCCAATTGCTACTCCTGCCGCACCCGCGTCTATCGCATCATAGATATCACCTATGATGACTCCTGTATCTTTGCTCTTCCTTCCCCCTAGTATCAGTACAGGCACGGGACAACCCGAAACAACCCTTTCAAAGCTCTTCTTGTCACCGGTGTAGTAGGTTTTTATCATATCGGCCCCTATCTCCTGCGCCGCTCTGGAGGCTATCCTTATGCCCTCCGGATCATTGGCAGCCTTTACGCTTTCTCCCTTGGCCATTGCCTCTATCATAAGGGGCATTCCCCACCTTTCACAGGCATCTGCAATAAAGGAAGCCTGCTTTATAAAGCCACCCTCCCTCTCATGGCCGAATTTCACCGTCACCGCAACTCCGGAGGCGTTATACATGAGTGCTGTTTCCACAGATGAAATCATCTCTTCCTCGAACTTTCCTCCAAGTACGGTGAATCCACCCGTCAGCCTAAGTATGAGGCTTGTATTTCTCTCCCATATACCTTCCGTTGCCTTTACAAAACCACGTGTGGTTAGAATTGAATCAGCTCCTCCTGCCATACACTGCTTTAACACCTCCGACGGGTCTTCTATCCCTTCCATCGGCCCGGCAATTCCACCATGATCAATTGCAACAACAACTGCCCTTCCGTCATCCCTGAATATCGATTTCATCCTTATTGATTTTCCTGCAGCCATTTTCCCTCCTTCACACTTACTCGAGACAGCCTCTCGAAAACATCTTCGAGTCCCCTGTAGGATTCCCTGTAAATCTCAAAAAGATCATCGTAGAGGTTCTTCAATTCCCTCTGTGGTTCGAAAATCTTCTTAATATTGAATGCAGCTTCAGAAGCCTCCACATAGTTGTCGTACCTTCCCATTGCAATCATGGCAACCGCTGCATTTCCCGAAAGCTCAGCATCCTCACAGTCAGAGAGTAATATCCTCTTACCGGTTATGTCAGCCTTTACCTGGTTCCACAGAGGGCTTCTTGACTGCCCGCCTGTAACCCGAAGGTCTTCCACCTCGTAACCGTCCTCCTCCATGATCTCTATCACATCCCTTATCGCATAACCAACCGATTCCACCACAGCTCGCATCATCTCCTTTCTCCCATGTTTTAGTGAAAGACCGATGAAAACACCCCTGGCATGGGGGTTCCAGATAGGTGAACGTTCTCCTGTTAGGTAGGGGAGGAAAACCAGCCCCTCCGAACCGGGTGGCACTAAGCAAATATCCTCGAAGAGGGTTTCGTAATCGAGATCTGTCTTTCCCGATATTACCTTGAACCACTCGAGGGCTTTTCCCGAAGTGGATATTATACCTGAAATGTTGTACAACCCCTCCACGATATGTGGCAGTGAGAGCAGCCTTGGATCATCAGTTTTTCTCGATGAACAGAGATTGATACCTTCCGACGTTCCGGCTCTGTCGCAAACCCTGCCAGGCCTTACCGTTGCGGTACCAAGGAGAGACATTATAAAATCGGGTCCTCCGGCAACGACCCTTGCCCCCTCGGGAAGCCCAAGGATTTCGGATGCCTCCCTTTTAAGCGTTCCAACCTCCTCACCGGGTTTCACAGGGCGGGGAAATTTGGAAATATCCAGCTCCAGTGCCTCCACTACATCGTCAGTCCACATGTAACGTGCAAAGCCTTCCGAGGGAAGCACTGCATGGGCGTTGCCTGTAAGGTAGAAGTCTATGAATTCGGGACACGGAAGAAAATACCTTGTTTTTTCGTACACCTCCGCCTTTTTATTCCTAATCCACAACACCTTGGGAAGAAAGAAAGAGGGGTCTACTTTGAATCCCTGCTTTTCGGAAACAATGTCCGCCTCCTTGATAGCTCTTCTGTCTAGCCATGTTATTGCATAGTCTGCAGGTTTTCCGATCTTATCAACAGGGACAACGGTTGGTCCGTTGCCACTTACAACTATCGCATCTATAGGTGAGCTTCTCTTCACCCCTAGCTGGGGATTCAAAAGTGCAATGGCATTTATCCATGAGTTTGGATCGCACTCGCTGCTCCGGGCATCCCCCGTATCACGGAGCCTTACAGGAACCCTTGCAGCTTCCAGGAGTTTTCCCTCGATGTCGAAGAGAGCACCCTTTACCGTGGTGGTACCTATGTCATAGGCCAGTATCATGATTATTCATCTCCACCAGAACCCTGTAAGTATCCATCGACATGGCAGCCTGCATACCTTCCTCTATCTCATCAAAGGAAACCTTCCTGCTTACGAGGGGCTTTACATCTACCATACCGTAGGATAAAAGCCTTGTTGCCTGTAGAAAATCATAAACAGTCCTTCCCTCGCTTCCCGTTATCACCTTTTCGCTTCTGTGGACCTTGTTTGCATTTATTGGCAAATCGGGAGCATCGGTGTATGAGGTATAGATATTAAGTCTCCCCGTGTTGGAGAGGGCAGATATACCAGTTTCCAGTGCAACATGAGACGGGGTCGTTACCACACAGGCATCCACTCCTCTTCCTTCGGTGTACCCTTTTACCACGGAGACGACATCCTCTTTTGCAGGGTTTATCGTTCTGAAAGCCCCCGATCTTTCTGCCAACTCGAGCCTTTTTTCACTCAGGTCCGAAACAAAGACCCTCGCTCCCATTACCCTCGCAGCCTGAATGTGAAGCTGTCCCATGGTACCGGCACCTATCACTAGCAGGTCTTCCGCCAGGGTCAACCCAATCCTTTTAAGGGAATGGATACAGCATGCAAGAGGTTCGGAAAATGCAGCTTCTTCAAAGCTCAAGCTATCCGGCATTTTGAAAACCTGTTTCAGTTTCACCACTATGTATTCGCTGAAACCACCCAGCACGGGAAGCTTATGGTTGAACCTGTTGATACACTGATTGGACTTCCCCGTTCTGCAGAAATAACAGTGACCGCACCTGTTTACCATATCCAGAGAAACCCTCATACCCTCCTTGAGATCCGTTATTGCATCCTCAGAGATTTTCACTATCTCTCCTGAAACTTCGTGGCCGGGAACAAGGGGATAATTCATCTTCATATCACCGGTAAAGAGACGCTGTTCCAATGTACATATCCCGCAATTTCTGATTCTTACAAGGACTTCATCTTCTTTCGGTTCCGGCATCGGTAGATCTCGAACCTCCAATTTTCCGGGCTCCAATAAAAAAATTGCTTTCACATCGAATCTCCTTTCAAATCTTCACTGAAAGTCTCTTTCAACTCATTTCCATTGACAAATTCGCAAAAATCGGCATACTCGCACCTTGCACATTCCTCTCCCGGACAGGCATTGAAATCCCTTACCTTTTCAAGCTGTTCGATATGCCACTGGAGCTCCTTCATGTAATCCTCTATCTTTCGCTTTTTCTCCTCCGCTTCACGGAGTTTCTTCCTGTAATCCATGAGAAGTCTCAGTCTGCTCTTCTGTCCGCTCGGATCATCCCTCGAAAGAGTTATGATTTCCTTGATTTCACTCAATGTAAGCCCGTAGCTCTTAAGCTGAAGTATCCTCTTTATGTGAATAAGATCCTCCTTGGAATAGAGTCTCTGAGAAGAATCCTTTCTTACCGGTTCTCGCAAGAGACCAAGTTCCTCGTAGTAGCGAATTGTGCGCGCCGTAATACCGGAAATTCTTGCAATGTCTCCTATCCTGTATACCGGTTTCCTGTAATCCCTTTTCGTATTCTTCATGCTCTTCCTCGAAATCTTAGAATACCTGCCAAGCTTTTAAAAAGCATGTCCGGCCTTGATCGGCAAAAAATAACCTGCCAATTTCTTTACGTATAACGTAAACTTTAGGGTACGTTATGCTTGACAAAATGTCAAGACTCATCTTTAATGAACCAGTAAGGTTTTTTTCATCACAATCAAAGGGAGGTTTTTGAAATGTCATACAAACGAGCCGGCAAAAAGGGTACGATAATTATTCTCGTTTTAATAATTTTCTCTTTCAATGCCTTTTCAACCTTTGCAGCAGGCCAGAAAGAGGCGGCAAAGAGGAAACAGGGGCCTTTCGATGTGGCAATATTCGTTCCGGGGGTCGTTGCCGGAAGTCCCCTGTACGAGCAACTGGTAAGCGGTGCCAAAAAAGTTGCGGGAGAACTTTCCAACGTAACAATAAAGGTGGTAGAGGGAGGATTCAACCAGGCAGAATGGCAGGAGAAGGTGACATCGCTTGCAGCGACCGGTCAATATGAACTGATTCTGACCTCAAATCCTGCAATGCCCTTTATCTGTGCCGAGGTGGCAAAGAGTTTTCCCAATCAAAAATTCTTAAATGTCGATGGTTACCTCGCCGGTAATCCCCAGATTCATACTGTTCTGTACAACCAGGTGGAGGAAGGATACTTCGTCGGTTATCTTGCAGGGCTGATTACAAAGAGCAATATGCCGGGTGCAACCCCGGAGTTGAAGGTCGGAATGATAGTGGGACAGCAATACCCGGCCCTTGACAAGATGATAAGACCCGGATTCGAAAAAGGACTCCATGCGGTAGACCCGAATATCAGTCTCGACTTCAGGGTCGTAGGAAACTGGTACGATGCTAACAAGGCTTCTGAGCTTGCCAACAGCATGTTCGATGCGGGGGTGGACGTCATACTACCCATCGCCGGGGGAGCTAATCAGGGTGCTATCAAGGCTGCCAAGGAGAGGGGTAAGTACATCGTTTACTTCGATAGTAACGAGTACAAGCTTTCGCCCGGAGTAATCGTGGGGTGTAGTATCCTTAAACAGGAACAGGTCGTTTATGAAAGACTAAAAGCAGCCGTCCAGGGCAAGTTGAAATACGGGGAAGCCGAGATACTGGGAGCAAAGGAAGGCTACGTGGACTTTGCAGATTCGGATCCGCTCTATGTAAAATCGGTACCGAAGGAAATCAGGGATAAGGTTTCTGCAATGATAGAGAAGTTCAGAAAAGGCCAGATCGTCCTTGAAGTACCTGAACTCTGAAAATTGACTAAAAAGAGGCTCCGGTTGAACCAGAGCCTCTTTTTTCTTTAATTTCTTTACGCAGTCTGCCCCCCTAAAAGCCGGAGGCACTGCCGGGAGGTTTTCTTTAGAAGTGTATCTCCTTGAGATGAGAGAAATAACGAAGTATTACGTAGAGAGCGGTGTCCTTGCAAACGATAGGGTTTCACTGGAAGTAAAGGACAACGAGATTCATGCGCTTATAGGTGAAAACGGAGCTGGCAAGAGTACACTAATGAAAATCCTCTACGGCCTCGAAAGAGCTGATTCAGGCAAGATACTCTTTAGAGGAAAACAGGTCAGCATAACAAGCCCCCGTGATGCAAATGCCCTCGGAATCGGTATGGTGCAACAGCATTTCCGGCTTATACCCCAATATACCGTAACGGAAAATGTAATCCTCGGCATTGAGCCCACGAAAAGAAGAATATTGCTGGACAAGGGAAGGGCAAGGAGAGAGGTATCTGCAATTGCTAAAAAATTTTCCCTTAATATAGATTGTTCTGCTCCGGTAGGAGACCTCTCCGTGGGCCAGATGCAGATAGTCGAAATAATGAAACTTCTATACCGCAAAGCCAGTTTTCTCATACTCGACGAACCAACCTCCGTTCTTACACGCCAGGAAATCGATAACCTTTTCGGAATCCTCAAAAGTTTCAAGAAACAGGGTAAAACGATAGTGCTGATAACACACAAGCTGGACGAAGTAAGCGAGATCTCGGAAAGGGTTACCGTTTTGAGACACGGCAAAAGGGTAGCGGTAAGGGATACCTCTGATACGAATCCGAGTGAACTTTCCCGGTTGATGATCGGGAGGGAAGTGGCCCTCCATGTAGAAAGACCAGAGCTTGCAAGGGGAAAACCTGTATACAGGCTGGAAAGTATCACTCTAAGGGAAAAGGGAAGAAATGTTCCCCTTCTGGACAGGGTAACCATCGAGGTCCATCAGCATGAAATCGTAGGGGTTGCCGGTGTTAGTGGCAATGGCCTTTCAGAGTTGGAGGACGTTGCAAGTGGTCTCAGGAAGGTAACAGAGGGGCATATCTTTCACAATGAGGAGGAAATCACAAACCTTACATCGATAGAGTTAAGGGAGATGGGCCTTGCATATGTACCGGCAGACAGACTTTTCAGGGGCTCGAGCCTCCAGTCGTCCGTCACGGAAAACATGATAATATGCAACCACCACTACTTCATAAAACGTGGAATACTGAATGGCAAGAAAATATCGCAGTTCGTAAGAGAGCTCACGGAAAAGTACTCAATTATGGGAGAACCGGATGTCCCCATAGGAACACTCTCCGGTGGAAACATTCAAAAGGTGATTCTTGCAAGAGAACTTTCCTCGGATACAGATTTCATAATATTTGCAGAGCCAACCTGGGGACTCGATGTATCGAGCAGTGAATTCGTTTACCGTAAAATAATTGAACTTAGAAGTGAAGGAGCCGGAATACTTCTCATATCATCCAACCTCGACGAGGTTATGGCACTTTCTGATACTATCGTGGTCATGTACAAGGGAAGGGTTGTTATGTATTCGGAGAACAAACCTTCACTTACAAAGGAACTCATCGGTGAATACATGCTGGGCCTTAGGGATGATTTCAGAGAGGTACAATCGGTAAAAGATTCCAGAGGTGTACAATCTTGAAGCTTGGGGCGGGGCGATCCGAATTCTTTATCAATTTCATTGCCATACTCATTACACTTTCAATAGCTTTCGTGGCTGTTATTGTTCTTATATTCCTCCTGAGCAGTCAGCCAATCGATACGATCTACTACTTCTTCATAGGTCCCTTCACCAATAGGTACTACCTTGGGAACATGCTGAACACCTCGATACCCTTGATTTTCACGGGCCTTGGGATAGCAATTGCATTCAAGTCCTCGGTTTTCAATCTCGGAGGCGAGGGTCAGGTCTATGCCGCTGCCCTTGTTACAACAGTCATCTGCCTTGCCCTTCCCACTGCCAATGGCTATTTCGGAGGAACGCTTGCTCTTGCAGGTGCCGCTCTGACAGGCTCATTCCTTGCCGGCCTCTCAGGTTACTTCAGGATGAAATGGGGGACAGATGAGCTTATTTCCTCTTACCTCCTCTCGGCATCGATCATTATGGTTGTAAACTACTTTATCACCGGACCACTCAATGACCCAACAAACAACCTCCTTGCAACGAAACTGATAGGCAGCCAGTATTTCCTACTGAAGATCATGCCGCCATCAAAGCTTGATATAGGTATCTTCATAGCCATTGCTACGGCTGTGGTGGCCTTTTTCTTCATGTACCACACCCATGCCGGTTACGAAATGAGAATGTGCGGACTGAACAGAGAGTTTTCCAGATACGGCGGAATAGATACTGCAAGGTATCTCATCCTTCCAATGCTCATAAGCGGTCTCCTTCATGGCCTTGCAGGCGGCTTTATTGTCCTTGGGACATATCACAAGGCAATAAAGGAGTTCTCCTTCGGTATGGGATGGAACGGAATAGCGGTGGCGCTCATTGCCCGGAACAATCCCCTTGCCGTGATACCAGCTGCGTTCTTCTTTGCCTACCTCGATGCGGGAGCAAAGGCTGCCATGCTTCACTCGGATGTAACCTTCGAAATAGCAGCCATCGTCCAGGCAATCATTTACTACCTCGTAACAGCCAAGGTCATCTACAGGTTCATTCGTTACAGGAAAAGGGTGATAAATGCATAGTCCATACTCGATTCCCGTACTGCACAATACAATAAGGATAATGACCCCCTTTCTCTTCGCTGCAATAGGCGGGCTTTTTACAGAACTTGCAGGAATGCTGAATATTGCTCTCGAAGGATTGATGCTGATAGGGGCATTCTTCAGTGTCATATTCACCGCATTCACGGGAAATCTCTTTCTGGGACTGACCCTCGGGATACTCTCCTCGGTGCTCGTAGCACTGATTTTCGGCTGGATCAGCCTCTACCTAAAGGCCAATATATTCATAACGGGCCTTGCAACCAATCTTCTTGCACCCGGGCTCACCACGGTACTTGCCTTTCAGATATTCGGCAACAAGGGGGTCATAAGGTTCGAAAACATACCTAACCTCACACACATTACAATTCCTATTATCAGGCGCATTCCCTTGCTGAATGATATACTTTCAGGTCACAACTTTCTCGTTTACTTGAGCTGGCTTACAGTGATAATTGCAGCCATTGTTATCTACGAAACCCCATTCGGACTCAGGCTAAGGGCAACGGGACTGAATCCCAGGGCAATAGAATCATACGGCCTGAAACCCCGGAGAATTCAGCTTGCAGCAATCCTCATTTCCGGCTTTACCTGCGGCCTTGGAGGCAGTATGCTCTCCCTGGAAATGGGAGCATTCGTGCCCAACCTCACAGCGGGAAGGGGTTGGATAGCACTCGTTGCAATTTACCTGGGAAGCAAGCGGCCCTTGGGGATCGTCATAGCATCTTTCGTATTTGCACTTACAGAAAGCATATCAAACTACGTACAGGGAATAACCAGTGTTCCCGCAGATTTCATACTGGCAACACCATATATGGTAACACTCCTCGCCATGATAGGATGGTCTGTCTGGCAGTATTACAGGGCAAAGGAATAGAGAGACCCAGGGTTGATGCCTATGAAAGAGGAAAAGGGAAATAAGCGGGTAAGTGTCATTGGCGGCCTCAATGTAGATATAGCAGGAAAATCATTTGGAAATGTTCTTCCGGACAACTCCAACCCGGGTGATATCAGTATAAGCATCGGGGGTGTTGCGGGAAACATTGCAAGGACACTTAAGCTCTTAAGACATGAAGTACAATTCTTCTCTGCAACGGGTGATACGGGCAAGGATGTCTTCTCCCGTATGATCCTCGAGAAACTGGAGGCAGAAGGCCTCGACACTTTGCATATCCTTTCCTTGCATGGTTACAGGGCGGGTACTTACCTCTCCATTCTCGACAGCTCAGGGAAAATGGTTACTTCCGTTTCCGATACAAAGGTTGTGGAGAGTATCTCACCGGAACATTTGAAAACTTGGGAAAGGGACATGTCATCCGCCGATTTCCTCATTGCAGATACGAACTTGAGAGCAGAGACCCTGAAAGAGCTCTGCAGAATAGCAGAAGACCATAGTATTCCACTGCTCATCGAGCCGGTATCCGTTCAAAAGGCCATGAAAATACTGGAAACGGGGCGTACAATCGATTATCTTACTCCCAATGAGCAGGAGTACCATGCACTATTCAATGCAGCGGGGGGACGGCAAGCGTTGGAAAGAATCAGGAGCATAATAATTACCAGGGGCAAAAAGGGTGTAACACTAATGGCAGGAAGTGGCCTACAGTCAGGGAAGGGAGAAAACTACCCTGCCATCCCCGTTGATATGTTGAATCCTACCGGTGCAGGCGATTCCTTCGCAGCAGGCTTCGTGCATGCACTCCTATCAGGAATCCCGGAGAGAGAGGCGGTGTATTACGGTATCGCCTTGGCAGCCGTTACGATCCAATCAACCTCTCCGATTCCCGAAAATGTCACGGAAGTGCTCTTGAAGGACAGAGTAGAGAAACTTAAGAGATACAGAGAAACAGAGTACAGGGAGATAAAACAATGAACTTTCAGAAACATAGGGAAGATTTCCCGGTGCGATCCGAGATTCCAATGGATATAAGAGAGGAGGTTGCCGAGGCCCTTGAAAAGGGGAAACCTGTCGTTGCCCTTGAATCGACGATAATATCACATGGGATGCCCTACCCGGAAAACATCGAGATGGCCCGGAAGGTGGAATCGGTAATAAGGGAAAACGGTGCAACGCCGGCAACCATTGCGATCATCGGGGGCAGAATAAAGGTGGGCATCGACGAGAAACATCTTGAACTCATGGCCACCTCGAGGGAGGTTGAGAAGGCGAGTAGACGGGATATACCTGTCGTTCTCTCGAGAAAGATGAATGCGGCAACCACAGTTGCCGGTACCATGATATGTGCTGCACTTGCCGGTATCAGAGTATTTGCGACGGGCGGAATCGGAGGAGTGCACAGGGGTGCTGAAAAGAGCTTCGACATCTCTGCCGATCTACAGGAACTTGCAAGAACCGATGTTGCCGTGGTATCAGCGGGAGCAAAATCGATTCTCGACCTCGAACTCACCATGGAGTACCTCGAAACCATGGGTGTTCCGGTAATCGGATACAGGACAGACCAGTTTCCTGCATTTTTCTCCAGGGAGAGCGGTATAGATGTACTATACCGGATGGACAGCCCTGCGGAAGTCGCAAGAATGCTCCATATAAAGTGGAAACTCGGCCTTCACGGCGGTGTGGTGATCGCAAACCCCATACCAGCCGAATACTCGATGGACAGGAGAGTAATAGACAGTGCCATAGAGAAGGCCATAGGGGAGGCAGAGGAGAAGGGAATCCGCGGAAAGAATCTTACACCATTTCTCTTGAAAAGGATAACAGAGATAACGGGAGGCTTGAGCCTTGAAGCAAACCTCAAGCTCGTGTATAACAATGCTGAAGTTGCTGGCCAAATTGCACTTAAGCTTTCGGAACTTCGTAACGAGAAGTAAAAATTGAGGGCGGAAAAATTGATATTTACCGAACTTCCCGAAGAGATAAAAGAACAGATACTCGCTGCACAACAGAATGAAATAACAGAGGCAAATGTCTATTTCAGGATGGCAAAAATCGCACGTGGGAAAAACGGGGAGATTCTACAGGAAATCGGCAGGGAAGAGACGAGCCATTACAAGAGATGGAAGCATTTAACCGGAATGGAGATAAAGCCCTCGAAGTTTACAGTGATATTTTATTCCTTCATATCCAGAATATTCGGACTCACCTTTGGCCTTAAACTGATGGAACGAGGCGAGAAATCGGCGCAGGTCGAATACGGCAGAATAATCCGGTATGTTCCGGGAATAAGGGACATCATAGAAGACGAGGACAGGCATGAAAGGACCCTCCTCGGTATGCTCGATGAGGAAAAGCTACAGTATGTAGGCTCCGTAGTGCTGGGCTTGAACGACGCACTGGTGGAACTTACCGGGGCACTCGCCGGCCTGAGCTTTGCCCTTCAGAGGACAAGGCTTATAGCCATTACGGCATTTATTACCGGGATAGCGGCATCCTTTTCCATGGCGGCCTCCGAGTACCTCTCCACCAAGACCGAAAGCGGGCAGGAGGGCAAGAATCCGGTAAAGGCATCGATATACACGGGGATTGCTTATGTTGTCACGGTTCTCCTTCTTATCCTTCCGTACCTGATATTTTCAAATTACATCTTTTGCCTTGCAGTTTCCCTTCTGATAGCCATTTTTATCATATTCTTCTTCAACTATTATATTTCCGTTGCAAAGGAACTCTCATTTAAAAACCGATTTTTAGAGATGCTCTTCATAAGCCTTGGCATAGCGCTGCTCTCCTTCGGTATAGGCGTGCTTGTAAGGGTCTTCTTTCGCGTGGAGGTATAGATTGGAAAATCGCGCTTCTGCGTCTCATGCCCCCATGTCGCATACATCGACAAATCATGCCTCTCCTTCTAACGCATCCGCATCCGGGCGGCCAGCCGGAGCTCCGGTAAGGATCCTTAAAGACGACGGCCTCCTATTGCTCGCAGCCTCGATCTGGGGCTTTGCCTTCGTTGCCCAGCGGGTTGGGATGCGCTTCATTGGCCCTTTTACCTTCAATGGAATAAGGTTTGCACTCGGTTCCCTGACCCTGCTTCCCCTCTGGCGCTTGCGGAAAAACAACGGTAAGGGCATCCATGGGCAAAAACATGGAATCCTCCTTCTCTACGGCTTTATAGCAGGCTCCATACTCTTTTCCGCTGCATCCTTTCAGCAGATAGGAATAATCTACACCACAGCGGGAAAGGCCGGTTTTATTACCGGGCTCTACGTGGTACTCGTTCCCATAGCCGGGCTTCTATGGAAACAGAAACCGGGAATAGGGAGATGGCTCGGTGTGATTCTTGCCGCGGTGGGGCTCTACTTTTTGAGCATCACAGAGCAGTTTACGATAGAAAAGGGGGACTTCCTCGTTTTCATAAGCGCCCTCTTCTGGACAGCCCATGTCCAGGCGATAGGAAAGCTCTCTCCGAAAACAGACCCCATAAAGCTTGCCACGGTTCAGTTTGCAGTCTGCTCTGCCTTAAGTCTTGTCACTGCCTTTGCCTTCGAACAGGTAAGAATTTCCACTATACTCCGGGCTGCAATTCCGCTGTTATATGGAGGCCTCCTCTCTGTAGGGATAGCCTTTACACTCCAGGTAGTGGCGCAGAAGAAGGCACACCCCACTCATGCTGCAATCATAATGAGCCTGGAGGCTGTATTTGCAGTAATAGGCGGTTGGCTGATACTGGGCGAAAGGCTTTCACCACGGAACATTCTTGGTGCTTCACTCATGCTGTCAGGAATGATACTAGCGCAGCTTTCCCTCTTCTCCCGTGCAACGAAAACGAAGAAAAAGGCTGAAACCACAGGTTAGGTTGTGTGTATTAACATTAACGCATATCGATAATATTCAGTTTATTTTCTTAAGGTTCGATTCCTAAAATTAATAATGGAATGGGAGGATTATTTCTGCCATGCCTTAAAACATTATAAACTTCACCTTCAAAAAATGCTACACCTGAGGACATTTGTGATTGCATTAATTTAGTTGGTAAAATTTCGATCCCTAGATTGATAATACCACCTGAATAAAATAGCATGTGTTTTACAAAGATATCATATGCAACAAACGCATATTTCCCAAATTGCACTTCAACTGCAACTTTATCTTTGACAAAATCTGTTTGATTATATGAAAAAATTGGATTATTTTCCCCATTTTCCTTTAGAAATCTTTTTTGCTCTCTGGGAGATAAGGAAATGCTCTTCTCCATGAGCTCGCGATTTAATGTAATATAATATTGATATCTGCTTTCTTTCCAATTACTGTTATTGAATTCTTTTTTAAATTCTTTGTTTAATTCTTTTGGGCTAAATAAATGTTTCCCAAGCATAGTTTTTTCTTTACTGATTTTTGTCTTAAATTTATATGCATCTATGTTTGAAATAATTTGTTTAATTTCTTCATACAGATCATTCTTGTGTACGATTAAATACTCTTCTCCATTAAGGTGTGAATATTTTTTTGTTACCTTCATACTTTATTTACCCGTTCGAGCCACTCTTGAGGGTAAGTTGCTAATTTTGAATTAGGAGGAGGGGAATAAATTGGTTTTGTTATTGGTCGTATTTTTAAAGTGCCCCTTTCATATTCTTTAATTCTTTCCAAAGCAATATCTATATACTTTTTTTCTTTATCGACACCAATTACATTCCTGTTATTCTTTAAAGCAGCTATTACGGTAGAACCGACTCCACAAAAAGGATCTAATATCCAACTATTTTTTTCAGTTAGTGCTAATATACACCTTTCAACAAGCTCAATCGGATACTGGCAAGGATGTTCCGTTTTTTCTGGATGATTAGCCTTAACATTTGGAATGTCCCATATCTCTTGTTCCCAATCTTTAATTATTATTTCCCAAACATCAGATGGATTTTTTCCCTTAGGATTTCCGGATAATTTGCCTTTATTAGGCCCTTTGAAGTGTCTTTTACCCGGATACTTAGATGGAACTCTTACATCGTCAAGATTAAAAATATATTTATCATTTTTTGTAAACCACAAAATTGTTTCATAACGCCCTGAGAAACGTTTAGAAGCATGAAGGCCATGTCCAAAACGCCAGATTATTCTGTTTCTAAGTTTAAGGTTAAATTGCTTAAAAATATTGTAATAAAAAATATCTAAAGGGAAAACCTCACCAGAATCGACATAATTTCCGACTTCCCAACATATGCTTCCTCTTGGAGATAATACCCTAACAAGCTGTTTTATTATTTCTTTTTGGGTTTCTAAATATTTTTCGATTGATTGTTTAACTTCGTATTCTTTACCCACATTGTAAGGCGGAGAAGTAATGATTAAGTCAAATTTCTCATCTTCAATTCTTTTAAGAGCATTGATAGAATCCTCACAAAGTAATATGTATTGTGATTCGTTGAATAAGTCCCCTATAATTCCTTCACGCTTTGATATTTCACTCATAGATTTACCTCCTCATATCATATAACAATAAAGGAGGTTTTTAAAGATTTGCTTTAGTTTTTATTAAAAATTCTCAAAATATTTCCATTTAATACAAAATATTAGCACCTATCAAAATACATTAACTGCAATCAATGCTACAGTTTAAACAAAGTGATCGACCAGAAAAACCACGGCTTACAGTTCTTATAAGATTTTTCAAGCACGACAACCACGTTAACCAAAAGAGGCAATCAGTAGAGCTCCACCTCTATTCCGGTGAGTTTCTTGATAGCTTCATGGACCTTGCCTGCCTCCCCATTCAGCCACTTCCTCGCCTCCTCTATCCCTCTCTTAGCAAGGTCCAGCTTCAGGTTTCCCGTGGCCCCCTGGTAGGTTCTCGTCTTTATTACTTCCATAGGATCATAATCCCTTAGCTTTTCAAGGTTAAGGCCGACCTCCCTGTAGGCATCCCTGAATGGCATTCCTTCCTTAACAAGTTCCAGAGCCCTGTCGGTTGCAAAAATTTCAGCCTTAAAGGCTTTCACAATCTTTTCTCTGTTTACCTTTAACTTTGAAATAGTAAGGTTCATAATTCTGACAGAGGAAATTCCTATATCGCATCCCTCCATGAAAGCCCTCTTTGTCTCCTGAAAGTCCCTGTTGTAACCGGAAGGGAGTCCCCTTATTATTCCCTTGACCTGCATGTTCAATGCGCTTACAGTGGCAGTCTTTGCCCTTATAAGCTCCAGCATTCCCGGGTTTCGCTTCTGGGGCATTATGCTGCTTCCCGTACATATCTCCTCCGGCAGGGTAAAGTATGAGAACTCCGACATCGAAAAGAGAATCAAGTCCTGGGCAAGCTTGCTCAATGTAAGCATCACCTGCTCGACAGCATTAAGCAGTATCGATTCTACCTTCCCCCGGGAATTGTTTACATAGAGGACATTGTTCTGCACTTTTTCGAATGCAAGCAGGTCGGAGACCATTTTCCTGTCGAGAGGAAGTGGCACCCCATAACTTGCAGCGGAACCGAGGGGGCACATGTTGTTTATCTGATACGCATTCCTCACTATTGAAAGGTCATCCAGCAGTTGCTCAGCATAGCTAGCTGCCCACAGCCCAACGGAAGAGGGCATCGCTATCTGCATGTGGGTTCTTCCCATCATGGGGGTATCCTTCTCCTGTTCTGCAAATCTTACAAGGCTCTCTGCAAGTTCAAGAGAGTAGTTTAGAAAATCGAGAAGGAACTCCCTTGCATACAACCTTATTGCAGCAATAACCTGATCGTTACGCGAGCGGCCCGTGTGAATCTTTTTGCCGACCTCGCCGACCACAGAGGTAAGCCTGTTCTCGATTGCAGTGTGGCAGTCTTCGTCCTCCAACTTTACGGTAAATTTCCCCTGCCTGGTATCCTCGATTATCCTTACAAGCTCGCGCTTCAAGTCTTCAAATTCGCCGGAAGTGAGTATTCCGATCGATGAGAGCATCTCTGCATGTGCAATACTTGCCACGGCGTCGGCAGGTATCAACCTTCTATCCAAAAGGTAATCGTCTCCAACGGTGAACCTCTCTATTTCTCTGTCCAGTTTTGCCCTTTTCTGCCAGAGTTTTGCCATATTGCCGCCCCTTTCAGTGAACTAACTTTTCCGTAAACTTAGCTTTCGGTGCCCTAATCCTTTTGCACACAAGCCTTCCGGGGCTTAAGCGTAATGCTTTTTCTCCCTTGCTGCAAGTATCTCGTACTGAAGCCCCCTTATCCTGGCCGCATCGGCTGCCCAGAGCTGATTGTAGCTCTTCGAGTGAATCGACCTTACTTCAGGGTAAAAGAGCGAAGTCGAGGGCCTCTCTCGCTCTGAAATATCGATGTTTCCCTTGTAGAGCTTCAACTTGATGCTACCGTTTACCATCTCCATGCTCTTATCGATAAAGGCATCAAGCTCGGCCTTCAACGGATGAAACCAGTCACCGTGATATGTAAGGTATGCCCATTTGGCATCGACGATCATCTTGAACTCTCTCTCTGCCTTCGTAAGACACTGAGCCTCCAAATCACGCTTTGCGGTAAGTATAACCTTGGAAGCGGGAGCCTCGTAAATCTCCCTGCTCTTAAGCTCCATAATCCCGTCCTCGAATATGTCTATCTTTCCGATTCCGTTCCTTCCCGCAATTTCATTAAGCTCTGCCACAATTTCAGCAAGCCCCATCTTCTTCCCGTCAAGCGCCCTTGGAATCCCTCTTTCGAATGTAAGGGTAACCTCCTCTGCCTTATCAGGTGCCTTTTCAGGCGGGGTCAGCCACATCCAGATATCATCGGGAAGCTCCTGGTTCAGCCCGATTGCCCCGGAAGCTATCGACCTGCACCACATTGTCTTGTCGTCGCCACCGCTTATAACCTCCTCCACCGGGACCCCCCAGTACCTGCACAGTTCCAGCTCCTCGCCCCTTGTAAGGTCGAAGTCCCTTACAGGTACGAGCACTTTAAGTTCCGGTGCAAATATCTTGAACACGTTGTGCATCCTATACTGATCGTTGCCACGCCCCGTACTTCCCTCCAGAACTGCATCGCATCCCCTCTTTACCGCCTCCAAAGCCACCACCCGGGCTATCAACTGCCGGGTCATGGAAGTGGAAACGGGATAACCGAAGTAGTCGGAGTTTGCCTTTACGGCAAGTGAAAGCCATTCCTCTGCAAACTCATCCTTCTTGTCGATTATTACCGGGTTGATTCCCAACACCGCCGCCCGCTTTTTCCCAAGCTGAATCTCCTCCTCTCCCTGGCCGACATCCACCATTACGGCGACTATCTCACTGGCACCGTAGACCCTCTTTAACAGCTCCACCCCGAGAGTGCTGTCCAGCCCCCCGGAAAAGGCAACTGCACATTTGGTTACCTTAACGGGCTTTGCCTTCCCTATCTTTTCTATGATTTTTTCTGCTTCTGTCAGTATTTGCATTTCAATACCCCCTTATTCATTCGTGATAATTGGGGGTATTGAATCAGAGACAAGAATAATTGTCAATATATTTATTCTGTTTTTTGCATATTTATTCTATTTTAGCGGTATCAAAAGCCGCCTGTCGATTAATACTGAAAACTGAACTCTCCCTTATTAAAACCGTGGGTTCCTTTAATATCAAGATTCTTTCCACTAATATCATCCATGTATACAAGCTGGTCATAATTTTGGTTAGTATCCTCGTCTGTAAAATATATACCGGAATTCAGGGTCGCAACGAACCTGCGGGGGCCATAGAAGGAAGCATTGGTGAAAGAAGCTACTATGCTCAGATCCGAGGCTTTCAATTTTACAATCTGCTTATTGGCAGAGTCTGTTACGTAGATGTAACCTGTGCCATCGATACTCTTGAACATCACATCTTCCAGTGTGGCACCGGTTATTGTTTTTTCAGCACTTACGCTACCTGTACCGGCATTTCCGGCAGGATCAACCTTTGTAACATCGGTACCGTGAGTCACATATAAGTAGCCACTGTCATCAACAGTTAGCCCTGTTATGCCGGTAAGGCTCACTCCATCGTAGGTCTTTTGATTCTGTCCCAGGTAGTCACAACTGTAAATTTTGTCAAATGTGTCTGCAAAGTATATGAGTTTTTTATTCCTGTCAACGGAAACCGCAACAATACCTATACCTGTTAAAGAAATAATCGGTTCATATACCGGTGAAGAGAGAGAACTCATTCTCCAGAGGATTGCACCACCTTGAAATTCGAAGAATGCTGTATTGTTCCCAATTATTAGAAATCCATTTTCATCTATGTCTATATCCCATGGCTGGAAGGGCACACTATCTGACCACCCGCTAACATTTGACTTCTGTATCCTTGTCCAGTTCGCCCAGTTCGGGCCCAGGTCATCTGTGGATACTATGCTGGCTAAACCTCCTGATTCATTCGGGTTTGCCGTAACAATCCGTACCCTGCTTATTCCCATGTGAATATCAACCGTTGTAGTATCCCCTGCAATATCCTGTTTTGCCTTCCCGTAGTATTCCAGGATGGCAGTAGGATTTTTGGTCGGATCAGGCGAGAGGGTGGCAGAGACCTCGAAGAGCCTGTTCGTACCGGGATCAAGCTGTATATCGATGATCCAGTCCCAGTCCGGGCTTTCCAAATCCGTAGAGTCGTACTCCTTTGTTATCGTCTCCATATCGGGTCCCGATATGGTGAGCGTAACTGAAGAAATGCTGGAAGTAAGAGCCCTGGCATCCCCGAGGTTAAGTTTCACATCGGCAGAACCGGAATAAATACCAAGGTTGCAGCCTGCTACAAGAAGAGCCGCAGCCAGCACTAAAATCATAAAAAAATAAAAAGTTATATTTTTAATTTTCATCACATTCCCCCTAATCCCAGGTAATGTTTATCGTGACATCCGTTAGGTTCTGTATTTCGTTTATGATGTCATTGAGCGTGGATGTATCTATATTCTCCAACAGAGAGAGTATCTCTTCGGCCTCCGGAATATTCGTCCTAACGAGTTCCTTTAGCTCCTCTCCGGTCTTGGGAAGCCCAGTACCTGCCATAACTGCAAGTTCACCCACATTTACGGACCTTTTCTGCCCCAGGTTGTTTACAAAGCTTACGATGCCATTTGAAACCTTTAATGTCTTTCCGTCAAACTCGAACTCGGTACCCCTTACGGCAGCGGTGGAGATTGGTGACTTCACCTTGAAATCCTGCCTAAGCCCTTTGACCTTTCTGACACTGGCCTTTATCTTTCCAACACGGAGAAAGAGTGTCGTATGAAGCACTCCGTTCTTCTCTATAAGCTCGGACAGCTTCATCCTTGTAAGCTGCTTTACTACGAGTATCGATTTGCCAAGCTTAATAACAGCCTTCGAATTGAAACCCGTTGAAATAATATAGTCCTTTGCTATCCTTGTTCCGGGTTTTGCCGTAATCCACCCCCTTCCGGGGGCCTTTACGGAAACCTTACCGTAAACTTCCTGAATCACTGCCGGCACCTCTGCAAACAGCGTTGATGCAACAATCAGCAGAACAGCTATTAATATTATCCTTTTCATATCCGACTCCTATAACTGGAAAAATATATCAATACTTGCCTTTCCCTCGATATCCACAGAACCGCCTCCGAATGCACCTCCACTCCTGTTGTCAGGAATAAACAGTCCCCCGGATATGATTGCCTTCAAATCGGAAAACATCGGTATGCTTATGTTTCCGTCTATCTCCGTTCCAAGGTACAGTGACGATGACTGGCTGTTCAAACCGGTAACGGAGATCGTGCCTGTTGTCGAGCGGAAAAATGAGAATGCCTCTATATCTACCTGTAAGTCTTTGATTCCTCCAAAAGCACGTGAAGAAATGAATGAAAATGGCTTCAGGGAGTAGTCGACTTTTACAAGGAAAATATTTCCCAGTTCCGGAGAGAAGACCTTACCAAAGGGAGTACTTGATATTGGAATGAACATCAATGAGTATCCACCTGCATTTCCCTCGTAGTAGGTACTTGTATAGTCAGGGTCTCCGCTTGAATAGAAAAATGTGATCCCGGCCCTGGAAAAGAGCAACCAGTCCATGTAGTAGCTTATTCCGGCAGTACCCATGTAGGAGAGAATGTAACTGTAATTATCATTGACAGCAGAGTACGTTAATCCGCTTTCAAAGTAGAAG
>JALUUM010000045.1 GCA_027021365.1 Spirochaetales bacterium
CTCATAACTTCGGGGTAGGTGAAATTCCTTACCGGCGGTGATAGCCCGCGAGTTCCGAATGGAACAGAATCAGTGAAATTCTGATGCCGACGGTTAAAGTCCGGATGGGAGAAGTTATCCTCTTTATCAAGGAAATCCCTACAATTTCTTAGCCCCGAAATTTAACAAGGTTGGGGATTTTATGTATCGACAATCGATGCTTCTTGCTCTGAAAGAAGCAGAAAAAGGACGGGGAAAAGTTTCTCCGAATCCTATGGTTGGGGCTGTATTGCTCAAACAGGGAAAGATAGTTGGTAAAGCGTTTCATCATGGTTTTGGAAAACCTCATGCTGAAGCGGAGCTTCTGAAATCTTTTCCCGAAGAAGTGACAAGAGGTGCAACTCTTGTCGTTAACCTTGAGCCATGTAATCATTACGGTAAGACTCCTCCCTGTACTGAATTAATCGTAAATAGAGGAATTAAAACTGTTGTCATCTCAACAATGGATCCTAACCCTCTTGTTGCCGGAAGAGGAATTAAATGCTTGCGTGAGCACGGCATAGAGGTTATAGAAGGAGTTTGCAGAGAAGAAGCTATAGAACTCAACCTCGGTTTTTTTATCAGTCATCTGTTTAACCGGCCCTTTATAAAAATCAAATATGCTCAGAGTCTGGATAGCAAAATCGGTATCCCGGGGAAGAAGAGGCTATGGATATCGAATGATAAATCCCGGTTATACGCACATGAGTTGCGAGCCTGCAGTGACGCTATTCTTGTGGGAATCGAAACAGTCTTTGCTGATGATCCTGTGCTGAATGTCAGAAATGTTTCAGGATTCTCACCGAAAAGAATTATCCTGGATTCTTATCTAAGGATTTCGTCAAATGCAAGGGTAATAAATACGGAGTATGGCGGTCCGACTATTCTGTTTGTATCGATTGATGCACCTGAAATGAGAAAAAATGAATTGGAAAAGCTGAATGTGCAAATTGAAAGGGTGGATGAAGATAGCGGAGAGCTAAATCTATTTCAAGTAGTCAAAAAGTTGAAGAAGGTCGGGATAAACGCTCTTCTCGTAGAGGGTGGCTCAAGGGTAATCACCTCTTTCGTGAAAAGAGGTCTTTATGATGATATTGAAATTTGCATAGCACCGAGGCTTCTCGGAAAGGGATTGTATCCAATAAGAGAAATGATTACCGAGAAGATAGCAAAGAATAGAAATCAGCTTAAGTTGCTCAATATCAAGAGGCTGGAAGATGATGTTTGGCTTCATTACAGAAATCCGGAGACGATTGAGAAATTGGGGGATATATGATGTTTACAGGGATTATAGAAGAGATTGGCACAGTCATTAAGGTTATGCGTATCGGAAACGGAATGGAGCTTACCATTAGTTCGAATAATATAATACAGGATATTAAATTGGGTGATTCCATAGCAGTAAATGGTATCTGCCTGACTGTGGAAAGTATTACAGATCACTCTTTTGGTGTTACATGTTCTGCCGCAACATTGGGTAAAAGCAATATCGGAATGTTAAGGGTTGGTTGCCAGGTGAATCTGGAGAGGGCTTTGACACCGAGCTCAAGGGTTGGGGGACATTTCGTGCAGGGTCATGTTGATTGTACCGGAAGAATCTCCGGAATTATCGATGGTTATCCGTCTAAAAAGCTTAAATTGAGGGTGCCTGTTAAATATATGAAATTTTCACCACAGGGCGGTTCTATTGCCATTAATGGGGTAAGTTTGACAATCGCCGGAGTAAAAAACAGTGAATTGGAAATCAATCTTGTACCGCACACGCTAAAGAATATCAACATGAAAGCTTTGAGTCCAGGCAGCAAAGTAAATGTAGAGTTTGATTGTTTGGCAAAATATGTTGAATCTGTCCTTTTGAAAGAGGGGATATATCGATGAAAGAAAGATATTACAACTCCATAGAAGAAGCTTTGCAGGATTTTAAAAAGGGAAAGATTGTAATCGTCTGTGATGATGAAGAGAGAGAGAATGAGGGTGACCTTGTATTTGCCGCATCTAAAGCCACCCCCGAGAAGGTCAATTTTCTTGCCAGGTATGCCAGGGGAATCATTTGTCTTGCATTAACAGAAAAGCATGCTGAAAAGTTAGCTTTGTTTCCCCAGACAAATAAGAATACGGCACTTCATGATACGGCTTTTACCGTATCGATTGATGCTTACAAAGATGTCACTACAGGAGTGTCAGCCTTTGACAGGTGTGAAACCATTCTGAAAGCGGTTAATCCGGATGCAAAACCAGATGATTTTGCCAGGCCGGGACATGTTTTTCCTGTTGTTGCACACAAGGATGGGGTGTTCGGCCGGAGAGGCCATACCGAAGCTGCCGTAGATCTTGCCAGACTTGCCGGTTTGATTCCGGCTGGTGTGATTTGTGAAATACTTGCAGAAAACGGGCAAACGGCAAAAAAGATAGAACTTGTGGCTTTTAAAGAGAAATTCGGTTTAAAAATGATCCGTGTGAGTGACATTGTTGATTTCAGAAGAAGAAATGAAACAGTTATCAATAAATCTGTAACTATTGATTTACCTACGGCTTACGGACATTTTCGTTTGGTACATTTTAGTGGGATAGACAGGAAAGATCATGTGGCTTTGATAAAAGGTGAAAAATTCAGAGTTGAATCGCCACTTGTGAGGATACATTCCGAATGCTTGACCGGAGATGTATTCGGATCATTAAGATGTGACTGCGGTGAACAGATGAGAAAATCCCTAGAAATGATAGAGAATGATGGCAATGGAATACTTATTTATCTTCGTCAGGAAGGCAGAGGTATTGGTCTTTTGAATAAGCTCCTGGCTTACAAATTGCAGGAAGAGGGATTTGATACGGTAGAAGCAAATATAAAATTAGGCTTTCCGCCGGATTTACGTGAATACTGGGTAGCGGCGAAAATATTGAAAAATCTAGGTGTGAGGAGTATTCGACTTCTTACGAATAATCCTCAAAAAGTTAGAGACATTGAAAAGTATGATATTACAGTTGAAAAGGTATATTCAATTTTTGGTACTGTTCACAGTTACAATTATCATTATTTGAAAATCAAGAAAGAAAAACTGAATCATAATTTGATGGGTTTGATAGGAGTTTGACGAATGAGAGAGATAAACGGGAAACTGTCTGCCAAAGATAAAAAATTTGGAATAGTACTTTCGCGGTTCAATGATTTTATTGGTTCGAAGTTGCTTACCGGTGCAATGGATTGTTTGTTGAGGCATGGTTGTGACCCGAAAGATATCACTATAGTGAGAGTTCCCGGTGTTTTTGAGATGCCGGTTACCGTTAAAAAACTATTGGATACAACGAAGTTCGATGCATTGATATGTATTGGGGTGGTGATCAGAGGTGCAACTCCTCACTTTGAGTATATTGCATGGGGTGTCACTAAAGGAATTACACAATTAAACCTTGAATTTAATACACCGGTAACCTTTGGGATAATTACTGCGGATACACAGGAACAGGCCATAGAAAGGGCTGGAGCCAAGGGAGGGAATAAGGGTTGGGAAGCTGCAAGCAGTGCTATCGAAATGGCGAACCTATTTGACCAAATAGGTTTGTCGAGACTGGAAGAAAATATGGAGAGTGATAGCTGGTAAGCATCTTCAAGTTATTCTTGTGGCAAGGAATTGCCCATCACCCTTTGTCCCAAGAAAGTCATTACCCTGAACAATTATCTTGCCTTTTGAGAGGACAGTCTTTACACGACCAATGAAGCTTCTTCCCTGATACAATGTATATTTTGCATTACCGTGCTGGTTCCCAGGTGTTACTGTCCATTCTTCTCTCGGGTCGAATATCACGATATCGGCATCAGAACCCTTTTCCAGTCTCCCTTTTCTTGGAAATAGTCCGAATATCTTTGCAGTATTTTCCGAGGTGATTTCAACAAGCCTGTTGGGTGTTATTTTGCCGGAGTTCACTCCATAATGCCAGACGGCAGGAAGCATTGTTTCTATCCCGGGAGAACCGTATGGTGCTTTGAAGAAATCATCCTTTTCGGTTTTATCCTTTGGTGCATGATCGCTTCCGATTGTGTCTATCAACCTTGTTTCAATTGCTTCCCATAGTTTCCTTCTGTCTTTTTCTGTCTTTATAGAGGGTCCTACCTTTCCGAGTGGGCCAAGTCTCTTCAGTTCGTCCCATGTAAAAGAGAGATAATGAGGGCAGGTTTCCCCGTATATACCGTATCCGTTTTGCTTGAGAAAGCTTATGGCTTTGATTCCTTCTGCAGATGAGATATGAGGTATGTAAACCTTGCAATTCATGAGCCTGCCAATATATGCAGCCCTGATTATTGCTTCTGCTTCGACAAGATCAGGGCTGGTCTCTATAAACCTTTCAGCAAAATCCGCCTTTTCTTCTAAAAGCTTGTCCTGAATGTAATCTATTACAAGGCCGTTTTCAGCATGAAGAGCGGCAAGGCCTCTGTGTTTTCCGATTATCTCCATTGCCATTGCAAGAGCATAATCATCGGTCATCCAGCCCAATTTGGCATAGGACATGAACATTTTGAAAGATGTAACACCCATTGCAAAGGCCTCCGGTATTTCCGGAGCCTGTTTCTTCGTTTCGAACAGCCCCCCGTGGAGGGCAAAGTCCGTATACGAGGTTGATTCCCCCTCAGCTTTCCAGTCTTTGAGTGTTTTTATGAGGCTCTTACCCGGTTTTGCATAGGCATAGTGAATGACCGTCGTAACACCCCCGAAGGCACCTGTTTTTGAGACATCTGAAATACTGTCAAGATAAACAGGATGTGTGTGAGGGTCGATGAGTCCGGGAAGTATGAAATTCCCCTCGGCATCCAGAGTGGTATCACCTTTCATCGTGCCAGGTTTTGAAATACTGCTGATTTTTCCGTTATCGATGCCTATATCAGCCTTTATTGTTTTCTCAGGATAAATCAAGAATCCGTTCTTTATAAGTACATTATGCTTTAAGCTCATCTCTTATCTCTCCCATAGGTTTATATCTTTCTCAAATTGTTATCTAAAGTATAATTTGGAAGGGGCAAAATAGCAATTCAAAGAGGTGGTCAAATGTAGCTGTCGATTCTCAATAATTGGTATAATTCTTTGGAAGGCATATTCGTTTTGTAATCCCATTTCAACTCTTCAAGGTACTCTTTCACCATCGTATCCAGATCTATCCTGATACCCTTGGTAGGCCCTGTAGTGAGAGGCGGATTGCCCAGTACCCTCTCCGGAAAATCGAATTTCATGAAGTCACTTCCAGCCTTTCTGTTAAAGAGATATCTCATCAGGTTGATTCTCTGTCCTATCTCCATGATTTTTTGAGTTGTCCATTCTCTTCCATCCACCGCTTCCAAGAATTCAGGCATTATCTTGTAATCCAGTATTATATAACCGAAGAGGCAGAGTCCCATTGCATTGAGGGCATGTGTAAGAATAACATTATCCAGATGGGCCTTTGCTCTTCCCTTTGCTTCGTGTACCGGAATGTCTGGCATATCGTAACCTGCAATAGGGAATGTTGTGGATCCCTGTGTATGTCGCGAGGGGGTGGGGTCGGAGTAATAAGTGAGTGCCAGCCCCGCCGACCATCTCGGGTCATGAGCAGGAAGTCCCTCGTTTCTTATATGGATAGCATACTGCCTGCTTTCTTCTCCGAAGGCTTCTATGGCTTTCTCAAAGCCTTGTGCCAGGATGCCACCGATACCTTCGCTCTTACCTATCTTTTCAACCAGTGTGACTATAGCTTCTGCGTCTCCCCATTTGAGCTCAAGTCCGTCAGTCATCTCACTGTTTATGATTCCCCTTTCATAGCATTCTACTGCAAAAGCACAGAGCCCACCACAGCTAATGGTATCCATTCCGTACCTGTTGCAGATGTCATTTATTTTTATCAGTGCTTCGATGTTCCCGTTCAACAGATTGGAGCCGAAGATTCCGGTTGTTTCATATTCCACTTTGTGTACTGTACTCTCTATTTTGAATGGACCCTTGTCCAGCTTCATATGACCGCCGCATCCTATTGGGCAACCACTGCATGCATAGCCTTTCACCTGATATTTCAGGTAGTTTTCTGCGGTAATAGTGTTGCTTTCCGTATCGAATTCTTCTATCGATGATGACCAATTTTTAAAAGGGGTATCACACTCTATCATGGCTGTTTCGTAAAAGGTGGGTGTACCATACTTGGAGAGAAGACTTCCCAGATCCTCTTTCATGATTTTAAGATATTTCTTCCGCAGGTTCTTAAGCTTTTCCGAATCATGAATACTTATTTTCAATTTGCCCTTGGCGACAATGGCTTTGAGATTTTTTGATCCCATCAAGGCACCAAGTGCGGATCTTGCGGCATATCTTCCCTTGTCAGTGGATATCCCTGCTATCATCGAGATCCTTTCTCCTGCAGGCCCTATGCATGCAACCTCTGTATCCTTTCCGTGTTTTTCTTTAAGGTAATCCTCCGTTGCGTATGTATCTTTTCCCCAGATATCTTTTGCATCTTCAAGTCGTGCCTCACCAGAATCTATTGAAAGATAAACGGGTTTCGCTGATTTTCCGGAAAAGAGGATTACATCGAAACCCGCCTCTTTCATTTTTTTCCCAAAGTAGCCGCCACTGTTGGAATCTCCCCATCCAAGGGTGGATGGGGATTTCCCGAAGACCATGTATCTGGAAGCAATGTATGAGCCTGTGCCAGTCAAATATCCGGAGGCAAAGCCTAGTATGCTTCTGGAATCCAACGGATCTATTGCAGGATCCATTCTCTCCATGATTAGGGGTAAGCCGATACCGTATCCTCCGAGATAGTTTGAATACAGTTGTTCCGGTATATCTTCTGTTACACAATTGCCTGTTTCCAGGTTTACCATGAGCATTCTCCCTGTTACGGCATACATCTCCTTACCTCCGTGATAGAAATTTTCTTACTGACCCGGTTGTGCCAGTTCTTTGAATTTCAGAATCGTACCGTCAGTGGAAACAAGTGGTTTTGGGGGGTGACTCTTCTGGGTAACAAGAGACACAATGACCATCATTATTCCTCCGACAGTTCCCGGTCCCAGTGCCCAGAGCCATTCAGGTTCGGGGAACAGTGTTCCTTCCACTATGGACCAGATTACTACGATGCCGAAACCTGTTACCATACCTGCTATTGCACCCGGAGAATTGGCCTTTTTCCAATAAACGCCGAGAACGAGTGGGAAGAACAGTACATGAAAGAGTAACTGGAAGGCAACGATCAACAAGTCGTACATGTTTGCATAGAAGAAGCCTATCAACAGGGCAATCAGTGTAATAATTACAACTGATACTCTGGATGCATTTACCAGTCCCTTGTCAGAGAGATCCTGTTTTTTTACCTTTTCATATGCCGGTTTGTAAAGGTCGTTTGCCAGAATAGCAGCAGGTGCGAAAATTGCGGAGTCTCCCGAGGACATGACTGCTGCAAGCAGGGAGGCAATGAAGATGCCGGCTAAAGCCGGATGAAAGATAGCTCTTGCAAGTACCAGAATAAGTTTTTCACTGTCTTCATTTATAATGTCACCTGAAATCTTTCCCTGTGAAATTAATGTAATTGCAGCAAAAGCGAGGTAAACAGGAATAACACCGAGAATCCAGTATCCTGCACCGCTTATTAGTGAAGCTCGTGCTGCTGTTTTCCCGTCCTTGGCAACAATTGCTCTCTGGTACATGTCAGGTGCAGCGAGGGTACCGAGACCCACTCCTAGCAGGGCACCCAACCACCATAACCAGCCTCCGAGTGTGGGTGGTGCCAGTTCGGATCCTGCTGCCGGGAATAACTTAAAGAAGTGTTCGGGTGTATTTGCAACGATGTTTTGCCAGCCACCGGCAAACTTCGTTGCCAGCGGGAATATGATTATCAAGCCAACAAGCAAAATTATCACCTGGAAAAAGTCAGTCCAGGCTACCGCAAGAATACCACCGAGAACTGTGTAGAATAAAATAATTGCCGTACCAATAAGAATTGTAATGGCATATGGCCAACCCAGTATGAACTGAAAGATCTTTCCCATTGCAACGAGCTGTACAGCAGCCCACAGACAGTAAGTCGGAACCATCAAGAGGCCCGACCAATTTGCAGCCCATGAACCGTACCTGTTTGCAAAGAACTGAGCTGCCGTATTGACCTTTGCGTCGTGAACGATTTTCATGAAAAAGAATCCGGCAATGATCAAGGTCAGACCGGCTCCGTATGGATCATAGATGACCCCATGAAAACCATCTGTGAATGCGGCGCCGGAACCACCTAGTATAGTTCCACCACCCCACCACGTAGCGAATAGAGTGGCAGTTACGAGCCATAGAGGCATCTTTCTGCCACCAGCCAGATAGTCCTGGCTACCCTTTACCTTCTTGGCTACAACAATTCCTATAATAACCATGCCAACGAAGTAAAGAATGATGAATAATGATTCTACAAAACTTCCTCCACCCATAAAATCCCTCCTTACCTTTATTCTTAGCGACAACACCCGTATCGATTAGGGTTTTTCCGTCGCTTTTTTAACATATGAGCTCCCAGAAATCATTATCAGAGATATTTTTTCTTAATTGTTGAAAGAACATCCTCCGTAATGTTCAGAGTTTCATCTATGTCTCTATCAGTATGAGCTGCCGAGATGGAATACTCTTCGAACCATCCGCTTCCCATCGGTATTACTCCCTTGCTCAGCATTCCGTACCAGTATTCACTCCATAATCTCTTGTCGCACTGGTTTGCTTCCCTATAGGTATGAGGCTTTTCCGGTACGAACTGAATGCCTCCCAATGGGCCTTCGTGGGTAACACTTGCAGGAAAGCCCAGTCTGTTTATTATCTCTTCAAGCCCTGCCGCATACTTATCACCAAGCCTGTCCATTTCCCTGTATTTCTCGTCCGTAAGTACATCTTTCAGGCATGTAAGGCCTGCTGTCGTTGTTAATGGGTTTGCATTGTAGGTGCCAAAGTGAACTGCTGGCCCCAGGGGGGTAATAAGTTCCATGAGGTCCCGCCTTCCTCCGAATGCGCCAAGCGGTGTACCCCCACCGATGGCCTTTGCAAGGGTAATCAAATCTGGCTTTATCTGATACTTTTCAGCGCCACCGCCCGGAGCTATCCGTGCTCCTATCTTTACCTCATCAAAGATAAGAAGAACATTGTACTTGTTTGTAAGTTCTCTTACTCCTTTGAGGTAACCCGGATCGGGAGGAATAACACCCCCATTTGTCATACATGGTTCCAGTATAAAGCATGCGATTTCCCCTTCATGCTTTTTAAGCTGGTATTCGAGGCTCTCCAAGTCGTTAAACTGTACGACAAAGGTGTTTTCGGTTGCTCCGGGAGGTATTCCTGCGCTTTCTACAATGGAGGAAGGCATCCATGAAGGTCCTGCAGCAGTGGTATTGGGAACACCGGTGCTAACAAGGAGGATATCACTTGCACCGTGATATGCTCCCTCTACCTTTATCACACCATTTTTATGGGTTGCAGCCCTTGCAAGCCTTACCGCATACATAGTTGCCTCAACTCCGGACTGGGTAAATCGTAACATTTCAATGGCCGGGTAACGCCTGTGAATCTCTTCTGCCAGTTCGGTGGCGGAAGAGGAGGGAAGTCCGTAGAGGGTTCCCTTTTTTGCCTGCTCTGCGATTGCCTTTGCAATTACAGGGTTTGCATGACCTGCTACCATTGCGGCATAACACATGCAGTAGTCGATATATTCATTTCCATCGACATCCCACACCCTGGAGCCCTTGCTGTTTTCAAGGTAAACAGGGTATGGTTCCCAGAATTGAATTGCACTCCCTACACCACCTGGAATTATGGCCTGTGCCCTTTTTGCAGCTTTTGCAGATCCTGGTGTCCTGGCTTTGTAATCGTCATAGAAACTCATCTCTTTCTCCTTTTTAATTGATTAATTTTAATTCTCTGAATACGGCTTCTTTTAACCTTGAAATAGATTTTTTAAGTTCGTCACTTTCGCCATAGATCATCTTGTAGTAATAAAAACCCTCAACGAAGGCGGTTATCTGTATTGCAAAACTCTTTGGGTCGAAACCGGTTATATTGGTTTCTTCCATATAATCCATTAGGAGTTGTGAAATAATTTTCTCGTCATGGTCGTACATCCGTACAAAACTTTCACGAATCTTTTTATTTTCCATAGTCAGATAGAAACAGGTATAGAAAACACGATCATCCACGTTGGCTGCCACGTTGAGGTCTAAAGTCCTGTTCAGGTAATAGGCAAGGCGTTCTCTGGCAGTGGGAAGCTTTTGCATTTCATTGATATATGCCCTGTCCATTTGCTGAACCATATAATCTACCACTGCTATAATCATCTCTTCCTTGTTCTTGAAATAGTGCATAAGCAGGCTTGGTGCAACGTTCATTTCCTTTCCAATTGCTTTCAAAGTTGCAGCTTTCAACCCTTTCTTACTGATTATCCTGTAACAGCTCTCAACTATTTCTTTCTTTCTGATATCAGTCTTGGATCGCCCCATAAATTATACCCCAATACAGAGTTACAGCCTCTGCCAAACATTGACCGAAGATTGATTGAACGTTCAATCAATGATAACATCGATTCTTCGATTGTCAAGATTTTTATGAAAAAAATTCATATTTATTATTCCCTTGTTATTCCATATAGTGAGAATAAGAGTGAGAATAAGTAGCCATCTGTTCAGTAAGTAGAAAGAAGTACATTCAACTCTTTAATCAGTACATCAACGTCTGATTTTTCAGCCCTATAGCTCGATATGCAGGCACGAAAAGCAGGAGTTTTTTCTTTTAAAATAACTGTAGAAATCCAGGCTCTTCCCCTTTCATAAAGTTTATCTACCAATTGTTTCATCAGAGTGATGTTTTCTCCGAATTTTTCATGGGTAAAACAGACTACTGCCAGAGGACTTTCCGTAATAATTTTCCAACCGGATTTTTGCAATTCTATTGATAGATATTTACCCAGTTCTCCCTGCTTTTCTATCATTTCTGCCAGGCCGCCCTCACCAAGTTCAGCAAGAGTCATAAATAACTTCAGACCGATAAATCTTCTTGACCACTGAATTGTCGAGGAGTAATAGTCTGTTGTTTCTTTGACCTTGCCCGGCATGTACGTGGTTTCCGAGTAAAAACTTTTCTTTACTGCTTCTATGTGTCTGCAGAAAAACATTCCGGCTCCCATTGGGACGGAGAGCCACTTGTGTGCATCAAAGGTTATGGAATCGGATTTTTCTATTCCGGCCAGATACTTACCCAACCGGTCAGAGAGTATGGCAGCACCTCCCCATGCAGCATCAACGTGAAACCACAAATCATTCTTCCTGCACAATTCAGCAATCTCACCGAGAGGGTCTATCATGCCGGCAGATGTAGTGCCTGCAGTTCCCACGACCATGAATGGAATAAATCCCTTATGGGTATCCTCTCTTATCTTTTCTTTCAGGTCTTCTATTTCCATGGTGTAATTATTGTCTGTTTTTATTACCCTCAAGGATTCTCTTCCCAACCCGGTCATATGGGCAATCTTCAGGAATGAGTGGTGTGCCTCCTGGGAAACGTAGAACACCGGTTGTCCCGACAGGCTCCTAAGGCCGGCCTTCCCGTATCCCGGAAACTTGTGTGTTAGTGCCACAATCGTTGCTGTAAGGTTGCTCTCGGCACCACCGCTTGTAAAGTGTGCTATGCGATTCTCCGGATCGAAGCCAAATTTTTCAAGAAAGAATCCAAGGGAGAATTGCTCTATTTCATTTCCGATCGGTGAATGGTTCCACGATGCAAGCTGGGGATTGTAAAGGGCAACAAGCGCATCGGCAATTATGGAGGCAAAGGTAACAGACGGACAGAACAGTCCGAAGTAACGGGGGTGAGTTACATGGAGGTTCCACTTTCTAAGCATTTTTTCCACCTCAAGAATAACCTCCTGCAATTCCATTGGTTTTTTGAAATCGAAATGTTCATTCAGAAAAGCCTTTATTTCAGCGGGTGCCACACATGGAGCAACCTTTTCATTCCTGATGTTCTCATAGAAATCTATTATTTCATTCTGGAGCAAGTTCAATATCTCTTTTTTATAGATGGTTTTATGCATGACTGATTCTCCGAATATTACTTTCTTTCCCGCAGTGCCATGGCATGTGCCTGAAAACCCTCATAGTCGGCAAGGCGGATAACGAAGGGTGAAAGGTTCCTTCGTCCCTCACCGGTCAGGTAGATTATCGAGGAGAACTTTACAAAATCATACACGGACAGGGGAGAGAAGGTCTTTGCATTTCCTCCCGTGGGAAGAATGGCATTCGGACCAATAGCATAGTTGGCCAGAGAAAAGGGAGTCTCCTGACCAAGCAGAACTTCACCTGCATTTTCGATACCCTCTAATGTCTCAAAAGGATCCTTAGTTGCAAGCTGAAGGTGTTCGGGGGCAAAGTCGTTTACAATTTCAACCGCCTCTTCTATGCTTTGTGTAATAATTATTCCACCGTAATTGGAAAGAACATCGGTGACAAAGGTTTTTCGGGGTTCGCTCAAGCGGGTAACCAGTTCTTCCAGGTGCCCTTTCACTCTTTCAGCCACCTCAGAGGAATCCGTGACAAGAAGGGCACTGGAGTCGGAGCCGTGTTCTGCCTCTATCATGAGGTCCAAAGCAAGAAGCCTGCAGTCGGCACTGCCATCGGCGATTATTGCCGATTCGGAGGGCCCGGCAGGCAAACCGATATCCACGGTTCCGTAGAGAAGTCTCTTTGCGGCTGCCACATACCTGCTACCGGGACCGAAGATCTTTCTTACCCTTGGTACGCTCTCCGTGCCGTAGGCAAGTGCCGCTACTGCCTGAGCACCACCAATCCTGAAGATGCTATTTATGCCACACATTCTGGCAGCTACAAGGGTTGCCGCATCGATCCTTCCCCCTGGTCCCGGCGGAGTGACTGCTGCGATATCCTTCACACCGGCAAGACTGGCAGGTATGCCAAGCATTATCATCATCGACGGGAAGCTGCCCCTTCCATGCGGAACGTACAGGCCGGCAGAAGGAATCGGCGTGTAGCGTTCAGTAGCATAGACGCCCGGTTCAATCTCTTTTAGGGACTCTTCCAGGGACTCTTTAAAGGACTTCGAATCGTACCCGGTTTTTTCCGGCACCTGCATGGAGTGAAACTTTTTGACATTTGCTATGGCGCGTTCCAGGGCTTCTTTCAATTTACCGTCTATCGATTCTTCCGCCACCTCAAACTCTTTCTCCTGAACCTTCAGCGGGATACCTTCCAGGGAAACCCTGTCGAACTTTCGGGAAAATTCCCTTAAGGCCTTATCACCCCTGTTTCGCACATCCTCGAGGATTTCCCGAACAGCAGGAAGGATAGACTCGATATCGGACTCCGACCTACTCAGTATCCTTCTCCTTACTTCCTCATCGAGGTCCTTCCATACGAAAAGGTTGACATTGAAATCTTTCATTCCATTTCTCCTTTTTGTCTTATCGTAATTTGTATCTTCTTCATGCCGGAGGTTTCAGTATCGTGCAGGTTCCCTACATATGCAAGTACCACGTCCCTTAAGTTCTTCCTGGCAAATCCCTTCATCACGGCCCTCCTTCCGTCCACTGTGAGCACCACCTCCTCTTGCTGCTTATCCTGTGGTATCTCTAAACTATTTATTTATGGTATTAGTCTTTGATAGTATGGATTATGCCCCATTCCGGACTCTGCCAAAAATTAAACAAACATTGATTGAACGTTCAATCAATGATAACATCGATTCTTCGATTGTCAAGATTTTTATGAAAAAAATTCATATTTATTATTCCCTTATTGTTCCATATAGTGAGAATAAGAGTGAGAATAAGTAGCCATCTGTTCAAGTAGAAAGCAGTTCATTCAACTCTTCAATCAGTACATCAACGTCTGACTTTTCAACTTGCTAGCCCGATAACTGGATAGCTCGATATGCAGGTGCGAAACGCAAGAGTTTTTTTAATATTAGAAAAGAACATCGGTGATAGAAGTTTTTCGGGGTTCGCTCAAGCTGGCAATAGGTCCTTCCATACGAAAAGGTTTACCTTGAAATCTTTCATTTCACATCTCCTTTCTCTCTTATCGTAATTTGTACCTTCTTCATGGAGGAGGTTTCGGTGTCGTGCAGGTTCTCTACATATGCAAGTACTACGTCCCTTAAGGTCTTCCGGACAAACCCCTTCATCACGACCCTCCTTCCGTTCACTGTGAGCACCACCTCTTCTCCAAGCGGAGGGCAGTCCCGTATACTTTTCCCGCCCGAAAGCAGCTCCCGAGCAAACTCCCTGCAGGTGGGAAAACCGCATTCTCCGCAGTCCAGGTCTGCGGGAAACTCCACACTGTTTTTCTCTATGAAATCCGCAAGCTCATCCGGACCTGTGTCCTCAGGCAGGTACTGCAAACCCTCCAATCCGTAGTCTTTCGTCCCGATTCCCCCGTATGCCACATCGAGTCCACCCCGAAGCCCGGCTATATCCTCCCTGTTTTTCCCGAAGAGCACCTTTGCAATTGGCCCGTCATAACCTTTGAATCCTTCTATCAATAGATAATCCAGGTTGATACTTTCCGCCCCGCTTCCTCTCGCTTCGTATCTCTGGATAAGCTCCCTCACCTTCTTTCTCAGCCTCTTTCCGGTAAGGATCTCCGACTTTGCTCGCCCTGGTTTTTCACTGCTGCCCCCCTTTGCCAGGTTGTACGCAAGCTCCAGGCCATCTGCAAGAATAAGTGCCTTTGTCACCCCGCTTTCAAGGAGGATTTCAGTATCCTTTATTCCTTCGGTTTTTAAGAAATCTTCCCTGTTAAAATGAGGCGAGTGCTTTATATACCCGACCCTGTATCCCCTGTCTGAAAGCCCCTTTGCCGCTCTTCTAATAAGCGTGGTTTTGCCGGTTCCGCTGTAACCACAGAATATAATAGGTTTCATGGAAAAAGATGCTAAAGGAGCTTTTATAAATAATCAAGGGATTTTAACTTTGCTCCACTCCTGGTTTCAGTTCCGGATTCAGTCCACGGCACCACGGGTAAGACCCTTTATGATATGCTGCTGAAAGAGGAGATAGAAGATGAGCATTGGAAGTGCCGTTACCACGGTACCTGTCATGGTCAATGGAATATTAATCGTATAGGTCCCGCGAAATAGCAGTAACCCGACTGCAAGGGGAACTTTCATGGGATCTGGCAGCATTACAAGCGGCAGGATATAGGAGTTCCAGGTCCAAACGGTGGTAAGAGCCGCGGACGTGATGATTGCCGGCCTTGCGATCGGTGCCAGTATCGACCAGAGGATTCTCCAGTTTGTGGCACCATCTACAAGAGCAGCATCTATAAAGTCGCGAGGTAATCCGAGGAAGAATGAACGCAGTATCAGTGCGGAAAATGCTGCACTCATTGCAAGCTGTGGGAGTATCGCCGCAGGGTAGGTGTCGAGTATGCCGAATACATTCATCAACCTGTATAGGGGTATCATGATAAACTCGGATGCTATCATTACACCTAGTATAGTAGAAATCAGTACAATGGGTTTTCTAAAGGGTAAATCGAGGAATACGAATGAATATGCTGCCATGAGGGCAAAAACAAGCGAAACAATGACAGTGGGTGCGGTAATGTAAAACGTGTTTCTGAAGTATATACCGAACCTGTATCTTGAAAGCACAATGTAATAATTTTCAAAATGCCATATCTTTGGAAGTGCAAGAGGCCCTCTTATTATGATATCGATATGTTCCCTCACACTGCCAAGCAGCATTATGAGAAAAGGCATCAGAATGACAGATGCCAGTATCAGGAGAAAGATAAAAAGCATGGTATTTATGATTTTTGCCTTTCCCTTTGACATGGTCTATTCCCTCTCTCCGATTTTCATCGATACTCCCGATATGGCAAAGACTATAACTGCAAGGATAACAACTATGGTTGATGCATAGCCTATTTCATGTTGAATGAATGCCAGCTGGTATGCATACAGAGAAATAGGTCTGGTATTGAATGCCCCGCCCGTTGCCGCCTGGACTATTCCGAACACATTTGTACTCAGGGCGCGGATCAGTGTCATTATCACCACTACTACGATTTCATATTTCAACTGAGGAAGTGTTATATTGAAAAACTGCTGGAGCGCATTGGCTCCATCCAGTTGTGCCGTTGAATAGAGGTCTTCATCGATTTTCTGTATTCCTGCAATGAAAATTATTATACAGAAACCGCTCCACAGCCATGTTCCTATAAGTCCTACGGCTATTGGGGCTGTGGAAGCGCTTCCGAGCCATGCCTTTTGCAGGGATTCCAGTCCGATAAATGATAGTATCTGGTTGACTATCCCGAATTGCGGTGCATATATCCATCCGAAAATGGTTCCCACAGCCACCGAAGCTATTACCTGGGGGGTGAAAAAGATTGTTCTGAAAGTTCTCACACCTCTGATATCAGCCCTTGCAATTATCGATGAAACGAGAAGTCCCAACAATGTCGGGACGAAACTGAAAAACACGATATATATGATATTTGCATAGAAGGCATTCCAGAATTTCGAATCCCGGAAGAGGCGCAGGTAATTTGTGATAGCAATAAAATTCATTTTACCCACACCGTCCCATTGAAAAAAGCTGTATCGAAAGGTATTAAAGAGGGGATAGATAAGAAAAATGAAAATCGTGATAAAACCGGGACTAATATATGCCAATGCAATAAGTTTCTGTTTTAATTTCTGGTCCACGTATTTTATCCTTTTTTAAAGAAGGGCACAGGTGTTTGTTTTGATTCTTAACCTATGCCCTTCTTTGTAAAATGTCTGTCATTTCTTTCCGGGTTTCTTTTTCTGCCAATTCAAATAATCATCTTCCATTTTTTGCACAAACTCTTTGGGAGTAATCTTGCCTCCCATCAGGCTTCTTCCGCCTTCGGCAAGTGTATCCCACATTGTCGGAGTGGTCCAATCGAGATAATAGGTCATGTGACCGGAGAGGTTTGATTTGTTCCAGTCATCCAATATGTCGTGATAGAGACTGTTCCTGTCTATGCCTTCCAGGCTCACTGGAATCCTTGCGGGAAGTACCGAGTTCTCCTTCTGCATCTTCACAGTGGTGTCGGAGGTCAAAAGGATATTCATGAACTCAGCATCGTAATCCTTATACTTGGAATACTTGCTAATACCGAGTGGTGTCGTTGCTCCACCGAGTTGTGGTGAGAATGGTTCGCCCTTCTTGTATGGCGGGAAGGGGAAGAAGCCCGCATTTATCTTGGACTCAACCACATCTGTACTGTACCAGCTTCCCTGTACGAACATTGCCGATTTGCCGGCCATAAAAAGCGCCAGATCGTCGGACCCACTTAAGCCGAGAAATCCTTTCACGAAGTATCCCTTCTTTACCCAGTCCTGTATTATCTTTGCCGCTTCAATATTACCCGGTTGCATGAAACTTCTGTTTGCCCGCCACCTCAGTACTATATCATCGAGATAATTCTGGGCTTCATTGATTCCCATGTCATGTGACAATACGCTTGCCTGGACGAGTGCATACAGGTGGAAGAATCTGTAGTCCTTAAGTCCTGCAAGGGCAATCGGTGCTATACCGGCATTTTTCAATTTTTCACAGGTTGCATTGAACTCATCTATACTGCCGGGTATCGAAAGGCCATTATTCTTGAACATATCCCTGTTGTAATACACACCTACGAGTTCGCCATCGAATGACACCCCGTATATGTGGCCGGTACCGAATACGGTTCCATCCTCACTGTACCGGCGTCTGTTCCAGAGAGATGGATTTAGCAGCTTCTTTGTCCACTGATATTTCTCGGCATACGGATCGAGATTAACAAGGTGCCCTCCTCTAACCAATGGACCCATCAATTGTTCACCTGCATTGACATCCATCATGTCGGGGCCTTTCTTGGCAGAAAGTGCAGGAATTATCATTGAAGTAAGGTCTTTCAAAGGTCTCACGGTTCTCTGTATCTCAACATTGGGGTGTATTTTCTTGAACTGCTCGATGGCCGCCTTTACTATAGGGTCCCTAGTCTTGCCGGAATAGTCATCCCACATTTGAAGCGTTACTTTTTCTGCTTTTGCCGGTTTTTCCTGTTGTCCCGTTGCATAGACTCCGATTGTTGCAAAGATGAAGAGGACGATTAGAATGGGAATAAAATAATTCATAATGTCTCTTCGCATATTTTCACCTCCTTGAGTTTTTTCTATCTTTGTCAGATACTTCGAAAAATGTGAAGTTACAGAAGTACCGAATTGAGTACCAATTTTTCCTGGTACTTCAGTACTACTCAACTGTTACCTTTTAAATAGTTTTATTACCTGGAGTCTGTTGTGTATTCCGAGTTTTGTATAAATGTTGTATATATGGTTCTTGACTGTTTGTTCCGAAATAAAGAGTTGATTTGCAATCTCCGTGTTATTAAGGCCTTCAAGCATGAGAGATAGAATTTCTCTCTCCCTGCGGCTCAATTCTCTGAGAATTGAATATCGGTAATCACTGAAATCTTCGGGTTTTATCAACTTTATCAGTTTGGATTTGATTTCCGGAGATATGAGAACCGTGTCATTATTGGCTGCTCTTATTCCTGCAATTAACTCTTCCGGCGGGATATCTTTCAATAGATATCCCACCGCGCCGTTTTTCAACGCATCATACACATAATCGTCATCGTCGAATGTTGTGAGAATGATAATTTTTATATGCGGGTACAATTCGTTCACAATTTTTGTGGTTTTTACACCATCCAATGAAGGCATCCTTATATCCAGGAGGATGATGTTTACCTCTGTGGTTTCAAGAATCTGCAGGGCTTCTCTGCCGTTGTATGCAATTCCTACTACCTCTATATCTTTCGTATTGGCTTCCAGAACTATTTTCAGGCTCTTTACGAATAAAACCTGGTCATCTACCAGCAATACCTTGATTTTTTCCATTTTCTTCCACCTCTGTCAGTATTTTGCTTTCTGTTTCGCTGTTTCTGTATGGAAACCAGACATCGAGCTCGAATCCGGTTTGTATATTGTATGCGGATATCTTACCTCCAATACTGGCAATTCTTTCTGTCATTCCCAACAATCCCATTCCTTTCTTTATCTTTGAACTTCCTATTCCATTGTCACGAATATGCACATATATTCCCGAATCATCCCTAAAGAAGTACAGCCAGATTTTTGTTGCTTTACCATGCCTGAATGCATTAGTCATGCCTTCCTGTACCAGCCTGTATACGATGGAATCGTAGGGCTCTCCGAGTATCCACGGAAGGTTGCCGAGGTCGATATCAATCTCTACATTGGTAGCTTGTTGAAATGTTTTTACAATTTTTTTTATTGCATGCATACCCTTCAATTCCCGTTCCCTCTCATTTCTAAGGAGGTAGAGCACCTTTCTTATCTCTTTCAAGCCTTCCTGAGTCTGCTTTTTGGCATCCACTATCAGTCCTTCGATATTGTTGATCTTGCAGGGTTCGTTTCTGATTAACGATAGCATGGCTTCCATCATCATCATTATATTGGTTAACGTGTAGCCTATGGTGTCGTGTATCTCGCTGGCTACCCTTTTTCTTTCACTGATCTTGGATGTTTTTTCTTTTTCCTTTGCATACTCCTGAAATCCGATGTTGGCGTTCATCAACTGTTTTACAGCTTCGTCGAGTCTCTTGACTTGCGATTTCTCTTGTATCAGAAAGACATAGAGATTCTTCATTAGAAAGGATAGGAGCAGGATTATAAGTGAATAGAATGCAAAGGAGAGCAGACCTGCCATTGTTGGGGAGGGAAGAACCTTCCCCCATGCCGTTATTGGCTTTTGCAGGGTAACATCGATTGCGATGAAGAGGAGACTGATGACAAGGTTGTAGGGGAAATCCGTTGTTAGAACCGTTTCTATTATGAAGATGGTGATTAAAGTGAACTCCACTCCCAGATAATCTTCCAACGGATAACCGGCTATTGCTATTATTACCGCATGAAAGGCGATAAAGAACATTACATGACGGGATTTTTCAATGGAAATGACAAAGGTGATGAGTAAAGAAATAACGATAAGGATGAAGAATTGATCATGGAATTTTGATCCTACTTTCAAAAGCTGATAGTTGAGGAGGAATTGGACTACAGCCACTCCGTGGCAGGCAATAGAAAAGATGAGGAAAAATATCCTTACACGGGAAGATTTTGCCTCATCTTCTTGATGATCGGGCAAGGTAATGCTCCAAGCTGGTTTGGAACGCTCGTTGTTATTATAGAAATAAAACACTCATTATTCAAGGTAAAGACAACTTTACACATATCTGTAAATCATTATAGAATCGGCTCATTGCTCAGGTTACTTGGTACCCCGGAGGAATAAGCTGAAACAGAAAGAATCTCGACTCGATAGATACTTTATCCGAAATACCATAGGTATTTCATCCGTTGAAATATTATGGGGTCTTGGGCTTCCTGTTGTAGTAGAATCTGCATTCCTGCAGCTTTTCTTAAGGAAACTGGGAGCGGAAAGTTTACTGATCGGCTTGATTCCCACTCTGCTCTATGTGGGGTCTTCTGTTTTTTCCATCTTTTCAGGTTTTTTGACAGCACATCTAAAAAAGAAACGCCCTGCAGTTATCGTGCTTCACATCTTTGCCTCCCTTCCCATGTTGCTGTTTGGTATTGTAATAAGGTTTACAGGTTTTGGTACTGCTACATTAAGACTTTTCTTTTCGGCATATGCAATCTTTTCGATTGGTGTGGGATTGATACTTCCGACCTGGCAGAATTATCTTGTAAAAATATTCACAGAAAAAAGTGTAATTTCTGCACATTCCTTCATGTGGATATTTCAGAGCCTTGGCAAATTCTTAAGTGGCTTCATCATTATCAGGATAATTTTGAAGTATTCTTTTTCCTCAGAAGGGGTGAGCATCGTCTTTTCACTTGTTGGTATTCTTTTTATAGCCGGAAGCCTGATGTTTTTTATAACAAGAGAAGTTGACACGGACAGGGAACCGGATGAACCGGGGGAGGCTGCTTCCGGGCTTGGGTTATTGATCGGGGATTTAAGGGCGGCATTCCACAACAGAGATTTCTTATTCTTTCTTGCAAGTGATCTGGAACAGTTTGCCATCATAAGCATCCTATCTTTCTATGCCAACTATGCCACAGAGTACTGTGGTGTAAAGCCATATCTGGCGGCAGGTCTGTTCGTTGTGTTAAATTACTCCGGCTCGATTGTTATTAATATTCTCTTTGGCTGGATAGACATCCTAAACCTCAAATACAAGTATCTTGTAGCAAAAGTATTGTCACTTTTTACCGTTGTTCTGCTTTACTACTCTCATGATCTCTGGACATTCATAACTGTCAGTTTTCTGATGGGCATTTCCCGAGGAACCCGGAGCCTTATTTATGCTCCCTCCGTAAAGAAACTCACCGGAAGGGAAGATTCTACCAACTTCTTTGCAATTGCCATGATTCTTGTTATGCCAATTGGAGCCGGTCTCCCCCTTCTTTCAGGTGCATTTCTGGATCGCTTTGCCAATCTCGGCGGTGAATCTTATCGTCTTATGTTTCTTTCTATGGGAATACTTGTTGTTCTTGGAATTTTCTTTTTATTGAAGGTGCGTTTCAGGAATCATGAAATGCCTTGAAATTGGTGATAAAGAAAATTATAGTCCTTAATGGAGTCCATAAAAGTAGTTCATAAAATCAAGAGGATACGGCTATGTATAGGAATATCGAGGCGATACTTTTCGACATGGGAGGAACGTTGAAGAAACCCTTCAAGAAAACAGAGGACAGGAGAAGACTCCGGATGGGTGTAAGATCGATTCTTTCCGCTGTCGATGCAGAAAGTACCGATGATGAAGATATCTCCAGATACACGGAACTCCTTCTAAAACGATACTATAATTACAGGAAATGGGCGGCTGATACGTTGAAAGAGCTAAAGGAAGAGGAAATCTGGACAAGATGGATGCTTCCCGAATTCGACAAAGAAGTGGTGCAAGGAAGAGCAATAGAGCTTAATGATATATTCAAGGAAATGATCGGGGAGAGTACCCTTCGCGAAGAAGCTGGTCTGGTAGTAAAGGAGCTCCATAGAAGGGGATACCGCCTGGGGATCGTAAGCAATACCTTCAGCAGCACGGGAACACCGAAACTGCTTAAAGAACTTCAGTTGGACAGATACTTCGATGTGGTAATGCTTTCCTCTACACATGGACTACGGAAACCTCATCCCGGAATGATAACGGATGCTCTTGAATCCTTGAAGGTAAAACCAGAGCACTGTGCCTTTGTTGGGGACAAGGTGGACAGAGACATGCTTGCAGCCAGTAAGGCCGGTCTTGCCCTCTCCGTATTGATTTTGAATCCCGGTAAAGAAGTAGCCGAAAACAGGAGCTTCGAAGAACTTCCCGATATCAGGCCTGATTTTATAATAAAGGATCTACGGGAACTTCTGGAAATATTCCTGTGACAATATGAAACCGATTACCGGGAGAAGGCTTGAGTTCAGGCCTTCAGTCCGGTGATTGATATACCCTCCAGGAACTGCTTCTGTACAAAGAAAAACAGGATAATAATCGGTACCGTTGCCAGGGTGGAAGCAGCGGTAAGAGCATTCCACTCTATCATCCAGGAATCCTGCAGTGCCTTAAGGCCTATCTGAATTACCCTCATTTCATCCTTGTTTGTAACGATGAGTGGCCAGAGAAAGCTGTTCCAGGAGGCAAGAAAGGCATAGAGCCCAACGGTAAGGAGTGCCGGTTTTGAGAGTGGGTAGATTATGCTGAAGAGGTATTTCAACTTTCCTGCTCCGTCTATCTCCGCCGCATCGTCCAGATCCCTGGGGATTCCCATAAAGAACTGCCTTAACAGAAAGATGGAGAAAGCTCCCACAACAAAGGGGATAATAAGAGCCCAGTAGGTATCGAGCCAGTGTAACCCGCTTACAATGATATAATTGGGAATGACTATAACTTCAAAGGGAATCATCATCGTCCCAAGAAAAATGTAGAAGATGGTATCCTTGCCCTTGAATGGTATCTTTGCAAAGGCAAATGCCGCTATCGAGGAAAGAATAATCTTACTAATGGCTATTGAAACGGAAACGATTATTGAATTTAAAAAATAGCGGGCAAATGGTACCAGTGTCCAGATGTAGATGTAACCACCCAAATTTATCCTCGAAGGGAATACCGTTGGCGGGAAGGCAAGAACTTCGTCCTTCATTTTGAATGATGCACTTATCATCCAGAAGAAGGGGAGGTTTATCAGGAGGACGAAGATGAGCAGAAAGATTTCGATTATAAATATATATATCTTCTGTTTTCTGTTTGAACGTGATATCAGCATTCCTTGACTCTCCTTATTGATAGTGTACTCGTTTTTCGCCAAACCTGAATTGGAGAAGTGTGAAGATAAATATTATGGCAAAGAGCACGTAAGCAACTGCCGAGGCATAACCCATCTTGTGATAGACGAAGGCATTGCGATAAAGGTAATACGGTATTGCATCGGTTCCGCCTGCAGGGCCTCCCTCTGTCATTACCACGATGGAGGTAAATACCTTGAGTGAAGCAATTATCTGCATAACAGTAACGAAAAATGTAACAGGCGAAAGCAGGGGAATCGTTATCTTTCTTATTACCTGCGAGGTATTTGCCCCGTCTATCTTGGCTGCTTCATAATAGACAGATGGAATTCCCTGGAGTCCTGCCAGCAGAATTATTGTATTGTAACCGACACGTTTCCATATACCTACCAGTATCAGGGCAAATAGTGCCTGGTTCGGATCGTTCAGCCATTTCATCTTTGGAAGCCCGATGGAGGCAAGTACAAAGTTGATAAGGCCGAAGTTGGGTTCGAACAGGTACTGAAAAACGATTGCCGCTGCTGCCATGGAGGTAATAACCGGAAGGTAGATCATTATCCTGAAGAAAGAAAGACCGTGAATCTGCTGGTTCATGAGAATGGCAAGGATGATTGCCATGATTACGGTTGTGGGTACCGTCCCGAGAACGTATATGATTGACACCCTCAGTGAATTGAGAAATGAGTCGGAGTGAAACATTTTTATGTAGTTTTTAAAACCAACGAATCTCATTGGGCTTAAAAGGTTCCACTTGTGGAAACTTATTACGAGAGCTACTATCATAGGTGCGAAAATGAAAACCGAAAATACGATAATCGGCGGACTTATGAACAGCCAGCCCATCAGGTTGTTTCTTCTTTCCCTCAAACCCATCTATCTCTCCTGTGTCAAAGAAAGCCAGGGAGGTATCACCTCCCTGGCATGATCTGTGTTTGTTCAGAGTTTTTTACTATTCGAGTAATTCCTGAGCCTTCTTTGCGGTTTCGTCCAGGATATTAACGTCTGCACCCTGAACTATGATCTTTGTCATGTCGTCACGAATCATTCTCTCGATCTCAGGCCATGCGGCTACCCGAGGTCTCGGAAAAGCATAGGGAAGCTGTTCGTAAGTGACCTTGTATCTCGGATCCTTCTTGAAGATATCCTGAATCTCGGGTGAATTGTATGCACTCTTCCTCGAGACCATGTATCCCGTATTTACCGACCAGTATATCTGGTTTTCCTTTGAGGTGAGGTATCTTAAGAATTCCCATGCGGCTCTCTGCTGTTCCGGTGTAGTCTTTTTAAGCATGTAGATGTTACCACCACCAAGTGAAACTGCCTTGACCTTTCCAAGTGTAAAAGGTGCAACTCCCCAGTCATACTTAACGTGATCTTTGAACCATTGGATAGATCCTGTGGAACGCATCACCATACCAATCTGTGCGGCAGCATCCATTGCCGAACCTTCGCCGCCTCCCTGGTAGACAGCAACCTTTTCATCGACCATCTTCTTCCAGAAGAGAATGGCATCCTTTATTTCCTTGGAATTAAAGAGAACCTTTGTGTTGTCATCGTTGAAGAGTCTTCCCCCGAACTGTCTGAAGAGAGAGTGAATTATCCATCCGCTGTTATAGACCCTGATACCATAGATTGGCTTTGCCGGGTTGCTCTGGTCAGCGATCTTCTTGGAATACTCATAAGCCTGTTCCCACGTTGTGGGATACTTGTCCGGGTTAAGCCCCTTGGCCCTGAAGAGGTCCCTGTTTATGTAGAGTACGGGGGTACTTACATTTATAGGCAGCCCGTAAAGTTTTCCCGAATAGGTGGCTCCCTGAAGGATTTCAGGCATGAAATCCTTGATATCAAATGATTTGTCAGCCTTTATGAAGTTCTCCAAGGGTACCAGTGCATCATTGGCAACGAAGGCGCCCACGAGTGACTGTTCGAGCTGGGATAGTACAGGCGGATTACCTCCGATGTAGGCTGCAAGAAGTTTCTGCTGCGTTGTTGCATAACCACCCTGGTAAACACCCTTTACCGTTATAAGAGTCTGGCTTGCATTGAAATCTTTTATGATTTTTTCAAGCGGTGCCGAGTATTTTGCCCCCAGCGAGTACCATATCTCGATGGTTACGGGCTCGGTAAGTTCCTTGAGCTGTGTCTGTTTCTCCTGCTTACCCCCTGCCCAGAGAGCAAGACTGCTGACAAGCATCAGGGCGATAAGACTGGCAATGATTCTTTTCATGGTTCCTCCCTTTAAAATTTTATTTGTTCAAAAAATTATACAATAGAATTGCCCGATTGTCAAAAATCAGGGAGACTATTTTCAAAGACATATGAACAAAAAGTGCAAGAAAATTACTAAAAAATGCTAAAAAATATTGACACTATGTATAGATATTCATAAAATAAAATCACTTAGAGATATATTCACCTGTTTAAGCTCCGGTTTTTTTGCTCGCCTCGAAAGATTGTTAGAATCGTAAAAGGGAAAGAAAAATGCCCTTAAAAAGGCAGGCGAGAAGTATCTTCCCGATAATTACCGTACTCTTTCTCTTGGGGAGTATCAATTTCATCTTTGCTACAGGATATTTCATAGCGTATGGGAAGTTATACAGGGTTAACCTGGGAAAATTGGATGTCAATAAGGTTGGTGAATTTCACAAGACCTCCAAGTACCTTTCAGTTGCACCGAATGGCCTGGTGTGGAGCCGGCTTAGCTTAAAGAGTATAGGCGGGGTTGATCCTGTACGGGGTATCGTTTCGGCAAGAATCAATCTGCCATACAGGCCTTACAGAATTGCAATTTTAGAAAATGGCAAGGCATGCATCTCTCACCAGATCCTGATAAAAAAGGGAATACCTCTTTCCCTGGTAGATGTGGAAAGCGAAAAATACTTGGAAACTCTGTTCGGTCTGGATGGCCTGGTTACCGACATGGCTGTGAATGCCAGTGAGGCTTTCATAGCTACATATCGTCTTTCAAAACCAAGAGGTTTGAGCCTGTACAGATTGAATTTCAGGAAGGGGAATGAGGATGTTAGCCTGTCAAAGCTTCTGGAAAATAATATTGCAGATGCACGGTATGAAATCTCCATATACGGGGGAATTCTCTACCTTGTCCTGATCCCGGGAAGAAACAGCGGTGTAGAGTCGAAAATAACACTGCTGAATGCCCGTTCCGGCGAGAGACTGGGAGTGATTGCAGGGGAGGCACTGGGTGAAGTTGCAAAGTTGAGGGGTAAACCTGTTTTTTCCAGAGATACAGGATATTTCACATGTATCGGGGAAGATGGCAGAAATGGAATAGGGCTTCTCTCTACCAAAAATAGGCGCGTATCAAAGATTCTACCCGTAAAAGGAAAGATTTACAGAATTGTCTCTGTTGAGGGACATATGCTTTCATATATGAATATTCAACCTTACATGGGAAAGGGAGAATTGGCCATTTTTTTCTATGATACCATGGCCGGAAAGGAGGTGAAGAGAATAAGAATTCTTCCTTAGTTGCTGTGTAGGGTTCGGATATAAATATCCGGAATGGAGGTAAAAAAAATGAAAAAAGTGTTGATTCTGTTGCTTTCATGTCTTGCCGTCTTTGCCTTGTTCTTCTTTGTCATGTCCTGTTCACAGCAGGCCGGTCCATCGCAGGGAGAATTGAACAATGCAGAGGCCAAGGCTTCGGAAGCAACTCAGAAAGTTGTGGATCTTCTTGCAGAAAATGACAACGAGGCGCTGGCCGATTATCTTGCAACGGAGGATCCTTCCGGAGAGGTTGCCGCACTTGTGGATTCTTACAAACTTGAACAGGCTATGGCAGCTAAAGATACCACCGGTGTCACCTTCGATCCTGCAGATTATGAGAATGGCGATGTGCTTGTATTTCAGGGCAGTGGTGAAAGCTGGCAGGGCAACCTCATGTCACTGATTCTTGTGGGAACATTCGGGCATGCCGGTGTTCTGGATAAGGATCTTGCAGATGATATCGAAGGAAATGCTTCTGTTCTTTCTGCAACGATAGATTACGATGAGGAAACGGGAACATGGATCAATGGCCTTTGCCTGCAGGATCCGTACGAGCTTGCAGCGGGCAGCGTTGCAATCGGAAGGTTTGCAGCTGTAAGTACCGATGCTTCAATAATGGCAGCCTACCTACTTGCCTCAGAGGAGTGGATGGCGAGTAATCCGAGCCTGTATGCATTCCTTCACCTGAATCTGGATCCGGTCAGCCGGGACGACGATTTACTCTGGTATTGCAGCAAGGTACCTTGGCGCTTCTACAACGACAATTTTGGAGTAAATGTCGAGGATGCCGAGTTCTATTTCGAAGATGGCAAGTGGCAGGCATTTCAGGATACTGCTTTCTACAAGATATACTATGCACTGCTCCGGAGGTTCTTGCCTGCAAGATGGGCAACCTATCTTGCTAACAGAAAGCTCAAGAAGGTTTTAAGAGAACTGATCACGCCGGATGAACTCTGGTACTGGGCAGTCAATAACAACATGAATTATAGCTGGACCGGTAACCTGACAGACTACTGGGCTGGCTGGTAAAGGTAGCGCGCGAGGTTAGAGTACGGGTTTGTCTGTTATCTTGTCCCATTATCTCGCCCTGTTCTCAGTTGTGCGGGTCACCTGTTGGGAGTTAAACAATTCTCGAGCTCTCCTTCGATGATGAAAGCATTAAGCCCTCGGCAAGTATCAACCTCCCATAGTTTTTTTATCCTGGTCGTTTCAAGCGGGTAGCTCCTGCAGGTGACCTCTCTTGTTCCTTCTTCAGTTCTATATTTAGAATCTGTGAAATCGATAACCATCCTATATTTTTTTTTAATCAGGTATCGTAATTAAGAATATTTAAAAATATCAGAAATGCATATTTTTTCCGAGAAAATCATAACTTGACTTTTAAAAATCTCGGGTTAAAATGTAAGAATGATTAAAAGGGACCTTTATAAAGACATCAAAGATCACCTATTCCAAAAAGAAATCACCTTAATCACCGGTCCTCGCCAGGCAGGTAAAACCACTTTGATGCAACTGTTAAAGGAAGACCTGGACAGGCGAGGGGAAAGAACCCTCTTTTTAAATCTCGATATAGAGGCAGACAGCTATTTTTTTTCATCTCAGCAGAGACTATTAAAAAAGATAGAGCTCGAGATAGGAAAAGAAAGGGGCTTTGTTTTTATTGACGAAGTGCAGAGAAAAGAAAATGCAGGGTTGTTTTTCAAGGGAATCTATGACATGAACCTTCCCTATAAGTTCATAATGTCGGGCTCCGGAAGTATGGAACTCAAAGAAAAGATACATGAATCACTTGTCGGAAGGAAGAGGGTTTTTGAATTGAATACGATCTCTTTTCATGAGTTTGTCAATTTCAAAACAGGATATAGATACACCAGCAATCTAAGGGACTTTTTCGAGCTGGATAAAGAAAAAACTCTTATACTTTTATGGGAATACCTCAATTTCGGCGGATATCCAAGGTTGGTGACAGAGGATCGTGAAATAGAAAAGAGAAGTGTAATAGATGAAATATACTCGAGTTATCTGGAAAAGGATATTTCCTTTTTCTTGAATGTTGGTAAAATTGAAGCCTTTAAGAATCTTATAAGGATGCTTTCAAGTGGGGCAGGTCAGATCGTAAATTACAGTGGTCTTGCAAATGCTACGGGACTTTCAATAGCAACATTAAAAAATTATCTATTCTATGCCGAATCAACATACGTTATTAAAAGATTACAACCATATTTTGTAAACAAAAAAAAGGAAATAACCAAATCACCAAAAGTGTATTTCTATGATATTGGACTTAGAAATTACTGTTCAGGGGTTTTTGGGAATTTAGGTAATATGGAAAAAGATGGCTTTGCATTCGAGAATATGGTATTCAATATCTTAAGGGACAGGCTTAGATACACAGGAAGTTCTATACGTTTCTGGCGGACGAAAGACCGGGCAGAGGTTGATTTTGTTATTACCAAAGGTAATGAAGTTATCCCCATTGAAGTCAAATACATGAAATTGAAAAGCCCGCAGGTTACACGTTCCCTTTCTCAATTCATAAAAAAGCATAATCCAAAAAGAGCACTTATTGTTAACATTGGTTATCGAGGAAGCAAACGGTATAATTCCACCACTGTCGATTTCCTTCCCTTTTATGATTTGATTTTTATGAATAGATTCGAATAAACGCTTTCCTGCAGTTGTAGATAATATTGATCAGGAGGCAAGATGTATGAAAAAGGGGTTCATATTTTTCTATGTGCTACAGGTTGCTGCTGTGCTGATAATCGGATCATGTACCACAAGGGGTAAAGTTGAAGGTGAAAAACCAATGACAAAGGGTGACATGGCAGTTTTGCTGGGTAGATGGGAGGGAAAGCTAAAGGTCGGAGGAACAAGTTTAAGAATTGTATTCAGGGTAGAAAAGGATAAAAAAGGTAATGTTACCGCCCTCATGGACAGCCCCGACCAGGGAGCAGAGGGCATTCCGGTAAGCAGGGTGGCACTTAAGGATTCCCGGGTGCTTTTTGAAGTTACAAAGATAAGGGGAAAGTTTGAAGGGAGCCTGTCGGCAGACAAAAATAGCATCTCGGGAAACTGGATGCAGAGTGGTTTGAAACTGCCCCTTAAACTTGAAAAGGTATCAGAAAACCCGGAAGTAACATCGACGGCGCCATTGTCAGCGAAAAAAGAAAAGCAGAAAGCGGAAGAGCAAATTGCTCCATGGGAACCGCACCCTCCTTATCCGTACAAAAGCATAAATGTAAAGTTCGAAAACGGGGAAGCAGGGATAACCCTTGCAGGAACCATTACGATTCCCGGTGGTAAATATCAGGGTCCGTATCCTGCTGTTGTCCTTATCTCGGGAAGCGGACTGCAGAACAGGGATGAAGAGATTTTTGGACACAGGCCATTTCTTGTATTAGCAGATTACTTAACAAGGCACGGGATAGCGGTGCTACGCTACGACGACAGGGGTTTCGGGGAATCCGGAGGCAATCCTGAAAATGCAACAATGCTCGATTTTGCATCGGATGCCTATGCGGCTTATAAGTATTTAAAGTCTGAAAGTATCACAGAGAAATACGGAATCGGCCAGGGGAAAATCGGGCTTATTGGCCATAGTGAGGGTGCATTGATTGCAGGCTATCTGGCAGCAAGACATGATGATATTTCCTTTATAGTTCTTCTTGCAGGTTCAGGTGTTCCCGGAAAGGAACTGCTTTTAATGCAGTCAGAGGCACTGCTAAGGGCAAGCGGGGCAGATGAAGGTGCCATAGAAAGGGCGTTGAGTATTAATAAGAAGGTGTACGAGACAGTGCTTAATGGGAAGGATGAAAGAAAGGCTCGAGAAAAAATAACCGGGATACTAAAGAAAGCCGGGATGGATAAAAATCAAATTGAAATACAGTTAAAGGCCGTTTTGAACCCATGGTACAGGTTTTTCCTCAGGTACGATCCGCAGGAGGACCTTTCCAGAGTTAAGTGCCCAGTCCTTGCCTTGGGCGGGTCACTAGACCTTCAGGTTCCGACAGAAGAAAACCTTTATGCAATTGAAAGGGCTTTGAAAACCGGTGGAAATACTCATTTCAAGATTGTCGAACTGGAAGGGTTGAATCATCTCTTTCAAAGGGCAAAGACGGGGCTTCCCTCCGAGTATGCATCGATAAAAATGAGTTTTGCACCCAGGGCTCTTGAGGTAATCACCAGCTGGATCAAAGAGACGGCTAAGTGATTCGTGATTCTTACTGCTTGACTTTTATTTAATGAAGGGCTAACTTAACATAAATGGGGATGGAGTCCCCCGTATAATGTCCTATCAAAAGGGCTGATGACTCCTGCCGTTTGCAGGTGACTGTGGCGGGGGAGTCTTGAATGCCGATAAAAACAACAAGAATTAGAAACCCGCTGCAGAGCGGGTTTTTTTATCTGTTTGCCGGTTATCGGTTGGAACTATCAATTGCATCCATCGATGGGATTTATCGAATGGATCAATCGATTTGAACTATCGTTTGGAGCTATCGAATCGACCTGTTTTTTACAATTCCCGCCGTCTGCTATTAACAAGGAGGATCTCGGCCATGCACAGCTCGCCGGCAACCAAAGAGAAAAAAAGCAATTCTCAAAACATGAAAAGCAATGATCCTGGAAATGGAGATATAAGGGCAGGCAACCGCTTGAAAGAAGTAAAAGAGGATAGCCCAAAAGCGGACATGAATAGGTATATAAGCATACTCTTTGAAAGTGCTTATCCTCGAGAGCTGTTCGAAAATATCAATGACAATGGTAAGAAAAAAATAGCCCAGCCTTACTTCTTTGCTGATCTGGGACTGGACCATGTGATGCGATCTGTTCTTGCAGGCAAGGGGGAGTACAACCTGGAGCCCTTCTTCTATTATCATCTCAAAACGGAAGCTGCAATCCGGTACAGGCAGGAAGTGGTGGATGACCTGAATGATAGAGACCTTGTAGAGGGGATAAGAGGGTTCAGTGAAAAGATGGTAAAGGTACGAAGGTATATTACTCTGGTGGATAAGCTTCAGTACAGGTACAACAGAGAAGGATGGTTTCTGGAAGCAGTAGATACTTACTGTGATGCCATAGGGGCTCTTAAGAATTCCTTGAAGTCTGCCGGGCTTCAATCGGAGGCACTCATTTCCTTCAGAGATTTTCTCATAGGCTATGTCAAATCCGATGAGTTTGAAGCTCTCTCAAATGAGACAAAGGAAATCAAGGATTCTTTTTCCCGTGTAAAATATACGATCCTTATAAAGGAAAATGCTGTCACTGTAGCAAGATATGACTCAGAGGCGGATTATAGCAGGGAGGTAGAAAGTACCTTCGAGAAATTCAAGCAGGGTGCCGTGGAAAACCACCTGGTTGAGATTCCATATAGGGGTGGAATGAACCATGTAGAGGCACAGATTCTCGATTTCGTGGCTCGTCTGTACCCTGAAATCTTTGAACGCCTGGATGGCTATTACGAGAGGAACAGGGAGTTTCTCGATGAGAACATAGTGCGTTTCGACAGGGAGATACAGTTTTACCTTTCGTACCTCGACCACATTGAGGTTTTGAGGAAGCAGGGTTTAAGGAAACAAGGGCTGGGAAGACAGGAGCTGGAGAAAAGGGAGGCAGCAAAACAGGAAATACAGGAAAAAGATCTCCAAAAACATGGACTTCCTTTCTGCCTTCCTGAAATGACGACATACAAAGAGAGTATCTATAGCCGGCAGGGTTTTGACCTTGCCCTTGCCTATAAATTGTACCTCGAGGGTAAAGGAGTTGTATGTAACGATTTCTACTTCAAAGGAAAAGAGAGGATTATCGTTGTCTCCGGCCCCAATCAGGGAGGAAAAACAACCTTTGCCAGGGCTTTCGGACAGATTCATTACCTTGCAAGTCTCGGTTTGCCCGTTCCCGGGGAGTCTGCAAGGCTCTTCATCTTCGATAATATCTTCACCCATTTCGAGAAGGAGGAGGATATAAAAAATCTCCGCGGAAAGCTGCAGGATGACCTTGTCAGAGTGAGGGAAATTCTGGATAAGGCGACGGCGAAAAGTATCATTATAATGAATGAAATATTCAACTCCACCACACTCAAAGATGCACTCTTTTTAAGCGGGAATATTCTAAAGAAGATTATGGAGCTAGACTGTATTTCGGTGCTTGTAACCTTCATGGATGAGCTTTCTTTGATGAGTGAAAAGACATTCAGCATGGTGAGTACCGTTGTACCGGAGAATCCTGCTTTGCGGACCTTCAGAATAGTAAGGAAACCTGCAGACGGGCTTGCCTATGCCCTCCAAATAGCAGAGAAGCACGGGCTTACCTATGGCGATATCAGAAACCGTATCAAGGTTGAGAATCAGTACGATATAAAAAGTGTAAGAGAAAGAACCGGGAGAGTGTGAAAATGAAGGCTCATTTGATGTACAGGGACAGGGACTTCGATTTAAATGCAGAGCTACCCGTTAATGCCGGTGAACTTGTACAGGACCTCGAACTGAATGTCCTTTTGAAAGCTATGGCCAATGGTGATGATTTTTTGCTTGAAGTGGCCAGGAAGGCAATACTTGCCGGGGCCAAGGAAAGTGATACGAAGACGATAGAGTATCGCCAGGCTGTTCTTAAGGATTGCATAGAGAATCCCTCGGTTGTCCGGGAGATGTACGAAATCGTTATCGAATCGATAGAGAATAAAAAGCGGCGGTGGCTCGGGATTTTCGGCAGGCATCCCGGTTCCATCCTGGACAGTTCGGTGAGATTGCTGGAGATGTATATCGAGTTGCTCAAAAAACTTAGGGAGATAGCGGATATGAAATCCGGCAATTTCCGATCAGAAGGTTTTATCAATTTTTTCTCCATGCTGAAAAATGAGCTGGACAACGAATACTTCGCAACGGTAAGGGAGCACTTGAAGAGACTCAAGTTCAAAGAGGGAGTCCTGATAAGCGCCGGGCTGGGAAGAGGAAACGAGGGATGTGATTACACCCTCAGGAAACCCAACAATGACAGAAGAGGATGGCTGAGAAAGGCATTTTCGAAGAAGCCTCCCAGTTACACCTTCTTTATCCATCCGCGTGATGAGAGCGGTGCAGAGGCCCTTTCCGATTTGAGAAACAGGGGAATAAACCTCGTTGCAAATGTAACGGCCCAGTCTGCAGATCATATAGATAACTTTTTCAGGATGCTTAGAATAGAACTCGCCTTCTATATAGGAGCAATGAACCTCTATGAAAAGCTTAAAGGGCTCGGTGCAAAGACATGCTACCCGGTTCCCGTAGGGCGAGAGGAACGCATTCATCGTGTAAGGAGGCTTTACGACATATCACTTCTTTTAACCATTGCAGAGAAGCCAACAGAGAAACCAATGGTTGTTCCCAACGATCTGGATGCTGATGGCAAGGACCTGGTAATAATCACCGGTGCAAACCAGGGAGGGAAATCGACCTTCCTTCGAAGCATCGGCATTGCACAGCTTATGATGCAGAGCGGCATGTTTGTCCCGGCAGAATCATTCAGGGCAAACATAGCAGAGGGTATCTTTACCCATTACAAGCGTGAGGAAGATTCCTCCCTTGAGAGCGGAAAGCTGGATGAAGAGCTTAAGAGGATGAGCCTGATAGTTGATAACCTTAAGCCCCATTCGATAGTCCTCTTTAATGAGTCTTTTGCAGCAACGAACGAGAGGGAGGGTTCTGAAATAGCCAGGCAGATTGTGACTGCTCTTCTTACGGGCAGGGTTAAGGCCTTCTTCGTTACCCACCTCTACGAGTTTGCCAGGGGCTTTATGGAAGACGATGTTTACAAGGCGAACACGCTCTTCTTGAGGGCAGAGAGAAGGCCCGATGGAAGTAGAACCTTCAGATTATCGGAGGGTGACCCCTTGGAAACGAGTTTCGGCCGCGACCTGTACGAGAAAATCTTTACCTAATCTTTTCCTAGTCCTTACCTAGGTCTGTTTTCCCTCTTTCCTCTGTTTCCCAGTATCCTCAATGCGTTAAATATTGCGAGCAAGGCCACTCCGACATCGGCAAAAACTGCCTCCCACATTCCGGCAAGCCCGAAGGCTCCAAAGGCTATGAATGTGAATTTCACACCGAGGGCAAAAACTATATTCTGCCATACAATTCGCTTTGTTCTTCGTCCCGTAACAATAACTTCCGGAATTTTTACCGGGTTGTCCGTCATTAAAACTATGTCTGCACTTTCCACGGCAGCATCGCTTCCCAGTTCACCCATGGCTATACCTACATCCGCCCTTGCAAGTACCGGCGCATCGTTTATTCCGTCGCCGACAAATGCAACACTCCCTTGCCCGCCCTTTTTAGAGTTTTCTGAGATTATTCTTTCCAGGATATTTATCTTGTCCTCTGGAAGCAACCCCGAGTAGTACCTGTCGACGCCAAGCTCCTCTGCTACCACTCTTGCACTTCTCTCGTTGTCTCCCGTAAGCATTACGGTCTCAGTTACACCCAGGCTTTTGAGCATCGATATTGCCTTTGCCGATTCCGGCTTTACCCTGTCGGATATCACGATGTAGCCATAGTACTCTCTGTCCACTGCAACATAAACCACGGTTTTGTCCAGTTCACAGTCCTCGTGAGCTATCTTCTCCCTGTGAAGAAGCTTGTCATTGCCGGCTACAATTTCCCTTCCTTCGATACTGGCCTTTATCCCGTGCCCTGCTATCTCTTCCTGCTTCTCCACCGTTATATCATCCATGTTGATTTTTGCCGCCCCTTGTGCCTTCCTTTCGTATTCTGCAATAATGGCTTTGGCTATGGGGTGATCGGATAGATTTTCCGCCATTGCAGCAAACTTTAAAAGCTCCTCCTCGGAGAAATGGTTCCTCGGAACTATCTCCGTTACCTCGAATGAACCTTGTGTAAGTGTTCCGGTCTTGTCGAAAACCATGGTTTTCACCCTTGCAATCGTATCGAGGTAGTTGGAACCTTTTATCAGAATACCCCTTCTCGAGGCAGCGCCGATTCCCCCGAAGTATCCTAGGGGAATGCTTATTACCAGCGCACAGGGGCAGGATATTACGAGCAGTACCAGTGCCCTATATATCCACTGGCTGAAGAGGGCACCCGGGATGAGTAAAGGCGGAACTACTGCAATTAAAAGTGCAAGTCCTACCACGGCCGGTGTATAGTAATGGGAAAAGTTCGTTATGAATTTTTCTGTCTTTGCCTTTTTCTGAACTGCATTTTCAACGAGCTCCAGGATTCTGTAAACGGAAGATTCGTTGAAGGGCTTTTCAACTTCGATTGTAAGGATTCCGGACTGTGATATCATTCCTGACAGTATCGTATCTCCCTCTCTCATCGACCTTGGAACCGATTCTCCGGTAAGTGCCGATGTATCCACCAGTGAGCTTCCCTTTACTATTCTTCCATCCAGTGGTACACGTTCGCCCGGTTTCACCAGTATCAACTGCCCTGGTTTTACCGTTTCAGGGGGCACGGTTTTCAACGAGTTCCCCTCCAGGAGGTTTGCTTGTGACGGTTTTATGGCAAGGAGAGCCTTTATCGATCTTCTGGAGCGATTAAGGGCAAGATCCTCGAAGAATTCGCCTACGGTAAAGAAGAGCATCACACCTACCGCTTCGGGAAGGGCATGAATGAAAATGGCGCCAACAGTTGCTATCATCATGAGGAAACTCTCGCCGAAGATGTTTCCCCTTATAATGTTCCTTATTGCGGATATGAGTACCCTTCTGCCCGTGTAGAGGTAAAGTGGGATGAAGAAGAGATACTCTCCTATGGAGTACGGTGTTTCATGAAGCCTGCGATTAAGGATTATTCCCACAAAGAAGAGAATAAGAGGTATTCCTATTTTCAGTATCTCTGCGAAACCTGTTCTCTCCTCCTCTTCCTCGTTTTTACCATTCATTTCTATAACTTCAACCTCAGGCTCTATTTTCTTTATCCTTTCGATTGCCTCTTCCAGATTGTCCGATTCAATTTCCAGGCTCTCCGTTGCGAAGTTTACCGATACGAATGAAACGGTATCCAGTTTCTTAAGGCTATCCTCTATCTTGACGGCACAATCTGCGCAGTCAAGGTTTTTAAGCCTGAATTTTTTTGTTTCATTTGTTTTCGTTTTTGTGTTCATGATGTCCTCTCCTTCAAGTGTTCGATTCCTGTGCGAATAATTCTTTCTATGTGTTCATCTTTGAGGGAATAAAAAACAACCTTTCCCTCTTTCCTGTACTTTACAATGTTGGCCTGCCTTAAAACCCTAAGCTGGTGTGACATTGCAGACTGGCTTACATTAAGGAGCTTCGATAGGTCGTAAACACACATCTCGGATATTGCAAGGGCCTTTATAATTTTTACCCTTGTCGAGTCGCCGAGAATGCGGAAGAAGTCGGCAAGTTGGTAGAGAAACTCGTCTCCCGGAATGGAAGAAAGAACCCTGTTTGCTTTTTCTTCATGGAGGAAATTCCCGTTGCAGTTATTATTGTTTTTCATCTCTCTACAATCCTATATATGAATATATGTTCATATAGTATTATAAGTTTGTCATGGAGTCAAGAAAAATTAAAAGAAAAAGTATTGATTTTATTTTGCAAATTTGTGATAAGTATCTCACATCGGAGGTAGCAGATGGCAGATATCAAGATAAGTATTATTGGTGCAGGAAGTGCGATTTTCTCTATCAGGTTGGTTGGTGACCTCTGCAGAACGAAGGAGTTCCATGGTAGCCATGTTACGTTGATGGATATCGACAGAGAAAGACTTGACGCCGTTTACAATCTTGCAACAAGGTATGCAAAAGCCCTGGGTAGCAAATTACACTTCGAAAAAACAGATGATCTGGAAAGGGCGATAGAGGGTTCTGATTTTGTCATAAATACTGCTCTTGTAGGGGGACATGCCGAACAGGCGATTATGAGGGAAGTAGGGGAGAGAAACGGATACTACAGGGGAATCGATGCCACGGAGTTTAATTTCGTATCGGATTACTTTACTCTGACAAATACGAGGCAGTTCGATTACTTCCTCGAAATAGCGAGAAAGATGGAAAAGGTCGTCCCGAAGGCTGAGCTTCTGCTTGCAGCGAATCCCGTCTTTGAGGGGACAAATCTCATTTCAAGGATGTCCGGGATCAAGGTAACAGGTTTCTGCCATGGCCACCACGATGTCAGGCTGGTTGCAGAGGCGGTAGGAGTAGAGCTGGAGGACGTGGACTGGCAGGTTGCCGGGTTCAATCATAATATCTGGCTCACAAGGTTCAGAAAGGGAAAGGAGAATCTCTATGGAAGGCTGGATAGGTGGATCGAGAGAGAGATAGAGAACTGGCAGGCCAAGGACCCCTTCGATTTGCAGCTCAGTCCGGGAGCCATAGATATGTACAAGTTCTACGGCAGGATGCCTATAGGTGATTCCGTGAGAAACGGAAGCTGGAAGTACAACTATGATCCCGCAACGAAGAGAAGGTGGTTCGGCCATCCATGGGGCGGCGTGGATACCAAGGAGGGCTGGCAGTGGTACCAGGAAAGGCTTCGGGAAAGCACAGAGAGGACCTTTAAGCTTGCAGGTGATGAGTCAGCCGATCTGTTAAAGGAGTTCCCACCTGAGGAAATGAGCGGGGAACAACATGTACAGTACATCGATGCTCTTGTTAACAATAAAAAAACAAGGCTTGTCTTGAATATTCCAAACTACGACAATTCCAGGAAAGAGAGGATAATACCGGATTTTCCCGAGAATGTGTATGTCGAGGTTCCCGTAACTGTAGATGGAAATGGGGTGCTTCCCGAAGTTATAGATCCGCAAATACCCGAGAAAATCGTAAAGATGTACCTCTTCCCCAGATGGCTCAGAATGGAATGGGCACTGGATGCATATATCTCTGGGGATATATCTGTCTTCAAGGAAATTCTTGTTCGGGATAGAAGAACTGATTCAGAAGCTCAGATTGAAAGGCTGGTGGTAGAATTGGCAGAGGCCAATCCGGCTTTTGCAAAGCGGTATGGCCTTTAGACTTTTACGACCTTTCCGCTTCTCAGGCAGCTTGTGCAGACTTTGATAGTCTTTCTCTTGTTTCCAACCATCGTACGGACCTTTACCAGGTTCGGCTTCCAAGTTCTTCTCGTCTTGTTATGAGCATGACTGACATTGTTTCCTGTTACAGTCGATTTACCACAAATTTCACATCTACGGGACATCTTTTTCCTGCCTTTTAAAGGATTTTTAGGTGATATAAATTACTAAAAAAAAGATTCTTTGACAATACCCCTATCCATCTTTTTTCTTTATATCTTTATATACACTCTCCGTAACAGGAGTTGGAATGCCCAGTTCCCTGCCCATTCTGATTATCGTTCCCCCGAATATATCGCCTTCGTTTGGTTTTCCAGGGATTTCCAGGTCTCTCTGGTATGATGTCTTTGTCTCCGGAGGAAAAGAATCGGCCTTCTTTAAGCTTTCTTCTACGATGTTTTGTGGGAGCCTTATTCTTCTGGCATTAGCCAGGGAAACAATCTCCCCTGCAATTCTCCTGGCCGTATCGTTTAGAACACTGTTTTTCCTTATTTCACCGAGGGTTTTTCCTGAATAGGCGGAAACGAGGGCAAAGGATGCGATAAAGACATACTTCGTCCAGATTGCAGGGAAAGGATCTTCCTGCCACTGATATTCTATTCCTGAATTCTCTAATACATTCAATATCGGAGTTTCATCGAAATCCGGATATTTGGGGTCTTTGCCCAGTATTATCAAGCCTTTGCCACCGATATGCTCGATGAGTCCCGGTGCCACGATATGCGAACTTATATAGACGCATGCAGGAAGTATGATTCCGTTATTTATTCTCTTTCTCATCCTCTCGTATATATCCACCCCGTTAAGGAGTGGAAGCATTACTGTATCCTTCTCTGTGATTTCAGCCAATTTCTGTGAAACGGAATCGAGGTCATAACCCTTCACTGCTATGATTGCCAGGTCAGGAGCAGGAAGTTTTCTGAAATCATCTGTAGCAATGAAGGGGCTGCCTTTTATCACGCTGCCGTTGTTTCTCTTGAGGGTAAGGCCATTCTTTCTTATCGCTTCCAGGTGTTTTCCCCTTGCCACGAGGGATAGGCGGTATTTACCGCTCTTTAGAATGAGTCCTGCAAAGAAACCGCCAACACCGCCTGCCCCAATTACTGCAATATCCCTGATAATCTTGGTCATAGGGGTAATTGTATAGAATACTCCCGGTGTTGTAAATGGTGAGCCAATCTTACTACTTTGATAAATAAAATGGACAATTCAGAAGTGCAGGTGTATTATTATCTTAGGTTTTAGAAAGTCATGAGTTTTTCAGGAGTTTTATATGAAAAAAATTCTCTTTGCCCTTTCGATTCTTGTCGTTTTATTCTTTGTTGCATGTCCTACAGGTATTATCCCGAATTTTTCTCTTTCGGTGTCATTCGATAGTACCGTTTTCGATGCTTCAAGCAATACATTGGATTTCGGTCTGGCAGAAGTAGATGGCCAGGGGATTACCCTCCAGGGGAGGTTGCGGAATGACGGTGATACACCGATAATTGTGGATTCCATGACTGTTGATGACAACCTCAGTTATACGATAGCCAGTGGGCTGGTTTTCCCTTTCAGCATGGAACCCGGACAGCCAACCACATTTTCTCTCACCTTTAATCCCTCAAGCAGCGGAATCAAGCCTGCAAGTCTCGTTATCGGTTTTACTACCGATTCGAAGAGAAAAATAACTGTATATCTTAAAGGCGAGGGAAACAGTTCTCCTTCAGCACAGTTTGGCATAGATGTAAGCGGGGCAACGGACTATCCGGAGATCGAAGGCTTCTATGTAAAAGACAGCACCTTCAATTCACGACCTACATACATTAAAAGCGGTTCGCCTGCATATTACATCTACTTCTTTCAGCCGGATGGTGATTTCTGGGGGATAGACAGCAGCTTTAATACAGATTACCCTTGGTATGATACGACTAATAAAATTGCTTATGGTTCTATTGCGTACTTGGGGCCGATGAGCAGCGCTGATGCGGATACTTTTCAATACCCGCCTGAAACTGAGGGCGGTACGAGCTGGATTGAAAACTCTGCCACATCCTCGCAAATCACCTTCAAAACCGGTATCACCGGAAAGGTAGATGACCTGATTGCCAACTATCATTACAGCGATGCTGACGGAGATGCGGAAGGCACTACCTCTTTCAGGTGGTTAAGGAGTGCTACGCTAAACGGAAGCTATTCCGAAATGGCGGGAGAAACGGGCAGTACATATACACTGGACATGGCCAATGACCAGGGTATCTACTTTAAGGTAGAGGTAACTCCCGTGGATTCGAATGGATTTAAAGGTAGCTCGGTCTTGAGTGATCCCTACTACATCGAGGTTCTGCAAGCTCAATAGGGCAACAAGCAACGGGTCAAAGGCCTGGCTCAATTTAAGGGTCGGCCATACTAGTAAGGGTTGTCCAGGCTAGCCCTGTACAGTTGGGCTATGTTTTCAGGAGGTGCCTGCGGCGCAACGGAGCATGCTGTGGATAGAATATAGCCTCCCCCTCTTCCCGCATCCTCTATAAGGGATACGGCTTTATCGTATACATCCCTCTCGGTACCTTTGAGAAGGACATTGACGGGATCGAGGTTTCCCTTCAGGAACAACTTCTCCCCGAAATCACGTTTTACATCTTTTATCTCGGTGTTACCAATGGGCGGAGGGTCCATCGTGTCTATACCGTCCCAGCCGGCTTTCACCATGAGGTCTATCCTGTCTCCTATTGCTCCGCATGTATGTACATAAATGGGAAGCTCGGTTTCTGCATGAACCCTGTCCACTATGTACTTTTCATAGGGAAGTACGAATCGGGTGTAGAAATCACGCGAGATGAATCCCCCTCCGGCAAATGCAGAGGATACGAGTATTGCATCGGGAGATACCGATGCTTCGAGCAGTGCAAGTTCGGAGGCACCTTCAGCAAGGTTTTCAAGTATTCTCTCGCACTTTTCAGGGTCATCCATCAGGGCCATTAGGGCATTGGAATAGTCAAACAGCTCCATGAGCTGAGTGAAGGGAGAAAAGATCTCGGCCGATATATGGTAGTAATCTCCTGCAATCTCGATGACGTACTTAAGGGTATCCATCAAGTAGTCGGGGAAGAAATCCCTGTTGTGCGGGCCGTGATTCTTACTGAACCCGTAGTAGTACGGATGGTTTACACCGGTGATGTCATGTGGTTCTACGTAGAAGAGCTCTTCCGGATCGACTTCCTGAAATGAAGGCCGTGGCTGAGAAGAAAAGTGATGTACATTGTCGTTGTCGGGGCATACACTGTACGAGCCATCGTCCCAGTAGATATATGTCTCTATCCCCTTCCTCTCTTTCTTCACTATATGCTCTTCCCAGTCCGGTTGCCTACCGGGCAGATTCACAAGGATACCATCGAAGTGGTACCTCTCCGCCAGCATCTTGAGTGAATCACCGAAGACCTTCGGTGAAAACCATATCTTGTATGGTTCGAAGGGGGTGTTAATCATGTAATGGCCAAGGGAAAGCTGGCAGAATACGGGAACTCTGTCTGCCTCCTCGTGATTCATTGCCATCCTGACCCTTTCTTTGCCGGTCATAGGTGCCTCCTTTAAACACGGGATATGGTCTCCGGAATATACTATCAGATAGACCCCAGATTGAAAAGTTGCCCCAATTCCGGTGATTCATGTATCACGGGGTTAAACACAGAGATTAAGCGCAGGTACAGAGAGTTGACAGGGGGTAGGCCAGGACATAATATAGAATCTGTCTGGTAAAGTATCAATTTATAAGGCGGAAAGACAGATGGGCGAAGTAATCGTAATAGGAAGTATAAACACTGACCTGGTAACCTATGTAGAGAGATTGCCGGGTGCCGGCGAAACGGTGACGGGAGGGGTCTTCAAGAGCTTTCCCGGCGGCAAGGGAGCCAACCAGGCCGTTGCAGCGGCAAAGGCCGGTGCCAATGTGTCGATGTTCGGGGCGGTTGGAGATGATTCATACGGGCGTGAGAGGGTTGAGAGCCTGTGGGAAAATATGGTTTCTACCGACGGAATAATCGTAAAGAAGGGGAGTCATTCGGGAATTGCACAAATAATAGTGGACAGGAATGGTGAAAATCTTATAGCCGTTGCCTCGGGGGCCAACCATGAGCTGAAACCGGAAGATGTATCCGGGTTGATAGAAAGGAATACGGGAGGAGATGCAACGGGAAGAGGAGAGACAGGCGCAGGAGAGACAGGCGTGGATGGGGAAAAGGCGGTTGCTCTGTTTCAAAATGAGATAAGGCAGGAAGTAACAGAGAGGTTGATTGTTCAGGCGAAATCGGAGGGTTATATCGTTGTCTGGAACACCGCTCCGGCACCTTCTGGCAGGGTGAGAGAGGAGGTGTTGTCATCAACGGATTTTGTCATCTGCAACGAAACGGAGCTTTCTGCACTTGTTGCTTTAGGAAACCACCATCCACCGGTTGAAGCAGAGGATGAGGAGGAAAAAATCAGGGAACTTGCAGGGATGATACTGTCTAAGGGGGTCGGGAATGTAATAGTAACACTTGGTAGCAGGGGCTCTCTTCTGATAAATGACAGAGAAATCATACGGCAAGAATCATATACCGTTGATGCAATCGATACGGTAGGGGCAGGCGACTGTTTTTGCGGGGTTTTCGCTGCCTCACTGGCCGAGGGTCTTGCCTTGAGTGAATGCATGGATAGAGCTACCAGGGCCGCTTCGATATCAGTGACACGTGAAGGAGCTCAAACTTCGATGCCCACACGGGAAGAGATCGATTCCTTCGGCCGATAAGAACACGAGAATGACACGGAAATGACACGAAAACAACCAGGAAACAGTCACATCAGATATGGCTGAAACGTATCCTGATTACGAGGTAGGAGCCTGATATCAAGAAAAATCCGCCGAGAATTTGAATAATAGTCATTCTCTCACCGAACACGATGTATGATACGAGGCTTGCTATGAAAGGGGTGAGTAGGCCTATGCTCGATGCGAGGGCGATCCCAAGAACAGGTACCGCTCTGTAGTAGAATGACTGGCCGAGACCAACTCCTATCAAGCCGGAGAGAAGCATGAGTATCCAGCCGGATAGAGGGACAGACGGTATGTGAAGGCCTCCCTGTGCCAGGATGTAGGTAAGAAAAAACAGTGGAGTCACAACGGTGAGAACCGAGGTGACGGAGAGGGCAGGGGGGATAGAAGGCAACCACTTTTTGATGAGTGCTCCGACCATTGCCCAGCAACCGGCACTAACAAGTGTGACTATTACCCCTATGTTGAACTCAACCTTTCCCAGTTCCCTTCCGCCCGTTATTGTAAGAACCACACCGATTATGGCGGCAATCATGCCCGTAATGAAAACGGGATTTTTCAGGGTTCTCCTTTCGTCTGCAAAGAAAATCATTGCAAGAAAAACGGAAAACATTATCTGGGACTGGATTATCAAGGTAAATATGCCCGGCAGCAGTTTGAAAACGCCGAGTGTATAGGAAATCTGGAAAAAGTAGTTCACTAAAGCTATTCCGAGTATTCTGGGAAACATGCCAAGTAGTTTTCGTATGGATTCGAAAGATTTTTCCCTGCCAAGTGAAAAGAAAAAATAGGGCCAGAGAAAACCGAGTGATACGAGATACCTGAACATATTCTGAAAGTTTACAGAAAAGTAGTCCTTTACCGAGTGCATCATGGCAGGTGCTATTGCCCAGCATGTTACGGCCAGGATGTTGAATGTGAGGGCTCTTTTCTTGTCAATCATTCTGCGAAAATAGTAAGTAATATCAAATCAAATGGGAAGGGTTATTTTAAAAGCAGCACCGACTTCAGGTTCATTACTGCCGTTTATAGTGTAGAAGAGCTCGAGATTCTTTCCGTTGTAGCTCTTTATATTCTTGGAAATATCTGCAATCTCCTCTCCCGACAGAAGTTCTATCTTTCCCCCGTGTGATTCAATTATCTTCTTGCATATGGTCAGCCCAAGGCCGGAACCGTACTTCTTTTTAAAGGTGGCGAAAGGTTCGAAGATTCTCTCCTTCAGGGAAATATCTACTCCCTGCCCGGTATCCCAGACTATTATAGCTACTTCATCGGCATAGTGAAGATATGCATCGATTCCAAAAATGCCTCCCCGGGGCATAGCATCGAGGCTGTTCCTGAAAAGGTATATCAGTGCCCTTACCATCAAGTCCGGGTCGGCTATGATATGGAGCTTCCTGTTGAAATTAGTATCTATGGTAACCTGTGACAACCTGCTGTCACTCCATGTAATGCTCTTGAACTGTTCTATGATTTCAGAAAAGGGGATCTTCCTCTTTGCAAGTTGAAAGGAACCGGATGAGTATTTCAGAATATCATTTGTCTTGGAGGTTAGCTCGTATAACTCGTGTTTTATGAAAGAACCGTATTTCTTTACCCTGCTATCTTCGGTACTTTCCTCGATGAGCTCTATGTAGCCATTTATAGGTACAAGACTTGCTTTCAGGTCCCTCACATAACTCTGGGAGATCAGCCTCAGCGTATCCATGACAAGCTCTCCGTGATTCTCCATCAAACTTTCGGAATCTTTTTTCCCGAGGATTGAATCGTTTTTGATGTTTTTCAATTCATAGTAAAGCCGGGTGTTTTCTATTGCAATGGCCGATTGTGCTGCGAATATTTCAAGAAGCACCTGGTCGTTCCTGTTGAAACCTTTCTTTCCGGTTTTGTTTATAACTTCGACGACACCTATCAATTTGCCTTTGACGGAGAGGGGCACACATAGAATTTCCCTGGTCTGGTAACCTGATATCCTGTCCATCTCGTCATAGAATCTGGGATCCGATGCCGCATCGTTCACTATCAATGGCTTGTTATGTCTGTACACCCAGCCGACGATACCCTTGTCTATGGGAATTTCCTGTTCCTTCACGAATTCGGCCTTTGGCCCGCTCGGAATGATTATAACGAGTTTTTCCTTTTCATGATCGTAGATGACAATGGAACTCGACTCGGCACCAACAACCCGGGCGGCAAATATCATCATCTGATTTAGTATGTCTACGAGGTTGTAGGTGCTGTTTATTCTTTCGACTATGGTTTTCAGTATGCTGAGCCTTGAACCTCGAAGCGGTTTGTCAACCTCTTCCTGTATCTTAAGGGCTTTTTCGATTGTGGATTCACTTGCCAGTTTCAATTCTTTTAGAATCTTACCAATAAGATAATCCTTCCTCAGGTTGTATCTTGCACGTGCAATATGGAGAAGCGAACTGAGATCGTTGAATGTATCGAGGTCGGAACCTATGAGCTTTCTTATCTGGTAGTCCAAAGCATACTGTAGGTTTTCAGGTTTTATAAAACCTTGCTGAACTAATATATCGCCAAGATATCTTTTCATGCCAATATTATAACATGTCATTGTTATTTTTCAAGTTGATTTATTGATTATTGTGCGATGCTGACGTAAAATGTCGGTTATGAAGAGGAAAATCTTGATTTCGGTGGCAATAGCGTTGATTTGCCTTATTTCTCTGCCCGCACAGAGTAATTCAGGCGGGAATTCCCGAGGAAGTACGGGAGGGAGCTCCGGTGGCGGAAATGGTTCTGCAGGCAGTGATACCAACAGTGCGGTGGCAGAAATCACCTATGTGGAAGGGGAGAGTTTCGATATCCTCGATTCATCTGGCAGGAACCTGGAGGTAGACCCCTACAATGCGATAGGTACTGAGCTTTCCGAGGGTGTCACGGTACTTACATATGAGAATACATTTATAGAGCTGGAACTCCTGGAATCGAGGCATATAATCAAGATTGCGGAGAATACCGATTTCAGGCTGGAGAGCATAAAATCGGGAAGTGAAACTCGTTTCAGAATGCTCTACGGAAGTGTCAGGGCCAAGGTTGGAAAACTTACTCGAAGCGAGAGTTTCAGGATAAAGTCAAATGAAGCGGTGGCCGGTGTAAGGGGAACTGACTTCGGAATGACCGTTGTTGTACCACGGGAAGGTAAGGAAGAAAAGCCGGAAACATCCGTTTACTGTTTCAAGGGAGAGGTGGAGGTTATTCCCGTTGCTCCGAACATAGAGGTTAAAAAGCCGGTTGTAATAAGGGCCAACGAAATGGTGAGCATAGCCCCCTTGACGGAGGAAGAGCCCGTAAAGGTTCAGCCTATCCCGAAAAATATCCTGGACTACTGGGAAACTCATCGATTCAGATCGGAGAGGAGTCTTAAGTCCGAGGAGGAGAAGGCTCCCGTGGAAAAGGGTGTGGTCAAAGAGAGGGTTGAAAAAAGAGAAGGGGCAAAAACTACCGGAAGCGATGTCGTAAGGAGGGAGATCCTCGCCAGCATAGAGAAGTATGAGCGGAGTAGAAGCGCTTACATCGGAGCCGGTGCCGTTCTTACAACTGCGGGTTTCATATTGGAAGGGGCAGGCCTGTGGAGTATGCTCAACCCCGGTTATGTAAGCGGTGTTTTCACTTTTACAAGCCCTCAGATGGTCTCCGGTTCCCTTGCCGTTAGCGGGGGTGTCTTGTTTACCGCGGCAGTGTTTACATTTGTGAAGGCCAATATTCTTAAGAACAGGATAGCATCACTTAAGGAAGTGCTCCAAAAGGAGCGCAGAGAATAATCATTTCTCTAGGGGCTTGAATTCCAGCCTCTCAATCCTGAAAATTACCCAGTCGCTCCTGTCCTTCTTCAGAAAGAGCCTGTCTTTTACCCTGTAGCCCGTGTATCCCCTATCAGGTTGATTCTTGCCGGCCTCTCTGCCCTCTTCTCCTTTGATTTCTTCCTTAGACAGGGGCAGCCACTTTTCGTATGTGGCAAGAAAAACAGGTTTTGGTTCCGAAGAGATACGCTGTATCTTCAGGTTCAATACCCCGTAAACAGCCTTCGGTGGTTTCAATTCCGGTCTTCCCGCCTTTTCCCAGGCGGGGGCGGGGATGATATGAGATTTCCCCTCGTAACCCATCGACACCCTGGATATGACATATAGATTTGTTACCTCATTCTTTTCCTGTTTCCCGGCATCACCTATGACACAGTCTTCCAGAGTGATTGTATCAAGCCTGTTCAGGCTGTCATAGAAAGCCTCCACAACCTGTATGGGTGAGAATCCTCTCGTTTTTCTCGGTGAAAAAACATTCTTTAGGATACTTCCAAGTACTGCTCCGGAAATGATTACGATAAGAGAAACGATAAGCACAGTCTTCCAGTTCCTCTCCCAGAAAACCCTTCGCCTGTAAGTTTTCTCTGCCTTTTTTCTTCTCTCTTCTGCACTTTCAAGGATCTGCCGGCGTTCTTCCATGGTAATTTCTCTATAGAGGTTTTCCCTCTTCCATTTCTTCATGTTTTCATACCATGCATTCAGGTCGATACCTGCGGAATCCTCGCTTTTATTGGTAAGGTTCCTGTAAATCCACTGTGAGACTTCCTCGGAGAGTTCAGGGACGATGAGGTTGGGTTGCAGGATATCCATGTTCCTCATCTGGTCGTGTATCTCTTCCTCCGATTTTCCTTGGAAGGGAAACTGTTCCGTTAGTATCCTGTAGAGCATTATGGCCAGAGAATGGCACAGTCGCTTCTCCCCCTTCAAATCGGGGTTGTTCAGTATCTCGTAACTTTCAATTTTGAAAGGGAGAGGGCGTGTTCCGTTTATGTTTTTCATCAGAACCGGGGGAAGAAAGAGTACAGAACCCTCTTCATTAAAAATTATTGCATCACTGTATATTTCGAAAGGGGTAATTCCGTTTGACTTGAGGGTAAACAGGGAATTTACCAGTTGTTTGAACCTGTAGAAACCATCCTTCGGAAGTGTCTCCAGGATCTCGTACAGGGTGATTCCAGTAAAATTTTCACCGTAGAGGAATACGGCATTGTCTCTCTCGGTGAAACCCTGGAATTTCCATTCCTTTACTTCTCCGTTCGAGACGACCCAGCCGGGCTGGTTCTTTATTGCGAGAAGCCTTGTGATGGCAAATTCATTTCCCTTTATACCTGTAGGAATGGCGAGTTTTGTCGAACCCTCCATATCCAACGTGATTGGCAGAAGATTTCTGTTCATTCCTTTTCACCGAAAACAATGGCACTGAATACTTCTATACTGGTATGCCTGTCCTTCCAGCAGTTACCGGGAAGACCGGCCTTGTAACATGTGTGTGTAAGAAAGGTTTCCAGGTCCCATCCCTGTTCCGTTGCAACCTGGGGAAGGAGAAGTCCGGACGAGTAACCTCTCCTTATCATTATTCCGTGTGTTCCCACCTTTATCTCATTGATATCATCTATGCGTCTTAAGGGTGAAAGTGCAGATATTTCAATATCTATCTTTTCGTACTCATCCCGGTGCAGGGGAGGAAACCTGGGGTCTTCAAATGCAGCGGATACGGCTACTTCTTTGACCGTTTGATACAGCGGCTTGATCGGTATCACGTAGCCGATACAGCCGCGTAGGTTTCCATTCTCGTGAAGTGTTACAAAGGCCCCGCATTTTTGTCTGAGTGTCTCTGTCGGTTCAGGATATTCTGCTTTCTCTCCCGTTAGATGTTCAAGAATGGCCTTTCTTGCCATTTCGAGTAAAATCTGTTTTTCCGTGTCACTAAGGGTAAATTCCATTTTCTTCCCCCTTTTTGAACTTACATCTTAAAATTAACACTTTACTCGGAACAAGTTAACAGTAAGTTGACATTAAGTTGGCAGCAAGGAATATTTTTTTTGAAATCCTAGAAGGAATCACTACTCAGATCCTATTGCACCTGTAATGGCAACGGCTGCATAGCTTATCACCTTCTTTTCATCATGGTTGACCAGGTATGAATTGGTTCTATCCAGTATGGAGGTTTCCATTTTCACACCTCCCGGCAAGGATTGCATGGCGTATAGAGAGGCAATACATCCTGCACCGCATGCAGTAACTTTCCCCTGTCGGATTCCGTTTATCATTCCCTTCCAGTCCTGCTCCCCGATAAGCCGAAGCATTTCGGCTTCTTCCCCTTTCCAGTCCTTCCCCGTAAGGTATGAACTCATATTGGAGGAGACAACTATCAGCATCGAACTGAAATTCTCTTTCACGAGGGAAAAAATCACACGTGATAGCTCCATTATCAACTTTTCCTCGGCCATTCCCATCAAGATGGGTACGATATCGACTTTGGGGAGAACATGATGAATGAAGGGGAGCTGTACCTCGATGGAATGCTCTTCGAAATGGGAAATATCATCATAGATGGCATATTTGCTAATAGAGAGTATTTTTTCTATATATTCCCTGTTCACAGGTATCCTGAAACCGGGCAACTCAAAGAAAGATGCCGTTGGAAGGGCAAATCCTCTGATAGGGTCCCTGTGCATGGAGGCAAGGATAATGACCGTTTCGATCATCCTCTCTGAGAGGGTATTGTAGGCTACTGCTGTCAATCTACCACTGTACTCGAGAGCTGCATGTGGAGTCACCAGAGCAAAAATATCATTTTTTTTCTTTCCCCTCGTTTCCTTGAGTGTTTCCTTGAAGAGAAGATCTATCTCCTCTGCAAGCTTATCTTTCTTATCAGGATAAAAGATTCCATCCACTATAGGGGGTCTGATTTTGGTGTTTTTCCTGTCATATGAATTGAGTGTACCGAATTTTTCTCCCATAAATATAATTATGTATGTCGGAGAGCGGATTTCAAAGAAAGTTAAAAAAAACTTTTAAGTCTCTTTATCCTTTCCATATCGAGAGTTATATGCAGGTTCTTCTCTTTTGTCGGAATTACGAGGCCGGTTTTCCCGTCTTTCATGCGTCTCAAGTATTTTACTCGTGTGTAGTACACATCACCTTCACCGGAATTTTTCCTTTTGCTGTAGTAGAGCGCGAGATTGGAAGCATCGAGCATCGTATCGAGCGGAAGGCTTTTTCCCGGTTTCGACCTGACGAATACATATGAACCGGGGTAATCCCTTGCGTGAAACCAGAAGTCATTACCATGGGCATAACGTCGTAACAATTCGTCATTCTCCTTTGCATTTCTGCCTACCCGTATGGTAAAACCCTTGGAAACAAAGGAGAGCCCCCTCTCCGTGGTTTCCTGTTTTCTTACCGATTTCCGTTCAAATTCTCTTCTTATCTCTCTCAAAGTGGAAATATCCGTGTTGTTCTTGGTGACAATTGCCCTCTTCTTTCCCAATTCATTAAGGTTTCCACGGATATTGCTTATTTCATTTTCAAGGCGCTTTAATCCGGCCTTGAATTTTCTGTATTTCTTGTAGTATTTTTCCGCATTCTCCGAGGGATTCAACTTTTCATCGAGTTGAATGGTTACGGGCCTGTTCTCGTTAAAAAAGTCCTCAGTCTCTATCCAGCTTTCCCCCTTTTTTATCCTGTGAAGTGTGGCCATTATCAGATCACCGAGTTCTTTGTATCTTTCAAAGTTTTCATAATCCTTCTTTTTACTTTCCAGTTCTTCCAGTGTGGAAAGCAGCCTGTTTTCCCTGGTGTTGATAAGTTGAATGATGGAGCTGACAAGTTTTTCCCTTTCTGACTTTTCTTTGAGCTCCCGGTAGTAGCTTTCAACCCTTTCATTAAAGCTTCCCTCGCCGGGTAATTCCCTGACGTTGTACCTGTCTGATTTTCCTTCAACTTCAGGCAATGGCTGTTTTTCGGGGTTGTAGTAGCCCCCTGAGATTTCTCCTCTTTTCGGCCTCCTGTAATGGGCATCGAGAATGTTCCCTTCCTCGTCTGTGGCGATAATGTTTGCCGCACCTCCCCATAGTCTTATCCACAGAATTGTCGTTTCGTTGTACCGTCTTACCACAAGCTTTACTATTCTTTCACTGTCAACCTGGTAAACCGTGGAAATACGGCCGTTTTTTACATGTGCCCTGAGGAAAAGAACGAATCGTGGCGGCTTTTGTGGGTTCCTCGGTTTTTTTGAAATGGTGTGAATCCTCGTTACACCGGTCTCCAGTGAAATGAGGATCCTGAAATTTTTTCCCCTGTTGTAAAGTTCAAGCACCAGCTCATGATGGGATGGCTGATATATGTTTCTTATCAGTGAACCCTCGAATGGAATCTCTGATAAAATCTCGTTGATTTCCTTCCAGTTGAGTGACAATGCTCTTCCCTTATTCTTCTATTTCCCCCGCAGCTTCCAGGGCACTTAAGAAAATGTCATAGTCACCTGGCGAGTAGAATATAAAGTATATCTTTTTCAAGGAGCCTTCCTTTGACTTTGTAAGAAAATCCTTTACCGCCCGGTAAGCAACGAGGGCAGCTTTTTCTTTGGGATATCCGTATATTCCCGTAGAAATTGCCGGAAAAGCTATTGTTTCTATCCCGAGTTTTGTCGCCTCTTCTAAGCTCCTCCTGTAACAACTTGCAAGTTTTGATTCCTCATTGCTTTTACCGCCATGCCAGACCGGTCCGACAGTATGTATTACGTATTTTGCCTTTAACATGCCGCCTGTAGTTGCAACTGCATCTCCGGTGGGAAGACCATCGGGATATTTTCCCTTTCTTATTTTCCTGCATTCCTCCAGTATTGCCGCCCCTCCTCTTCTGTGGATTGCCCCATCCACTCCACCTCCGCCCATCAGGCTGGAATTTGCGGCATTTACAATGGCATCCGTGTCCATTTCTGTTATGTCGCCTGTTTTTATGATAAGTTTCCCATCTAACAGTGTCTTTTCTCTCATATTTTCACCTCCACCTTACCACAGTTACTATTTTCTGTGTCATCATCAATAATGAGATATAATATAAATATAACATATATGAGGAGCATCGGTAAGAAAGATGATCGTAAGAAAGGTTTCAGTAACGTTGATTTTGATTTTCCTGATGGTTTTTCCCTTGTTATCTTCTATTGCCGATGAAAATGCCGAAGAAAGCTTAAGGATACTTGCATTCAAAATGCTTGACAGTACAAATGGTTGGGCATTCATGGAAAATAGCGGGGAACCCGGAATATACAGGACGACAGACGGAGGTAAAAACTGGTATTATGTATCCCCTATTCAAAAAGGAAGCGAAAGGTACCGTACCCTCTCCTCAAGAGATTATCGTACATTCTTTCTCGATAAGAGCAATGCCTGGGTTGCCATTGCGAATTATAAGGGAGAATCCGAGTTTCCCAAGGGAGCTCCGATTGTTTACCATACGACCGACGGCGGAAGTAAATGGCAGGTATCGGATGCTCTTCCCCAACAGGATCTGGCAGATTACTATTTTCCGATCTTCCTTCAATTCGTGAATGAACGGGTAGGGTGGCTGCTTGTAGATACAGGAGCTGCAGCGGGTCACCAGTATGTTACACTCTACAGAACCTTGAACGGTGGGGCAACCTGGAAGATAATGTTTCCCTCGGGCGGTTCAACTGCCCAGATGAATGTAAACGGAAAGAGCGGAATGTTTTTTATCGATGAAGAAACAGGATGGGTAACAATTGGTGTCAGCCCCTATGACGTGCCTATTGTGGATGTAACGGAAAACGGCGGTGTGGATTGGAAGGGTATTGTTCTGTCCCGCTCCAAGGTAAACTGCTTTGCTTACTCACCCTTTGTCTTTTCACACAACAGGGGTTTTGTTCTTGTCGAGTGCAAAGAGGGTGAGAAGAACTCGTTGTACTGGACATCCGATGGGGGAAGAAGTTGGAAACACTACAATATCCCGGGAAGCATAGTGTATTTTGCAGATGAAGATATCGGATGGTCGTGGAATGAATACTTCTATTTTACCGTAAACGGAGGAAAAAGCTGGCGGCGGCTGGGGAAACTTGATTCGGTAAAGAGTATTCAATTCAGTGGAAAATCTGAGGGCTGGGCAGTGACCGGTGGGAGGAAGAGAGATTCACTTTTCAGGACGAGTAATGGCGGTAAAAGCTGGATCAAGGTCGGAATCAACCTCCGCGAAAATTGAATATCTGGTTTATCTTGTCGATTAGTTCTTCCGGTGAAAATGGTTTTTGCAAGAAAGCTATGCCAGAATCAAGTATGTGCTGGTGTGAGATTGAGTTTTCGGTATAACCTGAAATATACAATACCCTGAGATCTTTTTCTTTCTCTTTATCCTTTTTCGCACGAAACTCAGAGTGGATCTTTTTAAGCAATTCAGCCAGTTTAGGGCCATTTAATGAGCCTGGCATTATGACATCGGTAATCAGAAGGTCGAATGTACCCTTACCTTCCTCAAAGATTCTTACGGCTTCATCTGTGCTTCCCGTCTCTGCAACGGTATAGCCGGCATTTTTCAGAATTCTGGAGGTAACATTTCTTACATAATCTTCGTCTTCTACCAGCAGGATCTTGATTTTTTCGACAAGTGACTTGCTGCTCCTGGAATCTTCATCTTTCTTTGTAGAGGCGATAGATTCCACTGCGGGAAGGTATATCTTGAAAGTTGTTCCTCTTCCCGGTTCACTGTACACAAATATGTCGCCGCCTGTCTGTTTGGTTATGCCGTAAACCATTGAAAGGCCAAGACCCGTTCCTTTTCCCATTCCCTTGGTGGTAAAAAATGGTTCGAATATATGTTTGATTGTCTCTGAATCCATTCCAATTCCACTGTCACTTACCGCTAGCATTACATAGTCTCCTGGCTTGAAATCGACATGCTTCTCCGTGTATTCCTTTCCCAGGTGAACTCTCCTTGTCTCGATGGTGAGTTTTCCTCCTTCGGGCATTGCATCTTTTGCATTGACCACAAGGTTCATGATTATCTGGTTGAGTTGATTCTGGTCTGACTTTACAAGGCAGGGGGCCTTGTCCGTTATCACCTTGAGATCTATGTTTTCCATTATCAGTCTTCTCAACATTCCTTCGAGTCCCTTTACCACTGTGTTGAGGTCCAGGGTTTCCACGGTAAGCATCTGTTTCCTTCCGAATGCCAGAAGCTGACTGGTCAGGGAGGCTGCCCGTTTTGCTGCATTCTTTATTTCATGCAGTTCGGAGACCAGATTCTTGTCCGTTACATCGTTCAAAAGCAGATCAGTGTAACCAATTATTGCGGTAAGTATATTGTTGAAATCATGTGCAATTCCGCCTGCCAGGGTTCCTATTGCTTCCATTTTTTGAGCCTGAACCAGTTGATTCTGAAGTTCCTTCCGCATTTCAAGTTCTCGGCCAAGTTCTTCGAATAGGTTTGCATTCTCCAGTGCAACGGAAACCTGGTCTGCAAGGGTCTGAAGAAACTCGGTATCCTCGTCGGTATATGTGGTATTCCCGTAAGATTGAACTGAAATAACCCCCGTTATCCTCTCCTTTGACTTAAGCGGAACAGTGAGAATCGCATTGGGAGGCGTGTTGGTTCCGTGGTACTCTTTTTCAATCACCCTCTTCAAATATCGGGGAAAATCATTCACAGTAAGAGAAACCTTGTTGTTTATAACATACCTGGTGGAGGGGTATGCGTTCTTTAAGGATGTTTTAAAGGGTCCGATATCTCTGCCTCGATCCGTAAAAATCCTGTAATCTACCGTCTCGTTTTTTTGATCAAACAGAGCTATATATGCAGAATCGAAGGAGAACAACTTTCTTATCATCTTGAAAGTCCTGTCCAATAGTTCATCCGTTTCAAGGGTGCTGCTCACTGCCCTGGCAAGCCTGTTTATTGCCGACAATCGTTCGGACTGCTTGGCCGCCTCCTCGTACAAGCGTGCATTGTGAAGGGCGACTGCTATCTGGTCTGCAACGATCGATAGAATATGTACGTCTTCCTCTTTAAAGGCATTCTTTTCATTGCTCTGCACGTCGAGGACGGCAATTATCCTTCCCTTTATTCTTATTGGAAAGGCACATTCAGAGCGCGTTTCAAGTTCCACTTTATGCTTGACGAAGTAAGGATTCTTCTCCGTGTCAGGAATCACTTTTACCTCTCCATCCCTTACGGCCCATCCTATGATTCCCTCTATTGGGAAACGCCTCATTGCGAGTTTGGCTATTTCCTTGTCCGCATCTATTGGATTGGAAAAGGAATATGCCCTTAGTATAAGCGAGTCATCCTCTACGAACCATATACTGTTGTTGTAGTAACCGAGTATCGAACTTATGGCAGAGACCGTAGTTTTAAGTACCTCGCTCGTATCGAGGGAGCTGCCAATGGCCTTGCTTACATTGGCAACGAGTTCTAAGAAGTGAGCCTTTCTCTTTATCTGCCTGTTTCTGAACTCTTCGATTTTTCTGTTATGAAAAGAGGTTATTATAACTATTGTGAAGCTTACGGAGTATAAAAAGAGTAATCTTTCGCAATTGACAGGCTGAGAAAATGTATCCAGCAGTACAATAGAGGTTGAAAGGACCGAAAGGATATAAACGAAAGCTGCTATGATTATTTCCCTTGGAGCAAGGAACAGCCCGCTCATGAATACCCCCAGTATCGGTACAAGGAGACGAACTTCGGGATTCGAATAGGAATTTAAGAGAAGGAAAACAGATTGGGCAATGGGCCAGGTGAGAACAAATATCATTGCGGCGGGAAGGTATCTTCCTTTCCTGTTCAATCCGTACGCGGTAAGGAACAGAAGAAAACCAAGAAATATATTGATAGTTGCCACGAATGACATTCTCTGTAACCTGTAAATCCATACCAGGGTAATTAAAAGTAACATGACAATGAGGAAGATAGAGAGGAGCCTCGATTTTTTCTTCAGTACTTCATCGGTAATAGAGGCATCCGGTTCTGTAAAAATCATTAATAACTTTTTAAACATTTCGTATCGGTAGTATAAAGTATTACCGGATACAATAGTATAATGATATCTTGATAATGTAAATCTGTTGTATCGTTGCGTTGAAGCAGCTTCTGTAATATATATAATGTAGATGCAATGAAATGGCATAGGGCACTTGCAGCTTTTCTTGGCCTTAAAAAGAATATGATAGTCCTCCTTTCAATGGTAATACTCGTTGGCCTGGGAGAGAAAATGGCAGAGCGTTTTCTCCCCCTCTACCTGGTAGCGCTCGGTGGCGGTGCGATTTCCGTGGGCCTTCTTAATGGCATGGACAACCTTTTGAGTGCCCTCTATTTATTTCCGGGGGGTTATGCAAGTGACAGGCTTGGTTACAAGAGGGCTTTGGTTCTGTTCAATCTTATAGCCATGGTGGGCTATATCATTGTTATCATCTTTCCCTACTGGCAGGCCGTGATTATCGGGGTGATTTTCTTTCTTTCGTGGACTGCCATTTCACTCCCTGCAACGATGGACATGATTTCCAGGGTTCTTCCGAAGAACAAGCGCACAATGGGTGTTTCCATGCACTCACTCGTTCGAAGGATACCCATGGCTCTGGGTCCAATACTCGGTGGTTTGCTGATAGGTATCTTCGGGACAAAAACAGGGGTTCGTCTTGCCTTTGTCATTGCATTCATTCTTGGCGGTGTCTCACTCGTTATGCAACAGTTGATGATAGAAGAGGAGAAAAAGGGACAGGACAGTGAGAAAGTCAAAGCTGTAAGGGGATTCAAATTGATATCTCCCGCGCTTCGCAACCTCCTCGTATCCGATATTCTTGTCCGTTTCTGTGAACAGATTCCCTACGCTTTCGTCGTTCTATGGTGTGTAAACATAAACGGAATAACTCCCCTCCAATTCGGAGTTCTTACTACCATCGAAATGGCCACGGCCATGGTTATCTACATACCTATTGCATACCTGGCAGATAAAAACACAAAGAAACCATTTGTTGTCATTACATTTGGTTTTTTCACTCTCTTTCCGCTTATCCTTCTTTTCTCACGTACCTTCTGGATCATGGTAATAGCATTCGTAGTACGCGGCATGAAGGAGTTCGGTGAACCCACCCGGAAGGCACTTATTATGGATCTGGCGCCGGAGGGCCAGAAGGCAAGCACCTTCGGAATTTACTATCTTATCAGGGACATCATTGTATCCTTTGCAGCTTTTGGTGGTGCATTTCTATGGAGTGCCACCTCTTCTGCAAGGCTTTTCGGCTTGTTTGGATTCGGCCAGAGGCTTCTGCCGTGGATAGAATCCTTTGCATCTCCCAAGGCCAATTTTCTTACAGCCTTCGGTTTTGGGCTTTTTGGTACGATCTACTTTGCTCTTTTCGGGAAAGATCTGAAATCCATGCCGGAAAAAGGCATAAGAAAATAAACATGTTTCAAGGAGGAAAGTATGAAGTGGGTAACCCGTTCGCATGTACATGTGGATAGAGTGGCATGTCCGTGGCTTATCAGGAGGTTTATCGATTCGGATGCGGAATTCATCTTCGTTCCGAAGAGCCGGGTGAAGAAGGTTGCAGAAGAGATGGGAGCTATCCCCTTCGATGCTCCCGATGTGGAATTGGGCCATCATGAGGGGAAGTGTTCCTTCGAAACGATAAAAGAGCACTATGGACTTACAGACAGGGCTCTTTCCCGTATGGCGGAAATAGTACACAGTGCCGATGTCAAGGCGGACAGGAACGCAGACCCGATTGCTCCGGGGCTGGAGGCTATTGCCGTCGGATACAGCCTTCGTTTCCCGGACGACCAGGTGAACCTGGAGCTACAATTCGAGCTTTACGATTCTTTGTATGCATGGTGCAGGCTGGAGACCGCAAAGTAGGAGGTTGATAAAAAGCTTCCATCGCTGTAGTATTGTCTTCGTCTATGAAAAAAATTATTTACCTTCCTCTATTAGTTTTTCTCGGGGTTCTTCTTTCTCCGCTACTTTCAGAATCTTCACAACTTGCAAGTTTTGACATCGAGGCTCACAGGGGGGGACGTGACAGGAGACCGGAGAACACGCTTGCAGCATTCAGGTATGCAATAGGACTCGGAGTAACGACACTGGAGTTGGATACGGCAGTGACAAGAGACAGGGTAGTTGTGGTGAGCCACAATCCCAAATTGAACTATGCAATTACCAGGGATGAAATGGGGAAATTCATAGACAGATATAGGAACATCTTCATAAAGGATCTCACCTTTGAGGAATTGGAGAAATATGATGTCGGCCAGTTGAATCCTGCTTCCAGCTACTATTACAAGCACAGGGAGCAAAAGCCGGTCCCAGGGGAAAGAATACCTTCACTTGCAGAGGTTTTCGAGCTTACAGAGGAAATGCATGCGGATAATATCCGCTTCAACATAGAGATAAAGACATATCCTCCCTTTCCCGGGTACACCATACCAAGGGACGAGTTCGTAAGGCTCGTCATCGATGTTATAGAGAAGTATGGTATGGAAGGGCGGGTAATGATTCAATCTTTCGACTGGAACAGCCTTGCACTTGTCAGAAAATACGCTCCGAAGATTCCGCTTGGCTGCCTTATGGTAAGTTCATTTCACATTGGTGGTAAGCCCTATAACCTGCAGCCCGGTTTGCCGGGTCCTTCACCGTGGCTTGCAGGTCTCGATTACGATGACTACAGAGGCCATGTTTCCAGGCTGGTAAAAGCTTTCGGTGGAGATGTTATCTCACCCTACTACAGGGATATCAGGAAGGACGATGTTGCAGAGGCCCATTCGCTCGGTTTGAAGATGGTTGTATGGACAGTGGACAGCAGGGAAGCCATGATAAGGCTGATATCCTGGGGAGTTGATGGTATAATTACCGATAAACCGGATTTGCTTCTCGAGGTAGTGAACTGGTACAGGAAAAAGAAATGAAGGTAGATGGGATTTCCTTTGGAGAATTGATAATCGACGGAAAGCTTTACACCGAGGATATCGTTATCAGAGAGGGGAAGATAGAACCCCGTAAAAAATCGGTATCCCGCATGATGAAGGCGAGGTATGGTCATACCCCTCTTACCGTACATGAGAATATCCCCTGGGACTGCGGCACACTTGTCATAGGAACGGGTATTTACGGAAGCCTTCCCGTAACGGACGAGGTATTCGAAAAGGCGAAAGAGCTTGGAGTTAATCTTATAATAGAAAAAACGAAAGAAGCCCTGAAACATCTCGATGAAGCTGATACCAACTTCGTATTGCATCTGACCTGTTGATTTCATCTCAAACAAGTTCAGTTCCTTTAAATTTATACAATTATTTGATATGATGTAGCCTGAACCGTTCTACACTGCTTCTTCGTAGTCGAACTGGCTGTAGTAGATATCAGCATAGAAACCATTGGCCTTCAATAGTTCCTCATGTGTTCCCTGCTCGACGATATTGCCGTCACTCATTACGAGAATCAGGTCAGCATCCCGAACCGTTGAAAGCCTATGGGCTATGACGAAGCTCGTTCTGCCCTCCATCAAGTTGTCCATTGCCTTCTGAATTAGAATTTCTGTAAGCGTATCGACGGAGCTCGTTGCTTCGTCCAGTATCAACATGGGAGGATTGGCAAGAATAGCCCGGGCAATCGTTATCAGCTGCTTCTGTCCCGCAGAGATGTTGCTGGCTTCCTCGTTTATCACCATGTTGTAGCCATTGGTAAAGGTTCTTATAAAGTGATCAGCATGGGCAATCTTTGCAGCCTCTATTACCTCTTCATCGGTAGCATCGAGCCTGCCGTAACGGATGTTTTCCATTATCGTGCCGTTGAAGAGCCAGGTATCCTGCAGAACCATTCCGAAGAGGCTTCTTAAGTCTTTCCTTGAGAATTCTTTTATATTATACCCGTCTATTAGAATCTGCCCACTCGTTACATCGTAGTACCGCATGAGAAGCTTTACCATAGTTGTTTTGCCTGCCCCCGTAGGGCCGACTATTGCTATCTTGTGGCCTGCCTCTGCTACGGCGGAAAAATCCTTTATCACTATCTTGTCAGGGGTGTAACCAAAGTGGACATTCCTGAACTCAACCCTGCCTTTTACCTCTTTGAGCTTTACAGGATTCTTCGTTTCAGGTACCTCTTCCTCCTCCGAGAGGAATTCGAAGATACGTTCCGCAGCCGCTGCAGTCTGCTGAAGCACATTGCTGATGTTTGCAAGCTGTGCAAGTGGCTGAGTAAAGTTTCGTACATACTGGATAAAGGCCTGTATATCGCCGACGGTTATGACCTTTTTTACTGCAAGCCAGCCGCCTAAGATACTTACCGCCACATAACCCAGGTTGCTCACGACCAGCATGAGAGGCTGCATCATGCCGGAGATAAAACGGGCCTTCCATGCAGACTGGTAAAGGGTGTCGTTGAGCCTGTTGAATTTTTCCATACTCTTATCTTCACCATTGAAAGCCTTCATAACGATATGCCCGCTGTACATCTCCTCTACATGTCCGTTTACATGGCCTATGTAGTCCTGCTGCTGCCTGAAGTATTTTTGCGAGTACTTTATGATTACTCCGACCAGTATGGTGGAGAGAGGAATGATTGCAAGAGCCACGAGGGTCATCTTCCAGCTTATTGTAAGCATCATTATGAGGATACCTATAACGCTTATCACCGAAGTGACTATCTGAGATAAGCTCTGGCTAAGGGTTCTGTTTATCGTATCAACATCGTTGGTTATACGTGAAAGCACCTCGCCGTGGTTGGTTCCGTCGAAGTACTTCAATGGCATCCTGTTTATCTTCTCGGCTATATCCCTTCTTAGACGATAGGTGATCTTCACCGAGATTCCCGCCATTATCCAGCCCTGGATATATGCAAGAAGTGTAGAAAAAAGGTACAGTCCGAGAACTATGAGAAGGATATGCCCTATATATTGAAAATCGATGTTACCCCTTCCGCTTATCTTTGCTATGACACCTTCGAAAAGCCTGGTAGTTGCCTTGCCAAGTATCTTGGGGCCCAGTATCCTGAAGGCCGTTGCACCTGCGGCAACTACAAGAATTATAACAATTGCAAGCTTGTATGCACCGAGGTAGCGGATAAGTCTCTTCATCGTGCCCTTGAAATCCCTGGCCTTTTCACCGGTCCCCATGCCCATGTGCCTGCCACCGAAGAAGCCCCTCCTTCCCGAACCCGGTCCAAATGCAGGCTTTCCCGAAGTGTTCGATGTGCCTTCGTAGGATTTCTTGTCACTCATACAAGTTCCTCCTCTGATAGCTGTGATATGGCAATCTCACGGTACGTATGGCACTTTTCCATGAGTTCCCTGTGGGTCCCGCTTCCGGCTATTCTACCTTCATCCAGAACAATTATTCTGTCTGCATTCTTTACAGCGGCAACCCTCTGGGTCACTATGAGTACGGTGCTCGAACCGGTTTTAGCCTTGAGTGCCTTCATGAGGTTCGAAGCGGTTTTGAAGTCCAATGATGAAAAGCTCTCATCGAAGATGTAAATCGGAGGCTGCTTTACAAGAGCCCTTGCAATGGATAGCCTCTGTTTCTGCCCGCCGGAAACATTCGTTCCCCCCTGTGATATTTCAGCTTTCATACCATCGGGAAAGGTCCTTATGAATTCTTGGGACTGCGAAATCTCCGCTGCCTCTTCCAGCACCTCCTTTCCGGCATTCTCATTGGCATAGCGGAGGTTGCTCTCTATGGTTCCCTGAAAGAGCCATGCCTTCTGCGGCACGTATCCAATTTTTTCCCTGAGCTTTTTCTGATCCACCTTTCTAACATCATGGCCCCCTACATATACCGTTCCTTTCGTCGGCTCGATGAACCTGAGGATAAGATGTACCAGGGTGCTCTTACCGGAACCGGTTGTTCCGATAAATGCAGTGGTTTTCCCCGCTTCCGCCCTGAAGCTTATATTGCTGAGAACATCATCCTCAGCCTTGGGGTAACGGAAAGAAACGTTTCTGAATTCTATCGAGGCATCAAAGTCATTATCCAGGGGTTCCGGTAAGGTTGGATTCTTAATGAGAGGCTCAGTTTCGAGTACTTCGTTTACACGTTTTATGGAAACTGCAGCCCGTGGAAGCATTATGAACATCATGGATAGCATGAGAAAGGCAAAGACAATTTGCATGGCATACTGCATGAATGCCATCATGTCTCCAACCTGCATGGAAGACTCCGATATCTGTTTTGCGCCTACCCAGATTATCAGTATGGAGAGGCCGTTGAATATGAATATCATTACGGGCATCATGGTTGCCATTACCCTGTTTATAAAAAGCATCGTGCCTGTAAGGTCTCTGTTTACATCGTCGAACCTTTTTTCCTCGTACTGCTGCCTGTTGAAAGCCCTTATCACCATCATACCGGAGAGGGCCTCACGACTTACGAGGTTGAGCCTGTCCATGAGTCTCTGCAGGAGGGTAAATTTAGGTACGCTGAACCTGTACACGGTAAAAATGATTGCAATGAGCACTGTAACTGCCAGTGCAATAATCCACCACATAGAGGTGCTTTTCTGGATTGCCCTTACAATTCCACCTATGCCAATGATGGGGGCATAGAATACCATGTTGACGAGCATTATTGTGACCATCTGTATCTGCATGATATCGTTGGTGGTCCGGGTTATAAGGGAGGCAGTTGAGAACTTGTCGAACTCCAGAATACCGAAATCCTCAACACGTTTGAAGACCGCCCTGCGGAGATCCCGTGCAAAACCGGCTCCTATTTTGGAAGAGATGTATCTCGTTGATATGGCGGCCATTGCAGAGATTATGGTGAATATGAGCATTATAAGGCCAATATGAAGCATGTAGTTCATCTGAAGTTTGGCTATATCCTGTCCCAATGCCACATACTCCTCTTTAACTGGCTCTGCCGCCATCTGGTTGAGCATCTTCCCATCGAGAGAGGCCAATTTCTCCCTGATACCAGCCAGGAATTGGCCTCTGTATTCGGTTGGAATGGATTTTAAAAGCTGGAAGGGGTCTGTCCCCGGCGGAAGCTTTGAAATGTCGAAAGGTGAGGCTCCTAGGGTTGTACCACCACGGCCTGTGTTACCACTGGCGCCTTTGCCGGATCCCATGAACATCTTTAGCATCTCGGGGTTGGTTTTAGCCTTTTCTATAGCACTGACGACAATCCAGGCCCTTGCCATAACAGGATTGAGCTTTTGTAGTTCCTTCTTGTCGATATCTTTCCTTATGTAGATGGCTTTACTCTTTAAGAGCTGGAATCGGTTTATGTACTTTGTGCTTTCAGGTGAATCAGGCTTTATCAGGCTGTAGGCATCCAGCACCTCTTTGGCCTCGTTCTCGTCCATGAATATTGTAAGCTTTTCCATCCTGCTTTCACTTACGGCATCCGGAACGGCACTGTCGATACCCCCCTGCTGTATTCCGACATTTACGATATCGGACATGTAGTCGGGAAGGGCGAGGTTGGTATATGCCTGTATAAAGAGCAGTACAATGGCAATGGATAGCGGGATCAGAAAGGGTTTCAGGTATTTGATGGTGTGTTTCATCTTCTGGTTGATTCCTCCCCGTGATCATTTTCTTTTTGCTGAGATCTGAGTTCCACTTTTTCGGCTTTTTCTATGAGGATTTTTAATCCCTCCCTGACGATACTTCTCTCTGCCGGATTCATGCGTTCAGAAAGGGTTTTGAACCAATGCTTCTTTGCCCTCATGATCTCCTCGATCATCTCTCTTCCCTTTGCAGAGAGTTCTATCTTTTTCATCCTCCTGTCTCCCGGGTCTTCCCTGCGTGTTACGAGCCCCTGCCTTACAAGGCTGTCCAGCATCTGGCTTACCGCAGCCGATGTGATTCCGAGGTTATCCGCAATCTGGGAAACGGTACTTACCTTGAAATGCCCAAGTTGAAAGAGCACACTGATCTGTGACATGGAAAGATCGTGTCTCTTGCCGTAGCAGAGGAAATCGCTGAAGGACTGATGTATGAAAGTTTCCACCCATTTGTGAAGAATGTCCGCCGTTTTATCAATATCGCTCATATTGTTTAAGCATTCTAATTAGTTAAGTTAATTTAATAAAAACAAAATATAATGAAACCTTTCCAATGAGTCAACAGTTTTGTTATTGTTGGTGTAAGCGGTGCAAAGGTTGTAATAACCGATGAAAATAACAAGGTTCTTGAACTATCAACGAATGATGCGGGTAACTTTTTTACAAAAGAGACCGTAGTATTGCCCTTAACTGCCAAGGTGGAGTACAAGGGAAAGGTAATGGAAATGGGATCCCCCCAGTCCGCGGGAAACTGTGCAAAGTGTCATACCGAAAAGCGTGACAATGGCGCTCCGGGGCGTATCATTATTCCACGGTAGTCACAGAATGTAGAGGAGGCCTGTAAGAAAGGCTGCTGATATGAGAATGAGATTAGTAACGGGAAGGAGCCAGGGAAGGCTCTTCCTCTTTTTAATGGCAATCCTTATAAAGAAAATCGTTGGGATGGATACCAGGGGCAGGATGCCCGTGAATATATGGGGGAAGAAGGAAAGGGGCTTCGAGGCAAGGAGAAAGATACCGGAGATAAGCACCGCGGCAAGCCCTATCTGGGAGAGGAACCTGCTTGCCCAGTCTATGAACCTCGGCTTGAGCTTTCTCTTGGTTATATAGAGCCCACTTGCAAGAAAGATCGAGTGTGAGACGAGCAATACTACTGCACTTAACAGATGGAACAACCTCAATGTGAAATCTTTCCCCCCGCGATTTCCAGTATGATCCTTCTTATTTCTGCTACCATGTAGAATGACCCCGTAACGAGAATCGGACTGTTACCCTCACTCTTCGCTGCGCTTTCAAGAGCGACAGTCAGGGCTCTGAGAGGATCCTCGATGAGTATAGAATTTTCGTTGATTCTTTCAAAGGCTTCGCAGACCTCCTTCGGGTCGCTTTCCTTGAATGAGCCCGGTTTTGAAATAATTATCCTCTCGAAGTGGGGGCCAAGTATCTCTGCCATTGCCCTGTGATTCTTTCCCTTTACAGAGCCGAATATGAGGACGGGCATCCTGGGTATGAAGGTACTCAGGTTGCGGCGGCCCGCAAGAGCATCGGGGTTTTCACTTGAAGAGCCGCCTGAAATGAAGGCTGAAAGTGTTTCGAGAAGCCTTCCGACTGAGAGGGGGGTGTGGGCGGCGTCGAGTATCAGTGTGGTGCCTTCTACGGTGAATATTTCAAACCTGCCCGGAAGTTTTGTCTTCTCGAAGCCCCCGTAGATTATTTTTAAAGGGATTTCAGGGAAGAGGTTTTTCAGGAGGAGATACGCCAGGGCTGCATTTTCTGCCTGGTGAAGGCCAACCAACCTGGTACGGAAGTTTGCCTGCGATGCATCGGTGAAATTCAGGGTGAAACCCATTCCATCCGCACCGAGGCTGTGAATCTCTATCGAGGAAAGCTCCTTTGCGAGGAACCGGACTGGCGCATTCATCTTTCTTGCCCTTTCAAGGATTACCCTGCCTGCGGCATCGGGCTGGTAACCGCAGAAGAGGGGAGTCTGTTCCTTTACGATACCGGCCTTTTCCTGGGCAATGGCCTCTATTGTGTTTCCGAGGATATCGGTGTGCTCGAGGTCTATCGGCGTAATTACCGATGCCATCGGTAAAATGATGTTCGTTGCATCGAGCCTTCCCCCTATGCCGGTCTCTATTACCGCCAACCGGCACCCGGCCTCGTAGAAGTATTTCAGTGAAAGGGCGGTCAGCAACTCGAAAGTTGTCGGTGCGGGATGCCCATTAAGCTGTATTTTCCCCGATGCGACACTCTCTGCAAACTCCCGTATTGCGCCTGCCGCCTTAAAGAATGCCGCCTCGTTTACGGGGAAACCCGGGGTTTGAATTCTTTCCAGGGGATCGCTTACATGGGGAGAGGTAAAGAGGCCAACCCTTCTCCCCGCAGGCCTTTCATGCTCTGTAAGTGCATGGGCGAGAAAGGTGGAGGTGGAGCCCTTGCCCTTGCTTCCCGCCACATGTATCAGTTTAAGCTTCTCCTGGGGCTTCCCAAGGGCGTCGAGGATAGTTCTCATTCTGTCAAGGCGGTATGTTCTCTTGTTGAAGGAGTTAGGACTCTTTTCCAGGTTGGTGAATGAAAATATATAATCGAATACGGAGTTTATCGATTCAAAGTAACTTGAACTTCCTGAACTTCCTGAAATGCCCATTTGAGTTTCGCCGTGTGCTCTACGCTCTACTTACTGTTGGAATGTCTGCCGGAGGCCTCCATGTTCTTGAGTACCTCGAGCAGTGTTTGATACTCTTCCCTGCAATCCCTCCACCTGTCAAGGTGATCCTGCACCGGTAGCATCGTTCCTGCCGGGTTCTTTCCCTGCAGGACTATTTCCACGAAGCAGTTCAGCTCTTCGAAGCATTCATCGCAGGATATCTCATCTTTCTTCGTGGTAAGAATTCCTCCGGTATACCCCTCACCCCTCTTCGAAAGAACGAATCTGAGAGACCTCTTTAACATCCTTCGGAGGTCTCTTATGCTACCATTGCACTGCGGCGAGGTGAGCCTTAATCCTCTTATCCTCCATTCTGCGTTCGTTCTCTCTGCCAATAATCCCATTATAGATTGATTCTTGCCACACGGCAATACTCCTTATTGTTTCCTTATCTAATGTTTCCGTAAAAATGTTCCCTTAAAAAAACAGGGGCTTCCCCTCATATTATTCATATGCCTCAACCAGCATTTAGACGCATGGAAAAAGTAAATTCTTACTAAAAAAATTTTTGTAGGAATTCTGTGAGGTTAGGAATTTTATTGGGCTTTACACCGAACTTCCCTTTGATTGTCTCGGAATATTTCATTATTATCGTTTGCATGGCAGAAGATATAAGAGTTGGTGGAACTATTAAAATCTTAATAAAGGCGGAAGAGGATGATATCTGGCGGGAGGCGCTTAAGCCACTCCGCCGGCTTGAGAGAAGTATCAGTATCGTGTTTGCCACTAAAAGCGCCGAGATAGAAAGTGCTATCAGGGATGCGGACATCATAATCGGGGGAAACTGGAGGGAGGAGCACCTCGAACTGGCAGAGAAAGTGAAACTTATTCAGTTCTACTGGGCCGGAGTGGAAAGAATCAATTTTGACCTCCTCAAGAGGCGAAAGATACTGCTCTCTAATACACACGAAAACAGGCATGCCGTTGCGGAGTACACATGGGCCTTGATACTATCCATGGTTAAGCGACTTAATCATAGGGAAAGGCTGCTTAAAGAAGGAAGGTGGCTCCGGGGTTACAAACGTGAATTGATGAATGTCGAGGTGAGGGGAAAGGCGCTGGGAATTTTAGGTCTCGGCTCGATAGGGTTGGAGGTAGCCCGGCTGGGGAGAGCCTTCGGAATGAGGGTTATTGGTACTAAGCGCAGGCCTGCCGTGAAAAACTGGCCGGGAACGGAAATTGTAGAAAAGGTGTATCCACCTGAGGAAACAAGAAAGGTCTGCCTGGAATCGGATGTAACAGTGGTGGTGCTTCCCCTTACCGGGGAGACAAGGGGCCTGCTTGGCTGGGCTGTTCTTAAGGATATGAAGGGAAGGTACCTCGTAAATGTCTCCAGGGGAGCAGTCATAGAGGAAGAGGCACTCTACAGGGCATTGAAAGAAGGTATTCTTGCCGGAGCCGCAATAGATACCTGGTACAACTATCCGAGGCATTACGGTGACCTTGACGAGGTGGTGTATCCATCGAACTTTCCCTTTCATGAGCTGGATAATGTCGTCATGTCTCCTCATATTGCCGGATTTTCTGTAGAGGGCCATGTAAGAAATACGAGCGAAGCTGTAAAAAATGTGATAAACTTCATAGAAGGAAAAAAACTTGAAAATGTGGTGGACCTCGATGCGGGGTACTGAGGCTTAAGGGGTGAAAGGGAAAATGACGGAGGCAAAAATGGATAGGAAGAAAAAGTTTATTCTCGATACCAATGTAATTCTCTTTGATCATACTGCTATATACAGCTTCGAGAACAACGACGTGATAATACCCATGGTCACCCTGGAGGAACTGGACAAGTTCAAGAAGGGTAACGATCACATAAACTTCGAGGCAAGACAGTTCATAAGGGAACTGGATGAGCTGGTTTCCGATTCGGATTCTTTCCTGGATAAGGGAATCCCGCTGGGAGACGGGAGGGGCAGGCTCTACGTTTTCTATGAAACGGAACATTCCAGCAAGGTGGAATCGGTTTTGACGCTTAAAAAGGCTGACAACCAGATACTGGACCTCGCCCTTTACCTGAAGGGTAAGTATTCGAATGAGGAGATTATCCTTGTCAGCAAGGACATAAACTTAAGAATGAAGGCCCTGGCATTCGGCATAAAGGCGGAGGATTACAGAACCGGCAAGGTTGTCAACGTGGACAAGCTGTACTCGGGGAGAAACATAGTGGAAGACGTAAACCCCGATATGATAGACAAGCTCTACCACGAGGGAAGCGTCGAACTGGAAGAGTTCAACCGGAACACGGGAAGCCCGATAGACCCCAGGCCGAATGAGTACTTCATACTGCGAAATGTGAGTAAGAGTGCCCTTGCCTACTACAATCCCAGGCTCGAGCAGTTCGAAAGGATAGAGAAAAAAACTTACTACGGGATAACTCCCAGAAATGCAGAACAGATATTTTCACTCGATGCAATGTCCAGGGATGATATTCAGCTCGTAGCCTTAACGGGCAAGGCCGGCACGGGAAAGACCCTCCTTGCCCTTGCCGCGGCACTTTCGCAGAGCAGCAAGTACAGGCAGATATACCTTGCAAGACCCGTTGTGCCCCTCGGAAACAGGGACCTGGGCTACCTTCCCGGAAACATCGAATCGAAACTGGATCCTTACATGCAGCCCCTCTATGACAACCTCAATGTGATAAAGCACCAGTTCGAACCGGATTCAAAGGAATACGAGCAGATAGACGAGATGCTGTCAAACGACAAGCTCTTTATCGCACCCCTTGCCTACATCAGGGGAAGAAGCCTTGACAGAATCTTCTTTATTGTCGATGAAGCGCAGAACCTGACCCCCCACGAGGTGAAAACGATAATCACCAGGGCGGGAGACCATACCAAGGTGGTCTTTACCGGCGACATCTACCAGATAGATACCCCTTACCTCGATACGCACTCCAACGGGCTTACATATCTCGTCGATAGGATGAAAGGACAGATGCTTTTTGCAACGGTGAACCTCGTGAAGGGTGAGAGGTCGAAACTGGCGGAACTTGCAAGTATACTGCTGTAGGCTTTCCGAAGTCTTGCCTCTATAGGCCTTGCCGTGGCTCATCCTTGAATTAGCCCGAAATAGCCTGAAGGGGCTCATCCCATGCCTCATCCTTGAAATTCACCTTGTAATAGGTTGAAAGGCACGCATATTGACCCTGTAATCCTTGAAAAAATCCGATATATAATAGAAGATATACCCAAACTTTTAAGAGCTTATTAAGGGAACAATCTATGAACAAATCGACTGATCCGGAAATCCATATCGAAAGGGGAGAGCTTTCATGGAGGTATCCGCAGAAGCTCTCCGAGGTACCGGAACTCCTATCGGAGGGTTATATCCCTCACGGAGGGGGTACGACACTTGTAAAAACACCACTTGTAAAATCGAAGGTCAAGCGGGGTAGAGGTTTTTTCGACCTTTCCCGCCTTAAGGAACTGAAAGCTTTCTCCCTTTCAGGGGGGACATGCACGATCGGTGCCGGGCTTACCTATGCGGAGGTCGTTACCAACATCAGCACCTTCGATATCAACCATATCCTGGTAAAGGCCTTGAGCAGGGCTGCCTCCAATGCCCTCCGTAACAGGATAACGATCGGCGGAAGCATTGCGACTTTCCCGGTCTGGTCGGACCTTGCCGGCCCGCTCATTGCACTGAACTCAAGGTTAAAGCTCCTCGATTCTTCGGGAAAAGAGAGTACCTGTGGCATAGAGGAGTATTTCAAAGATCGCAGTATCGGAAGAAACAAATTGATACTTTACGCCGAGGTACCTGCATCGGCTTCGGTGAGTTACTACTACAGGGAAGTGCGGACTCGCTTTGATTACCCGCTGTTTACCGTGTCGATTCTTCCTTCCGGGACTGGCGGTATGGCTAAGGCCGCCGGAGGGGCAGAGGCTACTGGTATAGCAAAGGCCGCCGGCTCTGTGGGTGCTACTGCCGCTACCAGTGGCCCTGTCGGTTCCGAAAGCACCGGCGACTCTGCCGGCTCCTATATCGTCGTTGTGACGGGAACGAGGGGAAAGTACAGGAAGCTGCAGGTTGCATCGAGTGCATCGAACCTTCCGAAGCAGCCCGATGAGACAGAAAAGACAGGGCTTCAGTTCCCGGACAGGCAGGGTATGAGCGGGGAGTATCTCGAACATGTTGCCAGGGTACAGATTCGACGCGGCCTGGAAATGCTTGAAAAAGCCGCCGGGCAAGGGAGGAGTAAGTAGATGAAGGCAGATTTTATCATAAACGGAAGGCGTGAAAGCCTGGAGTTCGATTCGAGGGCGACCCTTCTGGAAGTGCTAAGAAACAGCGGCCACAGGGAGGTAAAGAGCGGCTGCGAGAATGGAGAGTGCGGTGTATGTACTGTTCTTCTCGATGGCATTCCGGTAAACTCCTGCATGGTCCTTGCCGCATCGGTGATTGGAAGGGAGGTAACCACTATCAGGGGGCTCACGGAAGATGACGATACCGGTTTGAGCCCGGTACAGGAAGCCTTTGCAGAGGCAGGGGGGATTCAGTGCGGTTTCTGCACACCTGCAAAGGTACTGGTGACCTACTCCCTTCTAAGCAGAAACCCCCAACCCTCGGATGAGGATATAATGAACGCCCTGGACGGGAATATCTGCAGGTGTACCGGTTATGTAAAGATACTGGATTCGGTAAAGCTTGCCGCAGAGAAGCTTAAGGCTTCCGGGAAAGAATCAAGAAAAGAGAGGGGAAAGTGATGGCAGAGAAGATATCAGATGATTTCAACTATGTTGGCAAGCCTGTAAGAAAGGTGGATTCCCTTTCTCTTGCAAGGGGAGAGGCGAGGTTTACCGATGATTACGATATTCAAAATGAGGTTTACGGTGTATTCCTGTACTCCGATATTCCGCACGGAAGGATAAGAGAGATTGACACGGCGGAAGCCCTGTCAATCGATGGAGTGATAGACATATTTCACCATGGAAATACACCGAATACCCTCTATACATCGGCCGGGCAGGGGTATCCCGAGCCGTCCCCATACGATACGAGGCTCTTCGACAGTGTCGTGAGGTTTGTGGGAGACAGGGTTGCCCTGGTGGTGGCAGAGAGTGAGGAGGTTGCAAGGGAAGCTGCCGGAAAGATAAAGGTGAATTACGAGGAACTCCCTGCCGTCTTCGATTACGAAAGGGCAGAGGAACCGGATTCGCCTCGGATTCATGCAGACGGCGAGTTTCCAAAGATACCGGTAGCATACCTTCCAGAGAAAAATATAGCGGCAAAGATAGACATCGGTTTCGGAAATATCGATGAAGGCTTCAAAGAGGCGGACTTCATAGTGGAGAATACCTATAGGATGCAGTATGCATCTCACTGTGCAACGGAACCTCACGTTGCAAGGGCATACTACGATGACAGGGGGAGGCTCACCATAGTAACCGCCACCCAGGTACCTTTTCATGCAAGAAGAATAGTCTCCATGGTGCTCGGGATACCGATTTCCTCTATACGCGTGATAAAACCGAGGATAGGGGGAGGCTTCGGCGGAAAGCAGGAGGTTATCCTGGAACCCTATGTAGCCCTGATTACTGTAAGGACGGGCAGGGCATCGAGGATAAAGCTTTCCAGAAAAGAGGTCTTCGTAAGCTCGAGGACGAGGCACCCCATGCGTGTCCGTTTGAAGACCGGGGTAAAGAAAAGCGGTGAGATAACTGCCCTGGAGATGGATGCCCTTATGAACAACGGTGCATACGGGAGCCATGCCCTCACTGTTCTTTCCAATGCGGGAAGCAAGGTTCTTCCCTTATTCAACAAGATTCCAAGCATACGTTTCAGGGGCGAAACTGTGTATACCAACCTCCCCGTGGGCGGAGCCTACAGGGGTTACGGAGCAACGCAGGGATACTTTGCCTTCAACCAGCAGATAGATATCATAACCAGAAAACTGGGGCTGGACATAATAGAATACTGCAAGAAATGGCACATAAGGGAGGGGGAAACCTCTAAAATATTCGAGGCTCTTGGTGAGGGTAAAGAGGGAGTGAGCCAGGTTATAAAATCGTGCAAGCTGGATGAATGCATAGACAGGGGTGCAGCGGAGATTGGCTGGTATGAGAAGCGGGGAAAGAGGAGGAAGCTCGACAACGGGTGGGTTACGGGAGTCGGTATGGCAATCGGCATGCAGGGCTCCGGAATACCGCTGATAGACATGGGCTCTGCCAGCATAAAGATGAACGAGGACGGCTCTTTCAACCTCTTCATAGGTGCCACCGATCTGGGTACCGGCTCCGATACGATTCTTGCACAGATTGCGGCAGAGGTTCTTCAGGTTCCCGTCGACAAGATGATTGTCCTCTCCTCGGATACGGACCTCACTCCCTTCGACGTGGGTGCCTATGCATCATCCACAACCTATGTTTCCGGCTCTGCCGTAAAAAAATGTGCTGAAAAGATAAGAAAGGATATCCTCGAGGTTGCATCACAGATGCTCGGCGAGGAAGTATCCGGCCTGAAAGTGAAAGAGGGCACGGTAGTCTCCGGGAAGACTGGCGAATCCGTAAGTTATTCCGACATATGCACCTACAGCCTCTACCAGGGGGGGCAGCACCAGATTCAGGCGGAGGCTTCCAGCGTGATGCCCGAATCGCCTCCTCCCTTCATCGCCCAGTTTGCAGAGGTTGCCGTGGATGTCGAAACTGGAAAGGTGAAGCCTCTCCGTTTCGTGTCGGCCGTTGACTGCGGCCAGGCGATAAACCCGGTTCTTGCAGAGGGACAGGTGGAGGGCGCCGTGGTGAACGGAATATCCTATGCACTGACAGAGGAGTACAGGTTCGACAAAAAGGGAAGGATGGTAAACCCGAGTTTCGGAAACTACAAGATATTTACCGCACCGGACATTCCCGAGATAAAAACGATACTTGTCGAATCCTACGAGGAAACGGGGCCTTTCGGTGCAAAGTCGGTTGGAGAAATTGCAATAAACGGGCCGGCACCGGCAATAGCAAATGCAATCTACGATGCGGTGGGTGTAAGGCTGTTCGAAACGCCATTTACACCGGAACGTGTTTTCAAAGCCTTGAAGTCCAGGGAGGAGTGACATGAGCGACAGAATGATTCCGATTTCCTTCGACAACCTGTTGAGATGGATAACAATGGAATACTCACGGGAAGATTCCATATTCGGAATTCCCGGGCACATGTTTTTCAGAAAGAAGGATAACAGCGGCGTCAGGATATTTTCAGATTTCATAGATACCGCGGTGGGACCTGCAGCGGGGCCTCACACCCAGCTCTCGCAGAACATAGTGGCTGCATTCCTTACGGGAGGTCGTTTTATTGAGCTGAAGACAGTTCAGAAACTGGATAGCCTGGAGATAGACAAGCCCTGCATAGATGCCCGTGACGAGGGCTACAATACCGAGTGGTCCACCGAGCTTTCCCTGGAACAGGCCTACGATGAATACGTAAAGGCTTGGTTTCTCCTCCATTTCCTCGCAGCCTTTCTGGACCTTCCTCCAAACTTCATGTTCAACATGAGCATCGGTTACGACCTGGAAGGAATAAAAACGGAAGGCATGGACAGGTTCATAGACGGGTTGATAGATGCCACGAAAAGAGAGAATTTTTCAGCCCACATGGAGAGCCTAAAAGGCTACATAGAGTCGCTCTTTAAGGGTTCCGGTGATTTCAGCAGGGGGCTTTCGCCTGAAACGGCAGAGAGACTTGAATCCCTGCCGGGAAAGATTTCTCCCAAAATCGTAAACTCGGTAACACTATCCACCATGCACGGCTGCCCGCCGGACGAGATAGAGTCTATCTGTTCCTACCTGATGGAAGAGAAGAAGCTGAATACCTATGTGAAGCTGAATCCTACCCTCTTGGGATACGAGAGGGTAAGGGAGATACTAAACAAGAACGGTTACCACTACGTGGAGCTTAAGGAAGAGAGCTTTCTAAAAGACCTTCAGTACGGTGATGCCGTTCACATTCTTGGTAACCTGGAGAAGAAGGCAAAGGCAGAGGGAGTCTCCTTCGGGCTCAAGCTTTCCAATACCCTGGGAACGGTGAATCCGGGAAAGCACCTTCCGGGAGAAGAGATGTACATGTCAGGAAGGGCACTTTTCCCCCTTACCATAAATCTCGCCGCACTGCTTAGCAGGGAGTTTGACGGAAGGCTTCCGATTTCATACTCGGGTGGTGCCTCGCAGTTGAATGTAGAGTCACTTCTCGATGTCGGCATAAAGCCCATAACATTTGCCACCGAACTTTTAAAGCCGGGCGGATACCTGAGGCTTAAGGAGGCGGCAGAGCTCTTGGAGGGAAAGTACGAGAAGGCCCTGGCGGCGGAAAGTATCAATGTGGATTCCCTGGAGAGGCTTGCAGAGGATTCGGTGGGAAACCTTCTCTACTCGAAGGGCTGGCGTGGCGAGGATACCGTTTCCGTGAAGGGAGAGCTTCCCATTACGGATTGTTACGTGGCGCCGTGCAGGGAGGCTTGCCCCGTGGGGCAGGATATACCGCAGTACATTCAGGCTGCCGGGAGCGGCGATTTCGATGCTTCACTTTCGATCATTCGAGCGACCAATGCGCTTCCCGGGGTGACGGGTTATATCTGTGAGCAGCCCTGTACCACCAACTGTACCAGGCTCGATTACGACAGCCCTGTTTTCATAAGGGATGTAAAGCTTTCAGGTTTTTTGAAAGGTGATGTCAGCGGAAAGGATATCGCCGGCGAGTCCGGGAAGCTGAATGGCAAAGTCGCCGTTGTCGGTGCGGGGCCTGCAGGGCTTGCCTGCGCATACTACCTGGCCCTTGCAGGTGCCGATGTAACGGTTTTCGACAAAAGGGACTCTGCAGGTGGAGTGGTGAACCATATTCTTCCCAGGTACAGGCTTCCGGAAGAGGCCGTTAAGCGGGATATCGAGGAAATCGAGAAGGCAGGGGTCGTTTTCGAGTTTGGGGTTTCGCCTTCACCTGAAGAACTGAAGGAGAAGGGTTACAAATGCATCTTTCTCGGGATAGGTGCTGAGGTATCGAGGCACCTGAAAGGTATCGAGGTTGCCGAAGGTGAGGAGAGAGTGACAGATGCATTGTCATTTCTCGATTCCTACAGGCGTGATCCTGCCAGCCTGAAGCCGGGAAGAAGAGTGGCTGTAATCGGGGGAGGCAACACGGCAATGGATGCTGCGCGTTCTGCCAGGAGGCTCGATGGAGTGGAAGAGGTAACGGTGTACTACAGGCGGAGCGAGAGGGAGATGCCTGCCGACAGGGAGGAGTACGAGAATGCGAAGGAGGATGGTGTAGTCTTCCGGTTCCTCCGTGCGCCTGTTTCCGTCAAGAAGGATAAGGTGAGCGGCAGGCTGGTCGTCACCCTGGAGAAGATGAAGCTTGGGAAACCGGATGAATCGGGAAGAAGAAAGCCCATCGGGACGTGCGAGACGGAGGACGTGCAGGTCGATATGCTGATAGAGGCCATTGGCGAGGGTGTGGATACCAGATTGCTCGAGGAGTGGGGTTTGGAGCTCGATTCGTCGGGAAGGCCGGTTGTGAAAGAGGAGAGCCTGGAAACTTCCATGGAGGGTGTGTACATCGGCGGTGATGCCTACAGGGGACCCTCCTCGGTAGTAGAGGCAATGGGGGACGGAAGAAAGGCAGCCGATTCCATACTGAGGCGCCTGGGGCTTGCAGGCGGCCTGGATGAAACTGGAACGGGGAAGTTCCGCCTTTCCACGCTTTCCGGGTTGAAGGTGGAGTTCAATGCCGATTCTTCCAGGGTAAAAGATATATACTCGAGGAAGGGCAAGATTTACAATCCGGATGAACTTGCCTCGTATGCAAAGGAGCCCGGAAGCGAGGGTGAGGCGGGTAGCGAGGCTGAGCGCTGCCTCGAGTGTGACTTTCTCTGTAACAAGTGTGTCGATGTATGCCCCAACAGGGCAAATGTCCCGATACTGGTGAAATCCGACGTACTCAAGGACTACTACCAGATAGTACATGTCGATGCGCTTTGTAACGAGTGCGGGAACTGCGGTACCTTCTGCCCGTGGGAAGGGGTTCCCTATAAGGACAAGCTCACTCTCTTTCACAGGTATGAAGACTTTGAGAGCAGCAGCAACGACGGTTTCGTACTTCTGGATGGCGATAGGCTGGAATTGAGGGTAAATGGGAAAACGAGAAAGATTGAAGTGAAAAATGGGCACGCCCTTGAAAGGGGAGAAGCCCTTGCATCGTACTTTGGTGTTCCGGGTTCAGAGCTTGGCGGAATAACGGATATAGTTGAAAGCCTGCTCGATCGCTACAGGTACCTATTTGAACTGTAATCTATGGAAGGATTTTCATTTCCTTTGTCCTTCCTGATATTAGAAAAATTACACTCCGTGCTTATCCTTTCTAATACCCCTGGCATAGTGAGGGCAGTGAGACCCAGGAGGTAAAGCGGTAGTTCAATTTCAATTACTCTATTATTATTTGCAGCAGCAAGCATTTCATGTACAGATTATGAAAATAAACTAAATTTTTTATTAAAAAAAGGAGAATGTTAATATTTTTAGAATAGTCAAACTTGCTAATTCGGCAGTAGTAATATGATGAGTATTTTCTAATAGCAGAATATAATCATAATAAGGATATTTCAATAGATCACATTATCCATTTTCCTATAATTCCAAATATTTTATAATTGCCGTTTATGATAGAGCGAGATTTTAAGTATAACAATGAAGATTAGATTACTGTGAAAATCAATGATATGATTAACGATAGCAAGAAAGGAAAATAATAATGAGAAAAATATTAGTAGTGATTATCGTTTTTGCAACATTTAGAATAAATTGTTTTGCAGATAATAATGCTTTGTTATTCCAGATTGTTGGCTTATACTTTGTAAATGGGGATAAAACAACTGGATTATACATTTATAAGGTAAAAAATGGAGATTATATTTTTCAAAAGGTGCTCATATCTCAAGAGAAAATTAGTTACAAATTTGAATGGCAGAGTGCATATGTTCATCCGAGTGAGTCAAACGAGTATGAGTTCTACTGGCATACAGGAAGATTTGATGATAACCCGGAAACAAATAAAATTATTGTTTATAGATTGAAAGCGAATATAAATGGTTTTGAAGGCATATATTTTTTTCCTGAGGAACCCAAGACACCGCCGGCAAAGGTCAGGTTTGTAAAATTAAGGGGTAATTGATATTTACTTCATGCTGGTGGCAGGGGATATCGATATGCTACATTGGGTTGTATAAGGATGGAGAATAGAGATATTGCAGAACTTGCTCCACTTGTTAAGAATATACTAATAGATAGTGGGGATGCTTCCTTGAAATCGAAATAGAAGGAGTGGTGAATGAAGATTAAAAAAATAGCATTTGTAATATTTGTTCAGTTATTCAATATCATGATGCTTTATGGGGAAAGTGATTCAGATAATGAAAACAAATTGATAGTTTATGATTATGGACGGACATGGGAAAATTATTATATTGTACGAGAAGAGATTGATTTTTATAAAGATGGTTTAATTAGAACCATGAAATATTATACGCATGGGGAAAAGGGTGATACATATTTGATATGGACAATAGATGTTGTGAGAAAGGGTGACAAAGTCTACAAATATGTTACAGAGAAGGGTAAGAAAGAATTAGAATTATATTATGAGATTAAAAAGGATGGTAGGTTAGTAATTAATGAGACTGGGGAATATAAGAATGATAAAATAGAGGTTAGGAAGGTTGGCCTGCATAAGTATGTATATACTTTTAATGATAAAATAAGAGCTACTTATTATGTTGGCTTGAAGGATATTAATGTTTATCATGCCGCTAACAGACATTTCCAATATCATTTTGATAAGAATTGTAAACTCTATCTGATTGAACAAGATTCTGAATCTCCATATTATAATATTACGGTGGATAAGAGGGGTAGACACATTTTATACAAGCGAGATAGTAACGGTTTATTTCTTGATTATCTCGAGATTGTAGCACCTAAAATTAAAATTACGCCTGAAGTAGCTATTCAGAATATGATAATAATACCGGTGGAGGATGAGGACTATTTAATGCCATTTGTAATTGGATATCATTAGTGTACTGAGATATTTGGCTAGAGCCTAAGGGATTACAAGGCTATGTTGGGTAGATGGACTACAGTTTATCCCATACGTGCGGGGCTAAACTGGTATGTGAATGTAGGTAATGATCCTGTTAACCGGATAGATCCTTTGGGATTGTTACTGGATAACCCCCTATATTCAATTAGTCATTTGAATGATCCCGCTTATATGGCTGAAAAGATAGGTGATCTTGCAACTTATGGTGCTTTAGGGCTTAATGTTGCAAACTTAGGAGCAACAATTACCGGTAATATTCCGGCTGCAGAGACTTTTGGTATAGTAGCTGGTGTGCTCGATATGACTGCTTTAGGGGCTTATGTTATAGCTGGCAACCCAAATAAAGCTGGATTTGCAATTGCTTCGGTTGTAATTGATATTATTCCGGGTATAGCAGTACCAATAAAGCCTGCATATAATCCGGTGGCAAGGAGATTTATAAGTGCCTCTACAGGACGGTTTATTAAAAGATGGGCAGGTGTGGCGAAATATTCTCTCTTACTTACAATCAATACCGGGATTCGGTGTTATGAAATACTTGATTTAGAAACGGGAGAGAGCAATAAATGATGAACCCCAAATTTAAACTTATAGAGATTATATTAGGCCCTCTTATGAGATTTGTAGAAAGTAAAAATATCACCATTTTTGTTATAGGAATTATAATATATATACCAATAATAATCTGGGATTTAAAAAAGCGTAAAAAAGTAAAATTAACTACAACGTGGAGGATTCGTGAGATAATTTTATTTATGACTTTTCTAATAGGTATAATTTATGCAATATATGATCAAATCAGGATATTGCGAAATCTTAGATGGCATCTACGGTATCTTGAACTGAATCTGATGAAGCTGTGTAATTATCACCTGGCTCTCTCTTGCTGGAATAACTTATAACTCCTCTGTGGTTAACTAAGATAAAAATTAAGTGGTAGCTGTATCAGAAAACATTCGGTTTTAGAAATACAATCCCAATGGCCCCCATGCTGGGACAGGACGTCCCAGCATGGGTTCTCTTACTCCTCTTCTGCCCTCCATGGCAGAACAGGCTTTGTGTGAAGTAGTGTTTTTGGTTTTCTTTTTGCAGTGGAGCACTACAATAGTCCAGTTACTATTATTTGCATTGTATCCGGAGAAATAGGAATATTTCCAGTAGATGTCAATAAAGAAGTAGCTAATTATTTGATTCGGGAAATACCTATTTTAATACTTTTGAACTATTATGCCGAATTCCAGACTTTTTGGGAGACTCTTTCTGTAACTAATCTCTTTCATAGTAGATAGTTAGGTAGTAGTACATCTAATGGAACGTGTCTTGGCGGGAAATAGCTTTAGTTATTGCTAAAAGATTAAGCAGCAAGAAAAGCCGGAATTTCAATTTTATGGGTATAACAATAAGTTCGAAGTTCGTCCAATAGGGGGAACGCAGTCGGACAGGTAGTAGAGAGACCCTCTGCTGCCTGTTTTTTTTTGTTCAGGGATGTGTTTGGGGAAGCTATTGCCGTGGAAGCGGATAAATTCCTTCGGGTTTCTCCTGCTAACTACCGAGTAATATTAAGATAGTAGTTCCTTAGAGGAGCCTTTATAAAATTGATGGTATCCCGCTCCACCGGTGATATTTCGATATATAAAGGCGTCTACTGTTAGGTTAGTTTGGTAGATAATGATTATTATTAACTGGCTTTCTTACCTGAAGGAACGGAATGTTTTATACCAAGTAAACCGTCTATTGATAAATCTTCATCTATCATAGGCTAGTGGAGACCATATCCTGAGGGAGAAATCTCATAATTCTTCCTTTGCTCTTTGGATGCATTCAATAGTTTTGTAGAGTACTTTTCCAATTCAAATTGATGTGTTTTTCCATCAATCTTTAGAATTAAAATATTTCCCTCAAAATCTACACTTTCAATAGTATGGTATTTATTCATCTTTCTTCTTCTGAAATTCATTCCATTCAGACACAATATAATCAAAGTGCTGATATATTATTTTCTTTACTTCCCGTTAATTCCTTGAAGAATAATCTCCAGCCAAGAATCATCAATATCGTTGGCATGATTTCAATAATATCATATTTTTAAGATTATTGAGAGACATTGTTTAGGTTTTCCATATCATACTATCTATGGTAATATATCCCAATAAGTATTTTCTCTATAAGGAGATAATAGTTGGGTATGAGGAACTCCTATGGGGTGCGGGTTTGTGAAGACAGTGAGACCCTGTAGGTAAACCGGTAGTAGAGTGAGGTTCGATAATAAAAACAGGAGGACCTCATGGGAAAGAAACCAAAGAAAAGATCAGCAGA
>JALUUM010000046.1 GCA_027021365.1 Spirochaetales bacterium
AGGGAGAGCGCCGCCAGGAAGGATAGCAGAGAGAGAGACTTTTCATCAGAAATTGACCGCATCGACCTCACTTCCGCTGTCACCCTTACCTTCTATAGAGAGAAATACCCTGTTCGGTAGACACGCCACCCACTGCCCCGGTTTGGAAATGAAACCAGACCTTATGCATATCTTTTCCCGACAGGGTGAAGATACCACATGGGCCTTTCCATTTACAACCTCCACTTTCGTTATCCCAATAGGGCCCTGTACGTCCAGTGATGTATCCTTCGATAACGGGAGGTACCATTCCTCCCCTGCAGATTCCACATGAACATAGAGAGGGCCATTTTTCCCTGAGTATGCGTATATCGAGGACAGAACTACAAGGAGAAGTGCACCCGCTATTACAAGCACATCGAAAAATTTCAATTTCATAGTACTATTTTATTATTTTATTACGAGAAAGCCAAATTTTTCATCGATTATAAAAAAAATAAAAAAATATTTGTTTTTCAAGGAGAAAGGCTATATAATTATATGGTTTGGATAATTCCTGCCACAGTTAAAATGTCCCAATTAAATATGTAAACAATAAACTTAATTAAGAGGAGGTTTTCATATGAAAACTAAACAAATACTGCTTCTTGTGGTATTTATCCCCCTTGCCATCATTTTTGCATCGTGCAGTTTCTTTACCACGATGAATGCCGAGGATGCATCCGGGGACGCAGAGGCTATTCAGTCCATGATTCCTGGCCTCGATGCATCACTGTCTCTCTACCAGACCCCGGAAGGTACAAAGACATTCGGTCCCTGGGCAGCATCTGGTCTACCCGACCTTACACCTGCCGAGTACTACACCACTTACCTTTCTGGGGATTTTGCCAGGTATCCCGCTTCCGGCTACATAAGCGACTACTACGGAACCCAGGGCTACCAGGCCTACATCGAGCTCAGAACGGTGAGTGACGGATGGGGTGACTACCAGGTGAAACTCTACATCTATCCAACCCTTTCACCGGAGGTGGACTATACCGTGGAAACTTACAGGGTAAAGGGTGATAGCTGGGATCTGGTAGACTCCAGCGGAAACGCCGATGCCACCGCGTTCGAATCGATTCAGACAGTTTACTTCGACGGCAGAGTGGAAACGAGAACCGTGGAATGGACGAGGTATGTCGATGACATGGTATTCAAGGCATCTGAATTCGCCATTCCCGACGATCCCTCAACGCTTCCCGATCCTCCTTCTTCCATGAGTGCCATAACAGAGCCGGCTAAGGAAGCGGCGGTTTCCGGAGATGGCCAGTATTCTTCTACAACCGTGTCCACCATACCCGGAACAGCGGAAAGCGGTTATGTCTCCACGCAGGCCAAGGAATTCTACGCCGAACTCTCCGACGGCAACAAGTACTCAAAGAGCTACGTCTTTACAGATCTAACCTCGCTTGGTATAGACTCCACAACCAGCACCATAAGGGTTTACATGGAGGATTCCAGCGGTAACAAGCAGATTCGCTCGAAAAGCTCGGGAAGCTTTAACTGGGGAAGTTTAAGCTGGACTACTACGGGAACGGAGAAAATCGATATAACCGTCGATGCATCGGGAGTCACCACTTACCATTCAATAACAAAGAAAACAACCGGTAGCTCCTGGAGGCAGACAGAAATAACACTTACAGAAGATTCAGCCAACAGCAATACATTCTCCGGAACAGAAACTATTACCACTTCGAGCGGCGGAAGCACTACCTACACCCTTACCTTGGACATGAACGGTCTCGTTACAAAGGATTCCAACGGTAACACCGTGGTAAATTACCCGCTGTCCGACATAACAGCCAATCCGCTCATTGACATTTACTTGAGCAGCGGAGGACACTTCAAGGGAAAGAAGATCGGAAGGATACTGAAAGGAATATATACCAGCAAGGGCGGAAAGCAAGCTACCTTTATACTTTCCAAGCATTTCCTAAAGATAATCTCCGGAAGAAGCGAGTTCGTAAAGTAGAAAAATAGGTCATGCACTAAAAAAGGCTGCCTTCAGGCAGCCTTTTTTTATTTCAATGCTTCCAGCAGTTCTTCGATCTTGTCGGTTTTTTCCCAGGTGAAACTGTCCCTGCCGAAGTGCCCGTACGCTGCAGTTTCCTGGTAAATTGGTTTGCGTAAATCCAGGGTCTTTATTATTCCTGCAGGCCTCATATCGAAGACCCTCCTTACCGCATCTTCTATCTTGTCCTCCGGGTACTTGCCCGTTCCGAAAGTGGAAACATACAAAGAAACAGGCTCCGCAACTCCAATTGCATAGGCTACCTGTATCTCGCAGCGTTCACATATCTCTGCAGCAACGAGATTCTTTGCTATGTAACGTGCCATGTAGGAAGCCGATCTGTCCACCTTCGTCGGATCCTTTCCGGAGAATGCACCTCCTCCGTTCCTTGCCATTCCTCCGTAGGTATCGACGATTATCTTTCTTCCGGTAAGTCCGGTATCGCCATGAGGACCACCAATGACAAACCTGCCCGTTGGGTTTATATGATACTCAACCTTGCCGGAAATCATTTTCTCCGGAAGGGCAACCTTTATCACTTCATCTATCAGAGCCTCTTTAAGCTCCTTATAGCTAACCTCGGGAGAGTGCTGGTGTGACAGCACCACGGTCGTTACCCTGTCCGGTTTTCCGTCCTTGTAGTGAACGGAAACCTGGCATTTACCGTCAGGCCTCAAGAAGGGAAGCACTCCCCTCTTTCTCACTTCTGCGGCTTTCATCATTATCTGGTGGGCAAACATTATTGGAGCAGGCATCAGTTCCGGGGTTTCTCTGCACGCAAAACCGAACATCATTCCCTGGTCTCCGGCTCCCGGCTCCTTGTGAAGCCCTTGCCCTGGCAAGACCCCCTGGGCGATATCCTGCGACTGTTCATGAATGGAGGAGATTACGGCACAGGACTTGTAGTCTATACCATAGGAAGGATCATCGTAACCGATGTACTTTAGGACACCCCTCACTATCTTCTGTAGATCTATGTAGCTCTCCGTCGTGATCTCGCCTCCAACGAAAACCATTCCGGTCGTTGCGAAGGTCTCACATGCAACCCTCGATCCAGGATCCTCTTTTATTGCACAGTCTAGGACCGCATCTGAAATCTGATCGCATATCTTGTCCGGGTGTCCCTCTCCCACACTCTCTGAAGTAAAAACAAAATCATCCCTTATATACAAAACCTTATTCCTCCTGTTGCTTAACTGTTACTCTGCTCCTCCTGAAGAAGCACCTCGGTATCATGAAGGTATCGAAGGGTATCTTCAACGACGAAGGGTTCATACTTTAGGCCGAGACTACCCTTTTTTACCCATATCTTAACGATTTTCAGGCTCTCACCGGTCTCGGATACTATGCTGGGAAGTTCCTCCATGTGCTTTATGTCATCCATCTTGAATTCGAAAAAAATCGTGTTCGTACTAAAAGGATCCGATATCAGTATGAGCTTGTCCGGATCATTCGGATGCTTTCTCGGTGCACCGGTAAATGCCACGCAATCCTTCGAGTAGTTTGGATGTGAAGAATACTTTTCAATCTCAAAGATACCGGCTTTTTGCAGATAACTTCGAATCGTCATTTTTCCTCACCCTCTTCATTCACCATCCTGATAGGTTGTCCCGTGCTCTCCAGAACAGAGAGCCACAAGGGGTCTTCCGGAGACAACTTCTTTCTTTCAGAGATTGCAAGACTTATGGGGACATGGGTAAACTCCCCGTTCCACCTACCGATAAGCATTCCTGTTTTCCCTGCCATCCCTGCATGAACGGCATTTTGTGCCAGCTGCATGCAGTATATCGAGTCATGAGCATTCGCAGGAACCGCCCTTACCATGTAACTGGGATCTATATACTTCAGGTTCACGTAGTAATTGGTATTCTCCTTGAAATATTTCTTTATCTCCGTCTTCAAAAAAAGTCCTATATCTCCCAGTACGGGGTTGCCCGAATCGTCTTTTCTTCCGAAATCATTCATAAGATACTGCTGACCTGCTCCTTCGGCAACTATTATTACAGCATGACCCTTGTTCTCGAGCCTGTTCTCCAGAGCCTTTAGGAACCCCCTTGGTCCGTGTAGGTCGAATGGAACCTCGGGAATCAACACGAAGTTTACCTCGTTCATCGCAAGGGCTGCATTGGCAGCTATGAAACCGGAGAGTCTTCCCATTACCTTTACAAGGCCGATTCCATAGGGAGCACCCTTTGCCTCGGTATGGGCGCTTCTTATCGCCTCTGCCGCAATGGAAAAAGCCGTCTCCAGGCCAAAGGTTTTTTCCACGTATGATATATCATTGTCTATCGTTTTGGGTATTCCTATGACAGATATCTTGAGTTTTCTTTTGGTTATCTCCTCGTAGATTTCCTGTGCCCCTCGAAGGGTTCCGTCTCCCCCGATAACGAAAAGAATGGAGACGTTCATTCTTTCCAGGCAGTCAACGATCTCTTCGGTAGGCTGCGGTCCCCTGGAAGAGGCAAGAATACTGCCACCTTTCTCGTGAATATCACGAATGAAATCGGGAGTTAGCTCAAGTGGTTCATAGCCATACTTTGCTATGAATCCCCTGTAGCCATACCTGAACCCGAAAATCTTTTTTACCCCGTACCTGTAGTAGAGTTCCATTACCAGGGAACGTATCACATTGTTTATCCCGGGGCATAAACCGCCGCATGTCACTATTCCCGCCTTGGTCTTGGAGGGATCGAAATATATCTTCTTTCTTGGCCCTGCTTTCTCGAAGGCGAGAATGTCTTTACCCGCTTTTAACCTTTCAAGAATTCTGTCCCTGTCATTACAGTATAGAACAGATTCGGTATCCTTTACGTAGTTTACGATATTGTCACCATAAACGGTGGAGAGCTTTATGGGACAATCTATCTTTGCCGGCCCCAGGCTGTTTATCTTTAACTGTTCTGTTTTTAATTTTAGATTTTCCATACAGGTTTCAACCCCATCTTTTCTTTGACTTCAAGTATGGTGGATTTTGCAACTTCTCTGCAATGTTCATTATTACTTTCAAGAATATCCGCAATGGTATCTTTTTCAAGCAATAATTCATTGTACCTCTCCTGGATTGGTCCGAGTTCCCTGTGCATATTCTCCACAAGCCTCTTCTTGCAATCGATACAACCAATACCGGCAGTTCTGCAGCCTTCCGCTATCTCTTTTCTCTCTTCTTCGGGGGTAACAAGCCTATGATAGGAGAATATGTTACATATATCCGGATTACCCGGATCATTTCTCCTGATTCTTGCCGGATCGGTCTTTGCAACGGATATCTTTTTCCACAGGGTCTCCTTGTCATCGAGCAGTCCGATGTGATTGTTCTTGCTCTTGCTCATCTTGGATTCCCCGTCCAGGCCCATTATCCTCGGTGTTTCGGTAAGAATCTCCTTGCATTCGGGAAAGGTATTTCCGAACCGGGCATTGAACCTCCTTGCAATCTCCCTGGTAAGCTCGATATGCTGAACCTGGTCCTCTCCCACCGGCACTACTTCTCCCTTGTAAAGAAGAATATCGGATGCCTGGAGAACGGGGTAATCGAAAAGGCCCACGTTGACATTTTTCCTGTGCTGCCTCGCCTTGTCCTTGAACTGCGTCATCCTCTCCAAGTCACCCAGGGGAGTTACCGTATTGAAAATCCAGGTAAGGTCTGCATGTCCCGGTACTTCGGACTGAACGAAGAGGGTGGTATTTTCCCTGTCTATCCCGCAGGCATATAGGTTGAGTGCAAGATTCAGTATACGATTCTGCATTTCGGATGGCTCGTAAGGTATCGTTATTGCGTGCAGGTCCACTATGGAAACATAGGTTTCATACTGGTGTTGAAGTCTCACCCAGTTCTTTATGGCACCGAAGTAATTTCCTATGTGGAGTTCGCCGGTTGGTTGAATTCCTGTAAAGAGAACTTTCAATTCCCGCTCCTGTTAAAAAAGTTTATGATTATGTATATTTCAGCATGGAACTAATGTCAAGAAGCATCGATTCCCAGCTCTCCGGGTAAGTATAAAAAGCCAGGGTGTAAAATATCAACATAGTAGAAAAAATCTTTTAATTGACACTCCTACATTCGATATATAAAATAAAATAGAACATTTTGATATATTGGAAAAATAGCCGGACATGATAAGAAAAGCCAAGGAAAAGGAAGTAATCCTTCCCGGAGTAAGGAAGCTCAATTCGGACTTAAGAGAGAGGCTCGATACGAAAAAGGGATGTACGCTTTTTCTCTTCGATGTGGACTACTTTGGGAAAATCAACACGAACAGTGGAATAGAGCAAGGCGACAGGCTCATAAGGAATATTGAAAGATTCCTCCTCGAGCAGGGTGCAGGGGCTTACCGCGTGGGTGGTGAGGAATTTGCCGTACTCATCGATGGTATTGTAGGCTACTCGGAGTGTGAGAGGCTCAAATCGATCATTCAATACGAGATTCACGAAAAATCAGGGGTAAAGGTGACTCTTTCCGGCGGAAGCATAAGACACCCTGGGAGTGAGTTTGGTTACGACAGAAGACTTGCAAACATTCTCTATGCTGCCGCCGAACAGCTTCTTATCACTGCAAAGAAGCAAGGGAGGGACAAGATAGTACCCTTTCCCTCGGAACCCATTCGTTCGCAGGGAATTATGAATGCCATGGTCAAATTCTACAGGGAACTCGCCAGGATAAATGCATCGAAAGATGAAGAGGAGTTTACCTCGATTGTGGGACTGCCGAATAGCAGGGCCTTCGAAAAGACTCTCGATGAAAATGCAAGGAATTACATGGGTTCAATCGAGCCAATGTCACTTCTGCTCCTATCCCCGGAATCGATGAACGAGATTGCCGAACAAGGAGGCAAGGAGGCCCGTGACCGTTTTCTCGTTGACATAGCAAGGATTTTAAAGGATGTTGTAAGAGCCTCCGATTACATAAGCCACCTGGACGACGACAAATTTGTCATACTGCTGGAAAAGGTGGATGCAAGAAAGGCAAGGGCACTGGCTGAGAGGCTGCAAAAGGCCATAGCTGACAGGACAGACGGAACGGTGAGCATTGGGATATATTCGGGAATACCCCTCGATTCAGCCCGCTCCCTGGAGAGAGCCGGAGAGGCACTTTCCATGGCATTGTCCGGGGGAGGGAAAAACCGGATTGCACTGGTTTCGACCTGAAGGCATTTCGACCTGAAGGCATTTCGACATGAAGGTATCTCAACCTGGAGGCATTTCGACATGAAGGTATTTCGCCCCTACCTGTAAGAATGTAAAAATGCTACATACAAATTTTTACTTGAACATGCCGTAATTTAATTTTAACTTAATTTTAGAGAGAATAAGGGAGAAAGTATTGTCCTTAAAGAGAAGGTTTGCCGTCCTCGAGGGGCGGGCAATGGTACGTGTCCGTTACAAGGACAGCCATGAGCTTGCAACGGTCGGTGTCTGTCCCGGCTGCTGGAACATAAGAGAGAGAAGACGCGTTCTTCTTGTGAAACTTGACAAGATGGGACTGGAGGTCGTTTTCAAGGATGACAGGCTAGACGGGGTTTACAGGTACGGAAAGAAGCACGCTCCCAACTGTCCCTACGCAAGTATATCTTCGGACCCCTGGGAAAGATTCGGCAAGACGATGAACAGGTACAAGGAGGGAAAATGAATCCTGAACAACACAAAAAAACACAGGTAACACTTGCATATTTCCTTATAAGCATGCTAATACTTTTCGGCCTGCAATGGTTCTTCCTGGTCGGTGCATCCGTCGAAATTCCGTACAGCGACTTCAAGACATACCTGGAAAAGGGCATGATAAAGGAAGTCGTCATCTCCGATACGGTGATAAAGGGGCTCATGCAGGACCCGACAGGCAAGTCCGACAAGCCGGTACCTTTTACCACGAACAGGATTCAGGATCCTGACCTGGTAAAAGAACTCGAGGCAAAGCATGTAAAGTTCACCGGCAAGCCGGCCAATTCCTTTCTGAGCAACCTGCTCTCCTGGATCATTCCCATAATAATAATGATAGCCATCTGGAACTACATGGTATATAAAATGGGAATGGGTGGCCCTGGCGTGATGAAGGTGGGCCAGAGCAAGGCGAGATTGATATCTGCCGACGACAATGCCAAGAAGATAACTTTCAAGGACGTGGCCGGAATCGACGAGGCGAAGGAGGAACTAAAGGAGGTCGTGGATTTCCTTAAGGAACCAAGGCGCTTCGAAAGCCTTGGCGGGAGGATTCCCAGAGGTATCCTCCTGGTCGGAGCCCCCGGTACCGGCAAGACACTCCTTGCAAAGGCAGTTGCCGGGGAGGCAGGTGTTCCATTCTTTAGCATCTCGGGTTCCGAATTCGTGGAGATGTTCGTAGGTGTCGGTGCTGCAAGGGTGCGCGACCTCTTTACACAGGCCACGGCGAAGGCTCCCTGCATAATCTTCATAGACGAGCTCGATGCACTGGGAAAGGCAAGGGGCTTCAACCCGATAGGCGGCCACGATGAACGCGAACAGACCCTGAACCAGTTACTCGTGGAGATGGACGGATTCGATACGAAAAAAGGTGTAATCATAATGGGTGCCACCAATAGGCCCGAAATACTCGACCCCGCACTGCTCAGGCCGGGAAGGTTCGACAGGCAGATAGTAGTGGACAAACCGGATCTCAAGGGAAGGGAAGAGATACTAAAGATTCATGCAAAGGATGTAAAGATAGCCAAGGATGTGGATTTTCACATGCTCGCTGCAAGGACTCCCGGCTTCGTAGGAGCCGACCTTGCCAACATAGTGAACGAGGCAGCACTTCTAGCGGCAAGGAGACGCAAGAATGAGGTTACCATGGCCGAGTTCGATGAAGCTATAGAGAGGGTGGTTGCCGGCCTCGAGAAGAAGAAGAGACTAATAAGCCCGAAGGAGAAAGAGATAGTGGCCTACCACGAATCCGGCCATGCGATAGTTGCAGGTGAACTTCCCAATACGGATGTCGTTCAGAAGATTTCAATAGTCCCGCGTGGTATAGCTGCCCTTGGTTATACCCTGCAGCTCCCCACGGAAGACAGGTACCTCATGACAAAATCAGAACTGGAGGATAGGCTTGCCGTTCTTCTTGGAGGCCGTGCGGCCGAGGAGATATTCTTTAGCGATATTTCCACCGGAGCACAGAATGACCTCCAGAGGGCAACGGATATCGCACGTTCCATGGTAAAGGAATACGGAATGAGCGAAAAGCTTGGCCTACTCGTCTACGAGAGGCCACGAAATCCCTTTTTAAAGGGTGACAACTGGCAGCCAACCGAAAAGGAATACTCGGAGGAGATAGCAGCCCTTATAGATTCCGAGGTCAAGCGAATCGTGGACGAGGCATACGAGAGAAGCCGAAAGATAATTACGGAAAAGAAGAAAACGGTAGAAAAACTTGCAAAGCTTCTCCTCGAAAAAGAAGTTGTGGAAAGAGAAGAGTTTCTGGAAATTACGGGGAAAAAGACCGCAGAAAAAAATCCTTGAATGGGTAAACTCAAGGCTTTAAAATTAGCCTTGAAGCATGAAAACAAAGTACCTTGCCCTCGCCGGAGCGATATTCCTTGTCGGATTGGATCTTCTATTTTTCATCCTCGACTGGGCTCCCTCCGGGATAAAGCTTGCAGTGCCGCTTTCGGGAAGGAAGTTTCCGGGCCACTTCGTGGCAGAGGGCCATGCGTGGCATGAAAATGCGAAATCGAAACATACCGTAACTGTCGTTGCCCGTAAAATTGCCCCTAAAACAACGGGAAGCAATACAGAAAAAACAGTAACAAAAGAAGCACCGAGAGACGCTGTTCGAGACAAAGGGAAAATCCTCTACCTCCTTAACTCCTTTCATGCCCTCTTCGACCTGGAAGGGGACGGAGAGTGGAGGGTCACAGCAATCCTCAAGGATGAATCGGGGAAAGAGGTGATACGCAAATCCCATGACATCACGATACAGAGGGGAATCCCGAACAGGGAATTCAGAACCTTCTCTGAAGAACACCTTATTCCGGCATTGATGGTGCTGTTAGCCTGTATCGCGGTAGGAGTGTATTTCAGAAAGGAGCCTTCATCTAAGGCGAGGGCAATTACCGAAGCGACAATAGTACTGATCCTCTTTACAAACGAAACCATATACCATATCTACTGGTATGTGACTGATGGGTGGGTACCCTCATCGGGGCTTCTTATCCAGATGTGCGGCTTATCCATTCTGATGCTCATCACTGTTTTCTACGTGGAATCACCGCGTGTCAAAAACCTCATGTACGACCTCATCTTTTTCTGGGGCCTGGGAGGGGCACTTCAGGCGATTCTGGCCCCGGATATCGGTGCCAGGGGATTTCCCGATTTTAAATACTTCTCCTTTTTCATTTCACACGGATTTATAATGATAGGCGCCTCTTACATCGTGGCTGCCCATCGTTACCGGCCTACACTGAAAGCACTTCTAAAAGTAGCAATCATAACCAATCTCCTCGTGATAGTATCGTACGGGTTCAATATACTCTTAGAAAAAGTTCCGCCCTTCGAAAGGGGAAACTACTTCATAACGGGATACCCACCCCCTACAGGTTCTATCGTCGACCTCTTTGCAAGAACATTCGGGCCCTCCCCCAGGTATCTCATAGGACTTGAAATAATGGGACTTGCCGTCTTTCTTCTTCTTTGGGCACCTTTTGGTATAAGAAACGTAAGAAATTCAAGAAGAGGGATAAGCGGAAAAACCTGACTGCCCTACTCCCATGCCCTACTCCCATACCCTATTCCCTGCCAAGAGCCGCCTTCAATTCTCGTTCCGGGCGCTCCTGGATGTACTGGAAAAGCTTGTGATGGCCACCTGCCTCGAAACTCTTGAACTTGAGGCCAAGATCTCCCCTGTTCCGCATTACCGTACAATCCACGTGAATAAGGTTCTCCCCGGCAAGGAGCGAGCAGTGGGAAATAGTTTCCCCAACCTTTACGTCCTCGGTAAGTGAACTGATATCCGGTACGAAGGTTGCACCCTGTATGGAAATTTCTGCTATCGAGCCGGTAACAAGGACTGCCCGCCGTGGATGGGTGAAGAGCATTTCGAGCTTGTCGTACTCGGCGGGAATGAACCTGTGAAACTTCCTCTTGTCACTAATCGACTTGTACCTCTTAAAGAGGTCCTGCAGCCTGTATATCTCTTCCTTGTCGGAAAAGTTTTCCTTAACGAAACCATTCACTCCCAGGTGTGTTGCCTTTGTTGCCTCATCTACATCCATCTTCTCACCGGTAATAAGGATGAATACAACCTCCTCTTTGCTCTTGCTCTCCCTGAGCAGCTTGAGCAGTGGCTTCCAGTGCCTTGGAAAATCGCCCGAGTGAAAGAGAATCATATCGGGGTTCAGCTCCTCGAGGTTGTCGAGAGCCTTGACGGGGTCTCTGTAGTGTACGATTTCAAAGCCGATGGGTTTCAGGTGATATGAGAGCAGGTTTTTAAAGTCGTCCTTCTCCGCAACAAGCAAGACTTTCATTTTTTTACCACCTGGTTATTCCGTTCCCAGATTCTGTATCTCGTAATTGACAATCATCCAGTACTTGTCCTTCCTTACAAGGTAGTAGGTGTACTTTTTCTTTTCCGTATAATCAGTGTACTTGAATTTCTCAAGCACTTCAACGGTACCTTCGAAAGGTGTATAGGTGGTTTTCAGTATCCGAAAGCTGGAGGGTATAACGAGGATATCCCTATCCACGACCTCCTGTTTCAACTCTTCCTTGAAATGCTTCAACATCATCCTTCTGTCTTCTTCTGAAAGTCTTATGTACTGGCGCTTGCGGCTCGGATTCTTCTTCAACAACTCCTCGAGGTCCAGGTAGAGGAAAAATCTGTTCCACTGGCTCTTCTGCCTGGCTGAAAGGGTAAAACTTACCACTTCGTCCGGCGGTATGGGTTGCCTCTCTATCTTCTCGCCGGTAACGAGGTTCGTCATTTCCCGTGCCTCTGCAGTTTTCAGTGCAGGCCGTATATCCAGGGTCAGCCTGTTCGAAACGAAGAACTCGGGCTTGTTCCCTACGAAAAGTTCGGGATAGAAGTAGGCTTCAACCATGTAGGTATCGGCCCTGTTGAAGTCTATGAAATCATTGAGGTTCACAAGAACGCCGTATCTCTCCCCGGGTTCCAGGCTTATCTCCCTGAAAAAGACAGGTTGATCCGAATTGCGCTCTATGGTAAATTTTCTTGAGTGAACAAGCTTGATATTTGTGGGCGTTTTCACGGTGAAGTCGAGAGTGTAGTACCTGTTGTCTGCAACCTTGAAATGGTAGGTTTCCGTCGAGTTGTTGGTAATAACGGCCTCTATCCATACGGGATCACCGAGAAAATACACCTTCTTGTTGTGAAAATTTATGGTGAAACCTATGGCATCACCGGTAAGTGAAAAAGAGGGTACCTGTACAAGAATCAATAGAATAATAAGGACAATCGTATATTTCTTTCTATTCATTTTTTGTTTTTCCATTATTATATTCGGTAAAATAAATGATAACATTATTCATTAATAAAATCATCAAAAAATTGGAGGCCTTTCCACCATACAGGCAAATCCTTGGGAAAATCGAGGCCAATGCCTTTCCCCTCGAAATCGAAGGGGTAAAGGACGGATTCATATCTATAATTCTCTACAAGCTCTTCCACGATACCGGGAAACCGTCACTCATCGTAACTGCAACGGAAGAAGAGGCCGAAAACCTCTACCAGGATCTAAGCCAGTTCATGCCCGAAAAAATCTCGATTTTCAAGTGGTTCAACATACTCCCCTATGAAAACCTTCCGCCCCTTCCAGAACTGATGCGCCAGCGAAGTTCCGTCCTTACAAGGCTCCTCTCCGGTGAGAGGTTGGCAGTAATTGCCCCGCTCCGGGCGCTGCTTTACTACCTCCCTCCTCCCGAAGTATTCAAGAAATGGATAGCCCGCTTCTCCCGGGGCGATACGATAAATACGACAAAGGTGGAATCCCTTCTCGAGACCACCGGTTACATAAGGGTCCCGAGGGTCAGCATGAAGGGCGAGTTTTCCGTGAGGGGCGAAGTAATAGACATATATCCCGCCTCCGAGGAGAATGCCATAAGGATAATACTCGATTTCGACAGGGTCGAAGAGATAAGACGATTCGACCCTATCACTCAGCAATCGACGGAGCGGCTGGAAAGTATCAATATACCACCAATGAGAGAGTTGATACTTGACGCAGGCAGCCTCGATTCTTTCACGGGCAGGCTGATAGATGCCGGGCTGGAGCCTCAATCTGCCGAGCGCCTTAAAGAGGAGGCCCTTGTCCAGACTTATGCACGGAGTATCCACGATTACAGCGGCTTTCTCTACGAAAATCCGGTCACCCTCCCCGATTACTTTCCGGAGAGTTCACTCCTTTTCATAAGGGACAAGACACTGATATCCTCCACCTACAAATCCATTGCAGAGGAGAATGTGAAACTCTACAGGAAGAGAGTGAGAAACGGGGAAGACGTGCTGCCGCCGGAGAGGTTGTTCGCAGATATTGAAAGGGTAACTGGCGCAATGGAAAGAAGGATTATCTTTTCCAGGATAACCGATTCGGCTTCGCAGGAACAGGCCGCTTTCAGGGTGAGAATCCCCTCGGATCCCTCGAGGTCCTTCTTCGGAAACATCTCATTCTTCAAGGATGAACTAAAGAACTACCTCGATTCTGGTTATGAAGTGTTCATATTTGCAGTGTACGAGCAGCAGGCAAAGAGAATCGAGTTTCTGGTAAGAGACCTGGATGCCGATGGGAGGCTATTTGTCATACCATCCGGTATCTCATCCGGTTTTGCAGTACCACAATTAAAGATACTCGTTATTCAGGAAAATGAGATATTCGGCAGAAAGCGGAGGATACCCCGCTCTGTTGCAAGGGCAAAGACGAAGGCCATAGATACGTTCGTAGACTTGAGCCCGGGAGACTATGTCGTTCACCTGAACTACGGAATAGGCCTTTTCAAGGGTATAGAGAGAATAAGGGTGCTGGGAAGCGAGCGGGACTACATAAAACTCGAGTTCGACGGGGAAGAGAGTATCTTCATACCCATCGAACAGGTAAACCTCATTCAGAAATACATAACCCAGGATGGAAGAAAACCAAAATTGGACCGCATCGGGGGACGAAGCTGGCAACGACGGAAGGACAGGGTAAGGAAATCGGTGGAAGAGCTTGCAGAGAGGCTCATTCGCCTCTACTCCGAGCGGAAGAGCATACAGGGATTTTCATACCCGCTCGATACCGACTGGCAGAACGAATTCGAGGCCGGTTTTCCCTACCAGGAGACGGAGGACCAGCTAAGATGCATAGAGGAAGTCAAGAGGGACATGGAGAGTGATACACCGATGGACAGGCTAGTCTGCGGAGATGTCGGATACGGGAAGACCGAGGTAGCATTGAGGGCGGCATTCAAGGCCGTGATGGCCGGGAAGCAGGTGGCTCTGCTAGCTCCGACCACGATACTCGTGGAACAGCATTACGAGACCTTTTCTGAAAGGTTCAGGCGTTTCCCCGTAAGGATAGAGATGCTCTCCCGTTTCAGAAGCAGGAAAGAACAGGTTGCGGTTATCAAGGGACTTGCAGAGGGAAGCGTGGATATTGTTATCGGTACCCACAGGCTCGTCCAGAGGGATGTTCACTTCAAGAACCTCGGTCTGCTGATAGTGGACGAGGAACAGCGCTTCGGAGTGAAGCACAAGGAAGTGATAAAGGAGCTAAAGACAAACATAGACTGCCTTACTCTTACTGCAACCCCCATTCCAAGAACCCTCCATATGTCACTCATGAAGGTACGGGACATGTCCCTTATAACCACACCTCCCCAGAACAGGCTTCCCATAGAGACGATAGTCACAGAATTCAACACGGACATACTAAGGGATGCAATAATAAAGGAGGTCGAGAGGGGCGGACAGGTATTCTACCTTCACAACAGGATAAGCACGATTCCCCAGGTTCTCGTGATGCTGCGTCAGATCGTTCCCGAAATACTGGTAGAGGTGGCGCATGGGCAGATGGATGAACACGAACTGGAAGATGTCATGCACAGGTTCACACACGGGGATTTCCATCTTCTCCTTGCAACCACCATCATAGAGAACGGCCTGGATATTCCCAATGTCAATACCATCATAATAGACAGGGCCGATATGTTTGGTATCTCCCAGCTCTACCAGCTAAGGGGTCGTGTCGGCAGGTCTGATGTACCTGCCTATGCCTATCTCCTCTATCCGAGAGAGAGGGCCCTTTCCGAGCTTGCAATGAAACGCTTGAGCATAATATCCGACTACACAGACCTCGGTTCAGGATTCAAGATAGCCCTTAAGGACCTGGAAATAAGGGGTGCCGGGAACCTGCTGGGGCGGGAGCAGCACGGCGACATAATGGCGGTGGGATTCGATCTCTACGTGCAACTTCTCGAAGAATCCATAAGAAAGCTCAAGAAAGAGAAGAGGGATGAACCCCCCGAACCGTATCTCGAGCTGGAATACTCCGGCTACATTCCGGATTCATACATAAACGAACCGATGGAAAAGATGGAAATCTACAAGAAGATAGCCTCCATATCAACAGAGGAGGAGATGGAGGCAGTCTACAGGGAAATAGAGGACCGCTTCGGGCCGATGCCAGAAGAGGTATTGAACTTACTATCCATATCCGAAACGAGAATCATCTGCAGGAAGCTCTACGTATCAAAGCTCGTGGAGAAGAATGGTATCGCCAGGGTCGAATTCGCAAGGATCTCCAAGGTCTCTGCAGACAAGGTGATAAGGCTTATTTCCGAAAGCGGTGGTTCGGTATTCTTGAATCCGGCGCATCCCGAATCACTCTTCATAAAAACGGGAAAAATCGAACTGAAAGACAAGGCTGATTTCATAAAGGAACGTCTCTCACTCCTGATCGACGAGTAAGCCCTCTGCCACCCTGTTCCATTCCTCATTCAGCCGGGCTTCGCCCTCTTCCCTGGGAATCTCTGCTTCCCAGATCTTTTCTCCGCCCGAGAAAACCTCCACACCCCAGAAGGGAAAGCATTCCTCTCCGAAATATGCCAGTGTGAAGCGGAGGTTTTTAAAGCTCTCTGAGGCAGCCTTTACCCATTTCCTGGGAGGGACTGCCGGGGTCCAGAACCTGTAAGTTATCGAGGTGTCATTCTCGGCCACTATTCTGTCATCTACGGCACCCCATTTCACTCCCCAGTTGTTTATCTCCCAGTACATGCCAGCCTTTGGGTAACCCTTCTTAAGCTTGTCTTCGGGTACAGATACCACGTTGTTGAAACAGAGTGAATGTTCTTCCGATTCCTGCGGTTCCAGTTCAACCCTGCATGAAGGACATCCGTGGCCTATTTCGTAGGAGGGATATTCACCCTTCATCTCCTCCTTGAAATTCCTCACATCATCCGGATTTCCCGTTACCATCAATTTGCACTGTATCCTTGCATCCATGCTTACCGCCTCAGTATGCCACTTTTTTTTCGTTCGTGATAATCGATCCAGTAGTTCATCTGTTCCTCTCCGAGGTTTATCAGGTCATACTGCCTTGGATTTACCGGGCTCCTGTACTCGATACCCTTGACCTGGAAACCTATGTCTGCCATGTCCATGCTCTTTCTTAGCTGCTGAACACCAAGGAGGCCGACCATTCCGGACAGGGCCTGGGGAGCATTCGTTATCCTCGGGGGGAGAAAAGCCAGGGCAAGACTGATCCCTATGGCAAAATCCGCCCCCATGGCCCTTATTACATCCACCGGCACCTGGTCAACCACACCCCCGTCCAGGAGCATCATCCCGTATATCTCCACCGGCATGAAAACGCCGGGGACCGCACAACTCGCCATGACGGCCTTTCCCACATCCTTGAAATCCGAAATCACCACGGTTTCACAGCCAGGCTTGTTACCCTCCGGTGGAAGGAGAAACTGGTAGAGGTAGTTCCAGTCTATTCTGGCTGCCGCTCTCTTGGATGTGAATATCACCCTTGTCTTCTTCTCTATTTCCGTTGCAACAACTGCCAGGTCCATCTCGAAGTCGTCGAAACTCCTCCCGCTTATCAGCCTGTTTATCGATTCTCCCAGCTTGGCATTGGAAACCAGCCCTCCTTTTTTCTTACCGAGGTAATGACGCAGGGTATCGGAAAGACTCACTACCGACCTGAACCAGTTGAACTCCATTGCCGTCTCTTCGATTTCCCGCTGTGAGATACCACTTGCACAGAGAGTTGCCGCTATGGAACCGGCCGAAGTTCCAGCCACTATTCCGGGGAAATACCCCTCCCTCTTCCGCAGGGTACGAAGCGCACCGAGGTGGGCAAGTCCCCTCGCTCCACCTCCTCCGAAGGCAACTCCGACCTTTTTAACCGGGGCAATTTTCAAACCAATTCCTCTCATTTTTCCCGATCATCCTCCTTCACCTCGTGCAGGAAGGGCACAATGAAACCGAAGAAAGAACCTATAAGTGCACCACCCAATACGTCAGTTGTAAAATGATTGCCGGAAAGGACACGTAGAACCCCGGTAGCAGTTGCAATACCGAGCGATGTTATCCAGACGGGAAGCTGGAGTACGGAATCGGGATAGTACTTGCTGAAGATCATGCTGGCAAACACGGCACCGGTAAAGGCAGCCGTAGTATGGCCGGACGGGAAAGAACACCTCGAATCCGCGTTGGCGGCGATTTCACCTGCACTGTAGTAGCTTCCGTATGCATATGGCCTGTACCTGTTCACAAGCCCCTTTATGGCATCTTTTACACCGAGGGAGTACGCCAGTGCCTCTCCGTACATCAGGGTTATCTCCAGTACTCTGTGAAGCCTGCTCTCCCCTATTCCTCCTGAATCATTTTCTTCCTCACCGACTCCAAGAGCAGAGAGGGCAATAACTCCGACAGGTAATGCCAGGTCCGTGTACTCGGTTACTCCGCTTGCAATATGAAGTGGTTTCGAGTAGTCGAACATTGTAACCCTGTCTATAAAGAATATCTTTGAAGGGTCCAGGGAGTTAACCTCCTGTATGTCGGGTAATGCCTTCTGCTCGTAGAGGTACCTCCCACTGAAAAACACCAATGCCGCAGAAGACATTACCAGGGTATCGCCGAGGAGTGAGAGCTCGAAGGGGTTAGTCGAAGGGGGAAAGAGCCTCTCCGTTACAGCAGCCGGGCTCTCCCCGTAGGCATGGGCGGAGGCGGTGGAAAGTATCAGTATAAGGAATGTTGCCTGGAGCTTGGCTTGTATTATCTTTACCATCTTGTCGGGTGGTATTCTAACAGATTAAAGAACCGGTGAAAAGTGTAGAAAAACTCCTTTTTTCTTGACATGAAAAGTATACTTCAATAGATTTGTAAATGATAATGATTCTTAAAAATGCTTCGAAAGTAAAAGAGGTCAAGAAGAAGAAACTCAGGATGACAAAGGCAAGGCGCCTGATAATCGAGGAACTTGAAAAACTAGATACGCATCCCACCGCATACCAGATATTCGAGATTGTAAAGAAGAAGATGCCAAGGGTCAGCCTTGGAACCGTTTACCGTAACCTGGAAATTTTGAGCAGAGAGCAGATAATATCGAGGCTCCAGATGGATGACAGGCAGATGCACTTCGACGGCAAGACTACCCCCCATTACCATATAAGGTGTACCATTTGCGGAAAGATAGAGGATATAGCCCCATCCGACTTTCTGGAAGGGATAGATGACACGGTGAAAAGGATAAGTAACTTTTCATCCATAAGGCACAGGATAGAATTTTACGGAGTTTGTTCCGAATGTGAAAAAAAAATAAGTCATAGGAGGTAAAAAATGACTGAAAGACTTCAAATCTACAAGTGCGAAGTTTGCGGAAACATCGTCGAGGTACTGCACGAGGGCAAGGGTGAATTGGTTTGCTGCGGCCAGCCGATGAAACTCTTCGAAGAGAAGACAGCCGATTCTGCAACAGAGAAACATGTTCCCGTGATAACAAAAGAAGGAGACGGTTACAGGGTCGTAGTGGGAAGCACACTGCATCCTATGGAAGAGAAGCACTATATCGAATGGATAGAATTGATAGCGGACGGTGTCGCCTACAGGCAGTTCCTCAAACCGGGCGACAAGCCAGAAGCATTTTTCAAGGTTAGCGGCAGCAGTATCAAGGCGAGGGAGTACTGCAATATTCACGGCCTCTGGGAGGCTGAACTATGATAAGCAAGAAGATGGAAGATGCAATCAACAAGCAGATAAACGCCGAACTGTACTCGGCATACCTGTACCTCTCGATGGCCTCGTACTTCGAGGCAAGCAATCTCAAGGGCTTTGCAAACTGGATGAAAGTCCAGGCTTCGGAAGAGATGGAACATGCAATGAAATTCTATTCCTTCGTAAACGAGCGTGGCGGTAGAGTCGTGCTCGATGCCATAGAAAAGCCCCCTGAGAAATGGGATTCTCCGCTTGCCGTTTTCGAGTATACCTACAAGCACGAGCAAGGTGTTACATCTGCGATAAACAAGCTGATGGACCTGGCGAGAGCAGAGAATGACAAGCCGACGGAGATTCTTCTTCAGTGGTACGTGACCGAGCAGGTGGAAGAGGAAGCGTCTGCCAGTGAGTATGTGGAGAAGCTGAAACTAGTCGGTTCTTCTGGTAACGGCCTCATGATGCTGGACCATGAACTGGGAATGAGAAAGTCAGGTTAGTTTCAGGATATCAGCTTTGGATATAATCTTTGGATATCGTTTTTCGGATTTGGTAGCCGATATGATTTTCCGATAACGATGCCAATAATTCTTATTCAATATTCAAGGAGTGTCAAATGAAGTATGTTTGCAATGTGTGCGGTTACATCTATGATCCCGAAGCAGGCGACCCCGACAACGGAATCGAGGCTGGAACTGCCTTTGAAGATCTTCCGGAGGACTGGGTCTGCCCTGTATGCGGAGCGAGCAAGGATGATTTCTCGCCAGAAGACTGACAAGAGCTGACGAGGGTGGTTGTATCTTTCAATCGACCCTCGTTCAACCGGATTGAACAAAATCCCCGGGAAGGATTCGATATCGTATATTCAGTATCCCCCGGGGATTTTCTCTACATCGATTATGCTGCTCTCCTAAAGCTTGAGCCAGAGAGTATCGTACCCGTCCATATCTACTATCAGCTGGCCCTTCTTAATGGAATACTCCTTCCCTGATATGATATCCCTCGCAAAACTGCCCCTTTCAGAGGTCATATCCTCTTTCCCGATCGAAGGTCCTCCCCGGATATTCAAAGCACTCACATCTATCCCGAACTGGCACTGCTTCTGGGAAGTATTTGTAAGACACAGTACCCTGCTTCCCCCGTCGACTGCGGATCTGAGAACGGCAAAGACCTGTCTCGCAACTTCCAGAACCTCCTGTTTCCCGAGGGGGTCGAAGGCCTTTTCACCTCTCCTGGCCTGAAGCAGAGCCAGATAACCGTCAAAGACCCTTTTGACCTCCGAATCCTTGTCTTTCAGGTGAGTTTCTACCTCTTCTATTTCAAATTTTTTCCTGTTGATGCTGCGTTTGACACCTGTTTTTTCCACACCTTCCCTGTAGTTTGGCGTTGCCAAAAGGCTGTGGATGTATATTCCCGGAATTCCTTTAAGTGCAAGCATTATGGACTGGGAAGAGAGAAACTTCTTAACCCTTAGATCTGTTGTTTTCTCTCCCTTTGAAATGGCATCGTAGTAACTGATGTTCAATTCGTAAGGAATTTCTCCCCCAGGTGTAGCCTTGTAAGAAACAAAACCACCCCCAGAGAGTGCAAGTTCCACAAGGCCCTCCAGTTCCTTTTCGCTGAGGATACCATGAGCGGGAAGCACTCCTACCCCATCGTGGGAAGCCAGAAAATTGAAAAATGTCACATCTCCCTCGATCTGCCCAAGAGTAGATGCCCACTCGGTAAGATGATTCGCCTCTCCCCGCCTGA
>JALUUM010000047.1 GCA_027021365.1 Spirochaetales bacterium
GTTTCTCCAGTTCGTAGTTTTCATCATCTATCTGTTCTTTCTTGAAACCTAAATGACCCCCTGCCTTGGGACCCTCCACGACAATTGCATCGGGAAGGCAGCCGTACTTGGACCAGGCTCTTAGGATAATGGAAACGGCCCGCCCGGAAGAAACTATAACGGCTACTTTTGTCTTTCCCTCTTTCAGTCTCTCAGGGGTCAATATTTGGGGTACACGCATTGGAAGTCCTGCTCCGAGAAAAACTATGTCCGCTTCTTCATCGAAAGAGGCTACCAGCAGATTTTCAAAATCTGTCAGAGCAACCATAATATTGACGCCTATGATTCCGTCACTTAAGGCCCTTGCCTTCCTTATTTCTTCTTTCAGTCTCGTGATATTTCTCTGTCTTGCAGAGCCCTTCTTGTCTGTGTCAAGCATTGCTATTCCGACCGCCGCAATAACTCCGATACCTCCTTCATTGGCCACGGCCGATGCAAGTCCTGAAAGGGATATACCGACACCCATTCCACCCTGAATAACGGGTATTTCTGCCGTCAGGTTTCCTATTCTTAATTGTGGCAATGTTTCATTTTTATACATATCTATTTTACTCCTTATCCAGCTAAATAAAACAACATTCTTGTCATTTGCGTTAATACTGCACTATCAGGACTAGAAGATACAGCCAAATCAAGCCCAGAATTGTAAAACAAATGTAAAAGGTATGAATATACAATGGGTATATTTGCGATTGACATTTTTTGTTTCGAGGCATTAAGCTTGAAGGGGATAGCAAATGGATAATAGAAGTATTGCATCGGTTTTGAAAGAGATAGCACTTTACAAGGAGTTGAACGGAGAAAATCCCTTCAAAGTCAGGGCTTTTGAAAATGCAGCAAGGGTGATAGAGAGATATGAGGAAGATATCGTTGTCCTGGCGAAGGAAGATAGGCTTTCGGGAATAAAAGGAGTAGGAAGGCAGATAGAGAATATCATAAAGGAGTATATCGAAAAGGGAAGCTCTGCCGTGCTTGAAGAATTGAAGACAAAATTCCCGGAAAGCATTACAGACCTCTTGAAAATACCGGGAATGGGACCAAAGAAGGTAAAGGCAGTATGGGAAAAGCTTGGAGTATCGTCGATAGGTGAACTCGAATATGCCTGTCTGGAAAACAGGCTTGCCAGCCTTGAAGGTTTTGGTGAAAAGAGTCAACAGAAGATTCTCGCCGGAATCGATTTCATAAAGAGAAGCGAAAACAAGCGCCTTATTTCCGAAGCGATGGCCATAGGTAATGAGATAGTTTCCACTTTAAATGGATCGGACTCCTTTGCTCGCGTTACTATTGCCGGAAGCTTGCGAAGAGGTAAGACCATTTTCAAGGATATCGATATTCTCCTCGTCCCGAAGCAAAATGCCGAGGGAAATGGAATTAGAAAAAACATCACCTCCCTTGCCGATTCGGGTGATATGGGGATAATAGGTGCCGGTGAAACGAAAGTATCGATTAGGAGGCATGGCCTCCAGGTCGATTTCAGGATAGTAGAGGAGAAGTCTTTTCCCTCTGCACTCCAGCATTTTACAGGTTCCAGGGAACACAATACGATACTGAGGGCGAGAGCAAAGAGGATGGGTTTCAAGATGAATGAGTATGGCCTCTTCAGGGGAGAAGAGGCTTTGAATATTGAAGATGAAGAGGATGTGTACCGCAAAATAGGCCTTCCGTGGATACCGCCCGAGATCAGGGAAGGGCTGGAAGAAGTGGAGGCTGCGGAAAGGGGGGAGTTGCCGGTCCTGGTTGAAAAGGAAGATATAAAGGGAATGATTCATGTTCATTCCACATATTCTGACGGTGCCAACTCAGTAAGAGAGCTTGCAGAGGCATGTATCGATAATGGTTACCGGTATCTCTGTATTAGTGATCATTCCAAATCCGCTTTCTATGCGGGAGGCCTTAAGGAAGAGGAGCTTCTCGAAGAGAAGGAGGAAATAGATAAGCTTAACAGAGAACTGCAACCATTCAGGATTTACTTTGGAATCGAATCAGACATTCTACCGGACGGAAACCTGGATTATGAAGATGAAGTGCTGGCAAGTTTCGATTTCGTTATTGCATCTATTCATTCAAAACTTTCCATGGGGATGGAAGAGGCGACTGGTAGATTGATCAGGGCTATTGAGAACCCATTTGTCACCATACTGGGGCATCCTTCCGGGAGGCTTCTTCTGTCACGAGAGGGATACCCGCTGGATATGGATGCGATACTCGAAGCACTGTTAAAGAATCAGGTAGTGCTTGAACACAACTGCAATCCGCATAGGTTAGACCCTGATTGGGAAGTGTTGAAAAAGGCGGGAAGCATGGGCGTAATGGTTGCATTGAGTCCGGATGCACATTCCATAGATGGTTTTGATGACATGAAGTATGGTACAATCATGGCAAGAAAGGCATGGCTGGGAAAGAGTAACCTGTTGAACTGCATGGAGGCAGATGAAATCGGGGAATATTTCATACGGAGAAGAGAGGGGAAGGAAAATTGAGTAAAGAAAAGGATGAACTGAAGACGAGAGCCTTGAAAATATTTGAAATACTGGAGAAGGAATATCCAGATGCCAGGATTTTACTCAAGTCGAATAACCCTTTCCAACTTCTCGTTGCAACGATTCTTTCGGCCCAGTGTACCGATGAACGTGTCAATATGGTTACTCCGAAGCTCTTCGAACGTTATCCCGATCCGGAGAGCCTTGCCAATGCCAACAGAGCCGAACTGGAAGGGCTCATACGTTCCACGGGTTTTTACAGGAACAAGGCAAAGAGCCTGCTGAACATGTCCAGAGCACTTGTGGAGAAGTATGGTGGTAAGGTACCTGAAAGTGTAGGGGAACTCGCCAAACTTCCCGGTGTCGGGCGAAAGACGGGAAGTGTCGTTGCAGGTAACTATTTTGGTGCTCCGGTTATAATAGTAGATACCCATGTAAAGAGGGTTACAGGGAGGCTGGGGCTTTCAGGGGAGAATGATCCCGACAAGATCGAAGCCGGGTTGAAGGAACTGATTCCTGAAAATATACAGACGAGATTCTCTTATGTGATAAATTTTCACGGCCGATTCACCTGCAAGGCAAGAAAACCGGATTGTGGAAATTGCAGTGTCTCTGATTACTGTGATTATGCCAGAGAGAATGAATCCGAAAGTTGAGGTAGCGACAATTTGCAGCAGCTATTGCAGCTATTCCAACAATTCGCGGGCCTTTTCAAGGGCCAGCTTGTTACCGTTGAAGGAGAGTTTTTCAGGAATTTCATCGAGAGGAAACCATTTTGACTCTGTTATATCATCTTCTGCCTTCAGGGTTGTATCCGGATCAATGTGACAGATAAAATAAAGGCAGATTGTAAATTGAGCCTCTTCGGGAATATCATCCCTGGGATAGCTGTCTGTCACGGAAAAGAATAGCTCTGCATCCAGAAGCTCAGTCCCAAGTTCTTCACGTATTTCCCTTCTCAGGCCCTCTACCGGATCCTCACCGTTCTTAAGGAATCCCCCGGGAATGTCCCAGTAACCTTTGAAAGGTTCTATCCCACGGCGTGTAAGAAGAACTATCTTCCTGCCGTCTTCTCTATCGCCGACAATTACAGCACCCGCCGTCGGTTTGGAAGTCTGGTAGAAGTGGTAGCCACAGCCTTTGCATATCAGCAGTTGATTGTTCCATCGATCGAATTCCCTGCCGCATACCGGGCAGTACCTGTATTTCATAGTATCAACCTGTCTTTTCTCGATTTGATTCTAACTTGAACCCTTTGTCTGGTCAGCCTGATCGGTCTGCTTGCTTTCCGGAGATTTTTTGAGCTGGGGCTTTTTCTTCAGTATGTTTTCCTCGACCTTTTCAGCCAGTATCCTTGGCGCCTTGGGCCATTTCTCATTTCCCTCTTTCTCGTACTTTTCGATCAGTCTGTCGAAGAGTTCTATCGCCTTCTCATCGTTATTCATCTTATGATAGAGAAAGGCTATTTCATAGTCTGCCCAGAGATTTTTCTCCAGGTTGTCAGGGTACTTTTTCTTGAAAGCCTCGTAGTAACGCATGGCAAGTTTATAGTTGCCCACCTCGGATGCATCCTGAGCCTTCTGAAAAAATTCTGCAGGGGTGAGGTTTTTAGGGATTGTGGCAGGCTCGGTTGCACAAGACATGTAAAGCAGGGAAAGTCCGGCAAGGATAAGGAAGCTTATGTATCGATGTAAAATTTTCATCTGTTTCTCTTTCTTAAGTAATCTTAAAACGTTCTTTCAAAGGCTGTAGATTTCATCTTTAATGGGGAGGTTTTTCTTGAGTTCCTTCAGGAACATCTTAGCATCACCCATTGGTTCGTAGGCATCACAATGGTCCACTGTTCTCCTTGCCACGGTAAAATATTTATATATCTTCTCTTCACCGAGTTTCTTTTTCCATTTTCCGGCATCACATCTTACACGAAGATAATACTGATTACCGTTGCCGGAGGGAACACGGACAAGCTTGCAATGGATGCAGTTGGCACAGTAAATCTTTTCCGTACCATCCAAGTTTTCTGACATAGTAGCAACCCCTACTGTCTATGGTCGTTATATTATCATAATCGACTTTTTACGGTCAAGAGTTTAATGGTATGCACCTATGCCAGCCCAGTGCCAATGGTACGGCGATATCAAAGACTCTCAGTCTCATTGTTTCTCTTAATTTTGAACTCGGAAAGGATATTCTTTAGTTTCTTTGCAAGCTCACGTTCCGATGAGAGTATCTCGTTGAACTCTTCAAGCTCACCCTTTATCTCTTTGGAACGCCTGTTGACATCGAATATCGCTCGTCCTGTCTTCTCCGATTCCTCTATTGACTGTTTAAAAGATTCCACAATCCTATCCGTTTCTTTCTTCTCCCTCTCGAATGCCTCTTCCACTCTCTGGAACATTTCTTTCAATTTCCTGATGGCATTGATAAGCTGTGTAGCTGCCTCCTTTTCTTCGGATGTCGCTTCATCATTCTGTTCTATCAACTGCGAGATTGTTTCTATCTTTTCAATGGTCTTCTCCGATACCTCCACGATTTTGGAGAAACTCTCAACAGAGTTCTCGATGGAATCTTTCGTTTCGCTCAGTATCTTTTTAATTTCTGATGCCGACCTGGCCGAGTTTTCAGCGAGGTTTCGGATCTCTTCTGCCACCACTGCAAAGCCCTTGCCCGCCTCCCCGGCATGCGCTGCTTCTATCGAGGCATTCATGGCAAGAAGATTTGTCTGGGAGGCAATTGCCGTTATCACCTTGGTGATATTTTGTATCTCGCTCATCTTGGTTTCAAGCCCTGTAATGATACTGGAGGCTTCACCTGTTTTATTTGCAGTATTCTTTGCATGTTCAAGAAGTTGTTTGGATATTTCGCTCATTTTGGAACCGTTTTCTGCAACGGCGATAGTGGTTCTAGCCATCTCCTCCACTTCAGCAGAGCTTTCTTCAACCGATGCTTTCATGTTGTCCAGGGTTTTGAAACCCTCCTCCGTAATACCAACAATCGACTGCAGAGAGGTTCTCTTTGATTCCATCTCCTCGATCCATTTATTGAATCTCCTGTCTATTTCATTAAGGGAGCTTAGTGAGTTCATTATCATCTCTGTCATTTTTCCCGACCTCTCGGTAAGAATCTCGGTATTCTCTTCGAAGTGGTTGGCAGTCTCTATGGAGTTCGCAATGATACCGGATATATTTTCATTTATCTTATTAATCGATTCCGCAAGCTCCCCTATTTCGTCCTTTGCCCTTATCCTGATCTCCCCTGTAAAGTCTCCCGAGGATACACGGTTTGTAGTCTCGTGTATCTTTTTTATATTTTTCGTAAAGATACGGGCAAAGAGGAGGCTGTACAGTATTGAGATAAGAAGTATTCCTATTCCAATGCCAAGTGTTACAAGTCTCATCCGCCTGATCTGTCTGGAAACACTCTTGTCGATAAAGCTTACCGTCTCGGAGAGCAGGTTTATGAAGGGTTGACTGTACACATCGAAGTGGTTAACCTTATCCACTATAAGCAAGAGATCCGGCGGAAACTTTCCCGTAACAGAGTACTCTCCGTATTTCATGAGGAGTGGTCTCTTTGAATGCACTATATCCTGTATCTCGCTGGTATTGTAGAGCTTTTCCACTGTAGAGGTTTCCTTTGAAACGATTTGCCATAATCTTTTTAGTCCGGATAGCTTGTTCTGAATATCGCTGGAGGCCTGTTTGCTCCTCTTGTATATAAAGTATTCTATGAAATCCAGGAGATCACTTTCGAAGTCCTTTTTGACAGAAAGCCACTTGTGAAAATCCGTATCGAGTTCCGTGGAAACGAGAAGTCTCGTTGTTGAGACCTCGAAATCATTCCACTTATCACGTATCTTTAACACGGATATCTTTTCATTAACGAGGTTTGCATTCTCCTTTGCAAAGAAGAAGGACAGCCCAAGATCAACTATCAGCATTAGTGCTATGACAAGAAACCCAATAGTAAGCTTGCTTTGAACCTTCATAGGTACCTCCGTGACATGATATGAAAGTGTAAACCTTTTCAACTTTTAGAATTAACCGTAGACGACTGTTCAGTGAAGCTGGTTTTCCACCTGCTCGAGCTGAATCTTCAGTCCCTGGTCCTCAGGTCTCAACTTTACTGCCTGTCTCAAGTAGAGGCTGGCTCTCCTGAAATCATTGTTGCGTATGTACATTCTGGCAAGTTCTATCATCGTATCGACATTCTCGGGATACTCGAAAATCGAGTGCCGGAAAAGATTTAGCGCAGCTTCCGGGTCATTTTCCATGACGATTTTACCCTTAAGGTAATAGAGCCGGCTCATTATTTCACCGTTTCCAGAAGTCCTGGCTTTATTGATTCCCTTTTCTATTACGGCAAGTGCCCTCTCCTTTTTTCCGGCAGCAATCAGTGCCCGGGCATAGTAGTACGAGTATATATCCCTGGTACCAAGTTTATACAATTTTTCGGCATATTCAAGTGCAGAATCAGAATCGTTGATATTGGTATAGATCTCGTATGCAAGGAGGTAATCTTCTTCATCGAGGCTGCCTTGAGAGCTCTTGAGTATCCTGGAAAGGTAAATGGAGCCCTGGATCCATCTTTTCATCTTTACCGCATTCTCCAGCAGGAGCCTCAATGCGGATATTCGATTCGGTTCTATCTCCAGTGCACGGTTCAGAGCTTTCAGGCCTTCATTGTCTCTCGATTCCTCCATAAGAATTCTTCCCCGAAGTTCGGGAAAATCCGCATCATCGGAATATTTTTTTTCTGCCTCGGTGAGTATTCCTATGGCACCTTTGAGGTTATGGTTTCCGAAGTAGGTGACCCTGGCCAGGCCAAGCAGTGCATCTCTTTCTTCCGGTGCCTGTTTCAGAATAAGCTTGTACGTGCGAAGTGCCCTGTCCCATTTTTCTTCTCTTTCCAGTATGTGGGCTCTAAGGAGTAAAAGGTTGATATTTGCCGGCGCCAGTATCAATCCCTTAGCGATTTGAACGGATGCACTTTCAAGTTTGGCCGTATTATAGTAAGCCCTTGCAAGGAGGTAGTATGTATTAGCATCGAATTTCATCTTCTTTTCAAGGCCCTCGAGAAGCGTTATCACCCTCTGTGAATCTCTGGGAGATGGATTGTTTTCGAGGAGAGCTTCTGCCAGGAGAAGCCTTCCAGGGAAAAAGTCACCGTATAACTGCAAAACCTTTTCCAATGATCGGATTTCTCTTTTACCCATACCTTCTTTTTGGTATGCCAGTGCTTCCACGTAGTAGGGAAGTATGCTTTTCTCGGAGACTGCGATTGCCCTGTCCAGATACTTGAATATCTTTTCTCTCTCGGTTTTATCCCCGGCTCTGCCCAGAATGGAAATCGCAGCCAGTAAATTGCCAAAGAAATCTCTTTCATCCGCCTTTTCCCATCCTCCATCCGGATAGTTTCCCGACAACAGTGCCCTTACTGGTTTCAGATATCTGCCCGAATATGTTGAAATGTCCAGTGCGGAGAAGAAATCTATGTACTTTTTGTCTTTCGATAAAGAATAAAGCAGATCAAAGATCGACTTTGAAAGAAAGATAATTTCCTTTCCCTCGCTGGTATCTGCCAGTTTGTTTTCCCTGACGATTCTTACCGCTTCAGCCAGTTTCTCCGGTGTCCCTTCTTCCAGTGCCCCTATTGCCCTTTCAAAGAGGAGGTTTTTCTCTTTCTCTCTCTCTGCCTCTTTTGCCTTCTTTGCCTCTTCTTCCGTAACCGCTTGTTGAATAGGCTTTTCGGGTTTCTTAGGTGCGGTTTTACAACTCGCCAGGAAAGAAATAGCGATGGCAAATATCAATAGGATTACCATCGATCTTATTCTCGATCTTTTCATTGTGCCTTTTCTCCTCCGAGGAAGGATTTAAGAGAGATTCTCACCATGTAGTACCTGTTGGAGGCATTCCAGAGTGTGAAACCGGAGGACGGAGAGTCGATTGTCCCCTGTATCTGTCTTGCCAGGTATTCGGTGTACCTTTCCGTACTCATTTTAAGCTCACCTCCAAGTAGAAAAGCCTGAACAAAGGGTCTTATCAGAACCCTTCCGCCAGTTATTTCACTGGCCCTTCTTGTTCCTTCCCTGTATATGAAGTACGCCCTGTCGAGGTAGTCCATGTTTTTCATGAAATCCAGGGGAAAGTGGGAGGGATAGAACATGGGGCATATCACATCGGCATAGTCTGCTATCATCTCTATGCTCTGGCCTATCCAGTTACCCATCCTGTACCAGGAGTTGAATCCGTACAGGTCGGTGCTTATGGGAATGTGCAGTTTTTCTCTGGCCATGGCGAGGAATGATTCTATGGCATCCGTTTTGCTCATTCCTGCCCTGCGGTATCTGTACTGTACTGTGGATAGGTCGCCATCGGAGGGAAAACGTATGTAGTCGAATTGTATTTCATCGACCCCTCTTCGTTGAAGTTCCTCTGCGATTGCAATGTTGTACTGCCAGACAAATTGCGAGTATGGATCTACCCAGTATTCACTCTGCTTCCATTTTACATCCCCCGTATCGGGGTCCTCGATCTTCTTGATGTTTCTCCATGGCTGGTTCTTTTTCTTATCCCAGAGAGCATACCTGTAGCCATCGTAATTGTAAAGCTGCTGATCCTTGAAAACGACGATTCTCCCTATTACGTAAATACCCCTCTTGTGAGCCTCCCCTATGAGTTTTTCGAGCTTGATTCTCCTGCGAATCGCTTTCATCTTTGCAGGGAGTATCAGTTTTGAATCGTATGAGAGAAAACCGTAATCGTCCTTGAAATCGACGACAATGGAGTTAAGACTGTGCTCTTCCATGAATTTGAAGTGGTTTTCCAGGTAGCTGCCAGAGGCCCTGTGGGAGGATATGTAGATGCCGAATTTTCCCGATGCCTTTTTAAGTCTCTCCTCCTTGCCGATTCTCGAGGGGTCTTCACCCTTCGAAGAGCTCGTCGGAAAAACATCCTTCAAGGTCAATCTTCCCCCTTCATTGTAGATGTATGCCCCTTTATCTGTTTCTACTATAAGGTTCCATGGCCTGCCGGATTTTCCCGTATAATCGAAGTACGCGTTTTTTATCATGAAGTTTCCGCTCAGTTCTATTTTCTTAAGCCTTTTTTCTTTCCTGTCCAACCTGTACAGGTTACCCTCGAAACCGAGGACGAAGTATATTGTGTTGAAATCCGAGGGGTCATAGGTTATCGAAGAGATTTCCTCGTAGAATCCGGCACCCTTGTAGAGAAACTTCAGGTCTAAGGAAGGGTCACTCCAGGTCTTCCCCGAATCGGTGGTTTCAAAGAAGCCGTTGAAGGAGGTACCTGCAAGGAGTCTCTCCGGATGTCCCGGGTAGATCGCGACGGAAGTAAAGTATGAGGTCTTTCGCATGGGTTTGTCGGTGTGTATTCTGGACCAGTGGAGGCCATGATTGGTGCTTACATAAATGCCACTTTCCGTGGTAAGGGCAATATTTGCTTCATTGGAAGGGTCAAAGGCAATGGAGGTGATTCTTCTTACCGGAAAGTCTTTGAAGGGATAGATGATTCTCCTTGGTAGTCCCTCATTTCTTTCCTCCCAGGTTACTCCGTTGTCGAAGGATATAAGAAATCCATGGTTTTTTGATATGGCATACAGGAGCCCGCTTTCCATCCTGACCCTTTTCAGGATGACATAGCGATATTTTGACTGGCTGCTACGGCTTGTCTGGGAATTCTTTTCACTATTATCCCTGTTGCTCTGAGCTGCGATAAGGGTAAGGACACCTATGGATATGAGAATAAAGGTGAAAATACCAAGTATAAATCTGACAATTCTGTTCATTCGTATCTGTCAATCATTTCACATATTGGCAATCATTCTATCTGCAAATTCCGATGTTGATACCTTTTGCGCTTTTTCCATTAGCCTCGCAAAATCATAGGTCACGTAACGTTGGGATATTGTTTTGGTCAAACTTTTGTCGATAAGGTTGGCTGCTTCCTGCCATCCGAGGTATTCCAGCATCATCTCTCCCGAGAGAATCAGTGAACATGGATTCACCATATTCTTGCCGGCATATTTCGGGGCTGTTCCGTGTGTCGCTTCGAATATGGCGTGCCCCGTTTCGTAGTTGATATTGGCTCCCGGTGCAATTCCGATTCCCCCCACCTGGGCGGCAAGTGCATCGGAAATGTAATCGCCGTTGAGGTTCGTAGTGGCAATAACATCAAAATCGGCCGGCCTTGTAAGTATCTGCTGAAGAAAGATATCGGCAATTGTGTCCTTAATTATCACTCTTTTCTCTCTCGTAGGATCGGATACCTTGTCGATGCTTACCGTCTCGTCTCCGAATTCACTCTCTGCCAGTTCGTAACCCCAGTTTCTGAAGGCGCCCTCGGTGAATTTCTGGATATTTCCCTTGTGTACCAGGGTAACGCTCTTTCTGCCGAAATTGATTGCATATTTGATTGCGGCTCGTATCAACCTTTCGGAGGCTTTCCTGCTTATAGGTTTAAGGCCGATTCCGGAGTCTTCCCTTATATTCCAGCCATACTTTTCCCGGCAAAAGTGTATCATTTCCCCTGCCTCGGAGCTTCCCTCCTCCAGTTCGAGTCCCGCATAGACATCCTCGGTGTTCTCTCGAAAAACTACGGTATCTATCAGTTCCGGTTTTTTTACAGGTGAAGGCACTCCATCGTAATACTTGACCGGTCTCAAACACACATAGAGGGAGAGTGTCTGTCTTAAGGTGACATTCAGGCTCCTGTAACCTCCTCCGACAGGGGTTGTAAGGGGTCCCTTTATCCCTACGAGGTACTCCTTGAATGCCTCGATTGTTTCTTCGGGGAGCCATTTCCCCGTTTTATTGTATGCCTTTTCACCGGCATATATCTCTTTCCAATGTATCTTTTTGCTTCCTCCGTATGCCTTGTCCACGGCAGCTTCGATTACCCTTACAGTTGCAGCCCATATATCCGGTCCCGTACCGTCGCCCTCTATGTATGGTATTACTGGATTGTCCGGAACCTCGAGTTTACCATTCCTGCTTACTATCTTCTCTTCCACTGAATCCTCCTATAAGAGTTGCGGGGCTATTCTAACATACACTTATTCTCTTGCCAACTGCATATGTTTTTGATAGTATCACTGAACAGAAGATATGCACCTTACAAGAAAAAAATTCCCGAAAATCCTTGTTCTGTTTTCACCTCTCATCATTATTGCCCTTATTGTCTTTTTTCTTGTCTCATGTAATACGGGGCAGTACTCGTACTATCTCGTTGGCAACAGTGACCAGAAGAAGGAACTAAAGGAGCTCTTCAGGTTGTTGGAAGAGGAGAAGGATGGCAAGGAACGTAAATTTGTTCTCTTGAACAGGATAGCGAGTATTCTGGAGGAAGAGGGGGAGAAGACCAGGGAAATCCTCTTTCTTACAACCTATGTGGAAAAAAACCCGGTGGATCCCTATAATGCGTTCTATCTTATCCTTGTTGCAAAGGCATACGAGGATATGAATGCATATCCCTTTGCAAGGCACTACTACGAGAGAATTCTCACCAACTATCCGGATCTGCTGTTCAATGGCTCTTCCATTCATTACAGATGTCTGCAGGCTCTCTTGAGGCTTGTAAAAGACCCCCAGTACCAGGTGAATTACTACAAGGAATTGATTGCAAGATTCAGCGACAAGATTGACCTGGGGGCAGCCTACTACTACCTGGCCAAGGCTTACGAGGAACTGGGAGAGTGGGACCTCTCTATTCAGTCATACAAGAAGTTTCTTCAGTTTCCGAATGCAGAGATACCCGGTGTGCCCAATGTTCACGAACAGATTCGTGAAAAAGTTGCCTTCTACTACTCCGACAAGAGCTGGACCGTTCCTGAGCTTCAGGCACTGATAGCAGCCATAAAAAGGGCTATCCGCCTTAGAAGCCCGAGAAGGCTGCTCAGATACAAGGCAAAGGTGAATTTCTTTACCAAATCCTGGGAACAGGAGAAGGGTAACGAGAATATCGCCCTTAAATTTGATATCGGGTCTTTCCTCCTGAAGTCAAAGATTCGTGTGGCTTCAAAACTCGACATTGCATCCAATTCCCGAGAAGCATACCTTAAGACTACCAACTGGACATACAGGATTCCGACTTGGTATCTCTACTTCAGGAAGATTGATTTCAAACCAGACCCCGATATAGACGGAAGATGGGAATGGGCCGGTATCTATTTTGGTGAAAAATTGTAGTGTTCCGTCGGCTTGACCGATTTCTTTAAGTGAAGGACAATTGGACGGAGGCAGTATGGATGTTACAAGTCGATACTCTATCAGTGCAAGGAGGATGAGCAGGTCTATCATACGGGAACTGCTCAAATTGACCAACAAGAAAGGGCTGGTATCTTTTGCAGGAGGCCTCCCGTATCCGGGAACCTTTCCCGCAGAAGAACTCGCCACTATAACCGAAGGAGTTCTTAAGGAAGAACCTGGACTTGCCCTTCAGTACAGCCCCACAGAGGGCCTTCCATCTCTAAGAGAGAATCTTCGCAGTTTTCTTGAAAAAAGAGGTTTCAATTGTTCCACCAAAGAGCTCATAGTTACATCTGCTTCCCAGCAGTCCCTCGACCTCGTTGCTAAGATATTCCTCGACAGAGGTGATCTGGTGGTGACTGAGAATCCGAGCTACCTTGGAGCAATGAGTGCCTTCAGATCTTATGGTGCTCGATTTCTGGCAATCGAAATGGATGAGAGAGGGATGAGGACAGCTTTCTTGAGGGAAAGGCTCGCTGAGCTCAAGAAGACTGCCGGTACGGGAAACGAGTATTATCAGAACATGCCAAAGTTCATCTACACGATCCCCGATTTTCAGAATCCAACCGGCATAACGATGAGTATGGAACGGCGGCAGGAACTGATGGAGATTGCAGAAGAATTCGATATGATAATAGTCGAGGATGTACCATACAGGTGGTTGAGATATTCAGGAGAAGAGTATCCCATGTTGTCTGCAATGGACAGGCAGAACAGGGTTATAGGACTCTTCACCTTTTCCAAGATTCTATCGCCCGGTATGCGGCTCGGTTGGCTTACCGCTGATGAGAGGATAATGGATAAACTGGTACAGGCAAAACAGGCCACTGATCTCTGTACCTCTGCTTTCTCACAGTCGATTGCAGAACGCTTTATCTCCGGCGGGCAGATCGATGTGAGAATCAAAAGAAATATCGATATCTACAGGAAGAAACGTGACCTCATGGTGGGTGAATTGAAGAAGAACCTTGAGGGATTGAAGGGGGTAGAGATAAATGAACCCTCAGGCGGTCTGTTCCTGTGGATTTCACTGCCCGAAGATATAGACACGGACGAGCTGTTTATCGAGGCTATAGACAGAAATGTTGCCTACGTTATAGGTTCGGCCTTTTTCCCGAATGGAGGAGGGCATAATACGATGAGATTGAACTTTTCCTATCCCTCCGAGGAAGAGATAGTAACCGGTATTTCTCGGTTGAGCTCTCTAATAAGGGACAGAATGGAGGGGAGAGGTTGAAGCTTAAACTGTCACTTCTTATTGTGCTGTTCCTTGTAATTCTTGGTATGAGCTGTTACTCCGATAGGGCTTCCGCTTTTTTCGATTGGAAGGCGGGAAAACTCCTTGTAGATATTCGTAAAAAGATGCCTCTCGAAAAGTATCCATTTCCCAGAGCAAAATCCGTTACGGCAGGCTTTACCGCTGACATGGCTCCTGAAATATTCCTCCAAGCGATTATGAGATTAAGAATCGATTCCTACTATACATTGGAGGAGGCTGCGGAGAATGATGAATCACTCCTCGGCCCGATTTTAAAGGTATCAAAGGATGGAAGGAGAATCTGGGAGAAGGTGTCCGATGATTTTACCACCTACAATGCAAGGTATGTTTTTGACTTCTACGGGAACAGTGGCATCATAAATATATTCGATCTGCAGAGAAATCCCTTTCCCATCGAGAGGTATCTCGGATTTGTACCGACAAGGAAATTCTCGGGATTCGTAATATATGCCAAGGGCTTCCTTAGGGCTCACGGGAAGAGAAAGAAGGAGCGTGTAAATCCTGCCATGTTTTTCAAGCTTCTGGACGAGGATATGAATGTCATTCTCGAGAGGGAGATGTGCTATCCGGATTATCTAAAGAAGTGGGGAATGGCCGCATATACGGATAACGAGAAGGAAGCCGGCTTGCTAAAACGCGTTGGCGCCTTTCCCTTGAATATAATGGCGAGGGGGGTGTTCGGTAAGTATGCGACTGATATCATTATCTCGCGCCAGTCGGCCAGGCAGATACTTGCCCTTAAGGAGAATATCGAAACGTTGAAGAAGTGCAGAATAGTAATAGTTATAGATTCGGATAAGTTGGATGAGGTTATCCCCGTAACATTATCTCAGCCATGACCTTGCAATCACCCACCATGTTGTCCACTATGCAGTACTCATTCGGCATGTGGGCTGTTTCTTCTATTTTAGACCATACTACGGTATCAAAACCCCTCTTTCTCAGGTGAGCTCCCACCGTTCCGCCACCAATTCCCCTTGGCCTGGCATCCACAGCATAGACGAGTTTTATTGCCCTTATCAGTGACTTTACGAGTTTCGAATCCTCCGGCGTAGGCGGGGAAGATTCCCTCTGAATCGTTTCGATTTCAACGGATACCCCGTATTCCTTCTCCACTTCCCCGGCAAGCTCTCCTATTCTTTTCATTACATCGTCTAGGTCATACGAAGGAAGGATACGGCAGTCGAGATAGAATATATCCTCACCCGGTATTGAGTTGATATTTGGTACGTTATTCTCCTTTTTGGTCGGGCAGAATGTGGAATAGGGAGGATCAAAGATTTCGTTTTTCCTGTTGAATTCTTCATTCAAGCCATTAAGCTTTAGAACGAGCTTAGAAGCTGCTACAAAGGCATTTATGCCGAGGTGCGGCATCGATGCATGACACTGTTTCCCCGTGGTTCTGAATTTTAACCAGAGAATGCTCTTTTCCGCAACCTCGACGAGGGTGCCATCACTTCTTCCGCCATCTGGTACCAGGATCAGGTCTTCCTTTTTGAACAAATCGTAGTTGTCCAGAAGAAATTTGATTCCGAAGTCGGAGCCTGTTTCCTCATCCGAAACAAACATCAGTTTCACCGTGTATTTCGGTTTCAATCCCTCCTGGAGTATCGAGGTCACGGCATATACAGATGCCACGAGACTCTGCTGGTTATCTTCCACGCCCCTTCCTATCAATTTCCCGTTTTCCCGTGTCATCTTGAAAGGGTCCGAATTCCACAGTGAGAGTTCACCCGGAGGAACCACGTCGATATGTGTCATTATCCAGAAGTTTCTGGTTTCATCCTCACCGGGAATAGTCGCTATGATATTGGGCCTCTTTCCGGCTGGAACACGATCATCCAGAGCATTGATCATATTGATATTCGTCACCCCGAGCTTCTTCAGCCAGGTCGTCAGTGCTTCCGCTTTCTCCCACTCTCCCTTTCCTTCGCTCTGTGGGGCTATTGCGGGAATACCGGTAAGCAGTTCCTGCAGCGCTATCATATCTTCCCTGTTCTCTTCTATCCTACTGAAAACCCTCTCTATGTTCTCCATGCTACCTCCAGAATAATATTTATATCTTTTAATGAGTCTTCATGCAAGTGTTAATCCCAGGCATTTTATTGACTTTAGCCAAAGAATATGCTGATATTTTGACTTGTAACGGTAGGAGGTTGATGTTGAAAGGTAAGCTTTATTATTTTGTCATCTTTGGGTTGATCTTGTCTCTTTTCCTTACATCCTGCGGTAAGAAATACATAGGTTACGGTGTGATCCTCTGGAACAAGGATAGCAATGGAATACAGAACGGCGAAATCGTCAGGGTGAGACAGCAATCCAACATAAGGAAAACCTATCTTATCGAAAAGAACGATGAGGAGTTGGAGGTCGGCCTGGGATTTCTGCGCTTCTTCGGGAAAAGAGGAGACGCGGAGAGTTTTGCCAGGGGATATTCCGAATATATCAATACATTTGCCTTCTCACTCAACAATGGTCTTCCAATCCGTGAGGAACCCAAAGCCAATGCAAAGAGAATATACAGGCTCAGGAAGGGGGAGGTGATAAAGGTCATATCACGGGGAGAAAAAAAAGAAGCCGTGGGTGCCTACGAGAATTACTGGTACGATGTTTTAACGGAAGATGGTCATGAGGGCTACTGTTACGGACAGTTCTTGAGGGTCTTTCAGACAAAGGGCAACCCGGTGGAAATGGTGAAACGCTTGATGGCGGAGGACCCTGTGCTCAATTCCATACTGGAAAAGACCTGGAGGCCAGAGTATTTCAAGGAAATGTTGGAGGAAAATAAGTTTGACCTTAACAAATTCAGGATGGATATCGGGTTTTTTCCTAACAGGGATGAGAAGGTAATAAAGCTTGTTACAGATAAGTATTCCCTGGTATTCAGATATACAGGGGTTGATAAGATAGGGGAGAACCGTTACCTCTTTAAGGGTTCCGATCTAAGGGTTACAGTATACGGGAAGGATAAAATAGCCATTTTCTACAATTTAGAGGGGAAAAATGTCAGTGGTGTGTATGTGAGTGTAAAAGAAGATATTCAAAAAGTGATACAGGGAGAAATAGAGAGAAGGGATGCCATTTATGAGAGCCTGCTGGAGAGGGGAAAACAGATGTCCAGCCGATTCTATGGGAATATAATTCTCTCCGATAACAGAAGGTTTGTCTGGCAGAATCCCGGGAAACTCAAGGGGAGGATAATTCCGGGAGAGGCAGGTGATACCGGGGTGGTCGATTTCAACTACTACCTTTCGGAAAAAATTGCCAAAGATTATGACGGTGTTATTACTTTCTATTTCGACGGGGTTCCCAGAGATAGAGGAGTGGACTTTCTCTACAGGACAGTAAACAACGGGTTAAGGCTCGTATATGTTGACAGGAACAATATAGAAAACCTAATTGTGAAGGGAACGAGTGTCCCCCCGGTGATACTGTATTTCAGCTATACGGAGCAGACGGAATAGCTTACCCATAGATTTCGCGTATCTTGTTTCTTCGCTTGGTGTGGTTTATCGTTAGTTCTCTTCCTATTCTGAAGCTTCCGGGAGCAACGACGAAACGATGGGGTGTGTTGAGTAACGGATTTTTTCCTGCATTCTTAAGAATATCCCTTTCCAGGAGTTTTTTGATTTTCGTATCTTCAATTATATCGGTTCCCGTTTCCGTATCCATTCCCATGCGGTTTGCTATGTTTCTTATCTTCTCCATGTACGGGACGATAATCAGCTCGGTATTCTCGTTCTCATCTTTTACTATCACCGAGTCTTCTATAAGGGGAGACTGTGAGATTGATTCTTCTATACTCTCCGGTTCTATATACTGTCCCGGTTTTACCTCGAGCTGGAAATCCATCTTTCCGGCAACGGTGAGTTTTCCGTTCAAGGATAAGCAACCTATATCTCCGGTATTCAGCCAACCCTCCTCTGAGAGTGACATTTTGGTGAGTTCGGGCATCTTGTAATAGCCCTGCATAACCTGGGGACCCCTTATGTGTATAACACCGTATTTTCCTGCAGGGAGGGCTTTACCGTCTTTGTCCCTTACCTCCAGTTCTATACCTGGCAGAATGTCTCCCGCATTACCCGTAGTTTGTCTGTTGATGCTTCTAAGGGTTACGAATCCGCAGGTTTCCGAAAGACCGTAACCCTCCAGTATGCGAATTCCCATGGCATTCATATAGCTGTCCGCTTTTCTCGGAAGCATGTTGCCCGTGCAGATAAAACCCCGGAATCTCTTTCCAAACAGTCTTCTTCTGAACTTCTTGATGGGTATATCTGTGAATGGCTTTAGCGGCGATACCAGGGGCAACAGTAAAAAACCTGTGATCCTTCTTAAGGCAGCTTGGCCTTTTGTATAGTAGGGGAAGCTGCCCGAGATAGACTGAATAATCCAGTTCCACAATCTGTTGAATAAAACGAGTGTTTTCAGAAGAAAACCCATCTTTTCTCTTACCCTCTTGAAAAGACCTGTAAACTGGTGAGAAGTGGTTACGACGAAGGATGGTTCATGTTCTTCCATGCTTGACAGGATATCCTTCGTTTCTCCTTCGAATATATCTATACTGTTACCCTGGATGAGGTTGAAGAAGTCGATTGTCCTTTCAAAGATATTTCTGGAGGGTAGAAAAGATGTCCAGACAAGATTTGGTTTCATATTAAAAGTAGTAGCCAAGGCCTTTATGGCACTTACGAGATTTCTGTTGCTCAGAAGAACGCCCTTCGGGATCGAGGTGGTTCCGGCTGTGTAATGAATATAGGCAATATCGGTTGGTTTTACGGCGGCTGCACGAAGGTCAAACTGTCTTTCACCTCTTTCAATTTTGCCTTTGCCCCTTGCTGCAATTTCATCCCATGAATAAACAGGTATCTTGAATATATCCAGAATGGTATTCTTTGGTGAGAAATCGGAGTCCATTATTATGTACTTTCTGATACGAAATTTCCTGCCCTTTATCGATAGAAGCCTGTTCATCGTTTCATTTGAATCTATAATGGCAATTTCGGCATCTGAATCGCTCAAGATCTGATTCATCTCCGAATCTTCTATTTCCGGATTTATGGGAATTATTATTGCTCCGCAACCATTCAAGGACATATCGGTAATGATACTTTTATGACTCCTTCCGGCAATGATAACTACGTGGGTGCCTGGTTTTATCCCCTGTGCCATGAGACCCGTGCCGAGTTCCTTTACCCTGTTATAGAGTTCTGAATATGTAATGACTTCTGTGTTCTTGTTGTCCTTATGATTTCTGTAGTATATAGCAGCGGAAGATGTATGAGTGATAACTGCTTCCTGAAGAAGGTTGATCAATGTATCTTTCATATTTTCCTCCTAAATAGACCAGGTGGTCTATTAAAATATAGAGCAAAATTATTCTGCTGTCAACTTTAGGTTGACATTATCAGGAATAGATGACAGGGCAACTTCTTAGAAACCGGTAAACTTGAGTTGTTGGTAGAATTCTGCTATCCTGTAAATACGATAAAAAAGAGATTTTTTTAAAAGGAGCGGGAGTTGGGTATTTTTAAGACATACGATATAAGAGGAATATACGGAAAGGAAATCAACACTGATACAGCCTACCGGGTGGGTAGGGCATTCGTGCGTTTTCTGAAGAGTGATAGTTACATGGTCGGATACGATGCAAGGCTGCATTCGAAGGAGCTCTATCAGTCTTTAATCGATGGAATACTCGATGAAGGAAAGGATGTATGCGGGATCGGAATGGTCAGTACGCCTCTGCTCCATTTTTCGCAGATAAAGGGAGGTTTCGGAGGCGGAGTGATGGTTACCGCATCACACAATCCTCCCGAGTATCATGGTTTTAAACTTTACGACGGACAGGGCGGATCCGTAAGCTATTCAAAGGGACTTAACGAAATAGAAAGAATAGTGAAGGAGGAACTCTCTGATATTCAAAGAGGTACGGGGTCGAAGGGTAATTTCAATAATGAAGATACCCTGCAGGGTTACATAGACTTTCTTAAGAGCAAGGCGAGTAAGGGACTGGAAGGGATGAAACTTGTGATAGACCCTTCGAATGGTTCTTCGGGGAGAGTTTTTGAATCTCTGATCGATGCGATAGGAGTGGATGGAACAGTAATAAACGGTGAACCGGACGGAAGGTTCCCCGCACACGGGCCCAACCCATTGAAGCCTGAAAGTTCTGCTGATATTTCTGCAAAGATAAGGGAAACAGGAGCCGATTTCGGTGCTATTCTCGATGGTGACGGAGACCGTGTTCTCTTTGTGGATGAAAGGGGCCAGAAGATAGAAAATTATTTTCTCTCCTCACTTATTGCAGAGGAATTGCTGGAAAAACAGCCCGGGGCTTCGATCGTTTATGATTTGATTGCTTCACGGGTTCTGCCGGAAAGAATAGAGGAACTTGGCGGAAGGGCAATCGTATCGAGGGTTGGATATACCTTTCTATACGATGAAATGGTAAGGAATGGGGCCATTTTCGGGAGCGAAACCTCCGGGCATGTGTATTTCAAGGTCACTGATACATACTATACGGAATCGGCCGCCTATGCCGTTGTAACCCTTATGAACTTGCTTCAAAAGAAGGGAAAGAGGCTCTCAGAGTTGATTGAGCCGTTGGTGGGCAGGTACTATCAATCCGGAGAGATCAACGTGGAAATAGAGAGAAAGGAAGATGCTTTGAAGCTCATAGAACAACACTTCTCAGACGGTGAGGTTTCCAGGCTCGATGG